>JARYGO010000016.1:0-72964 GCA_033795485.1 Sphingobium sp.
GGTCGCTCATGCCCAGTCTCCTTGCGGAGCCAGAACCAGATCGCGACGCTCAGATCAATGGGTCCTGAACCTAGGAAACGGTAGTTGAAGCGCCACAGCTTCGAGCCGTTGGGCTGGATGACGAGATAGAGGTTTTGAGAATCGGATAGGTTCCAAGCCTTCGCTCTCGGCTTGGCGGCATTGATCTGAATGTAGGTCAGCATGGTCGTTTTCCCAGCAAGGCCGGGTCGATCCGAGGGCAACAAAAAGGGCAGCATTTGTGGTCGCTGCTGATGCCCTTAGCCGGATTTCGCCGGACGGTGTCTGGCGATTCTCGGTCTAAAAATGCTGTGAAACCAGCCGCTTACTGGACGCTGCTGGACGTATCCAGAGCCAGTATTGGTGCCCAGAAGAGGACTCGAACCTCCACGACCTTGCGATCGCCAGCACCTGAAGCTGGTGCGTCTACCAATTCCGCCATCTGGGCACGGGGTAGGGGGGCGCGATTAGCCTTTGGGTTTCTGCCTGTCAATCGCGCCGCGCCTTTAATTTGCAAGTTCGCGCCTTTTCACCGGCCGCGCCGCTTGTGTCGGCATCCCACGTTGGAATAAGCCGCCCTTCCCCTCGCGACAGGACAGTTCATGGCCCCCGCCCCTATCGACGACGCCCCCACCGACGACGCCTCCGCCGCGCCTGCGCCCCCTGCCCCTCTGAATCATTTCACCAGGCCGGACGGACTGCGCCTCGCCTATCGCCGGCGTTCGGGCGACGGGCCGGCATTGCTGTTCCTCCCCGGCTATATGTCCGACATGGAAGGCGGCAAGGCGGTCGCGCTGGACCGCTGGGCGGCGTCGCGCGGGTGCGCGATGCTGCGGATGGACTATGCGGGCTGCGGCGCCAGCGACGGGCGGTTCGAGGATGGCACGCTTGGCGGCTGGCGCGACGACGTGCTGCTGGTGCTCGACCATTTGACCCGAGGGCCGGTGATCCTAGTGGGATCGTCGATGGGCGGATGGCTGGCGCTGCTGGTGGCGCTGGCCCGGCCCGATCGCATGGCGGCGATCGTCGGCGTGGCAGCCGCGCCCGACTTCACCGAATGGGGCTTCACCGACGCGGACAAGGCGCTGCTGGCGACCGAGGGCCGCATTATCGAGCCCACCCCTTATGGCGAACATCCTTATGTGACCACCCGCGCCTTCTGGGAATCGGGCCAGAGCCTGCGGCTGCTGGAGCGGGAGATCCCGATCGACTGCCCGGTCCGCCTGCTCCAGGGCCAGGCCGACGACGATGTGCCCTGGCAGGTCGCGCCGCGCCTGGCGGCGGCGCTGCGTTCATCGGACGTGCAGACGCTGCTGGTTAAGGACGGCGACCATCGCCTTTCCCGCGACGCGGACATCGCCCTGTTGATCCGCACTGTCGCCTCGCTAGCGGACGCCGCGCCATGATTTCCCTGCTGCTGGCCCTCCTGCTGACGCCCCAGGCCTATGCGCCGGAGGTAGAGGCGGTCATGAACCGTTCGAAGGCGCGGCGCGAGCAGGCCGAGCAATCCGCCCCACCGCCCGCCAAGGCTGAGGCCGCCGCCTCGCTGCCGGTCCCGCCGGAAATGGCCGCCCCGTTCCAGGCCTGCGTGGACGCCGCGCTGGAATCGCCAGACGAGGGGATGGCGCAGGCCAATGCGTGGCGGCTGAAGGGCGGCGGCTTCTATGCCCGCCATTGCCTGGCCTTCGCCTATGCGCGCGCCGAACGCTGGCCGCCCGCGATCGTCGCCTTCGAGCAGGCGGCCGAGGAGGCCGAACGCGCCGGGGCCATGCCGCAGAGTGCGCGCCTGTGGGCGCAGGCCGGCAACGCCGCGCTCGCGGGCGGCGACCCGACCAAGGCGCGCGCCGACCTTGACGCGGCGCTGGCGCGCGGCATCCCGGACGGGCTGGAGAAGGGCGAGGTGCATCTCGACCGCGCCCGCGCGCTGGTGGCGCTGGGCGATCCGAAGGGCGCGCGCGAATCGCTGGACGTCGCGCTGGAGCAGGCGCCGCAGGACCCGCTCGGCTGGCTGCTGTCGGCCACGCTGGCGCGCCGGTCGGGGGAGATGCCGCTGGCGCAGGCGCATGTCGCGCGCGCCGTGAAGCTCTCCCCCGACGACGCCTCCGTCGCGCTGGAGGAAGGAAATATCGCGATCCTGACGGGCCATGAGGATGTCGCCCGCTCCGCCTGGCAGCGCGCGGTCAGGCTGGCGCCGCAAAGCCCGGCCGGTAAGGCGGCGGCCGACAATCTGACGCGCCTGCCGGCCGCCTGACACGCCGGCGGCGCCGGCGTCACTACGCACCTTCTATAGGGGCGTCGGCGGCATTATCCCCTCCCCGTGCGCTCTATCGAGAAATAGCGTTTGGGTCCCGCCATTGATGCCGCCGATGCCGATGCCGCTGTCCTATGGCGAATTGCTCGCGGGCGGGCGCGTCGCGGGTGGCGGCGGCGACCATCGCCGGCTTGACGTCGTTCAACCCGGGCGAAGCGGTAGCGCATGCAGGTCCATCCTGCGCCGTGACGCGCGCCGTATCAGGCCGAACTGCTGGGTGAAGATGCCGGTGTCGACGCCATTGCTGAAATAGTGGTTCACTCCCGCGCCGCCGGGTAGGCCGGACGGCTTGAATCGCAATAACGCGAACAGGCGGTCAGTTCACGGCCCCCTGTCGATCTCCACCCGCGACCCGCGCCGATCATCGCCTTGCGCGCGGCGCGTTTGCCGTTATGACGCCGATGATGGACCGTATCGACATTCGCGGCGGCAAAGCGCTCAGCGGCCGCCTTCCCATCTCCGGCGCGAAAAATGCGGCCCTGACGCTGTTGCCTTGCGCGCTGCTGACCGACGAGCCGGTGACGCTGCGCAACCTGCCGCGCCTCGCCGATGTCGACAGTTTCGGCCATCTGCTGAACCAGCTCGGCGTGTCGACGATGATCGAGGGCGCGCGGCCGGAGGATTTCGGCCGGGTGATGACGATGCGCGCGGGCCGCGTGACCTCGACCGAGGCGCCCTATGACATCGTCCGCAAGATGCGCGCCTCCATCCTGGTGCTGGGGCCGCTGCTCGCCCGCGCGGGCGAGGCGACGGTCTCATTGCCGGGCGGCTGCGCGATCGGCAACCGCCCGATCGACCTCCACCTGAAGGCGCTGGAGGCGTTCGGCGCGCGCATCGAGGTCACCGCCGGCTATGTCCGGGCGAGCGCGCCCGACGGCGGCCTGTCGGGCGGCATCTATACTTTCCCCGTGGTGTCGGTCGGCGCCACCGAAAACGCCGTGATGGCTGCCGTGCTGTCGAAGGGCAGCTGCATCCTGGAGAACGCCGCGCGCGAGCCGGAGATTGTCGACCTGTGCAGGCTGCTGCTCGCCATGGGCGCGGACATCGAGGGGGTGGGCACCGACACGCTGACCATCCACGGCAGGGACCGGCTGCATGGCGCCACCTATCGCGTCATGCCCGACCGGATCGAGGCGGGCAGCTATGCCTGCGCCGCCGCGATCACCGGCGGATCGCTGGAGCTGGTCGGCGCGGACGCCAACGACATGCACGCGATCCTGGCGGCGCTGCGCGACGCGGGCGTCCATGTCGAAACCCGCAAGGACAGCATTCTGGTCGCGGCCGACGGCAAGCTGAGGCCCCTGACCCTGTCGACCGCGCCCTTCCCGGCCTTTCCCACGGACATGCAGGCGCAGTTCATGGCCATGCTGACGCTGGCCGACGGCGCGTCGGTGCTGACCGAAACCATTTTCGAGAACCGCTATATGCATGTGCCCGAACTGGCGCGGATGGGTGCGGACATCGGCGTCAACGGCCGCACGGCGGTGGTGCGTGGCGTGGCGGGCCTTACTGGCGCGCCGGTGATGGCCACCGACCTGCGCGCCTCGATGAGCCTGGTGCTGGCGGGCCTGGCCGCACGGGGCGAGACGCAGGTGAACCGCGTCTATCATCTCGATCGCGGCTATGAGCGGCTGGAAGAGAAATTATCCGCCGTGGGCGCGGATATAGAGCGCGTCGGCGATGGCTGAGTCGCGCAGCGTCGAAACCGACCAGGCGGCGGCGACGCTCCACGATTTCGACGTCGGCGGTTTAGAGGCGCTTGACGAGATTACCGATTTCGCCGCAGCCCTATGCGACGCCCCGGTGGCGCTGGTCAGCCTGATCGAGCAGGATCGGCAGCGCATCCTGGCCCGCACCGGCCTTGACGCCACAGAAAGCCCGCGCACCCTCTCCTTTTGCGCCCGGGCGATGCGGGGGGCGGAAGCCTATGTGGTCCCCGACGCCACGAAGGATCCGCGCTTTTCAGGCGACGCGCTGGTCACCGGCCCTCCCCATATTCGCTTTTACGCGGGCGCGCCGCTGGTCGATCCCGATGGCGTGCCGCTGGGCACGCTGTGCGTCATCGACGACACGCCCCGCGAAGGGCTGACGCCGCTTCAGACCCAGGGGCTGACGCTGCTGGCGCGGCAGGTGATGACGGCGCTGGCCGGCCGCCGCCGCGACCTTTTCCTCGCGGCCCAGCAGCAACGCCACGCGGAGGCGCTGGCCGACAGCGACGGCCGCTTCCGCGTGCTGGCCGACGCCATGCCCCAGATGGTCTGGTCGACCCTGCCGGACGGCTTCCACGATTATTACAATGCCCAATGGTATGAGTTCACCGGCGTGCCCCCCGGGTCGACCGATGGCGAAGGGTGGAACGGCATGTTCCATCCCGACGACCAGGAACGGGCGTGGACGCTCTGGCGGCACAGCCTGGAGACCGGCGAGCCCTATGAGATCGAATATCGGCTGCGCCATGCGAGTGGCCAATATCGCTGGACGCTGGGACGCGCCCTGCCGATCCGCGACGCGGACGGTGGCATCATCCGCTGGATGGGCACCTGCACCGACATCCACGAACAGAAGCTGATGATGGAAGAGCGCGAGATGATCGCGCATGAACTGTCGCATCGGATCAAGAATATCTTTTCGGTCATCGCCGGCCTGATCGGCCTGTCGGCGCGCGAGCACCCGCAGATCGGCGGAATCGCCGACGATCTGCGCGATCGCATCCTGGCGCTGGGCCGGGCGCATGATTTCGTGCGGCCCCACAGCGCCGATTCCCGGCCGGAGGCCGGACATGGCAGCCTTTGGGGCGTGCTGGAACAGCTTTTCGCGCCTTATGCCGTGGTCGGCGGCACGCGCGTGTCGATCAGCGGGGAAAATCCGGCCGTGGACGACCGCTCGGCCACGCCATTGGCTTTGCTGTTCCACGAATTGGCGACCAATGCCGCCAAATATGGCGCGCTGTCGCTCCCAGAGGGCCGCATCGACATCGCCGTGCGGCGGGAGGGAGAGATGTTCGCCATCGACTGGCGGGAAAGCGGTGGGCCGCCGGTGACGCCGCCCGAGCGCGCCGGCTTCGGCAGCCGGTTGATGACGCTGAGCGCCGAACGTCAGCTGGGCGGGCGGATAGAGCGCGAATGGCGCGCCGACGGCCTGCGGATCAGCCTTGCGATACCAGCGCGTTCCATGAACCGCGCGCAGATAGAAACGGCGTGAAGCCGGCGATGTCGGCGGTATAAGGATCGGGATCGTCGGCCGCGGCCAGTTCCAGCGCGGCCCGGATGCTCTGCGATCGGAACGGCTTGGTAACGACCCCCATAGCCGCTACGGAGGCGTCGCCGATCTGGGCGGGGTTCGCGGTCACATAGATGACCCGGACGCCATATTGGCTCGCCAGCTGCATCCCGATCTGCGGCCCGGTCGGTCCGTCGCGCAGATTGAGGTCGACTAGCGCGATATCGCAATCGGCGGCCGCAGCGATCGCCGCCGACTGGTCTGCGGCGATCGCGCCGACCTCAAGGCCGGCCGATTCCACAACCTGTTCGATTTCGAGCGCTACGAAAATCTCATCTTCTACAATCAGAACGCGTTTGGGCATGTGTCGATCCAGTTTGTCGAACCCTCAATGCCGCGCGGAGCATGGGGTTCCCTAACCTGAATCAATTTTCAGGAACCGTTACCCCATCGGAGGACGGCGCCGCCGCCTCCCACAGCGTTTCGAACCGATTTTCCCGCATCAGCAGAACCGCCGCCGGATAACCCCCGGCACTGGCTTCGCGCGCGGTGTCGGTCGCGCTGACGACCGCCGCCTCCTGCGTAGGAAAGGGGCCATAATAGCGATTATCGAGATTGATCTTCCACACGCCCTCATGCTGGAGGACGATGTAGCGGGCGATGGGAAGGGGCATGTCGTCCGTCAATCCTTCTGCTGTATAGGAGGGGAACGAGGGTTCATCCGCTTGAACCCGAGCGCGCACGCCCGGTGGACCAGGCGCCTCCCCGCGTCAATTCTTCAGGACGTCGAGCCCCTGGTTATAATGATGCCATGCCATGATCGCCGCCGCACCGCGATGCGGCCGCCAGCTTTCGGCGAGCGCGCGAGTCGCCTTTTCGCTGGGCCGTTCGGGCAGTCCCATGATCCGGCCGATCTCGATCTGGACGGCGAGGTCGCCGGCGGGCCAGATGTCCGCGCGCCCTTCCGCGAACAGCAGGTAGATTTCCGCCGACCAGCGGCCGATCCCCTTGATCCGGACTAGCTGCGCGATCGCCTCCTCATCATCGGCGGGCAGCGCGTGCAGGTCAAGTTCGCCGGATAGCACCAGCTCAGCGAGGCTGCGGGCATAGCCCTGCTTCTGGCGGGACAGGCCGCAGGCGCGCAGCGCGTCGAAGTCGCGCGAAAGGAGGATGTCGGGCGCGCAGCCCTCGCCCAGTTCCGCCTCCAGCTTGCGCCAGACGGCCGCCGCCGCCGCGACGCTGACCTGCTGTCCGACGATCGTGCGCAACAGGGTCTCATATCCGGGCTCGCGGATGCGCGGCGCGGGATAGCCGACCCGCAGCAGCGCCGTCGCGAAGCCCGGTTCCATCGCGGCAAGGGCGTCCAGGCTGTCCCTGATCCGGTCTGCGCTCGTCACCATTGTTGCGCCCCGACGCTTGATTTCCCGCGTTCCGCCCCGCATAGCGGCCCGGAAAGACATTCCAGGGATGGGTATATGCCGAAACTGATCGTGGTCAACCGGGCGGGCGAGGAACAGGCGGTCGAGGGCGATGCTGGCCTGTCGGTCATGGAGGTGATCCGCGACAACGGGTTCGATGAATTGCTGGCGCTGTGCGGCGGCTGCTGTTCCTGCGCGACCTGCCACGTCTATGTCGATCCCGCCTTCGTCGATGCGCTTCCGGCCATGAGCGAGGACGAGAACGACCTGCTCGACAGCAGCGATCACCGCAACGAGACCAGCCGCCTGTCGTGCCAGATCGTCATCAACGACGCGACCGAGGGCCTGCGAGTCACGATCGCGCCGGAGGACTGAGCGCCAGCGGCGGGGCGCCGCCCCACGCCGATCATTGCGCCGGGAATTGCAGCACGGCCATCGGCGCTTCGCTGGTCAGCGACGTGACCGTCCAGCGCAGTTGCTTGCCGCGCGGTCCGTCGGTTGCCCCTTCCTCCTGATTCTGGCTGACGATCGACGCGTCAGTCGTCAGGGTGAAGGTGCCGTTCAGCGCCTTTGCCGCCGCCTCGTCCGGCCCCGCGCCCATGATCGCCCGGCCCTTGTCTTCGCTGTTCGCATAGCCCGGCGCCTTCACGCGAACCCGGTCGGGGCCGCGCATCTCGACCGCGACGAAGGGCAGCACGATCCGCGCGTCGATGTTGAAGGGGAAGAGGAAGGCGTGGGTCAGCACGCCCTCGGTCGCATAGTCGATCTCGAACATGCGCCCGCCCATGTAGCGGGCCGCGCGAAACCCCTTTTCCTTGAGCAGCGCGGCGGCGATGGCCTGCATCCGCGCGTCATCGTCAGCCGGCGCGCCGCCCTTGCCGTCGAACCGCTCCTCGGGCGCGGGAGGACGCCCGTCGGGGCCAGCCGGCCTTCCCTGCTCCGTCCATTCCCATAGCAGGGCCGTGCTGTAGGCGCTCTGTTCGCCGTCCGGCATGGGGCCGCCCAGCGGATCGTCCGCGCCGTCGAGCGCCTCCAAGCCGCCCATGTTCTCGCCCATGTCCCCGCCTATGTCCGACGCGATAACCTGGCCCTTATAGGCGAAGCTGAAACGGCGGTCGGCGCGAATGTCCAGGCTCGATTCGAACGTGCCAGGCGTCACCAGGCAGCCCGGCAGCAACAGGACGATCCCGATCATGCACGCCGCGCGGGCCCAGGCGATCATCATGCGTTCCCCCGTTTCCGGCGCCCCCGCCGGACCCGCCCGGCAAGGCCGCTACCGGCTGGCGGCGGCGTACAGGGCGATCGCCGCAGCATTGGAGACGTTCAGGCTCTCCATCCGCGGGCTGATCGGCAGTCTAGCCAGAATATCGCAATGCGCCATGCTGTTGTGACGCAGCCCCTCGCCTTCCGCGCCCAGCACCAGCGCGACGCGGGACTCGCCGATCGCCTCGCCGATCGTGCTCGTGGCTTCGCCGTCGAGGCCGATGCGCCAATATCCGGCCTCAGCAATCTCGTCGAGCGCGCGGGCGAGGTTCACCACGCGCACCCAGGGCATGATCTCCAGCGCGCCAGACGCCGCGCGCGCCAGCACGCCCGATTCGGGCGGGGCGTGCCGGTCCTGCGTGACGATGCACAGCGCGTCGAAGGCGGCGGCGGAGCGCAGGATCGCGCCGACATTATGCGGGTCCGTCACCTGGTCCAGCACCAGCACGGGACGCAGATCGTCCTGCCCCTGTTCCAGCACGTCGCCCAGCCAGACGTCGTCCAGCGGCTCGACCTCGGCGACGATGCCCTGATGCGGCGCGTCGCTCGGCACCATCCGGCCAAGATCCGCCACGTCGGCATAGACGATGGGCAGCACGGGCGGCAGCTCCAGCGCGCCCAGCGTCTCGCGCGTGCCCCATATCTTGCGCACGACCCGGTCGGGATTGGCGAGCGCGGCGGTCACGGCGTGGCGGCCGTAAAAGCGGGGGAAGCCGTTCTTCGGCTTGCCGGTTCGATGTCCTCTTTTCATGGGGGACGCTCATTTCACGGGAAGCATTGACAGGCAAGCCTCGTTTCGCCATTGAGCGCCCCTCCAGCGCGGCAAGCAGCCTGCTGCACCGCCGCGTAGGGCGCTGGACAGGTGGCCGAGTGGTTAAAGGCAGCAGACTGTAAATCTGCCCGGGTTTCCCGTACGCTGGTTCGAATCCAGCCCTGTCCACCATCTTGCCCTGGCGGGGATTTTCCGAAAGATCAGCCGACCTCGTGCTGCCCCTATGGGGAGAGGCGCGCGCCACCCGCTGCGCGTTCCATCGCCGCTCCTGTCGTTCCGACTACCGAGGCGTCCTGGCAGCTCATACGCGCCCGCCGGTAACGCATGTTACGATGTGGACTTGCAGCCAACGCCGCACTCCGACCGTTATCCAGGCACCGTTATCCAAGCCTAGTCGATAGGGAGTGACAGTGGAGTGAAAGTCATGCCTTTCTTGCCGAAAATCCTCGCGGCGCTGCAGCTGGCGCCCGCCGTCCTCGTCACCGCGTGCAGCCCGGCGGCGCAACAGGAAAATGGGCGCGTGCCGGGCGGCACGAACCAGCAGCAGGCGATCAACGAGGCGGGCGACACCGGCGCATCCAACACCATGCCCGGCATGGGCGCGCCGGGAACGGGCGGAGCGGGCACGCAGCCATGAGGGGAGGGATCTCAGCCGCCGCTAGCGCTGCCTTCCTGCTCGCCCTGTCGCTCGGCGGATGCGACCAGCGCGGCGACGACAGCTCGACCGGGGAACTCGCCAACGGCACCGCCACCGTCGCCAAACATTATGAGGGGCCCAAGCCCGAGGGCGTTTCCTCCACCCAGGACGCAGTCACGACGACCTTCTACATACCGCAGGCCTCCATTTCCGACATGTACGAGATAGAGGCCAGCGAACTGGCGCTGGTGCGGGCGCGCCGTCCCGAGGTCAAGGCTTTCGCCAAGATGATGATCGCCGACCATGGCAAGAGCAGCGCGGACTTAAAGCGCTTCGTCGCGGAAAATCCGGTCAACATCGCCCCCGCGCAGCAGCTCGACGCTCGGCGCAGGGCGATGATCGTCAATCTGGAGCAGGCCGGCGATGCGGAGTTCGACCGGGAATATGTAGGCCAGCAATCCGCCGCCCATGACGAAGCCTATAATCTGCACCAGAGCTACGCCAATCGCGGCGACTATCCGGCGCTTAAGGAACGGGCAAAGGCCGTGGCGGCGATCGTCGCACGCCATCGCGAGCATGTGAAGACGCTGGACCGGGAGATCACCGGCTCTCGTTGAACGGGCGGAGCGAGACGGGCGTGGTTCCCCGCGCCCGCCTCGCTCCGGCTAAGAGACGGTGATCGCGACGAACACCGCGCCGGTCTCCTCCTTCGCGTCCGCCGTCTCGAACGCCTCGTTGATCTGGTCGAGCGCGAAGCGATGGGTTATCAGCTTGCGCGCGTTCAGCTTCCCCTTGGCCAGCAGCTCCAGCACCATGGCCTGTTCGGGATAGATGCCGTGATAGGCGAAGCTGGCGCTGAGGATGATCTGGATTTCGGACATCTGGATGCGCTGCCACTCCAGCGGGATCGCCGTCTCGCCCGCGTCGAAGCCGCCCACCACCACGACCTTGCCGCCGCGGCGGACGATCCTGGTCGCCAGCGGCAGCGTCCGCGGCATCGAATCGCCGCCCGCGCATTCAAAGCAGATGTCGGCGCCGCGCCCGCCGGTGAACGCCATCACTTGGGCCGCCAGATCCTCCCGGCCGCTATTGACCACGACGTCCGCGCCCAGCTCCTTCGCCAGATCGAGCGAACTGTCGACCAGATCGGCGATCAGCACGTCCGCGCCGCTCAGCTTCGCGAGCTGGAGCTGGCCCAGCCCGATCGGCCCCGCGCCGATGATCGCGATCTTCTGATTGACGCTCACCTGCCCCAGATGATGGGCGTGCAGGCATACCGAGAAAGTGTCGATCAGCGCCGCTTCCTCGAAGCTGACATGATCGGGCAGCTTGTAGAATTTCCTCTCCGGGCCGCAGACGAACTCACCATAGGCGCGCGAGACGAACCTGGTCCGCACATCGTAGAGATGCTCGCAGATATTGTAGCGCTGGACCGCGCAATATTGGCACACGCCATCGCCCATCACCGTCTCTATGACGACCCGGTCGCCGGGCTTCAGGTCGACGACGGCATCCCCCACCTCGACCACTTCGCCGGCAAGCTCATGCCCCACAATATGGCATTCCAGCTCGGGTTCCGCCTTGTTCCAGTGCCGCAGGTCCGTGCCGCAGATGCCAGCGACCCGCACTCGGGCCAGCACGAAATCACTGTCGGGAATGATCGGCCTTTCGACCTCCTTCACTTCAAATCTGCCGTCGGCTGTCTTCAACGCGGCCTTCATCGGGCTTCTTCTCCTTCAAGGATGATCGGTGGGGGGGGAGCGCTCAGCTCGTCTTCTGGAGGCGCGGCTCGATCCGCAGGTTGACGATGTCGCAGCGCTCGGAGCGAGTCAGGGTGAAGTGGATCGCCTCGGCGATTTCCTCGGCATAGAGCATTTCATGATCCTCGATCGCCCGGCTCTTCTCCTCGTCACTGCATTCCTGCATCGGCGTTGCGACGGAGCCGGGCTGGATCACGCTGACCTTGATGTTCCTGTCGGCGATCTCCTTGCGCAGCGTTTCGGCGAAAGCCTGGATGCCTGCCTTGGTCGCGGAATAGACGCTCTCGCCCTGGGCCTTGATCTCGGTGCTGATCGACCCGACGAACAGCAGGTGGCCGCCGCCCTGCGCCTCCATGCGCTCGATCGCCCGGCGCGCGCTGGCGAGATAGCCGACCAGGTTGGTCTCTATGACATAGCGCCAGTCGTCCTCCTCCATCTCGTGGACCGGTTGTGCGCCGAGTGCGGCGCAGGCGACCAGCATGTCGATGCCGCCCAGCGTCTCGTCCAGCGCGTCGAACACCTGGTCGATGCCTTCTCTGGTCGCGACGTCCGCTGTCAGCCCCTCCACGCTGCCGCGCCCGTCGCGCGCATGAGCGAGCGCCTCGTCCAGCTCGGGCTGGTGGCGTCCGAACGTCAGCACCCGCGCCCCTTCCCGCGCCAGCAGCGCGACCGTGGCGCGGCCGATGCCGGTGGTGCCGCCGGTCACGAGAATGCGTTTGCCCTCAAGGCTGGTCCGGTCGTCCATGGATCACTCCCAAGTCAAAATGAAGCGGCCGTTCGCCGGCACATGATAGTCGATGCGATCGGCCGAGGTCTGCCACGCCCGCAATATGTCGCCGCCGGCGGTGGTCACCCTGATCTTGCCGAGCTTGCGCCGCTTGAGCCGCACCAGGCTCATCCCCGCCGTGCAAGTCTCCCCGCCGGCGAGGGTGATGGACAGCGCGCCGTCGCCGGTCCGCTCCATCGCCCGCACGAAATGATCGCAATAGAGGCGGAAGGGCGCGCCCTCGACCGGATGGAAGGCGCGCGTGGCGAAGACGAGGGCCGCGCCGGCGCCGTAGATTTCCTGTCCCACCTGCCCGGCCTGCTGCCCGTCGGGATAAAGGTCCTCCACCGGAAAGGACAGCGCGCGGTCGATATGGCCATTGCTCTCGCGCTGCTTGGGCGACAGCGCCTCGGGCGGCAGCGCGTCCGGGTAATAATACCAGGCGCGCGACAGCGCATATTTGCAATATTCGGAGATCAGCATCTGCGCCGCCGGCTCCAGGTCCGGCCCGCTGTCGTCGAGATAGCGCTCGAAGGCCGCGAAGGAGTCGAAACATTCGTAGATGGCCATGTAGGGCGCGTCCTGAAGGCAGGTGACGCCCATGAAATTGCTGTAATGCACCGCCAGGCCGATCCTGCTCTGCCAGATTTCGCAATTGTGGAAGAAGCTGCCGAGATAGACATAGCTTTGTTCGAGATAGACCGGCTCATTGGTGATCCGCCACAGCCGCATGCACGCCGCCGCGCCCCATGCGGTGAGGTTCGCCTGATAATTGATGTTGAAGCGCAATCCCATGGCGGCGTCGATCGCGGCCCGCGCCTCGTCCAGAAAGCGCTTGTCGTCGGTCAGCTCGAACGCCTGGAGCATCACCCAGGCATAGATGCCGCCGACATCGGTCTGGCCGCGCCCGTCCGCGTCGGCGGCCTTGGTGATGATGGAAAAGTCGGTGATCTTATATTGGACCGGCCATTCATAGTTGAAGTGCCGCGCCGCCTTGATGCCGAAGTCGATCGACCGCATCAGCAGGTCGCGCGCATCCTCGTCCCCGTCGAGCGCCAATAGGCCCAGGTTGAGCATCGGGTGGTAGAGATACCAGCTGTCGACCGCGTCCGCGTCCTTGTCATCGCCGACATTGGGCAGGTAGCGGCGCAGGGTCTTGAGCTTGGGATCATAGAATTTACGCAGCCCCGCCTTGAACTCGGCCTCCAGCGGATGGTGCTCGCCGCGCCATCTGCCCCATTGGTGGATCGCCGTGATCAGCGACATCTGCACCATGATGTCGGGATATTCGGCGGCGGTATAGGGGTGGACGTAACGATGCCCATAATGTTCGATCGTCGCCTCCGGCGCGACGTCCAAGTCGCGAAGCGTGCGCTCCGATCGCTCGATCCAATCACGGAAAACCGTCTCGGGAAGCTCGATCTGCTTATAGGCCTCCCCCAGCATCTGGAGGAACTGGCGCGCGGATTCGCGCTCATGCGGCGGCGCTTCGTGCCGGAAGACGAGGATGGCGTCCGACAGCGTGACTTCGACGCCGGGCTTCAGCGGGGCGGGGGCCTCGGTCCCGTCCTGAGGCGGTGTCGGCATCAGATAGCCCAGTTCCGGCCATGCGCCACCGACGGCGCTCTCCGGTTTGGTCCCGGTCGCGCGATAATAATCGTTCAACGCGGTCAGGTTCTGGAAATAGAGGACATTGCCGAAGCCCGGCTCGTCGATGCGGAAGTAGACAAGGCCGCTGTTGAGCCCGCGCTGCCGCGCCTCCGCCGTTCCCCGGACGCCCAGAGGATCGTCCTCGGCGTCGAGCGGATAGAGGTCGCGCGGCACGAACGGCAGCAGCATCGGCGCCGCCGGCGTGAAGCGCACCGTCACGCGCATATGTTCCAGGGCGCGGCCGCCCGTGCGCACAGCGACGACATGCTCGCCCGAGGGACTAATCACCTTCAGGCGCACCGCCTCGTCCGGTTCGGCATCCTCCAGGGAGCAAGTGAAGTCCCCGGCCATATGGGCCGCCCGCAGCGCCAGTCCCCCCTCGCCGTCGCGCCGGACGAATATCCACAGGGAGTCGCCGGCTGTCCTGACCTCCGCCTTCAATGCGCCCAGCGTGAAAGTGGCGACGCTCTTTCCCGACCCGGATCGGCCGATGTCCCGCAGCGCGAGAAGAAAGGGACTGACACCGGGCACATCCGAATTCAAGGCGCGCACGTCCATAGGTTTTTGATGCCTCCATCATAGATATGTGAAGGCGGACAACCCCAGGGACGGGGGCATGTTCCTCCGACTTTTCAACACGCTTACTCAGGTTAGCGGATTGACGAGAGGAAGCCGAATCCCGGGAGTGCTGCGGCAACTTTCCACGGCGAGGCGGCTTATCAAGGCTTGACGGCCCATCGACGGGCGGCGGAATGAAGGAGCAACGCCGGGTGAGCGAGCAGACGGAAAGACTATCGGCCGACCAAAGGGCAGGCGCGTCGCTGGTGCTGGGCGGCGGCATCGGCCTCGGCGCATTCGAGGCAGGCGCGATCGAGGTGATCGCGTCGCGCCCGGACGTCGACATCCGCTCGGTTTCCGGCGCGTCGATCGGTGCGATCAACGGCGCCATCTTCGCCGGCAACAGGCCAGAGGATCGAGTCGCTAGGCTTCGCGCCTTCTGGGAGGCGATCGCGGTCGAGGCCGCGCCGAGGGCATGGGCCGACCCCTTCGGCTGGGCGGATCGGGGCGCTCTGCGGCGGTCGTGGAACTGGACCAACGCCTTGACGACGCTCTCGACCGGCGTTCCGAGCCTGTTCCATGGCCGCGCATTGCTGTCCGGGCGCGGAGAGGGAAGAAGCCTGTACGACAATGCCGTCGCCGCGCGGACGCTGGGCGAGTATATCGACTTCGACCTGCTGAACCGGGGGCCGACACGCTTCTGCCTGGCCACGAGCGACATTGAGAAGGGGGAAGTGGTTTTCTTCGATACCGAGCGGGGCGAGCGCATTACCGCCGAGCATCTTCTGGCGAGCAGCAGCCTGCTCACTCTGTTCGAGCCGGTCCGGATCGGCGACAGATTGCTCGCCGACGGCGGCCTGTGCTGCAACGTGCCGCTGGAGGCCGAGATCGGCCCGGCGCGCGCGGCCCGGCCGGAGCCGCTCTGCCTCGCCATCGACCTGTTTACGCCGGCCGGCCCGCCGCCCACGGCGCTGAACAAGACGGTGGAGCGATCGTTCGACATGCTGTTCGGGATGCAGTCCCGTCTGCGCCTTATGGCGTTGGAGCGCGAATGGCGGCTGCGGGCGGAGCTGCATGAAGCGCGGTCCGAGCCGGGCGAAGCGCCTTCGCTGGACCTCTTCTACCTCAGCTATCGCGGCAGCGACGAGGAGGCCGGTTTCATGAAGCCCTTCGACCTATCACCAGCGACGATCGCGGATCGCTGGGAGGAAGGCCGCCGGGCGGGCGCGCGGGCGCTGGACCTGTTGGACGGAGTTTCGGAGACCAAGCCGGGCCTGCGCGTGCACCAGGTTCAGAATTGACGCCATGGCACGCCTGGCGATGACCGCGACGCCAAGCTCTGCTCCAATCAGATCGAACAAACCTCCGTTCGTGTCGAGCGAAGTCGAAATACGCTGACGCGAAGGCTTCTCAAGCAGAGCAGGCGCTACGCGCCGCCGATCCCGCGAATGACCTTGCCGCTGCCGCCGCACTCCACGCAGGGTTCGGACCCGATGCGCCCGCTGCCGCCGCATTCCGGGCAAATATCCTCGCCAGTGCCTTCCGTGCCCGGAGCCGCTTCATCGCCCGGGTTCAGCGGTTGCTGCCGTTCCTCACTCATCGGTTCATCTCCAGAACGCCGCCTCGGCCAGGGCGTCAGTCATTGGATTCGGCCACGCCGTTGCGGTTGTCGTCGTCGCCCACCTTCTTTTCGCCCAGATGGCCGGGGCCATGATAGGCGATCTCCGTCTGCCCACCATGGCCCAGGGTGCTGCCGAAATCATTTTCGCTGGTCTGGCCATCATGGGGGTTGGGATAAGGCGCGCCGCCGCTTTCCCCGCCGGTGCTGCCCGCGCCTTCATTCCGATCGCTGACGCCGTCGGAATGCGTGGCCGGGCCTGAGACGGCGGGTCCTGAGCTGGCGGAACTTGCCGCCGCCGGCGCATCGGGCGCTTCCTCGTCCGGCGGCGGCTGGAGTCCCATGGACTCGGCGAACGCGGTTCCGGAGACTTCCTCGACCTCTATGTCCGTGCCGTTCAGCGGCCGTCGCTGCTCCTGCGACGAGGATGTCTGGGTAGCCGCCTTCTCGCCCCGCCAGCCTTGCGTCGGCGGCGGCTCGTCATCCTTGATGGGGGAACCCTGTCCCTGAAGAAAAGCATTGCGGTCGTTCATCTATGCCTCCTGCAAATGGGCATCTCGGGATCGGCAAGCCCCCTGGGGCGAAGGCACCGCCATATAAGACAAACATCCCGCGCGCGCCGATGATCCCTCCGCTCCGATAATATGCGTTAGTTCCGCCATGACGCGGTTGGCGACATCAACCGGTCGGCGGATCATGCGGCGCGGGCGCCGTGACCGGCCGCAGGCTTTCTCGATCCTCTGGGGAAACCGGCGCCGTGGGATCGGGGCGGTAATGATCCTCCGCCCGCGCCGAACCGTCCGGGTGGCGATCCCCTGAAAGGTCCGTCGGCGCATGTCCCGGCGACATATCGGTGTCGGCGGCCGCCGCGCCGCCATCGAAGCGCGTGCTGGCCGGCGGCGATGCCGGCTGCGCGCGGCCATCCTTCGTGTTCGGGCGGTTGAAGAACTTCGCGCCCAGGAAGGCTGCGCCCCCCAGCAGGATCAATTTGCGGATCATGACGGCTCCTTGAAATGGAATTGCTTGGGAACAACAGGCCGCGCCGGAGGCGGTTCCCTCCGCGCGGCCGCCGCGCGCCGATCGCATGCGTTCCCTGCCACCCCTTGCATTAGGTGCCCATTGCTAACCTATGTTGTCATGCACTTACCTGGGCATGGCCCCCGGCAACCACGGGTCGCTTCGATATTTGAAGTCTCATCGTCACAGGAGAGCGACCGCGATGAATGGACATTCTCCCTTGCGCGCCTTGCGCTCCCTTCTGGGGCTGACAATAGTCCTGGCCGGGTCGCTCCTGGCGCTCAAGTTCCTCTATGCCTGGCTCTCGGCGGTGACGGGAAGCATCGGCGCCCTGACAGGCCCGGCCATTCTCGTCGCGCTTATCTTTCCGTTCTTCCTGGATATGGGCAAGGGCCTTCTGCCGCCTCGCAAGCCCGACGTTCAGGATTTTTCCCTCCATCCGGCAGCATCCGAAATAAAGGACCTTAGCCATGTTCATGCACAATAAGCGCCTTCAATATACCGTCCGCGTGGACCAGCCCGATCCCGCCCTTGCCTCGCTGCTGCTCGAACAATTTGGCGGACCAGACGGCGAGTTGGCGGCGGCGATGCGCTATTTCACCCAGGGGCTGGCCGAGGATGATCCCGGCCGCAAGGACATGCTGCTGGACATCGCCACGGAGGAGCTTAGCCATCTGGAAGTGATCGGCTCGATCGTCGCCATGCTCAACAAGGGGGTCAAAAGCTCGCTGACCGAAGCGTCGATGGAAGAAGCGGACCTTTATATGGCGATCAACGCGGGCGGCGACAGCCATACCCAGTCGCTGCTCTATGGCGGCGGCCCCTCGCTCACCAACAGCTCGGGCGTGCCATGGACCGCCGCCTATGTCGACAGCCGTGGCGACCCGACCTGCGACCTGCGCTCGAACATCGCGGCGGAGAGCCGGGCGAAGATCATCTACGAACGGCTGATCAACATCACCGACGATCCGGGCATCAAGGACGCGCTGGGCTTCCTCATGACCCGCGAAGTCGCGCATCAGAAGAGCTTCGAAAAGGCGCTCTATTCGATCAAGGATAATTTCCCGGCGGGCAAGCTGCCCGGCATCGCTCCCTATGCGGACATGTATGTGAACACCTCGCAGGGCGAAGGCGACGCCACCGGACCCTGGAACAGCGGCGAGCAGTGGGAGAAGGTCGACGATATCGAGGCCAATCTGCCGCTGGACGGGCAGGACGGCCAGGCCACCGTGCAACTGAGCGACGCGCAGATGGAGGATTATTCCGCCATGATCGCGCGGCTCCAGTCGGACCCCAACAGCAGCCCGACGACCGGCGCCGACCTGGGCGCGGGACCGGGCGCGGGCAAGACGTCGGACGAGGATATGGGGGGCGCCGCCGACGTCGCCGAGGCCAAGGTCATGGCCATGGCCGAAACGCCGAAGCCCAAGTGAGGTGACGGCGATGGACAAGCAGGACAGCATCCGCCACGTCTTCGTCGTCGGCCTTCGCAACGCGCATGCGCTGGAGCATCAGGCCCTGGCGCTGATGGACAGGCAGATCGAGCATCTGGCGCAATATGCGGAGGTGGAGGCGAAGCTGCGCAGCCATCGCGGCGAGACCGAGCGCCAGATCGAGCGCCTGGAAACGATCCTGGACGGGTTGGGCGAGAGCCACTCCACGGTCAAGGACGTCGCCATGACGCTCTCGGGGAACCTCGCCGCGCTCGGCCACACCTTCGCGCCCGACGAGATCCTCAAGAACAGCTTCGCCAATTTCGCCTTCGAGAATTTCGAGGCGGCGAGCTACAAGGCGTTGATCCTGATGGCGGAGGAAGGCGGGTTCAACGACGCCGTTCCTCTGCTCAAGGAAACGCTGGCGGAGGAATTGGCGATGGTTACCTTTCTGGATGAAATGCTGCCGATGGTCGTCCAGAAATATCTGTCCCTCCGGGCGGCGGGCGAACAGGCAAGCCATTGAGCCTGCTCGATTCGGCCGTCGCCGCCGGATCGATCGCCAGCCTGGCCTCGGGTCTGGCCACCGGGATCGGCGCATTGCCGATCCTGGGGCTGGGCAGGCTCCGCCCGCTGCATGAGGATCTGATGCTGGGATTCGCGGCGGGCGTCATGCTCGCCGCGTCCTTCTTTTCCCTGATCATTCCGGCGCTTGGCGTGCTGGAAGCGCGCCATGTCGCGCCGCTCGGCGCGTCGGCGGTCGTGGCTGCCGGGGTGGTGCTCGGCGCTCTGTTCCTGGCGACGCTCGACAGGATTGCGCCGCCGCTGGAGCGGTTCGGCCTGGGGGACGCGATCACCCACGACCCACGGGCGCGCGGCATCTGGTTCCTGATCGTGGCGATCACGCTGCACAATCTGCCCGAGGGCATGGCGGTCGGCGTCAGCTTCGCGGGCGGCGACTATGCCAGCGGCGCGACGACGGCGCTGGGCATCGGCATCCAGAATATCCCCGAGGGGCTGGCGGTCGCGGGCGCGTTGGCCTCGCTCGGCTATAGTCGCGGACGGGCCGTGCTGGGCAGCCTCGCCTCCGGCCTGGTCGAGCCGGTCGCCGGCACGGCGGGGGCGGCGCTCGTGTCGGTCGCCCTGCCCCTTCTGCCCTGGGGATTGTGCATCGCCGCCGGCGCGATGATCCACATCATCATCACCCAGATCGTGCCGGAGGCCTATCGGCGCTCGGGCGGAGGCATGCTGACGGCGGCGTTCATGGCGGGGCTGACCCTGATGATGTTCCTCGACACCGCGCTCGGATGACCGTTGGGGCATTGCCGGTTGATGTGCGACAGCCTTTGTTCATATAGTCGTCGCCACATCGCTTCCCCATGACACCCAACCGACGGCAGATCATCCTTGGCCTCCTGTCCGGCCCAATCGCGCTGGGCGTTCCCGGCCGCCTGTTCGCGCAGAGCGACGTCGATCGCGTCGATGCGCTGATCGCGAAAATGACGGTGGAGGAGAAGGCCGGGCAGATGACGTGCCTGGCCGACAGTTTCCGCCCGTTCAATCCGCCTAACCCCGATGCCGGTATCCAGGACGAAAAGCAGCTGGCGGCCGAGATCCGCAAGGGGCGGGTCGGCTGCCTGTTCAACGGCATCGGCGTGGATGGCGCGCGTCGCGCGCAGGACATAGCGGTCCAAGGCAGCCGGCTGGGCATTCCGCTGCTGTTCGCAGGCGACGTGATCCACGGCCTCAAGACTATATTTCCCGTGCCGCTCGCCGAAGCGGCGAGTTTCGATCCGCTGCTGGCCGAGCGCACCGCCCGTGCCATGGCGCGGGAAGCGACGGCGGCGGGCCTGCACCTGACCTTCGCGCCGATGGTCGATGTCGCGCGGGACCAGCGCTGGGGCCGGGTTGTCGAGGGGTCGGGGGAGGACATTTATCTTGGCAGCCAGTTCGCCGCCGCCCGCGTGCGCGGCTTTCAGGGCCGCAACCTGCGCGCCGACGACAGCCTGCTCGCCTGCCCTAAGCATTTCGCCGCCTATGGCGCGGTCGCCGCCGGCCTCGAATATGGCAGCGTCGATATTTCCGAGGAGACGCTGCGCGAAACCCACCTGCCGCCCTTCGATTCCGCCTTCGCCGCCGGGGCGCTGACGACGATGGCGGCCTTCAGCGAGATCAACGGCGTGCCCGCGACCGCCGACCGGGCGCTGCTGACCGACATATTGCGCGGCGAGATGGCGTTCCGGGGCTTCGTCTTTTCCGACTATACGGCCGACGAGGAACTGATCGCCCATGGCTATGCCGAGGATGAGCGGGACGCGGCCCGGCTCGCGGTCCTGGCCGGCGTCGACATGAGCATGCAGAGCGGCCTTTATGTCCGGCACCTGCCCGACCTCGTAAAGAGCGGCGCGGTGCCGATGGCGACGATCGACGTCGCCGTGCGCCGCATCCTCTATGTGAAGACCGCGATCGGCCTGTTCGACAACCCCTATCGCTCGCTCGATCCCGCCGCCGCCCCGGCGCGCATCGGCTCGGCGGACTACCGCGCACTGGCGCGCGAGTCGGCCGCGCGCTCGATCGTGCTTCTCCAGAATGACGGCGTCCTGCCGCTGTCGCCGGACGACGGTAAGCGGATCGCGCTGATCGGTCCCTTCGGCGAGGATCGCGACAATCTTTACGGTCCCTGGGCCTTTTATGGCGATCCGGGCAAGGGCGTCGACATCGCAGCCGGCCTGCGCGCGGCGCTGCGCGATCCTGCACGCCTGTCGGTCGAGCCGGGCAGCGGCATCGACGCGCCGCTCGACGGCGGGATCGCGCGCGCGGTCGAGGCCGCGAAGGCCGCCGACATCGTCCTGCTCGCCGTCGGCGAATCGCAGGCCATGTCAGGGGAGGCGCAGTCGCGCACCGCGATCGAGATACCCGCCGCGCAGCAGGCTCTTGTCGAAGCGGTGGCCGCCGCCGGAAAGCCGGTCGTCGTCCTGCTGCGCCACGGCCGCGCGCTGGCGCTGCACGGCGCGCTCGCTAATGCGCAGGCGATCCTGGCCACATGGTTCCTGGGCAGCGAAGCGGGCCATGCGATCGCCGACATCCTGCTGGGCCGCGTCGATCCTTCGGCCAAGCTGCCGGTCAGCTTCCCGTGGGAATCTGGGCAGGAGCCATTTTTCTACGACCGCAAGTCGACCGGCCGCCCGGTGATCGACCAGCGCACCGAATATAAGGCGCGCTACGCCACGACCGACAACAGCGCCCGCTTTCCCTTCGGCCATGGCCTGACCTACACCGACCTGGCACTGGAAAATCTCCAGCTCAGCGACACCGCGCTCCGCTGGGACCGAGCAATCGAGGTTCGCGCGACCCTGCGCAATCGCGGCAAGCGGCGCGGCACGCAGGCGGTCCAACTCTATGTCCGCGACCGCGTCGCCACCCGCACCCGGCCGATCCGGGAATTGAAGCGCATCGAGCGGGTGACGCTCGATCCCGGCGACAGCAGGACCGTCCGCTTCTCGCTTTCGCGCGCCGACCTCAGCTTCATCGGCGCCGAAAACAAGCGGGTCGTCGAGCCCGGCCTGTTCGACCTGTGGGTCGGCGACAGCTCGACCGGCGGCCTTCACGCGCAATTCACTCTTTACGCCGAAGCGGCGCCCGCCAAAAGCTGATCCCGCGCGGCTAGCCTTGCCGCGATAAACTGCTAAAGCCCCGCCCATGTTGAACCTCAATGGCATCACCGTGCGCCTGGGCGGCCGCACGATCCTGGATCGCGCCACCGCCGCCCTGCCCGCGCGCAGCCGCGTCGGCCTGATCGGCCGCAACGGCGCGGGCAAATCTACGCTGATGAAGGTGATGATCGGCCAGCTCGATCCCGACGATGGCGGGTGCGAGATGCCGCGCGATACGCGCCTTGGCTATATCGCGCAGGAAGCGCCGTCCGGCACGATCACCCCGTTCGAAACGGTCCTGGCCGCCGACAAGGAGCGCGCCGCGCTGATGGCGGAGAGCGAGAAGTGCGAGGACCCCGACCGCCTAGGCCATATCTATGAGCGGCTGACCGCGATCGACGCCTATACGGCCCCGGCGCGAGCCGCCCGCATCCTCGTCGGCCTCGGCTTCGACGAGGAGATGCAGGGCCGTCCGCTCGACAGCTATTCGGGCGGGTGGAAGATGCGCGTGGCGCTCGCCTCCCTGCTCTTTTCCAATCCCGACCTGCTGCTGCTGGACGAACCGTCCAACCATCTGGACCTGGAAGCAACGCTCTGGCTGGAGAATTTCCTCAAATCCTATCGCGGCATGATCGTCGTCATCAGTCATGAGCGCGACCTGCTGAACAATGTCGTCGACCATATCCTCCATCTGGAGGGCGGCAAGGTGATGCTCTATCCGGGCGGCTATGACGCGTTCGAGCGGCAGCGGGCCGAGCGCCTGGCCCAGCAGGAGGCGGCGCGCGCCAAGCAAGCCGCCGAGCGCGAGAAGTTGCAGGATTATGTCGCGCGCAACTCCGCCCGCGCCTCGACCGCGAAGCAGGCCCAGTCGCGGGCCAAGGCGCTGGCGAAGATGCAGCCCATCGCCGCCGCGATCGAGGACCCCAGCCTGACCTTCACCTTTCCCAGCCCGCCCGAATTGCGCCCGCCGCTCATCACCATGGACATGGCGGCGGTCGGCTATGGCGACATGCCGATCCTGCGCCGCGTCAACCTGCGCATCGACCCCGACGACCGAGTCGCGCTGCTCGGCCGCAACGGCAATGGCAAGACGACGCTCGCCCGTCTGATCGCCGCGCAACTGCCGGCGATGGAGGGGCAGATGGCCTCTTCGCCCAAGATGAATGTCGGCTATTTCACCCAATATCAGGTCGAGGAGCTGGATACGGGCGACACGCCGCTGGAGCATATGACGCGCCAGATGAAGGGCGCGGCCCAGGGCGCGGTGCGCGCGCAACTGGGGCGCTTCGGCTTTTCGGGCGAGCGCGCCACGCAGAAGGTCGGCAGCCTGTCGGGCGGCGAGCGCGCGCGGCTGGCGCTGGCGCTCATCACCCGCGACGCGCCCCACCTGCTGATCCTGGACGAGCCGACCAACCATCTGGACGTCGACAGCCGCGAGGCGCTGGTGCAGGCGCTCAACGCCTATCAGGGCGCGGTGGTGCTGGTCAGCCACGACCGGCACATGCTGGAGCTGGTCGCCGACCGGCTGGTGCTGGTGGATGGCGGCACCGCGCAGGAATATGGCGGCACGATCGAGGATTATACCGACTTCGTGCTGGGCAAGAACGGCAGCGGCGCGACGGCGTCGGGCGGCGACGCGCCGAAGGTCGATCGCAAGGCCGAGAAGCGCGCATCGGCCGAATGGCGCGAACGGCAGAAGGCGCTGAAGAACGCCGTCAGCCAGGCCGAGCGCGCGATGGCGGCCCTGACCGCCGAGCGCGGCCGCATCGACCAGGCGCTGTTCGATCCGCAAAGCGCGTCCGGCGCGGAGGCGAAGCTCACCACCTCGCAACTGATGGTCAAGCGCGCCGAGGTCGAGAAGAAGCTGGCGGCCGCCGAAGAGACATGGATGGAGGCCGGCGCGGCGCTGGAGGCGGGCTAAGCGCGAAGCCTGGCGCCGCCGCCGCCCCTCGTCATGCCCGCGCGCCCAGCAGCGCGCCGCCGAAGCCGATGAACAATAGCCCGGTCGCCCGGTTGAACAGCCGCTGCCGGTTGGCGGGCGCCAGCCAGCGGGCGAGGCGCAGGCCGCCCAGCGCATAGACGCCATACCAGAAGCTCTCGATTACCACGAAGCTCGCCACCAGCAGCGCGAGCTGCGGGCCGAACGCGCGGCCCGTGTCGATGAACTGGGGAAAGAGCGCGGCGGCGAAGATGATGAGCTTGGGGTTGGAGAGGCCGGTCAGCAATCCGGTGGCATAGCGCGCGCTATGCGACCGGACGGGGCTCGCCGCGTCGTCGCCCGGCGTGCCGACTGGCGCGCGCCACGCCCGGACGCCCAGCCACAGCAGATAGGCGACGCCGGCATAGCGCAGCAGGTCGAACAGACCAGGCGACGCCTTCAATAACGCGCCAAGGCCCAGCGCCGAGGCGATCAGGCATAGCAGCACCGCGCTCATCAGCCCGGCCATGGTCGCCAGCGCGCGGCGCGGCCCATGGCGGATACTCTGGCTCATCACATGCAGCATATTGGGTCCCGGCGTGGCCGAGATCAGGAACACGGCCGTGACATAGAGCCACCAGACATGCAGCGACATGGGGCTACCCTCCTTCCCTCGGCCAGAAGCCGGACAAATGAAAAGGGCGCCGAAGGCATCTGCCCCGGCGCCCTTCGCTTGTCTGTCGCCGTGGCCTTATGCGGCCGCGGGCAGAGCCGCCTTCGCCTGGGCGATGATGGCGCTGAACGCCTCGCCTTCATGCATTGCGATGTCGGCCAGCACCTTCCGGTCGAGGTCGATGCCGGCGAGCTTCAGGCCGTGCATGAACTGCGAATAGGTCAGGCCCTCGGCGCGGACGCCGGCGTTGATGCGCTGAATCCACAGGCCGCGGAACGACCGCTTCTTGACCTTGCGATCGCGATAGGCGTACTGCCCGGCCTTCTCGACGGCCTGGCGGGCGATGCGGATCGTGTTTTTGCGACGGCCATAATAGCCCTTCGCCTGCTCCAATATCCGCTTATGCTTGGCGCGGGTGGTTACACCCCGTTTGACGCGTGCCATTGTCCCTTACTCCTTACTTCAGGCCGTAGGGCGCCCAGAGGCGGACGTGCGCGACGTCGGCATCGGACAGCACATCGGTGCCGCGGTTCTGGCGAATATATTTGGCGTTGTGGCTGATCAGGCGGTGGCGCTTGCCGGCGACACCATGCTTGACCTTGCCGGAAGCGGTGAACTTGAAGCGCTTCTTCACACCGCTCTTGGTTTTGAGCTTGGGCATTTTCGTCTCCTTCTTTGGCGCGACGATTACGAACAGCCCCGGCAGCCCTAGTTAGCCGGGCGGTCCCTCGAAAAATATCGCGAAAGGCGGCCCTTAAGCGCCCTTTGCCCGAAAGGCAAGCGATTCGGAGCCAAAACGGGCGAACGGCGTTGAGCCTTTCATGGCCGACGCCGACCCCTCGCTTCGCCCGGCTTCGACGGGCTCAGCGCATCCCGCGCCCAGCGTGCGGGAACGCTGGCGTCGGTTGCCGCTGCCGGTGCGCATCCTGCTGTGGATCGTGGGCATCCTGTTCGCGATCTGGCTGATCCTGTTCATTACAAAGGGACGGTTCCTCAAGTCCCCGTTCCAGACGATCATGACTCGCAGCCTGGAACGGCAGGTGCGCGTGGGCGGCGATTTCCAGCTCTATTTCGCGCCCTTCTCGATCAAGTTCCTGGCACAGGACTTCAGCATCGCCAATCCCGCTTGGGCGAGCAAGCCCGACCTGTTCCGCGCCGACCTTATCGACACGCGCATCTCGCCATTGAGCCTGGTCTTTGGCGACAGCTATCGCATCAAATGGCTGGAACTGCGCAAGGGCGCCGCCGACCTTGAATGGAACCGGGACGGGCGCACCAATAGCTGGACGCTCGGCGATCCGAACAAGAAGGGCGAGCCGCTGGAGCTGCCTGTGATCCGGCGGGCGCTGCTTGCGGGCACGACCATGCGCTATCGCGATCCGCGTATGCAGCTAAATGCCGACATCGCCTTCGACACCGTGCGGGCGCGCGACACGCGCTTCGCCAGCGACGTGCGCTTCACCGGCACCGGCGACATGCGGGCCAAGGCCTTCACCATGCGCGGCAGCCTGCTTTCGCCCAACCAGACGGTGACCGGCGGACGCAACCGGCTGGAGGTGCGCGCGCGCGCGGGGGCGACGGTGCTGGACGTCAGCGGCACCCTGCCCGGCGCGACCGAGCTGGAGGGCGCGGACCTGCGGCTGGTCGCTCAAGGGCCCAATCTTGCCCTGCTGTTCGATTTCCTGGGCGTAGCCATTCCCGACACCCGCAAGTATCGCGTGGCGTCGGCACTGACCAAGCAGGGTGGGGAATGGCGCTTCACGCACATGAAGGGGCGGTTCGGCAACAGCGATCTGGCCGGCCGCATGACCATTTCCCTGCCGAGTGACCGCCTGCTGATCAAGGCCGATCTCGCCACCCGCAGCCTCGACATGATCGATGTCGGCCCGTTCATCGGCTATGATCCTGAGCGGCTGGACGCGCAGGGCGCGGCCGGCACCGTCGAAACGGTGGGGGGCACGCCGCGCCTGCTGCCCGACGCGCCGCTGCGGGTGGAGGCGCTGCGCAATTTCGACGCCGATGTCCGCTACACCGTCAAGGGCATCCGCGCCAATGTCGTGCCGCTGTCCAATCTCGGCCTGACCCTGAAGCTGGACAACAGCCTGCTGTCCCTCTCGCCGCTGACCTTCGACATGGCGGGCGGCCATCTGGCGTCGGACATAGAGATTAACGCGCGCGGCGCGCCGGTCCGCACTCGCTACGACATCCGCCTGTCGCCGACCCCCATGGGCAAGCTGCTGGCGCGCTGGGGCGTGGAGGAATCGGGCACCACCGGCACGATCAAGGCGCGGGTCCAAATGACCGGGCTGGGGGACACGGTGCGCGAATCGCTGGGCACCGCCAATGGCCGCATCGCCGTCATCCTGCCCGCCGGCAGCATGTGGGCGCGCAACGTCCAGCTGTCGGAGCTCGACATCGGCACCTTCATCACCAAGATGTTCTCGGGCAAGCTGAAGCAGCCGGTGGAGATCAACTGCGGCCTCATCGCCTTCACCGTGCGCAACGGCGTGGCGTCGGCGGACCCGATCCTGATCGACACGAGCAAGAATGTGATGACCGGGCGGGGCGGGTTCAGCTTCCGCGACGAAAGCCTGGACCTGGCCTTCCGCGCCGACGGCAAGAAGATCAGCCTCTTTTCCGGCCAGTCGCCGATCGGCATCACCGGCGTCTTCGCCAAGCCCGGCATCACCGTCCTGACGCCCGAGCTGCTGGCGCGGGGCGGGGCGGCTGCCGCGCTCGGCGTCACGGCGAGCCCGTTGGCGGCGGTGCTGGCCTTCGTCGATGTCGGCGACGCGAAGGGCGCGGCCTGCGGCCCGGTGCTGTCGGGCGCGTCGGCGGCGGCCCAGCGCACCAAAAGCGGCAAGCCCCGTGACGATGTCGGAAGCGGCAAGGCCGCTAAGGCGGGCAAAAGCGAAGCGAAGAAGGACAAGAAGTTCCTGGGAATATTCTGACTCGCCTTGCTTCTTCGGCGCCGTCAGCCGTGATGAGGGCCGTCATGCCCCTGCGCCAGCGCCTCCAGCACGTCGTCCATCCGCGCCGGATCGCCGAGCGCGATGATGTTGCCGTCGCTGTCGGCCGTCAGCGGATCACCCGACCAGTCGCTCATCCGGCCGCCCGCGCCCTCCACCACCGGCACCAGCGCGGCAAGGTCGTGCAGCTTCAGCCCCGCCTCCACCACGATGTCGATATGGCCGGACGCGACTAGGCCGTAATTATAGCAGTCGCCGCCCCAGACGGTGTCGCGGCACTGGCCCGCCAGCCGTGAGAAATGCTCGGCCGTGCAACCGGGGAAAAGTTGCGGCGCGGTGCTGGCCAGGATCGCCTGGTCAAGCGCGCGGCAGGCGCGCGTCGTCACCGCCTTTCCATTGAAGCTGGTGGGCTGGCCGCTCATCCCCGCCCAGCGCTCGCGCGCGATCGGCTGGTCGATGATGCCGATCGTCGGCCACCCCCCCTGCGTCAACGCGATCAGCGTGCCGAAGATCGGCCGCCCGGCGATGAAGCTCCGCGTGCCGTCGATGGGATCGAGTATCCACAGCCGCTCCGCATCCTCCCGGACGGCGCCATATTCCTCGCCTATGATGCCGTCGCCCGGCCGCTCTTTTTCCAGGATCGCGCGGATCGCGGCCTCGGCGGCGCGATCGGCCTGCGTCACCGGCGACTTGTCGGATTTATATTCCAGCTCGTACCGGGCGCGGAAAAAGGGGCGGATGGCCTCGCCCGCCGCGTCGGCGAGGCGGTGGGCGAGGGGCAGATCGTCGCGGTTGCTCATGCGCTTCGCCTAGCGTGGAACGACCGGCGAGGCTAGGCTGCGCGCGTCGAGTCGCTTGATCTGGATAGGCGCGACGCGAAGGAGGACGCCCATGATCGGCTCATCCCTGATACCCTGCCTGCGCTATGCCGACGCGCCCGCCGCCATCGCCTTCCTCTGCGATGCCTTCGGCTTTTCGCGCCACGCGGTCTATGTCGATCCCGATGATCCCACGATCGTCCATCATGCCCAGCTCGTGCTGGGCCGAGGGATGGTGATGCTGGGCAGCGACCGGCCGGACCCGGAGCAGCAACTGTTCGGATGGAAGACGCCGCGCCAGGCCGGCGCGGTCACTGGCTGCGTCTATGTCGTGGTGCCGGACGCCGACGCGCATTGCCACCGGGCGCGCGAGCGGGGCGCGGTCATCGTGCGCGGCCCGAAGGATAATGAGGGCTATCCGGGGCGCGGCTATGACGCGCTCGATCCGGAGGGCCATGTCTGGAGCTTCGGCAGCTACGATCCCTGGGCGGAAGCGCAGGCCGGCCCTTAAGCCTTCGGCAACGCGCCCGTTCTATCCAGCGTCAGGCAAGGGGGACGCGGGCATGGCGCTGCTGGGTTGGATCATCGCTTTCATCGCCCTGTTCGCGGGGCTGGCGCTGCGGCAGGATATGTCGGTCGGCGGTTCCGGCGCGATCGCCACCGGGCTGTTCGTGCTGGCGGCGCTCGCCTGTCCCATCTTCTGGGGGGCGGAGCCCCGCGTCCTGACGCGGGGTCAGCGGGTTTCCGCGGGGCTGGCGCTGATCCTCTGCCTGCCGATCCTCCTGATGCCCGCCGCCTGAAAAGTCGCGCGGCGCGACTTTTTGCTCCCTGCCCGTTCAGTCGAACAGGCTGGATACGGAGCTTTCGTCGGCGATGCGCTTAATCGCTTCGCCCAGCAGCGGTGCGATGGGAAGCTGGCGGATGCGGCCGGAGCCCGCCACCGCTTCCGTGCCCAGGATCGAATCGGTGATGACCAGCTCGTGCAGTTCCGATCCGTCGACCCGCGCGACCGCCCCGCCCGACAGCACGCCATGGGTGACATAGGCGATGACATCCTCCGCCCCCGCCGCCTTCAGCGCGCTGGCGGCGTTGCACAGCGTCCCCGCCGAATCGACGATATCGTCGATCAGCACGCAGAAGCGGCCCTTCACGTCGCCGATGATGTTCATGACTTCCGATTCGCCCGCCCGCTCGCGCCGCTTGTCGACGATGGCGAGCGGCGCGTTGTCCAGCCGCTTGGCGAGCGCGCGGGCGCGCACCACGCCGCCGACGTCGGGCGACACGACCATGATGTTGCGGTCGCCGAAGCGCGCCTGAATGTCCGCCGACATGACCGGCGCGCCGAACAGATTGTCGGTCGGAATGTCGAAAAAGCCCTGGATCTGCCCGGCATGCAGGTCGACCGACAGGACGCGGTTGGCGCCGGCGACGGTGATGAGGTTGGCGACCAGCTTGGCCGAGATCGGGGTGCGGGGTCCGGGTTTCCGATCCTGCCGGGCATAGCCGAAATAGGGAAGCACGGCTGTGATTCGCTTGGCCGACGCGCGCTTCAGCGCGTCGATCATGATCAGCAGCTCCATCAGATTGTCGTTGCACGGGTAGCTGGTCGACTGGAGGACGAACACATCCTCGCCACGCACATTCTCGTGGATTTCGACGAACACTTCCTCGTCCGCGAAACGGCGGACGCTGGCGCTGGTCAGGGGAATTTCGATATAGTCGGCGATGGCGCTGGCCAGCGGCATGTTGGAATTGCCGGTCATCAGTTTCATCGGCCGAACCCCCGAGGCAAGTGGCGTTACAAATAGGTGACTATGTGAGAGACGCGGCTCCTTTAGCGGCGGCGGGGGAATGTGGAAAGGCGCTTTTGCGCCCTCGCCACATGGAGCGCGGTGGAACCGCTCGCCGGACTCGCTGGAAATTGCGGAGATCAGGGACGGCGCGGCATGATCCGCTTCAATCCGGGCGGTTCATGCTCTAGGGGCCGGGCATGACCGACAAACTCGTGATCGCCCTTGCCCAATTGACTCAGTCGGTGGGCGACCTGACCGCCAATGCCGACGCGATGCTGGCATGGCGGGAAAAGGCGGGGGCCGCGGACCTGATCGTCTTTCCCGAACTCCAGCTGATTGGCTATCCGCCCGAGGATCTGGTGCTCAAACCCGCGCTGGTGGAGCGGGCCAATCACGAGCTGGACCGGCTGGCGCGGGCGACGGCCGATGGCGGCCCGGCGATGCTGGTCGGCTCCGTGGTCGCGGCGCAGGGCGTTCTCTTCAACATCGTCGCCCTGCTGGAAGGCGGCGCCGTCACCGCCATCCGGCAGAAGCGCGAGCTACCTAATTACGGCACCTTCGACGAGAAGCGCCTGTTCGCCCCCGGCCCGCTGCCAGCGCCAATCGATTTTCGCGGGCTGAGAATCGGCGTGCCGATCTGCGAAGATATCTGGTTCCCCTTCGTCACCGCGCATCTGAAGGCGCAAGGGGCCGACATATTGATCAGCCCCAACGGCAGTCCCTATGAGGTCCAGAAGGACGATCACCGGATCAATGCCGTCGCCGGCACGCGGGTGCGCGAAACCGGCCTGCCGCTCGTCTATCTGAACCGCGTCGGCGGCCAGGACGAGCTGGTGTTCGACGGCGCCTCCTTCGTGCTGGGCGCGGACCTCAAACTGCGCCACCAGATGCCCGACTGGCAAGAGGCGCTGAGGCTGACCCATTGGGAACGGCGCGGCGGCGTCTGGGAGTGCCTGCCGGGGGAGATCGCCGCGCTCGATGATCATCCGGGCAACATCTACAACGCGATGGTGCTGGGCCTGCGCGACTATGTGAACCGCAATCGCTTTCCCGGCGTGGTGCTGGGGCTGTCGGGCGGGATCGATTCGGCGCTGTCGGCGGCCGTCGCCGTCGATGCGCTGGGCGCCGAGCGAGTCTGGTGCGTGATGATGCCCTCGCGCTTCACCAGCGGGGACAGCCTGGACGACGCGGTCGAATGCGCGCGCCTGCTGGGCGTGCGCTATGACAGCATCCCGATCGAGCCGGCGGTGGCGGCGTTCGATTCGATGCTGGAGGGCGCGTTCGCCGAACGCCAGCGCGACCTGACCGAAGAGAATATCCAGTCGCGCGTCCGGGGCATGACGCTGATGGCCCTCTCCAACAAATTCGGCCATATGCTGCTGACCACCGGCAACAAGAGCGAGATGTCGGTCGGCTATGCCACCATCTATGGCGACATGGCGGGCGGCTATTCGGTGCTGAAGGACGCCTATAAGATGACGGTGTTCGACCTTTCGCGCTGGCGCAACGACCACAAACCCTCGCTCGGTCTCGGCCCCGCCGGCCCGGTCATGCCGGACCGCGTCATCACCAAGCCGCCCAGCGCCGAACTGCGCGAGGATCAGCGCGACGACGACAGCCTGCCGCCCTATGAGATTTTGGACCCTATCCTCTACGGGCTGGTCGAGGAGGAATTGTCGGTCGAGCAACTGGTCGGCCGCGGCTTCGACCGCGACACCGTGGCCCGGATCGAGCGGCTGCTCTACGTCGCCGAATATAAGCGCCGCCAGGCCCCGCCGGGGGTGAAGCTGGGCACGCGCAATTTTGGGCGCGACCGCCGCTACCCGATCACCAACGCCTTCCGGACCGTCTGATTCCCTTTCCAGTGGATATGTTCGAATGACCATCACCCGTTTCGCCCCGTCGCCGACCGGCCATCTTCATGTCGGCAACATCCGGGCCGCGCTTCATAACTGGCTGTGGGCGCGCAAGAGCGGCGGGCGGTTCCTGCTGCGGCTGGACGACACCGACCTGGAGCGCTCCCGCGCCGAATATGCCGACTCGATCCGCGCCGACCTCGCCTGGCTCGGCCTTCATCCCGATGCGGTGGAGCGCCAGTCCGACCGCTTCGCCCTTTATGAAGCGCAGTTCGATCGGCTGAAGGCGTCGGGCCATGTCTATCCCGCCTATGAGAGTGCGCAGGAGCTGGACCTGCGGCGCAAGGTCCTGCTGGGGCGCGGCCTGCCGCCGGTCTATGACCGCGCCGCGCTGTCGCTGACGGCCGCTCAGGTCGCCGCTTATGAAGCGGAAGGGCGCGCGCCGCATTGGCGCTTCCGGCTCGATCATGAACGGCCGATCGCCTGGACCGACCTCATCCGGGGCGAGCAGCAGTTCGATCCGAAGCTCCTGTCCGATCCGGTCGTCCGCCGCGCCGACGGAAGCTGGCTCTACATGCTCCCCTCGGTCATCGACGATGTCGACATGGGCGTCACCCATGTCGTGCGGGGGGAGGATCATGTGTCCAACACGGCGGCCCAGATCCAGATGTTCGAGGCGCTGGGCGCGCCGCTTCCCGCCTTCGCTCATGAAGCGCTGCTGACCGGGGCCGAGGGCAAGCTGTCGAAGCGGCTGGGGTCGCTCGGCGTCGCCCATTTTCGCGAGGCGGGACTGGAGCCGATGGCGATCGTCTCACTGCTCGCGCGGCTGGGCACCAGCCAGCCGATCGAGCCCTTCACTGATGCCGCGCCGCTGATCGAGAGTTTCGATTTCGCCCGCTTCGGCCGCGCGCCTGCGCGCTTCGACGAGGGCGAACTGGCGGGCCTCAACCAGAAGATCGTCCATCAGCTCGATCATGCCCAGGTGGCCGACCGCCTGCCCGCCGGCATGACCGCCGCCGCCTGGGACGCGATCCGCCCCAATGTCGAGCGAGTCGGGGATGCCGCCGACTGGTGGGCGGTCGTCACCGGCCCGATCGACGCGCCCGCCCCCGACCCGGAGGACGTCGATTTCCTGCGCGCCGCCCATGATGCGCTAAGCACGCTTTCGTTTGATGAAGGCGTATGGCGCGCGCTGACCGACAGGCTGAAGGGGGAGACCGGCCGCAAGGGCAAGGCCCTGTTCCTCCCGCTCCGCCGCGCGCTCACCGGGCGGGACCATGGGCCGGACATGGCGGCGCTGCTGCCGCTGATCGGTCGGGATGAGGCGCTGCGGCGGCTGGCCCCATCCAACGGATGATGTGAGCCTCGCGCGTTCAGCCGCGCATCAGTTCCAGCGCCTGCCCCACGGCGGCGATCCCTTCGGGCGCGGCGGCGAAACCCATATGGGTGCAGTCGACCTCAATCGCGCGGTCGCGCTCGCCCGCCCTGCCCTTGGCGCAATCGGGCGAGACGACGCCGTCGCGCGCCGACCACAGGGCGATCGTCGGCACCGGCGGCTTTTCCTCCCGGACGCAGGGAAAGGGCGGGGCGTCGACCGCATGACCCGACACGAGCTGATAGAGCCGCCACGCATAGTTGGCGCGCGGATCGCCGGAAAAGGGCGTGCCCATCGTCACGACGCCCTCGACCTTTTCCGTCGCATATTTGGCATATTCGCGAGCGAACAGGCCGCCCAGGCTCCAGCCGATCAGCGTGACCGGACGTCCGCTCTCCCGCCGGATCGAATCCACCCGCCGGTCGATCTGCTCCAGCGTGTCGAGCTTCGGCCCGAAATTGCGCCCCATCGCCCAGTCATGCGCGTCATAGCCCGCCATCGCCAGCACGGCGCGTAGCGGCTGCATCCGCCGCTCCGACGCCAGCAGGCCGGGGATCAGCAGGATCGAACGGCCATCCGATCGCATGGCCGCCGCCAGCGCCGAGGCCTGAGCGCGGGCGCGAACGAGGTCGAACGGTAGCGCCGCGTTGCCAAGCAGATGCCCGAGGCGCGGCAACGCGCCGACCCGCGCGCCGGGCGCGAGCCGGCTCCTGCGAAGCTGGGTGAAATTATGGACGGACGACGGCACGAATCTTGTTCCCCGACCCCTTGGGCAAAGGTGACATATTCATGACAAACGCTTGCGGCGTCCACAGGTTTCAACTTTATGACACTCGATTCGTCGATTGTTACACGGATCGGGCGCAATATTACTCGATCATGGCGCCAACGGAGAGGTCTGCGTGACGAACCGCCCTTCGGTCGAGCGCAACTGGCGCGGTTCCAGGATCGCGGCGGTCTCGATCAGGTCGAGCGCGCGGCGCGCCTCCTGATAGCGGCGCGCATATTCGATCCAGCGCCCGGCCGACGCCCTGCCCGGCATCCGCTCCACTTCGGACAGCGCGCTGTTTATCCGCCCCGCGTCGATATAGCGGAGCGCGCGGTCGAGCGCGGCCTGCGGATGCTGGGTCGGGCTGGTGGCCTTGCGGATCGTCACCAGTTCGCGCGCCTCCTGCTCCAGCGCCCGCCACCAGCCGACGTCCGGCGGATCGTGGGTGACCTGGTCGGCGACCGCCAGCAACCCGGCGCGCAGGTCCGTCAGCGTGATCGGCTCGCGCGCGGCATTGATGACCGTGGCGACCGCGCGCGGCTGGGCCTGGCCGAAGCGAAGCCGCAACTGCCCCTCGACATAGCCGAGCGGGGTACCGCTATCGAGCGCGCGGCGAGCGGCGAAGGCGACCAGCAGCCCTTCGGCGCGCGCGGCGTTACCCGACGCCGCCTGCGCCTCCACCGAGATGCGGTTCAGCCGCTCCTCAAGCTGGACGACCCGCATGTCGACCAGCCGCGCGGCGGCGACGCTCAGCGGCTGGGCGTCGGACGGGAGACGGCCGGCGAGCGCCAGCGGCCGCCGCGCGGCGGCGGCGGTCGTCGCGCGGTCCCCGCCCCGCCACCAGCTCTGGACATAAGGCAGCGCCGCGATCGTTGCGCCGACGCCGCCGGCAAAGGCGATCAGCAGGCCCAGCGCCAGCCACGGCGCGCGGCGCTTGGTCCGAACTGGCGGGACCGCCGCCGCCTTTGCTGCATCCTCTCGCGCTGCGTCCTGCTCACCACTGGTCAAGGGACTGGCTTCCTCTGTCGCGATGTTCGGCATGACTGTGTCATTTGCACAACATCGCGGCAAGCGCCAGCATCGCGTCGTCGTTCGGCGCGGCGGCGGCCTGGAGGCTCGCCCATCCGGCCCCGCTCGCGGCCATGGCGGCCGGGCTGATGGCTATCAGATGCAGCGCCCCGCGATCGGCCGGATCGACCAGCGTGGCCAGCCGCGCGGCCGCGCGCCGGGAATGGACCAGCAGCACCGCCCCCGGAGCCAGCGCCGCCGCCAGTTCCGGCCGGTCGGCGGCCTCGACGGCGGCATAGAGCGCGACCCGGCTAAGCGCGAGCGGCCCGGCGTCGAAGGGCGCGACATCGGCGCCCGCCAGATGCAGCACGGCGCGATGCCCATCCTCCGCGATCCGCCGCGCGATCGCCGCGCCATCGGCCTCGCCCGCGATCGCTTTCGCAAAACCCGCCTCGCGCAGCGCCGCGGCGGTCGCGGCGCCGACCCCATAAGCCGGCAGGTTGTGGTAGCGCGCCAGCGCCGCGCCGCCCATGCGCACGGCCTGCGCGCTCGTCACCAGCAGCGCGTCGAACTCCGAAGCGGGCGGCGGCGACCAGTCGAGCGGCTCGATCCGGAACAGCGGACAGGCCCGCGCCGCGAGGCCCAGCAAGGCCGCCCGAGCCATGGTGCGCGATGCGCCGGGCTCCGGCCGCAGCACCAGCAGGTCGGTCATGCTCCCGCGAACAGCGCCCGCAGCGCCGGGCTCGCCCGGCCCAGCAAGGCTTCGCCCAGCGCCAGGCCGCCATTGGGATCATCGCGAGCGACATGCGCCGCCTGCGCGACGACCTCGCCGCCATCGGGCGTCAATATCTCGGCGCGCAGGTGGATGCGCTCCCCATCCATCACCCCCAGCGCCGCGATCGGCGAATGGCAGGTGCCGCCCAGCGCGCGCAGCACCGCCCGCTCGGCCATCACGCAGTCGAACGTGTCGGCGTCGCTGATCGCGGCAAGCCAGCCCATCATATCGCGGTTCGCGGCCAGCGTCTCGATGCCGACGGCCCCTTGCGCGGGGGCGGGCAGCATCTCGTCCGGCTCGACCGCATGGCCGACATCGCCCTGCCCCAGCCGGTCGAGACCGGCGGCCGCCAGCAGCGTCGCATGGGCGAAGCCTTGCTCCAGCTTGGCGAGCCGAGTGGCGACATTGCCGCGAAAGAGGATGATCGACGCGTCGGGCCGGGCGCGGCGCACCTGCGCGGCGCGGCGCGGCGAACTGGTGCCGACCACGGGCCGATCCGGCAGCGCCGCCAGGCTGGCCGCGCCGACCAGCCGGTCGCGCACGTCGGCGCGGGGCAGCATCGCGGCGATCGCTATGTCGGCGGGGCGGTCCGTCTCCACATCCTTCATCGAATGGACGGCGAAGTCGATCTCGCCGCTCGTCAGCGCCCGGTCCAGCTCCTTGGTCCACAGCGCCTTGCCCCCTATATCGGCGAGCGGGCGGTCCTGGATGCGATCGCCGCTGGTCTGGACGATCACCGTGCGGATCGCGTCCTCGGGCCAGCCGTGGCGGGCGATCAGCGCGGCGGCGGTCATGCGCGCCTGAGCCAGCGCCAGCGGCGATCCGCGCGTGCCGAGGCGCAGGGGAGCGGGGGGTAAAGCCATATCCGGCTTGCTCTAATCATCGTGGGCACTAGAGGGAAGCGGCAATGACCATCATCCTTGGCCTGGAATCGAGCTGCGACGAAACGGCGGCGGCGCTGGTGACGGCCGACGGACGGGTGCTGGCCCATCGCCTCGCCACGCAGGAGGAGGCGCATCGCCCCTATGGCGGCGTGGTGCCCGAAATCGCCGCCCGCGCGCATGTCGAGGCGCTGATGCCGCTGGTCGAGGGGGCGCTGGCCGACGCGGAACTGACGCTGGATCAAGTCGACGTGATCGCCGCGACGGCCGGGCCAGGCCTGATCGGCGGGGTGATGGTGGGGCTGGTCACCGGCAAGGCGCTGGCTCATGCCGCGTCGAAGCCGCTGATCGCGGTCAACCATCTGGAGGGCCATGCGCTTTCCCCCCGGCTCGCCGATCCGACCCTCTCCTTTCCCTACATGCTGCTGCTGGTGTCGGGCGGACATTGCCAACTCCTGCATGTCCGGGGTCCGGGCGATTATGCGCGGCTGGCGACGACGATCGACGACGCGGCGGGCGAGGCGTTCGACAAGACCGCGAAGCTGATGGGTCTTGGCTATCCCGGTGGGCCGGCGGTGGAAAAGGCGGCCGCCCAAGGCGACCCCAGCGCCGTGCTGCTGCCGCGCCCGCTGGTCGGCACGGCCGAGCCGCATTTTTCCTTCGCGGGCCTCAAAAGCGCGGTGATGCGCGCGGTCCAATCCGGCCAGCATCGAACCGAGGACATCGCCGCGAGCTTCCAGCAGGCGGTGATCGACTGCCTGGTCGACCGCACCCGTAGGCAGTTGAGCGAGGTGTCGGGAATCAACGCGCTGGTCGTCGCCGGGGGTGTCGCCGCCAACGGCGCGATCCGCGCCGCGCTGGAGGCGCTGGCGGCGAGCCATGACCTGCGTTTCGTCGCGCCGCCGCTATGGCTCTGCACCGACAATGCGGCGATGATCGCCTGGGCGGGCGCGGAGCGTCATGCGGCGGGCCTGATCGACGACCTGACCGTCCCCGCTCGCCCGCGCTGGCCGCTCGATCCCGCCGCCGAAAAGGCGCGCGGCGCGGGGGTCAAGGCATGAAGGCGGGGGTGATGGGCGCCGGCGCCTGGGGCACCGCGCTGGCGCAGGTGCTGGCGGCGGACGGGCAGGAGGTGCTGCTATGGGCGCTGGAGGCGGAGGTCGTGGAGGCGATCAACCAGACCCATGGAAATCCGCTTTATTTGCCCGACACGCGCCTCAATCCATCGGTCCGGGCGACGCCCGACATGGCCGATCTTTCGGCCTGCGACATGCTGCTGGTCGTCACTCCGGCCCAGCATCTGCGCTCCGCCCTGGCCGATGCTCCGGCCGCCACAACGCCGCTGATCCTCTGCTCCAAGGGGATAGAGGCGGGCACCGGCCTGCTGATGTCGGAGGTGGTGGCCGAGCTGCGCCCGCAGGCGCCGGTCGCGGTGCTTTCGGGCCCGACCTTCGCGCATGAGGTCGCGGCCGGCCTGCCGACGGCGGTGACGCTGGCCTGTGGCGATCCGGCGCTGGCCCCCCGCCTCGCCGCGCGCATCGCCCGCCCCGCTTTCCGTCCCTATCTGTCCGACGACGTGATCGGCGCGGAGATCGGCGGGGCCGTCAAGAATGTGCTGGCCATCGCTTGCGGCGTCGCGGAAGGGGCGGGGCTTGGCCTCAATGCGCGCGCCTCGCTCATCAGCCGGGGTTTCGCCGAGATGACTCGCTTCGGCCTGGCGCGTGGCGCGCGGGCGGAGACTCTGGGCGGCCTGTCGGGGCTTGGCGACCTGGTCCTCACCTGCTCCTCGACCAATTCGCGCAACTTCTCGCTGGGCAAGGGACTGGGCGAGGGCCGATCGGCCGCCGAGCTGCTCGAAAGTCGCCGGACCGTCGCCGAAGGGGCCTTCACCGCCCCGGTCCTGCGTGACGCCGCTCATGCGGCGGGGGTCGAGATGCCGGTGGTCGAGGCGGTCTGCGCTCTGCTGGAAGGGCGCGTCCCGGTCGCCCGGGTGGTCGAGGCGCTGCTCGCCCGTCCGCTGCGCCCGGAATAAGCGTCGCATCGCGCCCAAATTTTGCCTAGAACAGCCCCACGCACAGCCGCAAGCATAGCGCCCATATGATGCGAGAGAGGGATAATAGCGTGTCGCCGTCAACGGCCATCCCCCTGCGCGACGCGACGCTGCCCACCGATGCCGACGATATCGCCGCGCTGGCGAAGGGTGGGCGCACCAATATATTCGGCTTTCTGCTGCGCCTGGCCGCTCGGCTGCCCTTCCTCTTCATCGCCGGCCGCTGGTATGGCGCGGACACGCTCGGCCGTTTCGCCTATGCGGTGCTGGTGGTCGAGTTCGCCGCCCAGCTCGCCACGCTGGGGCTGAAGCGCGGCCTTGCGGGCGCGCTTTCCCAGACCGAGCGGCCCCATGTCCATGTCGTCACCGACGCGATGCTGGTGACGCTGGCGGCGGCGACGCTGGCGGCGGGCGCGCTGGCCGCCTTCCCGCAGGCGATGTTTCCCAATAGCGGCATCAACGGCCTCGACCGCCTGCTGGCTCTGATCGTCATCGCGGTCGCGCTGTCCGATGTCTCGCTCGCCGCCTGCGCCTATCGCTTCGACATCGCCGCGACGGTGCGGGCCCGCTCGATCATCGAACCCTGGGCGATCAGCATCGGCGCCTTCGCCTTCGTCTTCTATTCCACCCGCGACGGCCTGATCCTCTCCTATGTGCTGTCGATGCTGGCCGCGATGATCGCTTCGCTGATCCCGATGATGCGCCATTATGGCTGGCCGTCGGGCTGGCGCTTCGACGCGGGGCGGCTGTGGCGGCTGGCGCGGCGCAACCTGCCGCTGGCTGCCGCCGACGGCGTCGAATGGGGATCGCGCCGCCTGGACATGGCGATCCTGGGCCTGTTCGTCAGCCCGGCGGTGATCGGCATCTATTATGTCGCGCAGCAGGTCGCCTCGCTGCCGCAGAAGCTCAAGACCAGCTTCGACCCCATTCTGGGCCCGGTCATCACCCGCAACCTCAGCGAAGGCAATCTGGCCGCCATCGCCCGGCAGGTGAGCCAGGTCGGCTTCTGGATCATCGCCGCGCAGGCCGGCATCGCCCTTGCGCTCGGCATTCCGGGGGAAGCGGTGATGGGGCTGGTGGGGCCGCATTTCGTCGGCGGCACCGGGGCGCTCGCCTTCCTGCTGCTGGCCGAAGTGGTGGCCGCGACCGCCGTGGTTAGCGAATCGGCGCTTGTCTACATCGCCCGCCATCGGAACCTCATGATCTCGATCCTGATGATCGCGCTTCAGGCGGCGCTTAGCTTCGCGCTGATCGTCGCCGCGCGGCGGCTGGGTCTCGCGCAGATGGCGGTCGCCGCCGCCCCCGCGCTGGCGCTGTGCGTCGCGCTGGGGGTGAGCGCGCTGGTGAAGGCGCGGCTGCTCTCACGGCTGCTGGACGCGCCGGTCAACGCCTGGCGCTGGCCGCTGCTGAGCGCGGTCGGCGTCGGCTGCATCGTCGGCGCGGCCTTCGTCGCGCTGCCGCCCAGCCTGGAATGGGTCGAGCTGGTGTTCGGCGTGGCGGCGATTCTGGGTGCCTATGGGCTGGTCATCTGGCGCTGGGGGTTCGGGCCCGAGGATCGGACCCTGTTCCGCCGGGACAAGGCGGCCGCCTCCGCCCCGGCCGGCGCCACCGCCTCAACGGCCGGGAAATAGCGCCGAGCGCATCAGCCGCAGGTCCGCCTCCGGCCGCGCGCCATAATGGGAGATGACCTCGGCGGCGGCGGCCGCGCCCAGCGTCAGGCAATCCTCGACCGTCATGCCCTCGATATGCGCGGCCAGGAAGCCGGCGGCGAATAGATCGCCCGCGCCGGTCGTGTCCACTACCTGCGCGACCGGCGCGGCGGGCGCTTCATGGCGCACCCCGTCGACGATCGCGATCGCGCCGCGCTCGCTGCGGGTCGACACCAGCACCGGCACCTTCGCGCCGATCGCCGCGACCGCCGCGTCGAAATCGGCGATCTGGGCGAGCGACTTGATCTCCCCCTCGTTGGAAAAGAGGATGTCGATCAGCCCCTGGTCGATCAGGTCGATGAAGTCGGCGCGATGACGGTCGATCACGAAATTGTCGGACAGGGTGAAGGCGACCCGCCGGCCGGCCGCGCGCGCGGTGGCGATGGCCGCGCGCATCGCCGCGCGCGGCTGCTCCGGGTCCCACAAATAGCCTTCCAGATAGAGGATGCCCGCCGACCGGATCAGGTCCGCGTCCAGCGCGCTTTCGGGCAGGAACTGGGACGCGCCCAGAAAGGTGTTCATGGTCCGCTGCCCGTCAGGCGTCACCAGGATCAGGCAGCGCGCGGTCGGCGTGTCGGCCGCCCTGGGGCCCGTCAGTGGCTCGGTCGTGAAGGCGACGCCCATCGCATGGATGTCGTGCGCGAAGACCGCGCCGAGTTGATCGTCGCTGACCTGGCCGATGAAGCCGCAGCTTTTGCCAAGCGCCGCAAGGCCCGCGAGCGTGTTCGCCGCCGATCCGCCGCTGATCTCGACCGCCGTGCCCATGCCGGCATAGAGCGTCTCGGCCATTTCCGCGTCGATGAGCTGCATGCCACCCTTGGTCAGCGCATGTTCGGCCAGGAAGCCATCGTCACTGCGGGCGAGTACGTCGACGATCGCATTGCCGATGGCGACGACATCAAGAGTGGCGGGGGTCGGGGTGTCGAGGGCTTGCGCGGCCAAATGATCTTCCTTCGAACAGAATGACCCTGGGATCGGGCCTTGCGGTCCCTGCTCTATCGGCGGCGGCGGCGTGGCGCAACGGCGCAAGGACGGCCGCCAATTGACCGAGCCGCCGCGTGGAGGGATAGAAGGCCATGGTCCTTATCGCCCTGTTCCGGTCGCTGCCGCAGATATTCCATCCCGCCGCGCGCGCCGTCCTTGGCCGCACGCTGCTGGTGACCCTGCTGCTGTTCATCGCCTTGGGGGCCGCGCTGTGGTGGGGGCTGCATGGCGCATTGGCCCTCGCCGGCTGGACGCCTGGCGGGATGGCGGAGGCGGCGGCGAGCGGGCTGCTTACCCTGCTTTCCGCCTGGCTGCTGTTCCGCGCGGTCGCGATGGCGGTGATGGGGCTGTTCGCCGACGCCGTCGTCGTTGCCGTGGAGAGCGAAAGCTATCCCGCGGCCGCCGCCCGCGCCCGACCGGTCGGTTTCGCGCGCAGCCTGCGTTTCGCGCTCGCTTCGCTCACCCGCGCCATTCTCGTCAACCTGATCGCGCTGCCGGTCTATATCGCGCTGCTCGTCACCGGCGTCGGCACCGTCCTGCTGTTCCTGCTGCTCAACGCTTGGCTGCTGGGCCGCGACATGGCCGACATGGTTGAACCGCGCCACCCGGACCTGCCGCCGATCGCGCGCGGCGACCGCTGGCTGATGGGGCTGGCGTCCGCCCTGCTGTTCCTGCTGCCGGTCGTAAACCTGCTTGCGCCGATCTGGAGCGCGGCTATGGCCGTCCACATGCTCCATCGCCCCGGAAGGACATCGGCATGAGCGCCGCTCGCTTCACCCTGCCGAGTTTCCTCCTGCTGTCGCTCGCCGCCTGCGCCACCGTGCCGCCGCCACAGCCCGCCGCGCGCGCCAATCCCGGCCCCCCGGCCAGCGCCTTCATGAAGGTCGGGCCGCTGCTGGGCAACGACGCCAAACAATTGACTCGCCAGTTCGGCGCGCCGCGCCTCGACATCCGGGAAGATACGATGCGCAAGCTGCAATTCGCCAACGGCCGCTGCGTGCTTGACGCCTATCTCTACGCGCCCGCGCCGGGGAAGGAGCCGGTCGTCACGCATGTCGACGCGCGCTCGCCCATCGGCGCGGACATCGACCCCGCCTCCTGCGCGGCGGCGCTACAGCAGCCGCGCTAGGGCCCAGGCGGCGGCCTCCGCCACCACCGGGTCGGGATCGCCCCGCAGCGGCTCCAGCCAGCGAACCAGCCTTTTGTCGCCGCTGTTGCCCGCCGCGATGGCGGCGTTGCGCACCATCCGGTCGCGGCCGATCCGCTTGATCGGCGATCCGGCGAATATCTCGCGGAACCCCGCATCGTCCAGCGCGAGCAGGTCCGACAGGGCCGGCGCGGCCAGTTCGGCGCGGCCAAGGAACGCGCGGTTCGCCGCCGCCTTGTCCGCGAACTTGTTCCACGGGCACACGGCGAGGCAATCGTCGCAGCCATAGACGCGGTTGCCGATCCCCGCGCGCAGTTCGTCAGGGATAGGCCCCTTATGCTCGATCGTCAGATAGGAGATGCAGCGGCGCGCGTCGACCACATAGGGCGCGGGAAAGGCGTCGGTCGGGCAGGCGGCCTGGCAGGCGGTGCAACTGCCGCAATGGTCGACCTCCGGCGGGTCGGGCTCCAGCGGCAGCGCCGTGTAGATCGCGCCCAGGAACAGCCAGCTTCCATGCGCCCGGCTGACGAGATTGCTGTGCTTGCCCTGCCAGCCCAGCCCCGCGCCCTGCGCCAACGGCTTTTCCATGACCGGCGCGGTGTCGACGAAGACCTTGAGCGCGCCCTCCTGCTGGTCGACCAGCCAGCGGGCGAGCGCCTTCAGCCCCTTTTTGACGACATCATGATAGTCGCGCCCCTGCGCATAGACGGAGATGCGGCCCCGGTCGCCCGCCCCCGCCAGCGCCAGCGGATCGCGCCCCGGCGCGTAGCTCATGCCCAGCATCACGACGCTCTGCACTTCCGGCCAAAGCCCGGCGGGCGAGCCGCGCTGCCCGGCGCGCTCCTCCATCCACAGCATGTCGCCATGATGCCCGGCGTCCAGCCAGTCGCGCAGCCGCTTGTCCGCTTGCGGGGCCGAATCGGCGCGCGCGATCGCGCATGTCGCGAAGCCCAGCCGCGCGGCCTCCTCCTTCAGCCGCTGCTCCAGCGGCGGGGTTCCAGATTGGATTGGCCTCAAGCTGTCGTCCGGCTATGGGGGAGCGATGATCGGCGATCCCACGACTTTCCAGCCGCCCTATGCCGTCGAAGGCCATGGCCTTGTCAAGACATTCGGCGATTTCCGCGCGGTGGACGGGATCGACATCGCCGTGCCCGCCGGCGCGATCTACGGCATATTGGGTCCGAACGGCGCGGGCAAGACGACGCTGCTGCGCACCCTGCTGGGCATCGTCGATCCCGATGCGGGCCACCGCACCCTGCTGGGCGATATTTCGCCGCTGCGCCGGGCGAAGGAGGTCGGCTATCTGCCCGAGGAGCGCGGCCTCTACCCGTCGATGAAGGCGTTCGAGGCGATCGCCTTCATGGGCGCGCTGCGCGGCCTGCCGCTGAAGATCGGGCGGGAGCGCGCCCGCGCGCTGCTGAGCGACCATGGCATGGGCGCGTCGGTGGACAAGCCCATCCGGCAATTGTCGAAAGGCATGGCCCAGACGGTGCAACTGTTCGGCACGATCGTCCACCAGCCGCGGCTGATCGTGCTGGATGAGCCCTTTTCCGGTCTGGACGCCATCAATCAGGAGAAATTGGAGACGCTGATCCGCGCGCAGGCGCGCAGCGGCGTCACCATCCTTTTTTCCACCCATGTCATCGCCCATGCCGAGCGGCTGTGCGAACGCATCGCCATCGTCGCCGGAGGCCGCATCCGGTTCGAGGGGACGGTCGCCGCCGCGCGCGACCGGCTGCGGCCGCAGGTTCGCCTGCGCACCCGTGCGAGCGACGGGCCGTGGCGCGCGGCCCTGCCCGCCGACACGATGGCCGATGACGGCAACTGGCATTTCGATTTGCCCGAAAGCGGCATGGAACCGCTGCTCCGCGCGCTGCTGGACGGTCATGCGGGAATCGAGAGCCTGTCGATCGAGCGGCCCGGCCTGCACGACGCCTTCGTCGCCATCGCCGGGGAGGTGGCGGCGCGGCAGATGGAGGAAGAGGCGGGCGACCGGGGAGAGCAGGCCGCATGATCGACATAGTGCGCGCCGCGCTGGTCATCGCCCGCCGCGATTTCACCGCCATCGTCTTTTCCAGGACCTTCATCTTCTTCCTGATCGGGCCGCTCTTTCCGCTGCTGATCGGCATGGCCTTTGGCGGCCTGGGCGAGAAGATCAGCAGCGACAGCCTGCGCCCGGTGATCGGGCTCGCCATGGCGGCGGGCGACGCGGGACGGATGGAGGGCGCCCGCGCCGCGCTGGTCGAGCGGGTCGGCGAGCGCACCTTTCCCGAACTCAAGCGGCTGCCCGGCGGCGGCGATCCGGCCGCGCTGCTCGCGCGCCGCAACGTCGGCGTCGTCGCCATCGTGTCCGGCAGCATCCGCCATCCGGTGCTGACCGGCAAGCCCGACGACATCGCCATGCTGGAAGGGGACGTCAGCCTGATCGCCAGCGCGGCGGAGCTGGGCGCGCAGCTGCCGCGCGTCACCGTGACTCGCCGCCCGGTCGTCACCAGCACCGGCGCGCAGGATCAGGCGCGGTTGCTGACCGCGCGCGCCGGGCAGGCCCTGATCTTCCTGCTCACCATGTTGCTGGCGGGCATGGTCCTGTCCAACATGGTCGAGGAAAAGACCACGAAGGTCATAGAGGTGCTGGCCGCCGCCGTGCCCGTCGACGCCATCTTCCTGGGCAAGCTTGCCGCCATGCTGGCAATGAGCTTCGTCGGCATCCTCTTCTGGACCAGCGGCGCGGTCGCGCTGACGCTGGCGCTCGCGGGACCGGGCGGACTGTCGGCGCTGCCGCCGCCGGCCGTGGGCTGGCCGCTGTTCGTGCTGCTGGGCGTCCTCTATTTCGCCATGGCCTATCTGCTGCTGGGATCGCTGTTCTTAGGGATCGGCGCGCAGGCGGCGACGGTGCGGGAGGTGCAGACGCTCAACATGCCGGTGACGATGGCGCAGCTCCTCATCTTCTTCTTCGCCAGCTATGCGGTCGATCATATGGGGTCACCCGCCGAGGTCGCCGCGGCGATCTTCCCCTTCAGCTCGCCCTTCGCGATGATCGCCCGCGCCGCGCAGCAGGAGGCGATCTGGCCCCATGTCGCCGCGCTCGTCTGGCAGGGACTGGCGGTGGTGCTCATCATCCGCCTGGGCGTCTTCCTGTTCCGCCGCCATGTGCTGAAATCGGGCAGCGGCGGCGGAAGGCTGCGCTGGCGCGACATGTTCAGCCGGGCGAAAGCCTGAATAGCGGATAGATCGCCCATATGAACCGGCGACTATTCCTGGGCGGCGCGGCCGCGTGCGCCATCGGCGGCGCTCTCTGGCAGACGGGTGCGGGGCCGGCGGAGGCGGCTTATCCGGTCGCGCTCCCCGACGCCGAATGGCGTAGGAAGCTCAGCCCGCAGGCCTATGCGGTGCTGCGCAAGCGGTCGACCGAGTTCCCCAACAGCAGCCCCCTGAACAAGGAGAAGCGGGAGGGAACCTTCCTGTGCGCCGGTTGCGGCCAGCGCCTGTTCCTGTCGCGGACCAAGTTTGAGAGCGGCACCGGCTGGCCCAGCTTCTATCGCCCGATCGAGGGCGCGGTGGGGACCAGCCGCGACTTCGACTTGGGCTATCCCCGCACGGAGGTGCATTGCGCGCGCTGCGGCGGGCATCTGGGCCATGTGTTCGACGATGGGCCTAGGCCCACGGGGCTGCGCTACTGCATGAACGGCGCGGCTTTGACTTTCGCGCCGGGCAGCACGCGGTAGATCTTCAGGGGGCCGCGAGTCGACACGGGACGGAGCCAGTCCGGCGCCTCGCCCCGCGCGAGCCGCGCCGCCAGCCCGCGCGGCCGCGCCTTGGCGTAGATGGCCATTTCATTGAGGCCGGCGCAGGTCACGACATAATCGGCCCCGCGTCCGCCGTTCAGCGCCGCGATGACGCCGCGCGCGCGGTCGGGCGTTCCCATGAATCCTTCGATCACCGCGCTGATGCCGGCGGCGTTGCGGTGATGCGCGGTGCCGATGACGCCATGGCGCGTCTGGACCAGAATGTCCGGCCCGATGTCGAGCGGCGCGAACAGCAGCGACGGGGGCAGCGCCTTGAGCGGTGCGAGGGTCGCGGCGGCGCGGCAGTCCGAGCCCGGCTTGGCCTGCGCCGGCTCGGGCCTGGCGGCGACCGCCACCCACAGGGCCGCGAGCCCTGCGGGGCTGAGCGCCGCCAGCGCGACCGATCCTGCGACGCGGATCGCGGCATGGGCCGATTTCTGCGCCCGCAGGAACAGGGCGACAAGCAGCCAAGCCAGACCCGGCAAGGCGAACAGATGCGCGACGCTCAACGCCCGCATGACCAGCATCGACACGGCGCTCGCGCCGCCCAGCAGCAGCGCCAGCACCAGCCAGTCGCGCCGCGCCGCGCCACGGCCAACGCGCGCGGCGGCCAGGGCGCCGCCCAGCCCGGCAAGCGCCGGCAGCAGGATCACCCCCGCCATCGACAGTCCCTGCTCCCAGATCGGCCGCCCTTCCATGACCTGAAGATACCAGTAGCGATAGGCGAGCGGCCCGAGCGTAGCGAAGGGGTCGCCCGACAGGCAGGGGCCGCCGGTCAGGAGAAACAGCACGAGCGCGACGCCGCCGCCGATGGCCGGAACGGCCAGGCGGCGCATCAGGGTCGCGTCGCCAGCCAGTCGCCAGGCCAGCAAGATGGCGGCCGACAGCCCGACGAGCGGCCAGACATAGACATAGGATAATGCGTCGCAATGCCGCGCCCACAGGGCGTCCATGCCCTGCGTCGCCGCCAGCAAAGCCAGCGCGGCAGGACCGAGCGTGCCGGCATAGGCGACAAAACGTCGCGTCTCCGCCGCGTCGATCAGGCCGCGCAGGGCCAGCACCGCTGCGATCAGCGCCGCATAGGGCAGCCCTTCGCTAGAGATCTGAAGCCATGTCGCCAGCGTCAGCCCGGCAATGACGCCGCCGCGCCGGGCGCGGGCATCGAAAATCCCGCCCAGCGCCACCGCCGCCATCAGGATTTGCCAACCATGATGGTCGATCCGCAGCGGGGTGAACTGGACCAGGATGGACGGGCTGGTCAGCAGCAGCAGCGTCGCCGTCAGCGCGACGACGCGCCCGCCGATCTTGTCGGCCGCGCGGAACAGCGCGGCGGTCAGCGCGCCCAGCAGCAGCAGCGGCACGGCCGCGCAGGCCAACATCTCCGCCGTCCCGACACCGAACAGGGGCCGGAGGGCGAGGATCAGCCCGGCGATCGGCAGGTCGACGATCCGCGACCAGTGCATCGGTCCGCCCATGGGCGGATTGACGCGATATTGGGTGACGTCGAACCAGCCCTGCCCGCCGATCCAGTCGCGCACCTGTTGCAGGCGCATCGCATCGTCGGGATCGCGGAAGGCGAGCGCTGCGAAATCCTGCCGGAACAGCGCCAGCATGACGATACAGCAGAGCAGCCACGCCCCCGCCGCCAGCATGGGCGGGGAAAGCCGCCGGCCTGCGTCAGCGCGCGGCGAAGACGCCATATTTACGGATCGCGTAGACAGTGAAGAAGCTGACCGGGACCGACGCCAGCTTGGCGATCGCCGGCGCGACGCCGACGGCGCTCAGCACGCCGACCAGCGCCATGGTCACGCCCATGCCCAGCAGGGCGCTGGCGACGAAGCCGATCCGCTGCGCAGGGGTGACGCCGCGCGCCGCATGTCCCAGAAAGACGAAGCGGACGCTGATCGTCCAATGGACGCCCATGCCCGCCATATAGCCGCCCAGCGCCGCCGCCATGGGCGTCACGCCCGCCCGGTCGAGCGCCAGAAAGACGATCATGTCGCTCGCCAGCGCGCAGACGCTCGCCACCAGATAGCGCGCGACCATGAACCGCGCGCCGATCAGCCCCGGCAGCGACGCAAGCAGGGTCGCTAGGAGGGACAGGCGCGCGCGGACGGCATCCGTCATCGCCTCATGCGGCCTTCAGGCGGCTGGGCACCAGCCGCTCGCTCGCCAGCGCGGCGCGCTCGCCCTCATCGCCCGCCTCATGATATTCGGCATCCTCGTTGACGCCCCACACATCATAGGCGCGCGTTCCGGCCTCTATGTTGCGGACGGTCAGCATCGCCGTCATCATCGCATGATCCTGATTATTATAACGATGCATGCCGTTGCGCCCGACCAGGTGGAGCATCGGATAGCGCGCCTCCAATTCGGTGCGCATCTCCAGCACGTTGGCGGCATAGGCGTCGTCATAGACCGGATAGGCCTTTTCCTGCCGCACCACCGCGCCGCCGATCACCGCCTGCGGGTCGCACAGGCCAAGGATCGCCATTTCCCTGGTGGCGAGGGCGATAAGCTCGGCATCGCTGGACGCCCACAGGCCGTCGCCTTCGAAGCAGAAATATTCCAGGCCCACGCAAGCGACCGACGGATCGGGCACCATTTCGGGCGACCAGCTCCGGAAATTCTGGATACGGCCGACCTGCACCTTGCTGTCGTGGATGTAGATCCAGTTGTCGGGAAACAGGTCGTCCGAGCGGATCATCAGCGCGACGGTCAGGAAGTCGCGATATTTAAGATCCAGCGCATGACCCAGCGTTTCGGGAAGCGGATGGATTCGCCCGGCAAGCTCGCGCATCGGCGCGGAGCTGATGACATGGGCGGCGTCGATGATCCTGTCGCCCTCCGGCCCCTCGGCGACCATGCGCCAGCGCCCCGTGCCCTGATCCAGCGCCAGTTGCTTGAGGCCATGGCCCATCAGAACCTGATTGCCCCCGGCCACGACCAGATCGCGCGCCTTTTCCCACATCATGCCGGGACCAAGGCGCGGATAGCGGAACGTCTCCAGCAGCGTCTTGGTCGCCATGCCGTCATTGGGCTTCCTGTTGAGGCCCAGCGAACGCTTGAGCCCGTCGGTCACCGCGCCCCACAGCGACAGCCCCTTGATCCGCTGCGCCGCCCAGTCGGCCGACATTTCGTCGCACGGCATGCCCCACACCTTTTCGGTATAGGTCTTGAAGAAGATGGAGAACAGCTTGTGCCCGAACGCGTTGACGGTCCAGTCCTGGAACGACCGGACGTTACGGTTCGGAAACAGCTTGGCCTTGGCGAAGCTCGCCATGCATAGGGTCGATCGCAGGATGCCCAGGTTCCACAGCGCCTCGAACGCGCGCAGGGGATAGCTGTAGAATTTCCCCTCATAATAGATGCGGCTCATGCGCGGGCGCTGGATGAAGTCGTCGGGCAATATCTCGTTCCACAGGTCGACCACTTCCTTCGCCTTGGAGAAGAAGCGGTGCCCGCCAATGTCGAAGCGATAGCCGTCCAGTTCGACCGTCCGGCTGATCCCGCCGACATAGACGGGGTCCTTTTCGATCACGGTGACGCTATAGCCTTTTTTCGTCAGCAGATAGGCGGCGGTCAGGCCCGCGGGTCCCGCGCCGATGATGGCGACATCCACGCTCTGGTCACTACGCGGCATAGCTTGTTCATTCCCCGGACAAGGTTCCTTGCTGCCTGCCGGAGTGAAGGAAATCTTCTAAGGAGTGGTTAACGCCCGGTAAGGATTGGACCCACGGAAAAGGGCCGCTCCGCACCCGGCGAAACGGCCCTTTTCCAGCTGATATGGAAGGCGGATCAGCCCTGCTGCACGCCGGCCAGCTTGTCGAGATCGCTGCGCGCGCCTTCCAGCGCATCGCCGAAGCAGGTGCGATAGTCGCGGGTCTCGGGAACCACCGAGCCGTTCACGAAGCCGCAGACCTTCTTCGCGGCCTTGGTCACGCGATAATCGGCCATGCGATAGCCACGGGGATCGGTGAGGTTCAGATCGCCCACGCGAACGCCGATGCTGTGGATTTCGTTGCCCGTCCTGCCGTCGACGATCACGTCATAATTATTGCTGAGCGCCGAAGCCGCCGTGGGCAGCGCGACGGCCATGGTGGCGGCCAGCGCCACCAGCATCTTCCTGGTCATCCTATATTCTCCTGTCGAACATTATCTTGTGCTTGCCCAATGCCTGCATGAGCAATTGGGTCTTGCCCTAAATAGGCCCGCCGGGCGGCGTTGAAAAGGGCCAATCGGCCTGTCTTGGCCCTGAAAACCGCGAAAAACCGCCAAAAACCATGCTGCGGCGCGGCAGAATCAGTGACGGAAGTGGCGCATTCCGGTAAAGACCATGGCCAGGCCGGCCTCGTCCGCCGCCGCGATGACTTCATGGTCGCGGATCGAGCCGCCCGGCTGGATGACGGCGGTGGCGCCCGCCTCGACCGCCGCCAGCAATCCGTCGGCAAAGGGGAAGAAAGCGTCGGAGGCGACCGCCGATCCGATCGTGCGCGGCGCGCGCCAGCCCGCCTTGTCGGCGGCGTCCTTCGCCTTCCACGCGGCGATCCGCGCGGATTCCAGGCGGTTCATCTGCCCAGCGCCGATGCCCGCCGTGCTGCCGCCCTTCGCATAGACGATGGCGTTCGATTTCACATGCTTGGCCACGGTCCAGGCGAACAGGCAATCCTCCAGTTCCTCATCGGTCGGCGTGCGGCGCGTGACGACCTTCAGCATGTCCCGGTCGACCCGGCCATCGTCGCGGCTCTGGAACAACAGGCCGCCCGCGATGCTCTTGATCTGCATGCCGGGCCGCGCCGGATCGGGCAGGTCGCCAGTCAGCAGCAGGCGCAGATTCTTCTTCTTCGCGAAGATCGCCCTGGCCGCCTCGTCCGCGTCGGGCGCGGCGACGACTTCGGTGAAGATGCCGCTGATCGCTTCGGCCGTGGGACCATCGAGCGGGCGGTTGACGGCGATGATGCCGCCAAAGGCCGACACGCTGTCGCAGGCGAGCGCCGCCTCATAGGCTTCGATTAGCGTCTCGGCGCTCGCCACGCCGCACGGATTGGCGTGCTTGACGATGACCACCGTCGGCGGCCCGTCGCGAAATTCGCTGACCAGCTCCAGCGCCGCGTCGGCGTCGTTATAATTATTGTAGCTGAGGTCCTTGCCCTGCACCTGCCGCGCCTGGGCGATGCCGTTGGCGGCCGGCCCCATGGGCAAATAGAGCGCGGCCGACTGGTGGGGATTTTCGCCATAGCGTAGCGTGGTCGACAGGCGGCCGGGGACCGACAGCGTCTCGGGGAAGGTTGCGCCCTGATCGGCGAAGGCGAACCAGCTTGCGATCATGGCGTCATAGGCCGCCGTCGCCGCATAGGCCTTGGCCGCCAGCATCCGGCGGAAGTCGTAGGATGTCGCGCCGCCCTTCTCGCCCATCTCGGCGATCAGCCGGGCATAGTCGGCAGGATCGGTGACGATCGCCACGCTCTCATGATTCTTCGCCGCCGAACGCACCATCGACGGCCCGCCAATATCGATATTCTCGATGATCTCCTCGCGCTCCGCCCCCTTGGCCACCGTCGCCGCGAAGGGGTAGAGATTGACCACCACCAGGTCGATCGCGCCGATGCCATGCGCCGCCATCGACTCGACATGATCGGCATTGCCGCGCACCGCCAGCAGGCCGCCATGCACCTTGGGGTGCAGCGTCTTGACCCGGCCGTCCATCATCTCAGGGAAACCGGTGAGGTCGGAAATGTCCATGACCGTCAGGCCCGCCTCGCGCAGCGCTCTGGCGGTGCCGCCGGTCGACACCAGTTCGACGCCATGCTCCCCCAGCGCGCGGCCCAGTTCGACCAGCCCTGTCTTGTCCGACACGGACAGAAGGGCGCGCTTGATGGTGACGTCGGTCATCGAATATCCCCGGAACGAAAGGCGGCGAGAACGCCGCGCAAAGGTCGAGGGGGGCCCTAGCGGATCATCCCACCCGCTTCAACAGCCACCCGATGCTCGCGCCGCCCGGCAGCGCCTCGGCCGACACGACCAGCTGCCGCGTGGGATGCGGGCGGCCGTCGCCGTCGACCCACAGGCTGTCCTCGATCGCGAGCTTGCCGGCGCCGGCGCGGAACTGCCACAGCGCGCCCAGATCGATGCGCAGCAGCGCGCCCAGCCCGTCGGCGGTCGGCGTCGGCTCCACGCCCGGCGCCAGATGGAAGCGGACCTGCACCGGCAGGCGGGCCGGCTTGCGGCGGCGCGCGGCGGGGGTCAGCATGTCCTCGCCCCGTATTTCCTTGCCGTCGCCGCTCATCAGCAGCAGGCGGCGATGGACATAGCCCATGCGCCGGACATAGCCGTCATGCGACAGGTCAAGGCGGCTGCCGCTCTCCAGCTCCTGCCGGTTCAGCTCCACCTCGGTCACGCCGCGCCCCAGCGTGCCGTCGGGCAGCAGCGCGGTCGAGTTGGTGTCGTCCAGCACTAGGGTGCTGTGCGCGGCCGTAGTCCGCAGCGCCTGCGCCAGATCGCCAGGAATCCACGCGCCTTCGAGCGCCGCGCCGCCGCAATTGACGATCAGCCTGTGCGCCCCGTCCGACAGTTCGATGGCGCCGGTGGAGGCGCAGCCCGCCTCGGCCAGCCGCGCGACCGGCGGCGGCGCGGCGTCGATCTGAAGGATGGTCGATCCCGCCGCCATCCGCTGATAGCCCCAGTCGCGCGCCTGGCGCAGCGGCCGGGTCCGCACCCGGCTGGCGTTGACGATCGCCTGCACCTGGCTGGCGGGGATCGCGCCCGCCCCTTGCCAGCTGCCAAGGCCCCCGTCGCCATGGGTCAGCGCCAGCAGCGGCGGCACCGCGCGGGCGAGCGCATCCTGAAGGAAGGCGGGGACCTGCTCGCGCCGCACGTCATAGACGGACGCCAGCATCGACAGCAGCATGATCGCTTCAAGCTGCGCCAGCGGCGACCGCGATATCGCGCCGCCATCGCCATGGAAGCCGCTGTCGATCGCGCGGCGCAGCCCCGCCTCGCCATAGACCTTGCGCGCCGCGCCACCGGGGATCAGCAGCGAGGCGGCGACGATGCCGCTCCACGCCACCATGCGCGGCAGGCCGAGCGGCGTCTTTTCCGCCCCCTGCTCCAGATGACGGGCGGTGCGCGCGATGCAGTTGAGCACCAGCGAGCGATAGACGAGATCGCTCGACGACAGGATCAGCGGCGCATAGGCGGTCCAGAACAGCAGCCGCCATCCGGCATTGTCGGCGCGCCAGGCGGGCTCGCTGGGCTGGTCGGCATGGACGTCCAGCCATTTGCGCATCACCGCTTCGGCGATCGGCGCGCCCTGTTCGCGGGTGGCCGCCGCGCCCAGATCGCGCAGCCAGCGGAAACCGTGAATATGATCGGTGAAGGCCGGGGAAAGCGCCGGGGCAGCGAAATCCAGCGTGTCCACGATCTGCTTCCTGCCCCGGAACAGGAAATAGCCCGCGCGGATCGCTTGCCCGGCGCTTGCGTCGCCGGGCACCGGATCGTCGGGCACGGCCAGCAGCTTCAGCGGATATTTGCCCTTCAGCCGGCGGCTGTGGAGCGGCGTGCGCCAGCTTAGCAGATAGAAGCGGTTGGCGATCCGTTCGGCCAGCGACAGTCCCTTTTCGTCGGACAGGCGGATCAGCCGCTTGCCCTGCTCGATCCCGTCCTCCGCCGGCTCGGCGGCGGGATCGGGGGGAATGCGCCGATGGTCGTTCACCCGCCGCGCAGCCTTCTGATGTTGTCGGCATAGGCGGACGGCCCGCCCCTGAAGGTCGCGGTGCCAGCGACCAGCACGTCCGCGCCTGCCGCGATTGCGCGGGGCGCGGTGACAAGGTCGATGCCGCCGTCGACCTGAAGGCGGATGTCGCGGCCGCTCTTGTCGATCATCTTCCGGCACGCCTCGATCTTGCGAAGCTGGCTATCGATGAAGCTCTGTCCGCCAAAGCCCGGATTGACGCTCATCACCAATATGAGGTCGATGTCGTCGATCAGATAGTCGAGCATCTTGGCCGGGGTGCCGGGATTGAGCACCACGCCCGCCATCAGGCCCAGCGACTTGATATGCTGGACGCTGCGGTGGATATGCGGCCCGGCCTCCGGATGCACGGTCAATATGTCCGCGCCCGCCTGGGCGAAGGCGTCGAGATAGGCGTCGACCGGCGAGATCATCAGATGGACGTCGAAGGGCTTTTTGCTGTGCGGCCGCAATGCCTTGACCACCATGGGCCCGATGGTGATGTTGGGCACGAAATGCCCGTCCATCACGTCGATATGGACCCAGTCGCAGCCGGCTTCGTCGATGGCGCGAACCTCCTCGCCCAGGCGGGCGAAGTCGGCGGAAAGGATGGAGGGCGCGATGCGGACGAGGTCGGTCATTGACCCGTCGCCTTAGCGGCGCGAATCGGGCGGCGCAACAGATAGAGTGGGCATGTTCCCGCGCCCAATTATGGCGCGGACCGGGGAGGTTCGCCGGTCCTTCAGGTCCGGACGAACCGCGCGACGAAGAAGCCGTCCACCCCGCCGCGCTCGGCCAGGGTGGAGGGCAAGGTGCGGACCCACCCCTCGCCGCTTGGCCGGACCCCATCGGGCAGTTCCCCCGCGACCGGCGGCGCGATCTGGAAATCCTGGCGCGCGGCCAGGAAGGCGCGCGCCTGATCCTCGCCCTCGGCCTGTTCGAGCGAGCAGGTGGCATAGACCAGCGTGCCGCCCGGCTTCACCCAGTCGGCCGCGCGTGCCAGCAGCAGCGATTGCAGCGCCGCCTGCTCGCCGATCTGGCGCGGGCCGATCCGGTGCAGCACGTCGGGATGGCGGCGATAGATGCCGGTCGCGCTGCACGGCGCGTCCAGCAGCACCGCGTCGGCGGGCGCGGCGGGCGTCCATTGGCGCAGGTCGGCCGCCACCGTGGCGACGCCAAGGCCGGTGCGCGCAAGATTGTCGGCCATCCGCTCCAGCCGCTTGGCCGACTGGTCGATCGCGGTCACGTCCCAGCCGGCGGCGGCAAGCTGCATCGTCTTGCCCCCCGGCGCGGCGCACAGGTCCAGCGCGGCACGGCCCGTTCCCGCCCCCAGCAGCCGGGCCGGCAGCGAGGCCGCCAAATCCTGCACCCACCAGGCGCCCTCCGCAAAACCACGGAGGTCGATCACGGCCGCATGGTCGGGCAGGCGGACATGACCCGCCGCCAGGCTCTCGCCCGCCAGCGCCTCGGCCCAGGCGGCGGTCCGCGCTGGATCGCGCAACGTGACGTCGACCGGCGGGCGCGCGGCGAAGGCCGCGGCCGCGTCGGCCGGCATGACCTCGCCCCATTGCTCCGCCCAGCGCGCGCCGACGCCCATGGGCAGGGTCGGCGGCTCCGGCAGCGCGGGCGCGCCTCTGGTCACCGTGCCGAACACGCCATGGACCAGCTTGCGCGGGCCGCCGTCGACCAGCGGCAGCGCGGTGGCGATCGCGGCATGGGCCGGGGTGCCGAGCGCCAGCGTCTGGACCAGGGCGATGCGCAGCACCATCCGCGCCTTCGCGTCCTCGGGCAGCGGCTTTGCCGTCGCCGCGTCGATCAGCGCGTCCAGATCGGGCAAGTGGCGCAGCGTCTCCGCCGCGATCATATGGACCAGCGCGCGGTCGGCGCGGTCCTTCAGCCCCTGCGTCGCGCCATGCAGCGCGACCTCCAGCGGGTCGCCCCGCCGCAGCACCGCGTCCAGCAGCTTGAGCGCCGCCCGCCGCGCGGGCAGGCCGGGAACGTCATCAGGGCGGGGGGAAGGACGGGCCATGGCGCGCGCCTAAAGCAATATAGGCGCGCGCGCCAGTCGTGCGGGATCGGCGCGCGGGATCAGCCGCGCCGCAACGGGTCGAGCGCGCTCGACCGCTTGCGCGGAGCAGGCCCGTTGGCCGACAGCGCGGATGGGCGCGCCGATGCGCGCGCCGCCGGGGCCATGGCGGGCGACGGCGATCCCATCTCCCGCGCCCCCATCTCCTGCGCCATCGCCTCCAGCGCGGCGATCCGGCTTTCGGTCGCCGGGTGGGTGGAAAAAAGCGCGCTGACGCCGGTCGGCACGATATAGAGCTGCGCGGCGGCCGGATTGCGTTCGGCCACCCGATTGGGAATCCGCGCCGCCTGACCCGAAATCTTGGCGAGGGCGGAGGCGAGCGCGCGGGGGTGGCCGCTGATTTCCGCGCCCGCGCGATCCGCGCCATATTCGCGGGTCCGGCTGATCGCCATCTGCACGATCATCGCCGCGAACGGCGCGACGATCACCGCCGCCAGGCCGGCCAGCATGTTGTGATTCTGATTGTCGCCCCCGCCGCCGCGGAAGATCAGGCCGAAATTGGCGAGCATGGAAATGGCTCCGGCGATCGTCGCGACCATCGTCATGATCAGCGTGTCGCGATTCTTCACATGGCCCAACTCATGCGCCATTACCCCCGCCAGTTCCTCGCGCGTCAGCATGTTCAATAGCCCCGTGGTCGCCGCCACGGCGGCATGATCGGGGTCGCGCCCGGTGGCGAAGGCGTTGGGATGCGGTTCGTCGATGATATAGACGCGCGGCATCGGCAGGCCGGCGCGTTGCGCCAGCTCCCGGACCAGGGCATGGAAATCGGGCGCGCTCGCCGCGTCCACTTCCCGGGCATCATGCATCCGCAGCACGATCTTGTCGGCGTTCCAGAAGGTGAACAGGTTCATCCCCGCCGCGACGACCAGCGCGATCAGCGCGCCGCCGCCGCCGCCCAGCGTATAGCCAAGCGCCATGAACAGCGCCGTCAGCGCCGCCAGCAGCATCATCGTCTTCGTCCCGTTCACTTGCACTTTGCTCCTTTGCCGCACACATAGCGGACCTGCGATGATATGGGCATGAATATGGGGTCGCCGCGCGACCCCTTCAATCGGAAGGTTGCGACGATGGGCACCTATGAAGGCAAGCGACCCGCGCATGTGAAGCCGCCCGCCTATCTATCGAAAAGCCCCCCGGTGCCGCGCCCCGATCCGGTCGACCAGCCGCCCAAGCTGGATGAAGAATTGAGCCCCGTCCGCTACGGCGACTGGGAGCGCAAGGGAATCGCCATAGATTTCTAGGACTTGGAATCAACCAGCCACCGTTGTTCCGCACGCCCGCCAACCGTTCGTCCCGCTAGATGCACGTCCCGCGCCACGCCGTGCCCCAACCAAGGGCGTCCGTTAACCCTGTTGCGGCGCGCCTCTGGTCAGGCTTGCCGCGATTGTGACACTAGGCGTCACGTAAATCTTCAGGACAAAACATGAATTTGGCGCACGAAATCAGTATGAAATCGGCTTCGGACTATACGCCGCAGGATGCGGCGCTGCTGTGCGGCGTGGGGCGGCTCGTCTGCGCCTGGAGTATGCTGGAACAAAGCCTGGAAGCGAAGATCGCGATGTTGCGCGAGGCGATGGGCGACGTGCGCACCGTCGGCGCCCGCACCCGGCCCAGCATGGCGAAGCTGATGACCGAATTGCGGACGATGGTGGCGATGCGCGACCGCCGCAACGCCGCCGCGCTGCACGAGATCGCGGCGATCGAGCGGGACATGCAGCGCATAGAGCGTTTCCGCTCCCTGATCGTGTCGGGCTTTCAGGAGCCGGAGGCGGACGGCTTCGCCTGCCGCGACGGCCGCAACAACCGCCTGCACATTTCCCTCGACCAGCTCGACGGCGAAATCGTGGCGCTCGAAGAAGTGGGGAACCGGCTGCTGGCCGTCTGAAGGACATGGCCTTACGGCCTGCTTGACCTTTTTCGCGACTGCGGCAAATTATCGGCGTCCTTTCCCGCGTGAAGGGAATAAAACCGAAACTTCCCTCTGGCATCGACTGGGGTGCCATGGGGCCGCGATTCGCCCTGCCTTCCCCACCACCTTCTCAACCAGCGAATGGAGCGTCATGTCGAACAGCCCGATCCGCAAGGCTATCTTTCCTGTCGCCGGCCTTGGCACCCGCTTCCTACCCGCGACCAAGTCGGTCCCTAAGGAACTGCTGCCGGTGGTCGACCGCCCGCTGATCCAATATGCGGTGGACGAGGCGGTGGAGGCGGGGATCGAGCAGATGATCTTCGTCACCGGACGCGGCAAGGGCGCGATCGAGGATTATTTCGACATCGCCTTTGAATGCGAGACGACCCAGCGCGAACGCGGCAAGGATCTTTCGGCGCTGGAGGGAACCCGGCTCGCGCCCGGCAATGCGGTGTTCCTGCGCCAGCAGGAGCCGTTGGGGCTTGGCCACGCGATCTGGTGCGCGCGCGACATCGTCGGCGACGAGCCCTTCGCCATCCTGCTGCCCGACGAGTTCATGAAGGGGCGGCCGGGCGCGGGCTGCATGAAGCAGATGGTCGACGCCTATGACAAGGTCGGCGGCAACCTGGTCTGCGCGCTGGAGATTCCGATGGAGCAGACGCCGAGCTATGGCGTGATCGACCCAGGCGCGCGCGACGGCGCGCTGACGGAGGTCAAGGGGCTGGTCGAAAAGCCCGCCGCCGGGACCGCCCCGTCCAACCTCATCCTGCCGGGCCGCTACATCCTCCAGCCGGAGGTGATGAAGATATTGGAAACCCAGGAAAAGGGAGCCGGCGGCGAAATCCAGCTCACCGACGCCATGGCCGCGCTGATCGGCAAGCAGCCCTTCCACGGCCTGACCTTCGACGGCCGCCGTTTCGATTGCGGGTCCAAGGCCGGCTATATCGAGGCCAATCTGGCGCTGGCGCTGGAGCGCCCCGACATCGGCGCCCACATCCGCGACTTCGCGAGGGCCGAACTGGCCGGATAGTCCCTACCCCCCACATCCGTCATCCCGGACTTGATCCGGGATCCATTGGCTGTGACCGTCGTGCGATTCGCGGGGGTGGATGCTCATGGATCCTGACTTTCGTCAGGATGACAGAGCGGGGGATCAGCTCCCCCCCCCCGGTCAGAACGGCACTTCGTCGTCCAGGTCGTTGTCGAAATTGGGCGAGCCGCCGCGATTGCCGCCGCCCGACGAGCGGCCCCCGCCGGCAGCGCCGCCGCCATAGCCCGCATCGTCATAATCGCCGCCGCCATAGCCGCTCGACCCGCCGCTCCAGTCGTTGCCGCCGGACGACTTTCCGCCGCCACCGCCATAGCCGCCGCCCTGACCACCACCACCTTGGCCGCCGCCGCCCGGCGCGCCGTCCAGCATGGTCAGCACCGACCCCAGGCCCTGGAGCACCACCTCGGTCGAATAGCGGTCACTGCCCGACTGGTCCTGCCATTTGCGGGTGCGCAACTGACCCTCGATATAGACCTTGCTCCCCTTGCGCAGGAAGCGTTCGGCGACGCCCACCAGCCCTTCGGAAAAGATCGCGACCGTGTGCCACTCGGTGCGCTCCTTGCGCTCGCCGCTGTTGCGGTCCTTCCATGTCTCGGACGTGGCGATGCGCAGGTTGCAGACCTTGCCGCCATTCTGGAAGCTCTTCACTTCCGGATCGGCGCCCAGATTGCCCACCAATATGACCTTGTTGACCGAGCCCGCCATATATCCTCCGACGCGTGAAAGCGGCCCTTATAGACCCGCTGCCGTCGCGGTCCAGTAGGTCAGGCCCGCCGCGATATAGGCAAGGCCGAAAAGATAGGCGATCATGAACAGCGGCCATTTCCAGCCGTTCGTCTCGCGCCGCGTCACCGCGATGGTGGAGATGCATTGCGGGGCGAAGACGAACCAGGCGAGGAAGGCGAGGGCGGTCGGCAGCGGCCAGCGGTCCTTCAGCCGGTCGCCCAGGCTGCGCTCCAGCGCGGCCTCGTCGTCGGTCTCGTCTATCGAATAGACGGTGGCCAGCGCCGACACCGCCACCTCGCGCGCGGCCATGGCCGGGATCAGCGCCAGCGAAATGTCGCGGTTGAAGCCGATCGGCGCGAGTATGACGTTGAGGCCGCCGGCGATCCGCCCGGCGATCGAATTGTCGACCTGGCTGACCCCGCTTCCCTCCGGCGCGCGCGGAAAGCTCAGCAGCAGCCACAGGATCACGGTCGAGGTGAAGATAATCGTGCCCGCTCGCTTCAGGAAGATGACGGCGCGCTGCCAGAGGCCGAGCAGGATATCGCGCGGGCGCGGCCACTGATATTTGGGCATTTCCATCAGGAATCCGCTGCTCTTGCCCTTGGTCACGGTCAGCCGGAGCACCAGCGCCACCACCAGAGCGCCGATGATGCCCGCGACGTAGAGAAGGAACAGCACCAGCCCCTGCAAGCCGACGCCCCAACCCACGGTGCGGGCGGGGATGAACGCGCCGATGATAACCGCATAGACGGGCAGCCGGGCCGAACAGGTCATCAGCGGCGCGATCAATATCGTCGTCAGCCGGTCGCGCGGGTCGGAAATGGTGCGGGTCGCCATGATGCCGGGAATGGCGCAGGCGAAGGAGGAAAGGAGCGGGATGAAGGCGCGGCCCGACAACCCCACCCGCGCCATCAGCCCGTCCATCAGGAAGGCGGCGCGGACCATATAGCCGGTCGCCTCCAGCATCAGGATGAAGAAGAACAGGATCAGGATCTGGGGCAGGAACACCACGACCGACCCGACGCCGTTGATGACGCCATCGACCAGGAAGGACCGGAGGATTCCATCGGGCAAAGCGGCGGCGACGGCGTTGCTCAGCGCCTCGGCCAGCCCCTCGATCATCGCGATCGGCGCCTCGGACCAGGCATAGACGCCCTGGAACATGACGAACAGCAGGCCCAGCAGCAGGATCAGCCCGAAGACGGGATGCAGCGCCACCCGGTCAACGGCCGCCGTCAGCCGGCGCGAGGGCGTCTCGCGCACGATCGCGGCGCGCGCGATCCGCTGCGCCCGCCTGCGCACATCGTCGAAATCCTGCGGTCCGGCAGAGGGGCGGACCAGCGCCGCGCCGTGGCCGATCAGTCCTTCCAGCGCCTCCTTCAAGGCGTCCAGGCCCCGCTTGCGCACGGCCACGGTCGCGATCACCGGCACCCCCAGCTCGCGCGACAGGATCGCCGCGTCCAGTTCCAGCCCATCACGGGTTGCGAGGTCCACCATGTTGAGCGCGACGACGGTCGGCAGGCCCAGCGCGATCAATTCCAGGGCGAAGCGCAGATGATTGTCGAGGTTCGACGCATCGACCACGATCACCAGCGCGTCGGGCAGTTTCTCGCCCGCCTGCCGGCCCAGCACGAAGTCGCGCGTCACCTGCTCGTCCGGGCTGTTGGGATGGAGGCTGTAGGTTCCGGGCAGATCGACCAGTTCGACCGGCCGCCCGTCGGGCAGCGCCAGCCGCCCCGCCTTGCGCTCCACGGTCACGCCGGGATAGTTGCCCAGCTTCTGCCGGGCGCCGGTCAGCGCGTTGAACAGCGCGCTCTTGCCGGCGTTGGGATTGCCGACCAGCGCCACCAGCGGCAGTGTGCTCATGCCGCCGTTCCGTCGCCTTGGGGGCCGGTGCGCACCTCGATCGCGGCGGCGTGGACGCGGCGCATCGCGATCGTCATGCGGCCGACGCGGCAGGCGAGCGGCCCCCTGCCCAGCAGCCCGCCATGATGCAGCGCCTCAACGCTGGCGCCTTCGCACAGGCCGAACTCGCGCAGCCGCTGCCCCTCGGCGGGGGACAGGCTGTCCCAGTCGATCAGGTCAACATAAGCGGGCTGGCGCAGCGGCAGGTCGAGAAGGCGCAAGGTCGAAGACACTCGATACGAGAAGATGCGAGTGACTATCAATTACGACTGGAAAAGGCCAGCCCTGTTTGTGGGCGCGGGCCGCGCCCGCCGCCTTCGGAAACTCAGTTCAGGCCGCTCAGGCTTTCGGACCCGAACATGCGCTCCACTTCCAGCACCAGGTCGCGCAGATGAAAGGGCTTGGACAGCACCTTGGCCTGCGGCACGGCCTTGCCGGCCTTCAACGTGACGGCGGCGAAGCCGGTGATGAACATCACCCGCATGTCGGGCGCGGCGGTGGCGGCATGCTGCGCCAGTTCGATCCCGTCCATCTCCGGCATGACGATGTCGGTCAGCAACAGGTCGAAACGGTCCGAATCGATCAGGGGCACGGCCTGAGCGCCGGTCGCGACGGACACGACCTCATATCCCTGCCGCTCCAGCGCGCGCGCCAGATAATGCCGCATGCTTTCATCGTCTTCCGCCAGCAAAATGCGAATCATCTGCCTTGTGTCGCCCCCAAATGTCCGATGGTCGTCTCGCCGCCCTTTTGCCCAGGCTGGCGCGGGTCGGCACAATATGCGACAGTCGTTAAGGATTATCCAGCGTCGATATTTTTTCGGGCGCGCGAAGCGCCGGGGAGGGAGCTTGAAATTGGAACAGTTCGCGCCCGCCCTTCCCCCAACCGAGCGCGCCGACGCCTTCGATCGTTACGGGCCCGATATCCCCTGCAGTCCGGTGATCCTGTCCATTCCCCATGCCGGGCGCGACTATCGGCCCGAGCTGACGGCGCTGGCGCGGGTGCGGCCGCCGGTGCTGCGGCGGCTGGAGGACCGGCTGGCCGACCTGCTGGCCCATCCGCTGATCGCGCGCGGCGGCAGCGTGCTGATCGCGCGCGCGCCGCGCGCGATGATCGACCTCAATCGACACGAGCGGGAGGTCGATCCCGCGATGGTCGCCGACCTCCCCCGGTTCCAGCCGCTGCAATCGAGCGCCAAGCTGCGCGGCGGCCTGGGCCTGCTACCTCGCCGCCTGCAGGGCGCGGGCGACTTGTGGCGCGCGCCGATCCCCTGGGCGGAGGTCGAGCGGCGCATCCACCTGATCCACCGCTCCTATCATGCGGCGCTGGCCGGGATGATGGCCGCCGCCCATGCCGCGCATGGCCACGCGATCCTGATCGACCTTCATTCGATGCCGCCCCTGCCGCTGGCGGCCGATGGCGATCCCGCGCCCGATCTGGTGCTGGGCGACCGTTTCGGCCGCAGCGCCGCCGGGCGGCTGGTGACGCTGGCGGCCGATATCGCCGCGGGCCGGGGCTTTGCGAGCGCGCAGAACCATCCCTATGCCGGCGACCATCTGCTCGAACGGCACGGGCGGCCGGACGCGGGCTTCCACGCGCTCCAGATCGAGATCGACCGGACCCTCTATCTGGACGCGGCGCTCGAGGGGCCGGGGCCCGGCTTGGCGCGGGTCCAGGCGCTGGTCTCCGCGATCACCGAGGCGCTCGCCCGCGAAATGCCCAGCGGCCACTACGCGATGGCGGCGGAATAGCGGACAGCGAGCCGGAAGGCCCGGCGCGCGCGCGGTCAGGCCGCCGCGCGCCGCTCCTTCAACTCCTCGTTCAGCATCTCGGCCAGCAGGAAGGCCAGTTCCAGGCTCTGCCCGGCGTTGAGGCGCGGGTCGCAATGGGTGTGATAGCGGTCGGCCAGCCCCTCGTCGGTGATGGCGATGGCCCCGCCGGTACATTCGGTCACGTCCTGCCCGGTCATCTCCGCATGGATGCCGCCGCCGAAGCTGCCCTCCGCCCGATGGACGGCGAAGAAGCCGCGCACTTCGGCCAGGATGCGCTCGAACGGGCGCGTCTTGTAGCCATTGGCGGCCTTGACGACATTGCCGTGCATCGGGTCGCACGACCACACCACCGGATGCCCTTCGCGCTGCACCGCGCGCACCAGCCTGGGCAGGCCCGCCTCGATCTTGTCATGGCCGTAGCGGGTGATGAGCGTCATCCGCCCCGGCTCGCGCGCGGGATTGAGGATGTCGAGCAGCCGCAGCAGCGCGTCCGGCTCCAGCGTGGGGCCGCATTTCATGCCGATGGGATTGCCGATGCCGCGCAGATATTCGACATGGGCCGACCCCTCGAAGCGGGTGCGGTCGCCGATCCACAGCATATGGGCGGACGTGTCGTACCAGTCGCCGGTCAGCGAATCCTCGCGGGTCAGCGCCTGCTCATAGGGCAGCAGCAGCGCCTCATGGCTGGTGTAGAAGGCCGTGCCCTGCAATTGCGGCACGCTGTCAGCGTCGATGCCGCACGCCTTCATAAAGTCCAGCGCCTCGCCGATCCGGTCGGCCATTTCCTCGAACTTCTTCGACCAGGGGCTGCGGCCCATGAAGTCCAGCGTCCAGCGATGGACCTGGTGCAGATTGGCGTAGCCGCCGGCCGAAAAGGCGCGCAGCAGGTTCAGCGTGGCCGCCGACTGGTTGTAGGCGCGCACCATCCGCTGTGGATCGGGCTCGCGGCCTTCGGCGGTGAAGGCGATGTCGTTGACATTGTCGCCGCGATAGCTGGGCAGCTCGACCCCGTCGATGATCTCGGTCGGGGCAGAGCGCGGCTTGGCGAACTGGCCCGCCATCCGGCCGACCTTCACCACCGGCAGCTTCGACGCGAAGGTCAGCACGACCGCCATCTGGAGGAGGACGCGGAAGGTGTCGCGGATATTGTTCGGGTGGAACTCCGCGAAGCTCTCGGCGCAGTCGCCGCCCTGAAGCAGGAACGCCTCGCCGCGCGCGACCTTGCCCAAGTCCGCCTTCAGGTTGCGCGCCTCGCCCGCGAACACCAGCGGGGGATAGGTGCCAAGCTGCGCCTCGGCGGCGGCCAGCGCCGCCGCGTCCTTATAATCCGGCATCTGCAATCCCTTATGGGACCGCCAGCTTTCCGGCGTCCATTTCGCCGCCACTTGCGCCTTCTCCTGCGTCGATAAAAATAGGGGCCGCCTCTACGCCCGTGCGGGCGTCAAGGCAAGGGGATGCGGATCGCGCCTATCATCGCGGTCGCAAGCCTGGTTCTCGCGACAGAATGTCGTGCCCATCCGAACCGCGCGGAACGCTCCTCCGGCAGGCACGTCTTTGCAGGAACGACAGGAGAAGAACAGTGCCAACCGTCCAGCCGCTCAACTGCACGCTGAAGGGCGACGCCAGCGAGCCCAGTTCCACCGACGCGATGATCGCCGTGCTGAAGCAGGCGTTCGAGGCCAGGGGCGCCCAGGTCGCCGACACGATCCGCATCGCGGCCCTCGACATCAAGCCAGGTGTGACCAGCGATGAGGGCGATGGCGACGAATGGCCCGGCGTCCGCGAGAAGATATTGGCGGCGGACATCCTGATCCTGGGCACGCCGATCTGGATGGGACAGGCGGGCAGCGTCGCCAAGCGAGTGATGGAGCGAATGGACGCCTTTCTGTCCGAAACAGACGACCTCGGGCGGATGCCAAGCTTCGACAAGGTGGCGGTGGCGGCGATCGTCGGCAATGAGGACGGCGCTCATGCGGCCTCCGCGCAGATATTCCAGGCGCTGAACGATGTCGGCTGGACCATCCCCTCGGTCGCCGCCTGCTACTGGGTGGGTGAGGCGATGGGATCGACCGATTTCAAAGATCTCAAGACAATCCCGGACAAGGTCATGGAAACCGCAAAGATGGTCGCGGGCAACGCGGTGCATCTGGCGGGGCTGCTGAAGGATCGACCTTATCCCGGATGAGGTGGGCTCCGGGGGAAGATCGCGCGCCTGTCGCTTGGCCCATGGCCCGTCGCACCCTACATAGCCAATAATGCCGCCTTCCACGCCCGACACCACGCCCGTCCCGCCCATCTGGGCGACGCTGCGCCGCTTCCTTCCCTATCTGTGGCCCGCCGACGCGCCTGCGCTGCGGCGGCGGGTGGTGGCGGCGATGCTGCTGGTGCTCGCCGCCAAGGGGGCGAGCCTCACCATGCCCTTCGCCTACAAGGCGGCGGTCGATCGGATGGCGCCGGGTATGGAGCCGGCCGTCGGCCTCGCCATGGCGCTGGTCGCCGCCTATGCCGGCGCGCGCTTCGCTTCGGTGCTGTTCGACAATCTGCGCAACACGATTTTCGAGAAGGTGGGGCAGGAAGCCACGTGGCGGCTGTCCGACCATGTGTTCGGCCATCTCCACCGCCTGTCGCTGCGCTTCCATCTCGACCGGCGCACCGGCGCGGTCACAAAGATCATCGAGCGCGGCACCAAGAGCATCGACACGATGCTCTATTTCCTGCTGTTCAACATCGCGCCGACGGTGCTGGAGCTGGTCGCGGTCTGCGCCATCTTCTTCGTGAAGTTCGGCCCCGGCCTGGTCGTCGCGACGGTGGCGATGGTCGCGCTCTATATCTGGTTCACCCGCATGGTAACCGAATGGCGCAACCAGCTTCGCCGCGACATGGTGGACATGGACACCAACGCCGTCGCCCATGCGGTCGACAGCCTGCTCAATTTCGAGACGGTCAAATATTTCGGGGCCGAGCGGCGGGAGGGCGATCGCTACGCCGCCGCCATGCGCGCCTATGCCGCCGCCGCGGTCAAGAGCGAGAACAGCCTCGCCTGGCTCAATATCGGTCAGTCGCTGATCACCAACCTGATGATGGCCGGCGCCATGGCCTATACGGTGTGGGGGTGGAGCAACGGCCGCTTCACCACCGGCGACGTGGTGCTGGTGAACACGCTGCTCAGCCAGCTTTTCCGCCCGCTCGACCTGCTGGGCATGGTCTATCGCACCATCCGCCAGGGCCTGATCGACATGGAGGCGATGTTCGTGCTGATCGACACGCCGCAGGAGATCACCGACGCGCCCGGCGCGCCCGCCCTGCATGTCGCGCGGGGCGAGGTGCGGTTCGATCATGTCGTCTTCGGCTATGATCCCGAGCGCGTGATCCTGAAGGACGTCAGCTTCACCGTGCCGGCGGGCAAGACGCTGGCGATCGTTGGGCCGTCGGGCGCGGGCAAGTCGACGATCGCGCGGCTGCTGTTCCGCTTCTACGACATCCAGTCGGGCCGCATCCTGATCGACGGGCAGGACAGCGCCGCCGTGACGCAGGAAAGCCTGCGCGCCGCGATCGGCATCGTGCCGCAGGACATGGTGCTGTTCAACGACACGGTCGGCTATAATATCGGCTATGGCCGCGAGGGCGCGAGCCGGGCGGAGATCGAGGCGGCGGCGAAAAGCGCGTCGATCCACGATTTCATCATGACGCTGCCGCAGGGTTACGACACGCGCGTCGGCGAGCGCGGCCTTAAATTGTCGGGCGGCGAGAAGCAGCGCGTCGCCATCGCCCGCACGCTGCTGAAGGACCCCGCGATCCTGGTGCTGGACGAGGCGACCAGCGCGCTCGACAGCCGCACGGAGACGCAGATCCAGGACGTGCTGCGCCGCATCTCCCGCCGCCGCACGACCATCGTCGTCGCCCACCGCCTCTCCACCGTGGTGGACGCGGACGAGATCATCGTGCTGGACCAGGGCCGCGTCGTCGAGCGCGGCCGCCATGCCGACCTCGTCCGGGCCGATGGTCTCTACGCGCTCATGTGGGCACGGCAGGCGGCCGAGCGGGAGGAGGGCGTCGCCGAGCCGATGGACGGGGGAACGCTGGCCACGGCCGACCCGCATCTCGACGGCGATCTTCGGACGCTTTAGGCCGACGAGCAATCAGAACCACAGCCGTTCGGTTCGAGTAGCCTTCGAGCTAGTCGAGAAGGCGTATCGAGAGCTTGCGAAGGCACGATTTTTCGACTTCTGCCTGTCCCGTGCGCCTGCCTGCACAGGCCGTCGAGGGGTCAATACGAACGGAGCAAATTATTTCCATTCGATCAGGACTGCCTCTAGGACCGTTGCTCATGCAGCGGATGGGCCTTTACTTGCGGATCGCGCCGCTGGCGGCAGCGCTCGTCCTCGCGGGTTGCGGCGGCGGCAATTACCGGCCCGTGCGCGATACGCCGGTGCGGATCGGCCCGCCTTATGCGGTGCGGGGCACGACCTATGTGCCCGCCGCCGACCCGGCCTATGACTATCTGGGCTATGCGAGCTGGTATGGGTCGGAATCGGGCAATCGCACCGCCAATGGCGAGCGTTTCCGCCCCGGCTGGGTGACCGCCGCCCATACGACGCTGCCCCTGCCCACCTATGTCGAGGTGACGGCGCTGGACAGCGGGCGCACAATTCTGGTCCGCATCAACGATCGCGGCCCTTTTTCCGGCCGGGGCCGGATTCTCGACCTGTCGCGCGGCGCGGCGGAGCAACTGGGCATCCGCAAACAGGGCCTAGCCGCCGTCCGCGTGCGCGCCGTCGATCCGCCGGAGAAGGACCGCAAGCGCCTGCGCGACGGCAAGGCGGCGGAGGAGCGCCCCCGCGTGCCGCAAGCGGTGCTGATGAACCTGCGGCGGCAGATGCAGGCGGCGGGGCGGTAGCGCGCCTACCCTATGCGCATCGCGTCGCCGGGACGCAGCAGCGGCAAGATCCGCAGCATGTCCTCCCGCGCGACGGCGACGCAGCCTTCGGTCGCCTGCGCGTCCGTCCACAGGTGGAAGAAGATCGCGCTGCCCGCGCCTGGAACCGGCGGCGCGTCATTATGGCCGAGGACAACGATGATGTCGTAGAGCGCGTCGACGCGCTGGAGGCTTTCGGTCGACCTCGCGCGCGGTAGGCGGACCGGGCGATTATAGGCGGAATCGGCGGGGTCGTCGGACCAGCCATCGTCCGGACGGGTCCAGCGCCACGGCAGGGCCAGCGGCGGCGGGGCGACGCGGCCAGGGCGGAGCAGGACGGCGCGGATCGGCCAGCACCCGATCGGCGTGCAGCCATCGCCCTCCCGCTTGGCATCGGCGGCGCATGGGCCGCCACGGCCGATGACGCAGGGCATGTCGAGATCGGCGTCGAGATCGGCGAAGCGCAGGCGGCGCGCCGCCGCGTCGACCTCCACCACGCTCATAGCTGATGCCCCGTGCGGTCGCGCTTGGTGGCGAGATACTGGGCGTTGTGCGGATTGGCGGGCAGGATGATCGGCAGGCGCTCCGCCACGCGGATGCCGGCCGCCTCCAGCCCCGCGACCTTGCCTGGATTGTTGGTCAGCAGCCGCACCGCGCCGACGCCCAGCAGGTCCAGCATCCGCGCCGCGACCGAGAAATCGCGCGCATCGACCGCGAAGCCCAGCCGCACGTTGGCGTCGACCGTGTCATAGCCCTGATCCTGGAGCGCATAGGCGCGCAGCTTGTTGACCAGCCCGATCCCCCGCCCCTCCTGCCGCAGATAGAGGAGCACGCCCCAGGGCGCGTCAGCGATCCGGTGCAGCGCCTCATGCAGTTGCGGCCCGCAGTCGCATTTGAGGCTACCGAGCACGTCGCCGGTCAGGCACTCGCTATGCAGCCGCACGACCGGCGGCGAGGAATCCCGTCGACCGATCACCAGCGCGATATGCTCGCGCGGCTCGTCGGGGCTGCGGAAGGCGACAATCTCCCCCGTCTCGCTGGCCGACACCGGCAGGCGCGCGCGCGTGGCGATGGCGAGATGCGCGGCGTCGTCATAGGCGTCTATATCCGCCGCGCTGACGGCCGCCTCGCTTTCGCCCGCCGCGTCCGACAAGAAAAAGGCCGGCAATATCCCCGCGATCCGCGCCAGCCGCAGCGCCGCCCCGGCGGCGAGCGGCGACGCCAGCGGCTTTGCCGTGAACGGGCCCTTCAGCGGCGAGGCGAGGTCCAGCACCGGGTCGGCGATCGCGGTCGCCACGTCGCGGTCTATCCAGGGCGTGCGCGCGACCAGCACCGGCCCGTCGGGATCGGCGGCGGCGCGCTGGTTGGTGAGCTTCAGCGTCTGCGCCCGCGCGGCGGAGATCAAGATGTCGGCCCGCCCCCCGGCGTCGAACGTCGCGAGCGTCACCAGGTCCGCGCCCTCGATCGCCATCAGGCGCAGCGCGCCGTCGGCGGCGGCGACCGTCACCGGCCAGCCCCGGCGCAGCGCGTCGATCGCGCGGGCGGCGGCGCGGGGGTTCATGCGCGCGCCTCCATCAAAAGGCGAAATCGGTGATGATGGGGATATGGTCGGACGGCTTCGTCCAGCCACGCGCAGGCTCGACCACGCGATGCGCCACCGCCTTCGCCGCGACGTCGGCGGTCGTCCACATATGATCGAGCCGCCGCCCGCGGTCCGATTCGGCCCAGTCCTTCGCGCGGTAGCTCCACCAGGTGTAGAGCCGCCCCGGCGCGGGGTGGAAATGACGGCCGATATCGACCCAGTCGTTCGACGCCTGGAGCCGCGCCAATATCTCGCATTCGACGGGCGTGTGGCTGACCACGTTCAAAAGCTGCTTGTGGCTCCACACGTCGCATTCCAGCGGGGCGATGTTGAAGTCCCCGGTCAGGATCGTCGGCTTGTCGGACAGGCCGCCCGACCAGGCGATCATCCGCTCCAGAAAATCGATCTTCTGCCCGAATTTGGGATTCAGCGCGCGGTCGGGGATGTCGCCGCCGGCGGGCACATAGACATTCTCGATCCGCACGCCATTGTCGAGGCGAACGCCGACATGCCGCGCCTCCCCATTGGCCTGCCAATCGAAGCGGTCGTCCTCATGAATCGGCACCTTGCTCATGATCGCGACGCCGTGATGCATGCGCTGGCCGTTCAGCACTTGATGGACATAGCCCAACCGCCTGAACATCTCCGTCGGGAAGATGTCGTTCACCACCTTGGTTTCCTGAAGGCACAATATATCGGGGGCCTCGGCACGCAGAAACTGTTCGACGATGTCGATCCGGGCACGGACGCTGTTGATGTTCCACGAGGCGATGGAGAGATTATGGGCCATGGCCCGCAGTAGGAGGCTAAATCCCGCCGTGCAAGATGCCGCGCCCCGCCGGCCGGACAGCCTGCGCCGCACAAGGTAAGACCCCCGCTCCGGGGGCGTGGAACGGGGGTCTCGATCGCGCCCTTGAAGCGCTTCGCAACGGAGGGACTAGCGGGTAACAGGGGGGAAATCCCGATCCTCGCCTCGGCTGTGAACATCCTTTTAGGGGCCGGCATATGAGCGGCAGATGAACGGTTTCAGGAGGCTTTCCGTTCATCGCAAATGCTTCACCGCTCAACCGCCGCCGGACCGTCCCCGTGGCCGCGGATCGGTCCAGCGAAAGGCCGAATCGGGCACCGGCACGCCGTAGCGCTGGTTCGACAGGCGCACCGCCGTCCGGTTGTTCTGCGAATCAAGCGCGACCCAGCCGTAAAGTTGCAGGCCGGCGGGCGCGGCGGCGTTGCGCTGGAAGATCATGGTGATCGTCCCGAATTCGGGCCGCTTGGGGTCGCGCGCCTGCACGCTCAGCACATTGGGGTCGCCGGTCGGCACGACCCTGCCGAATTTCGACAGGTCCTTGGACGGATCGAGCAGCGCGCCCAGCGGCGAGCTGCCGATCGGCCAGCGCTGCACCTGCCGCACCTCATAGTCGATCATCGTCAGCGCCTTGCCGTCGCCGACGATCAGCAGCGGCACGCCCTTTTGATATTGGAAGCGGATCTTGCCGGGCGAGCGCATCTGGATCGTGCCGGTCAGCACCTGCCCGTTGCGGTCGGTCTGGGTGAAATCGGCGGTCATCGACGTGACCGCGCGGATATAGGCGTTCACGCGCGAAAGCTCCGACTGGCCCTGCTGCGCCACCGCCGGGCCGCCCGACAGGGCGGCGGCGGGAATGGCGAGGGCCAGGGCGATGGGCGCAAGGATGCGCGTCATGCGATCATTCTCCGGTCTGTTGAAGCCAAGGGTTTGCAAGGTGCGGCTTGAACCCGCTCTGAACCCGCCTGTTCCAAGATGTTCATTTGTGGGGAAAAGCGCGCGGAGCGATCGGAGAAAGCGGGCCCGGACCGGCTTTTCAGAGCCGTGGGCACTATGGGGGAGAGCCGCGATTCCGGCGCGGCTCCATCCCCCATGCTCCCGCCTCGCCATGCCGGTCTTACCGGCGGCACCGCTCCAATTATTTTATCGGCGCGGCAGCAGCAGCGACTCCATAGACCGGCCCGGACCAAAAAAAAAGGCCGATCGCGAGACCGGCCTATAAAAGTTTTAGGAGAGGATGCCTGAAAGGCACGATCTTGATGCCTTACCGGCGCTAATACCGCAACTGCGAAAGAATATGATGCAGTTGCAAAATGTGCAATCGTAGCGAAAAGCAACCTGTTCCTAGCGTTCGCGCGGCGTCAGACCGCCCGATCCCACGGCTTTGATCAGAGCGGATTGCCATTTTCATCGCGCAGCACTTCGCGGCGGCCGACATGATTCGGCGGGCCGACCATGCCTTCCTCCTCCATCCGCTCGATCAGGCGCGCGGCGCTGTTGTAGCCGACCCGCAATTGCCGTTGCAGCCAGCTGGTCGACGCCTTCTGATTCTCGAACACCAGCTGGCATGCCTTGCGGAACAGTTGCGCGTCGGGGCTGTCGTCGCCCAAGTCGACGCCGTCCAGCGCGAAGCTGCCTTCCTCCGGTTCCTCGGTGACGGCGGAGATATAGTCGGGCTGGCCCTGCGCGCGCCAGTGGTCGGCGACCATCCGCACTTCGTCGTCCGACACGAACGGGCCATGGACGCGGGTCAGCCCCTTGCCGCCATGCATGTAGAGCATGTCGCCCTTGCCCAGCAATTGTTCGGCCCCCTGCTCGCCCAAGATGGTGCGGCTGTCGATCTTGCTGGTCACGAAGAAGCTGATGCGCGTCGGCAGG
>JARYGO010000017.1:0-71452 GCA_033795485.1 Sphingobium sp.
ACGTCGACTGCCCGGGCCACGCCGACTATGTGAAGAACATGATCACCGGCGCCGCCCAGATGGACGGCGCGATCCTGGTCGTGTCGGCCACCGACGGCCCGATGCCGCAGACCCGCGAGCACATCCTGCTCGCCAAGCAGGTCGGCGTTCCCCAGCTCGTCGTGTTCATGAACAAGGTCGATCTGGTCGACGATGCCGAGATCCTCGAGCTGGTCGAGCTGGAAATCCGCGAGCTGCTGTCGTCCTATGATTTCGACGGCGACAATATTCCGATCATTCCGGGCTCGGCCGTCGCCGCGCTGCAGGACAAGACCCCGGAAATCGGCCATGACGCCGTCCTGAAGCTGATGGCTGCGGTCGACAGCTGGATTCCACAGCCGGAGCGTCCGGTCGACAAGCCCTTCCTGATGCCGATCGAAGACGTGTTCTCGATCTCGGGTCGCGGCACCGTCGTTACCGGCCGCGTCGAGACCGGCATCGTCAAGGTCGGCGAGGAAGTCGAGATCGTCGGCATCAAGGACACCCGCAAGACCACCGTCACGGGCGTCGAGATGTTCCGCAAGCTGCTCGACGAAGGTCGTGCGGGCGACAATATCGGCGCGCTGGTTCGCGGCGTTGGCCGTGAGGACGTCGAGCGCGGCCAGGTTCTGGCCAAGCCCGGCTCGGTCACGCCGCACACCGAGTTCGATGCCGAAGTCTATGTGCTGTCGAAGGAAGAGGGTGGCCGTCACACGCCGTTCTTCGCCAACTATCGTCCGCAATTCTACTTCCGCACCACGGACGTCACTGGCGAGGTCATTTTGCCCGAGGGCACTGAGATGGTCATGCCCGGCGACAATGTGAAGCTCGGCGTGAAGCTGATCGCCCCGATTGCGATGGACTCGGGTCTGCGCTTCGCCATCCGCGAAGGCGGCCGGACCGTCGGCGCAGGGGTTGTCGGAACGATCTCCAAGTAATATAGGCAGCGGACCGCGCGGGTCGAGTGATTCGCGCGGTCCGGATTTTCACCGCCTCGGACCGGTTCTCGCCGGCATTTCGCTAGAGGGCCTCAACGGGGCGGTTTGTTTTTTGGCTCTTTCGCATCGGTAAGTAGGACATGGACAGCAATATCCGCATTCGCCTGAAGGCGTTCGATCATCGCGTGCTCGATCAGGCGACCGGCGACATCGCCGAAACCGCCCGTCGCACGGGCGCTCTCATCCGCGGGCCCATTCCTCTGCCGACGCGTATCGAGAAGTTCACCGTCAACCGTGGTCCCCACGTTGACAAGAAGTCACGCGAGCAGTTCGAGGTCCGCACCTACAAGCGCATGCTTGACATTGTGCAGCCGACGCCGCAGACGGTCGACGCGCTGATGAAGCTGGATCTGGCTGCCGGCGTGAACGTCGAGATCAAGCTGGCCTAAGCCGGCAAGTCCCTGCCTCTCCTGGAGGGCGGCAGGGTATCGGGCATTTCGGGAGACCGGAAGCTCAAACGACACAAGGGATACCGCGCGGCTTTAGCCGTGGTCCTGGTCCCCCGTCGCTGGTCCCGAGAGGGGTCGGCATCCAACCCGGACGGGGTGATCTACAATTTGGGTTGGCCGCAGCGGAATTGTTCCGGTGCGGTTTTTTCGTTGGATACGCCCCCGACCAAGCCAGGGATCATTCCCTGGACGGAACGGGGCCTCTATTGGGAGTATGGATCATGCGCACTGGCGTGATCGCTAAGAAAGTCGGGATGACCCGCCTGTTTCAGGACGACGGACGCCATGTCCCCGTCACCGTCCTCGCGCTTGAGGGCAACCAGGTCGTGGCGCGCAAGGAAGTCGATCGCGACGGCTATGTCGCCGTCCAGCTCGGCGCGGGCGTGGCCAAGGCGAAGAATGTCGCCAAGCCGCAGCGCGGCCATTTCGGCAAGGCCGAGGTGGAGCCTAAGGCGCGTCTGGTCGAATTCCGCGTCGCCGAGGATGCGCTCCTCGACGTCGGTGCCGAAATCGCCGCCGATCACTTCATCGCGGGTCAGCTCGTCGATGTCGCCGGTCACACCCAGGGCAAGGGCTTTGCCGGCGCTATGAAGCGCTGGGGCTTCGGCGGCATGCGCGCCACCCACGGCGTTTCGATCAGCCACCGTGCCCATGGTTCGACCGGCAACCGCCAGGACCCGGGCCGCGTCTTCAAGAACAAGAAGATGGCCGGCCATATGGGTGACCGCGAGCGGACCCAGCAGAATCTGGAGATCGTCCGTACCGATGTGGAGCGCGGCCTTCTCTTCGTGAAGGGCAGCGTCCCGGGCGCCAAGGGCACCTGGCTGACCGTGAAGGACGCCGTCAAGGTGCCCCGTCCGGCCGACGTCCCTTATCCGGCCAGCCTGAAGGCGGCCGCCAACAGCAATGATCAGGCCGCTGCCGACACGCCCGCCGAGGACGTGGTCGCCGCAGAAGCCACCGAAGGCCAGGAGGGCTAACCATGAAGGTCAAGGTACAGACCCTCGACGGAGGAAATGTCTCCGGCGACGTGGAACTGAACGACGCCGTGTTCGGTGTCGAGCCGCGCGCCGACATCCTGCACCGCGTCGTCACCTGGCAGCTCGAAAAGCGCCGCGCTCCGGCGCGCGCCACGCGCGAGCGCAGCGACGTCGCCCGCACCGGTAAGAAGTTCGGCCGCCAGAAGGGCGGCGGCACCGCCCGTCACGGCGATCGTGCGGCGCCGACCTTCATCGGCGGCGGTAAGGCGCACGGCGCCCGCGCCCGCTCCTTCGGCCACGACCTCAACAAGAAGGTTCGTGCGCTCGGCCTGAAGATGGCCCTGTCGGACAAGGCCAAGAACGGTTCGCTGACCGTGCTCGACAGCCTGGACGTGAAGGACGGCAAGACCCGCGAGCTAGTCGCGCATCTCGCCAAGCTGAACCTGGGCAAGGCGCTGTTCATCGACGGCGACGCCGTGAACGTCAGCTTCGCCAAGGCGTCGGCCAACATCATCGGCGTGGACCTGCTGCCGGCTGTCGGCGCAAACGTCTACGATATCCTGAAGGCGGACGCGCTGGTGCTGACCCGCGCCGCCGTCGAAAAGCTGGAGGCGCGTTTCAATGGCTAAGCAGCAGGCGAAGGCCGTCGACAACCGTCATTATGACATTGTCGTCGCGCCCCATATCACCGAAAAATCGACGTTGCTCTCCGAGAACAACGCCGTGGTCTTCAAGGTCGCGGGCGACGCGTCCAAGCCGGAGATCAAGGCGGCTGTCGAGGCGCTGTTCGGCGTGACCGTCAAGGCGGTCAACACGCTGGTGCAAAAGGGCAAGGTAAAGCGCTGGAAGGGCAAGCCCTACAAGCGTTCGGACGTCAAGAAGGCGATCGTGACGCTGGCCGAAGGCCAGTCCATCGACGTCACCACCGGTATCTGAGGCGCGGAAGATGGCACTCAAGCACTATAATCCGACGAGCCCGGCCCAGCGCGGCCTGATCCTCGTCGACAAGTCCAGCCTGCACAAGGGCAAGCCCGTCAAGGCGCTGACCGAAGGCAAGCGCAAGACCGGTGGCCGCAACAACAAGGGTCATGTGACCTCGCGCGGCATCGCCGGCGGCCACAAGCAGCGCTATCGCATCATCGACTTCAAGCGTCGCTTGTGGGATGTCGAGGGCACGGTCGAGCGTCTGGAATATGACCCCAACCGCACCGCCTTCATCGCGCTGGTCAACTATCCCGACGGCAGCGTCGCCTATATCCTGGCGCCGCAGCGCCTGGCGCCGGGCGACAAGGTGATCGCCGGCAAGAAGACCGACGTGAAGCCGGGCAACGCCATGGAGCTGGGCCAGATGCCGGTCGGCACCATCGTCCACAATGTGGAGATGAAGCCGGGCAAGGGCGGGCAGCTCGCCCGTTCGGCTGGCACCTATGCGCAGGTCGTGGGCCGTGATCGCGGCATGGTGATGGTCCGCCTGAACTCGGGCGAGCAGCGCTATATCCGCTCCGACTGCATGGGCACCGTGGGCGCCGTGTCGAACCCTGACAACGCCAACACCAACCTCGCCAAGGCCGGCCGTAATCGCTGGCTGGGTAAGCGTCCGCTGACTCGCGGTGTCGCCAAGAACCCGGTCGATCACCCGCATGGCGGTGGCGAAGGCCGGACCTCGGGCGGCCGTCATCCGGTCACCCCCTGGGGCAAGCCGACCAAGGGTGCGCGCACCCGCCACAACAAGGCGACGGACAAGTTCATCATCCGCTCGCGTCACGCCAAGAAGAAGAGGTAATCCGCGATGGCTCGTTCCGTCTGGAAAGGTCCGTTCGTGGACCTCAGCCTTCTGAAGAAGGCAGAAGCGGCGCAGGACGCCGGTGGCCGCGCGCCGATCAAGACCTGGTCGCGCCGCTCCACCATCCTGCCCCAGTTCGTCGGCCTGACGTTCAACGTCTATAATGGCCGCAAGCATGTTCCCGTTTCGGTGAACGAGGAAATGGTCGGCCACAAGCTCGGTGAATTTGCGCCCACGCGCTTCTTCCCCGGCCACGCTGCCGACAAGAAGGGCAAGCGCTAATGGGCAAGGAAAAGTCCCCCCGCCGCGTCGCGGACAATGAGGCTTTGGCCGTCGGCACGCAGATTCGCGGGTCGGCCCAGAAGCTGAACCTGGTCGCCACGCTGATCCGTGGCCGCAAGGTCGAAGAGGCGATGAACATCCTCGCCTTCTCGAAAAAGGCCATGGCGGTCGACGTGCGCAAGGTGCTGGCTTCGGCCATCGCCAATGCGGAGAACAACCATAATCTGGACGTCGACTCGCTGGTCGTCGCGGAAGCCTCGGTGGGCAAGAGCATCACCATGAAGCGCTTCCACGCGCGTGGCCGCGGCAAGTCGACTCAGATCCTGAAGCCCTTCAGCCGGGTGCGCATCATCGTGCGCGAAGCTGGGGAAGAGGAGGCGTAAGTCATGGGTCATAAGAGCAATCCGATCGGTCTGCGTCTTCAGATCAACCGTACCTGGGACAGCCGCTGGTTCGCCGAAGGCGCGGACTATGGCCGTCTGCTGATGGAAGACCTCAAGATCCGCAAGTTCATCATGAAGACGCTGCCCCAGGCTGCGATCTCCAAGGTGGTGATCGAGCGTCCGGCCAAGCTGTGCCGCGTGTCGATCTATGCGGCTCGCCCCGGCGTCATCATCGGCAAGAAGGGCGCGGACATTGAAAAGCTGCGCCGCAAGCTCGCCGAGTTCACCTCGTCGGACGTGTCGCTGAACATCGTCGAGATCCGCAAGCCGGAAATCGACAGCCGCCTGGTCGCGCAGGGCATCGCCGATCAGCTGGAGCGCCGCGTCGCGTTCCGCCGGGCGATGAAGCGCGCGGTCCAGTCGGCCCTGCGCCTTGGCGCCGAGGGCATCAAGATCACCTGCGGCGGCCGTCTGGGCGGCGCGGAGATCGCCCGCGTCGAATGGTATCGCGAAGGTCGCGTTCCGCTGCACACGCTGCGCGCGAACGTCGATTATGCCGAAGCCGAAGCCCACACCGCCTATGGCGTGTGCGGCATCAAGGTCTGGATCTTCAAGGGCGAAATCCTGGGCCATGATCCGATGGCCACCGACCGGCTGATGCTGGAGGCTCAGACCTCCGGCGTGCGCCCGGCGCGCTGAATATAAGAAGGCAAAAGCGTCATGCTGCAACCGAAGAAGATGAAGTTCCGCAAGGCCTTCAAGGGCCGGATCAAGGGCGACGCCAAGGGCGGCACCGCGCTGAACTTCGGCGCCTATGGTCTCAAAGCCATGGAGCCCGACCGCCTGACCGCGCGTCAGATCGAGGCGGCCCGTCGTGCGATCACCCGCCACATCCGCCGTCAGGGCCGTTTGTGGATCCGCGTGTTCCCCGACGTGCCCGTGTCGAAGAAGCCCGCCGAAGTCCGCCAGGGCAAGGGGAAGGGTTCGATCGAGTATTGGGCGGCGCGCGTCGCCCCCGGTCGCATCCTGTTCGAGCTTGACGGCGTTCCGGGTCCGCTCGCAGCAGAGGCCTTCTCGCGCGCCGCGATGAAGCTGCCCATCAAGACGAAGGTCGTCGCCCGCCTCGGCGACACCTCGCATCTGGGAGCGTAAGCGTCATGGCGAACGTAGCAGATCTCAAGACCAAGTCGGACGACGAACTGTCGACCGAGCTCAACAACCTGAAGCGCGAGCAGTTCAACCTGCGGTTCCAGGCGGCCACCAACCAGCTTGAAAAGCCGAGCCGGGTGCGCGAAGTGCGCCGCTCGATCGCGCAGATCAAGACGGTCCAGACCGAGCGTTCGCGCTCGGCCGCGAAGTAAGAAGGAAATACACGATGCCCAAGCGCGTGCTGACGGGAACAGTGGTTTCCGACAAGACCGACAAGACGGTGGTCGTCCGCGTGGAGCGCAAGGTTAAGCACGCGCTCTACGGCAAGATCATCCGCCGCTCGAAGAAATATCATGCCCATGACGAGGGCAACGCCTACAAGGAAGGCGAGACGGTCCGTATCGAGGAGACCGCCCCGATTTCCAAGCTGAAGACCTGGAAGGTCATCGAGCGGGTGGATACGCACAAGTCGCCCGAAACGGCGGCCTGAGGCCAGTCACGGACCCATTGGTCGCGGGCCGCAACGCGGGGCTGGCCTTTTCCTTGAGAAAAGGCTAGAGGCCCGCGCTTCGCGCTTTCGAGTCTTCCGGGTCGAGGCATGAATTTCGGAACCGCCGGGGATCGTCCCGGTAGGCCAAAAGAGAAGGAACCGGATCCATGATCCAGATGCAATCCAATCTTGACGTCGCCGACAACAGCGGCGCCAAGCGCGTCCAGTGCATCAAGGTGCTGGGCGGGTCGAAGCGGCGCTTCGCCAGCGTTGGCGACATCATCGTCGTCTCCGTCAAGGAAGCCGCGCCGCGCGGCAAGGTCAAGAAGGGCGACGTCCACCGCGCCGTCATCGTCCGCACCGCCAAGGACGTTCGCCGTCCCGACGGCTCGGTCATCCGTTTCGACGGCAATGCCGCCGTGCTGGTCAACAAGAATGAGGAGCCGATCGGCACCCGCATCTTTGGCCCCGTGGTGCGCGAACTGCGCGCCAAGAAGCACATGAAGATCATCTCTCTTGCTCCCGAGGTGCTGTAATGGCCGCCGCTAAGATCAAGAAGGGCGACAAGGTCGTCGTGCTCGCCGGCAAGGACAAGGGCCGCACCGGCACCGTCCTTCAGATGTTCCCCAAGGAGGACAAGGTTCTGGTCGAGGGCGTCAACGTCCACGCCCGGCACCGCAAGCCCGACCAGGCGAACCCGCAGGGCGGCATCGACCGCAAGCCCGCGCCGCTGCACGTTTCGAACGTCGCGGTCGCCGACAAGGATGGCAAGCCGACCCGCGTCCGTTTCGAGACCAAGGACGGCAAGAAGGTCCGCGTGGCCGTGAAGTCCGGGGAGACGCTGTAATGGCCGACACATATATCCCGCGCTCCAAGGCGCTCTATGACGCCGAGATCGCGAAGGCGATGACCGAGAAGTTCGGCTACAAGAACGTCATGGAAGTTCCGAAGATCGAGAAGATCACGCTCAACATGGGCGTGGGCGAAGCGACGCAGGACAAGAAGAAGGTCACTTCGGCGGCCGAGGAAATGGAGCTGATCGCGGGCCAGAAGCCGGTGATCACCAAGGCGAAGAAGTCGATCGCGCAGTTCAAGCTGCGCGAGGGCATGCCGATCGGTGCGAAGGTCACGCTTCGCCGCGAGCGCATGTACGAGTTTCTCGACCGTCTGGTGAACATCGCTCTCCCCCGCGTGCGCGATTTTCGTGGTCTCAATCCGAAGAGCTTCGACGGCCGTGGCAATTACGCTTTCGGCATCAAGGAGCAGATCATCTTCCCCGAGATCAACTATGACCGCATCGACAAGGTGCGCGGCATGGACATCATCGTCACCACCACCGCGAGGACGGACGACGAGGCGCGCGAGCTGCTGCGCCTGTTCGGTTTCCCGTTCCCGCAGGAAGAAGAGAAGCAGGCGGCCTGAGCGATCAGGCCCCGCTTCTCTCCCAACCCGTTAGGCTAAGGAAGAGAACTTAAGTCATGGCGAAACTGAGTTCCATCAACAAGAATGAGCGTCGCAAGAAGCTGGTCAAGAAATATGCCGGCAAATATGCGCGTCTGAAGGCGGTTGCCGACGACAAGTCGGCCGACGACACGGAACGCCTGATGGCGCGTCTGAAGATGGCGGAAATCCCTCGCAACGGCAATCCGACCCGTATCCGGAACCGTTGCGAAGTGACCGGCCGTCCGCGCGCCTATTATCGCAAGTTCCGGCTCTGCCGCATTCAGCTCCGCGATCTGGCCAATAAGGGCCTGATCCCCGGCGTCACCAAGTCGAGCTGGTAAGGATATCCTCTCATGGCATTGACCGATCCCCTGGGTGATATGCTCACCCGCATCCGCAACGGGCAGCAGGCGAAGAAGGACAGCGTTATGTCCCCCGCCAGCAAGCTGCGCGCTCGCGTGCTCGACGTGCTCCAGCGCGAAGGCTATATCCGCGGCTATTCCGAGGAAGTCCTTGGCAAGCATCCTGGCCTGCGCATCGAGCTGAAATATTTCGAGGGCCAGCCCGCGATCAAGCATGTCGCTCGCGTGTCCAAGCCCGGCCGCCGCGTCTATTCGGGTTCGAAGGAACTGCCGGTGGTGCGCAACGGCCTGGGCATCACCATTGTCTCGACGCCCCGTGGCGTTCTGTCCGATGCCGAAGCGCGCGAGCAGAATGTCGGTGGCGAAGTGCTGGCGGAGGTGTTCTGATGAGCCGCATCGGCAAGAAACCCGTCGCGATTCCCGCGGGCGTCACGGCGACCATCGAAGGCGGCCAGCTTTCGGTCAAGGGCCCCAAGGGCACCCTGGCCATGCCGCTGCGCGACGAGATCAGCTATGCGGTCGAGAATGACGGCATTTCGGTCCAGCCCGCCAACCCCACGAAGGCGGCGCGCGCTTTCTGGGGCATGCAGCGCACGCTGGTGCAGAACCTGATCACCGGCGTGACCGAGGGCTTCTCCAAGAAGCTGCTGATCACCGGCGTCGGCTATCGCGCGAACGCGCAGGGAAAGAACCTGAAGCTGCAGCTCGGCTACAGCCACGACGTCGATTTCGCGATCCCCGAGGGAATCGAGATCAAGACCCCGGACAACACCACGGTCGAGATCAGCGGTATCGACAAGCAGAAGGTCGGCCAGGTGGCCGCCGAGATCCGTCGCTGGCGCAAGCCCGAACCCTATAAGGGCAAGGGCATCAAATATGACGGCGAGTTCATCTTCCGCAAGGAAGGGAAGAAGAAGTAAGATGGCAAAGCTTTCCCTCTTCGAGCGGCGTCGTCGCCGCGTTCGCACCGCCCTTCGGGCGCGCTCGGGCGACAAGCCCCGGCTGTCCATCCACCGCACCGGCCGGCACATCTATGCCCAGGTGATCGACGATGCGGCGGGCACGACCGTCGCCGCCGCTTCGACCTTGGACAAGGATACCGGCTCCAAGGCGCTCGGCAAGACCGGCGCGACCTCCGAAGCGGCTGCCGATGTCGGCAAGCGCGTGGCGGAGGCCGCCACCAAGGCGGGCGTCACCAAGGTCGTGTTCGACCGCGGAGGCTTTCTTTTCCATGGCCGCGTCAAGGCGCTGGCCGATGCGGCCCGTGAAGCCGGGCTGGAGTTCTGATAATGGCAGATGAAAACACCACCGGCGCTGGCAACCAGCCCGAAACCATCGTGGGCCAGGATTCCAATTCCCAGGATTTCGTCCAGCCCCAGGAAGGGCGCGGTCCCGGCCGTGGCGGCCGTGGCAACCGTGGCGGCGGCGATCGCAACCGTGGCGAGCGTGGCGGCCGTGGCCGTCGCGATGACCGCCGTGGCGGCAATCGCGACGAGGACGGCGGCGAAGAGCTGATCGAGAAGCTCGTCCACATCAACCGCGTCAGCAAGACCGTGAAGGGCGGCAAGCGCTTCGGTTTCGCTGCGCTGGTAGTGGTCGGCGACGGCAAGGGCCGCGCCGGCTTCGGCCATGGCAAGGCCCGCGAGGTGCCCGAGGCCATCAGCAAGGCGACCGCCGCCGCCAAGAAGGCGATGGTCCGCGTTCCGCTGAAGGAAGGCCGCACGCTCCATCATGACGGCCTGGGCCATTTCGGCGCGGGCAAGGTCACGCTCCGTTCGGCCCCGCAGGGCACCGGCATCATCGCCGGCGGTCCGATGCGCGCCGTGTTCGAGAGCCTGGGCGTGGCAGACGTCGTGACCAAGTCGAACGGCACGTCGAACCCCTATAACATGATCCGGGCGACCTTCGAGGCGCTGACCGAGCAGACCAGCCCCAAGTCGGTAGCCCAGCGTCGCGGCAAGAAGGTCGCCGACCTGCTGCGTCGCGGCGGCGCCTCCGCCGAGGTCGCGCAGGCCGACGCCGAAGCGATTGCGGAGTAACTGATATGGCGAAGATCAAGATCAAGCAGGTCGGTTCGCCGATCCGCCGCCCCGCCGACCAGAAGAAGATTCTGATCGGCCTGGGCCTGGGCAAGATGCACCGCGTGGTGGAGCTTGAAGACAGCGCGGAAATCCGCGGCATGATCAAGAAGCTGCCCCATATGGTGGAAGTGGTCGAGTAACATAACATCGTCATCCCAGCGAAAGCTGGGATCTCGGGCCTCGGGTTGGAACCCATGATAGGGTCAACCCAGCCATCAAGGCCCCAGCCTGCGCTGGGGCTCCGGCCCGATCCGAGGATCGGGCCTCCGCGCGAACATAGCGAAAGCGAGTGCACATCATGAAGATCAACGAACTCCGCGATAATGAAGGCAGCCGCAAGGGCCGCATGCGTGTCGGCCGTGGCATCGGCTCGGGCAAGGGCAAGACCGCCGGCCGGGGCCAGAAGGGCGCCAAGGCGCGCTCGGGCGTCAGCATCAATGGTTTCGAGGGCGGCCAGATGCCGCTCCACATGCGTATCCCGAAGCGCGGCTTCAACAATATCTTCGCCAAGGATTACGCCATCGTGAACCTGGGCGCGGTCCAGAAGGCGATCGACGCCGGCAAGCTCGACACGGCGGCGACGCTCGACCAGGCCGCCCTGAAGGCCGCCAATCTGGTTCGCGGCGGCAAGGACGGCGTGCGCCTGCTGGGCAAGGGCGAACTGACCGCGAAGGTCAGCTTCTCCGTCGCCGGCGCGTCCAAGGGCGCGATCGAGGCGGTCGAGAAGGCCGGCGGCACCGTCGACGTCATCGAAGTCGTCGCGGCCGCCGACAAGGCGAAGGCCAAGAAGGGCACCGCCAAGGCCGCCAAGAAGGCCTGACGCGCTTCTAGCGACTTGTAACGCCAACCCCGCTGCCCGATATGGGTCGGCGGGGTTGCGCGTTTCGGGACGCCGCTTTCATGCGAGCGGCGTTCTGCTGCATACTCCGTTCGACATGACGGCCCGACGCCGTTAATGGGAAGCGATTCCGGTCCGGGCTGCCCGGACCCTTGCGTGACTTGAAGGTAAGCGAATGGCATCGAGAGCCGATCAGTTGGCGTCCAATCTCTCCCTGGCGAAGTTCAGCCAGGCGACCGATCTGAAAAAGCGTCTGTGGTTCACCTTCGGCGCGCTGATCGTGTTCCGTTTCCTCAGCTTCGTGCCGCTGCCCGGCGTCGATCCGACCGCCCTGTCGCAGCTTTACAGCCAGACCCAGGGCGGCGTCCTCGACATCTTCAACACCTTTTCGGGCGGCAGCCTGTCGCGCATGAGCCTGATCGCGCTCGGCGTCATGCCCTATATCACCGCGTCGATCGTGGTGCAGCTCTCCGCCTCGCTCTCGCCCCAGCTCGCCGCCATCAAGAAAGAAGGCGAAAGCGGGCGCAAGAAGCTCAACCAATATACCCGTTACGGAACCGTCGGACTGACCGCCGTGCAGGGCTATTTCATCGCCGTCGGCCTTGAAAGCTACGGCGCGTCCTCAGGCGTGCAGGCGGTCGTCGATCCGGGCATGCTGTTCCGCGTCGCCGCCGTCATCTCGCTGATCGGCGGCACCATGTTCCTGATGTGGCTAGGCGAGCAGATCACTTCGCGCGGCATCGGCAACGGCGTCAGCCTGATCATCATGGCCGGCATCGTCGCCCAACTGCCGGTGACGCTGAGCAACCTGTTCAAATCGGGCAGTACCGGCGCGATCTCCGGCCTGCTGATCTTCGCGGTCATCGTCCTGGGCTTCGGCCTCATCGCCTTCATCTGCTTCATGGAGCGGGCGCAGCGCCGCGTCCTCATCCAATATCCCAAGCGCCAAACCCGCCAGGGCATTATGCAGGCGGATCGCAGCCACCTGCCGCTCAAGGTCAACACCGCCGGCGTCATCCCGCCGATCTTCGCCAGCTCCCTGCTGCTGATGCCGCTCACCATCTCGCAATTCGCCGGCCAGACCGTCGCGGGCGAGAGCCGGCTCGGCGATTTCGTGCTGACGCTCAACCAATATCTGTCGCACGGCAGCCCGGTCTATATGGCCCTTTATGGCCTGGGCATCGTCTTTTTCTGCTTCTTCTATACGGCGGTCGTGTTCAATCCGGAAGAGACGGCGGACAATCTGAAGCGCAACGGCGGCTTCATCCCCGGCATTCGTCCCGGCAAGAACACCGAACTCTATCTGGACTATGTGCTGACCCGCATCACCGTGATCGGCGCGGCCTATCTGGCCTTCATCTGCCTGGTGCCCGAGTTCGCGATCGCCCGCGCGGGGATTCCCTTCTATCTTGGCGGGACTAGCCTGTTGATCGTGGTCAATGTAACGGTGGATACCGTCACACAGATTCAAAGCCATCTGCTCGCTCATCAATATGGCGATCTCATCAAGAAGGCGAAGCTGAAGGGCCGCCTCCGCTAAAGGAGGGACCTGTCGTTTTCGCGGCGCAGAACAGGGGAGTATTGCGCGCATGAACATCATCCTGCTTGGCCCTCCAGGCGCCGGTAAGGGAACCCAGGCCACCCGGCTCGTCGACAGCCGGTCCATGGTCCAGCTCTCGACCGGCGACATGCTGCGCACGGCCGTGAAGGCGGGGACGCCGGTCGGCCTTCAGGCCAAGGCGCTGATGGAAGCAGGCGCGCTCGTTCCCGACGAAGTAGTGTCGGGTATCATCGGCGAGGCGCTTGACGCGCTTCCCCCGGAAACCGGCGTCATCTTCGACGGCTATCCCCGGACCGAGGCGCAGGCCCATTCGCTCGATACGATCCTCTCGGATCGCGGTCGCACGCTCGACCATGTGATTGAGCTGGAGGTGGACGAGGACGCGCTGGTCGAGCGCATCACCGGCCGCTTCACCTGCGCCACCTGCGGCGAGGGCTATCATGACGTCTTCAAGCTGCCGAAGGTCCAGGACAGTTGTGACAAATGCGGCGGCCATGAGTTCAAGCGTCGACCCGACGACAATGAGGAGACGGTGCGCACCCGCATGGCCGAATACCGGGCCAAGACCGCGCCGATCCTGCCCATCTACGAGGCGCGCGGCATCGTCTCGCGGGTCGACGGCATGGCGGACATCGATGACGTGACGGTCGCGATCGCCAGGGTGCTGGACGCCGCCGGCGGTTAGCCCTGGCGCACCGAACAGGGTGCGGCGGCCGGCGATTCCGGATCTGGCGCATGGCTATACCCGCTTCGATGCTGGGAGCAGCCATCGGGCGGGCAGAAGGCAGTGTCTCACTGACAGGGGCGGGGTATGCCCGCCGCCCGTGGCTGGGCCTTCATCTTCTCCTGGAATCTGACGCGCCGGGGATGGAATTTTCCTGCCGCCGGGTTGGCCCTGCTGTCGGCTCCGTTCGACGGAAAAAGCGCGGCCGCTGACTTGGTGCTGCAATGATCTCGCGTGAATAGAGGGCGGGGGAGCGGAGAGGCGAATCACGGAGGCCGAATCTTGGCCATCATCACGATAGATTTCGAGGCGTCCTGCCTCCCCCGGCACGGCCGGTCCTATCCCATAGAGGTCGGCATCGCCTGCCCCGGAATGGCGCGCAACTGGCTGATCCGGCCGCATCAGGATTGGCGGGGATGGGACTGGACCGATGAGGCGCAGGCGCTTCATGGCCTAACCCCCGCCGATCTTGAGCGCGGCGGGGTGCCCGTGAGCCGCGTGTTCGATGAACTGGCCGCCGCCGTGGCCGGGCATCGGATCGTCGCCGACAGCCTGATCGATCAATATTGGCTCGACACCCTGTGCACGGCCGCCGGAACGGTCCGCCCGTTCGCCATCGACCATGTCTCGCTGGTGATCGATGAGCTTGGCGCGGGCGAGCAGCGCATCGCGGGTGCGGTCGCGCGGGCCGATGGAGCGGTCGGCGGCCGCCACCGCGCGGCGCAGGATGCCGCCTGGCTGGCGGCCGTGCTCAGCGATCTGGGTGCGGAGATGGCGCGGCTCCCGACAGAGGCGGCCAAACCCCTGATGGCCTGGGATGCGTCAGCCTCCAGCAACCTTTTGTTACAAAGCGCCCATGTCGCAGACAGGATCGCGCGCTAGTTTCCATGCCTGAGATATCCGCTGTTTCAGGATGCGCCCATGCCTTTCCTTCCCTTGTCCGGCTTGGCGTGCCGTGGTCCTGACGCGTTTCGCTCGTCGGGCCGACCGGCCGGATGAACGCACCCCTGGTTCTGATTGCCGATGTCCAGCCTGACATGCGCGCGCGCGTGCGGGAAACATTGGAAGAAAGCGGCTTTCAGACGCGTGACGCGACCTCGGCCGATGCGATCTGGCGGGCTGTCGAGGGGACGGACCTCAGCGCCGTCGTTCTGGATACCGCGCTGCGGGGGCCGCAGGGCACCGACCTATGCCGAGGCCTGCGCGAGCGCAGCGACGTGCCGATCATCCTGGTGGGCGCCCATAGCACGGAGGTGGACCGTGTCGTCGGCCTGGAGTTGGGCGCAGACGATTTCCTCACCAAACCCTATTCCGCTCGTGAGTTGCTGGCGCGGTTGCGTGCAGTCTTGCGCCGGGGCAGGACCCAGGGACTGTCTCCCGCCAGCCGGAGGCAGGAGGCCCGGTTCGACGGCTGGCTGATCAGCTTTCCCCGCCGCGAATTGCATGATCCCGCCGGCGATCTGGTCGAGCTGACGGGCGCGGAGTTCGACCTGCTCACGGTGCTGACCGACCAGCCGCAACGAGTGATCGCGCGCGACCGGCTGATCGAACTGTCGGGATCGCGCCCGGGCGAATCCTCGGACCGTAGCGTCGATGTGCTGATTAGCCGGCTGCGGCGCAAATTGACTTATGGCCGCGTGCCGGCGCCCATCGTGACGGTGCGGGGCGCGGGCTATATGTTCAGCGCTGCGGTCGAGCATGGCTGATACCGTCCTTTTGGTCCGATCATCCCAGACACATTTTTTAACAAGTGCGCTGCGCCGCAGCAAAACCGCTTGCCTATCTTGACTGCGATGGAGCGGCTGCCCCCGCCGCGCCAGCCAGTCAAGGAATGTCGCCATGAACGAACTGATCGGTCGCGTATTCAGCTTTGAGAAGCATGTCTTCCCGAACCAGAGTGCGCTCTACAACCGTCTGGCTAGCGATGGCCAAAGTCCCAAGGCGCTGATGATCTCCTGCGCCGATTCGCGCATCGTGCCCGAGCATATCATGCAGGCCGATCCCGGCGACCTGTTCGTCTGCCGCAACGCCGGCAACATCGTGCCCCCCTATTCCAACATGAACGGCGGCGTGTCGTCGACCGTCGAATATGCGGTCATGGCGCTGGGCGTGCGCGACATCATCATTTGCGGCCATAGCGACTGCGGCGCGATGAAGGCGCTGGTCCATGAAGAGGCGCTGGCCCCGATGCCCAATGTCGCCGCATGGCTGCGCCATTCCCATGCCGCGCAGAAGGTCGCCCGCGAAAGCTACCCCAGCGACTTGTCGGACCAGGAAAAGATCCGCACCGTCAGCCTGGAGAATGTCGTGGCCCAGCTGGCCCATCTGCGCACCCACCCGTCGGTCGCGTCGGGCATCGCGCGCGGCGAGATCGCGCTCCACGGCTGGTTCGTGGACATCCATGCGGGCGTGGTCCTGGGTCTGGACGGAGAGACTGGCCGCTTCATGCCCCTGCGCGAGGATGCGCCCCTGCCGGTCGCGCTGCCGCACGGCCGGCGCTTGGCCGCCGACGTCGACTATATCCAGGCGGCGGAGTAAACCGATGTTGAAGGGCTTGTCCGCCACTTTCAGCCGGGACTTCACCGCATCCATCGTCGTGTTCCTGGTGGCGATGCCGCTGTGCATGGGGATCGCCATCGCTTCGGGCGTCCCGCCTGAAAAGGGGCTGATCACCGGCATCATCGGCGGCATCGTCGTCGGCGCGCTGGCGGGCTCGCCGCTTCAAGTCAGCGGCCCGGCGGCGGGTCTGGCCGTCATCGTCTTCGAAATCGTCCGCGAACAGGGGCTTTCCGCCTTGGGTCCGATCCTGATGCTGGCCGGCATCATCCAGATATTGGCCGGTCTGGCCCGCGTCGGCGGCTGGTTTCGCGCCATTTCCCCGGCGGTCGTCCACGGCATGCTTGCGGGGATCGGCGTGCTGATCGTCGTCGGGCAGTTCCATGTTCTGTTCGACGACAAGCCGCTGTCCAGCGGCCTTTCCAACCTGCTGGCCATGCCCGGCCAGTTGCTGGGCCTGTCGAACCAGGACGCCGCGACCGCCTTCGCTGTCGGTCTGGTCACCATCGGGGCGATGCTGGGCTGGGAAAAGTTCCGCCCCGCCTCGATGAAGCTGGTGCCCGCCGCGCTGGTCGGCGTCGTGCTGGCGACGCTGGTGGCTTTCATCCTGGGCCTTCCGGTGGCGCGCGTGGCCGTGCCCGAAAGCATCGTCGCCGCCGTCGCCCTGCCGGACCAGGGCGTGTTGGCGACGATGATGAACCCGACGGTCATCACCACGGCCATCGCCATCGCCTTCATCGCCAGCGCGGAGACATTATTGTCGGCGGCGGCGGTCGACCGGATGCACAATGGCGTGCGCACCAACTACAACAAGGAATTGTGGGCGCAGGGCGTCGGCAATTTCCTGTGCGGCGGCGCGGGCGCCCTGCCGATGACGGGCGTGATCGTCCGCAGTTCCGCCAACGTCCAGGCCGGGGCGAAGACGCGCCTGTCCGCCATTCTTCATGGCATGTGGATTCTCGCCTTCGTGGCGGTGCTCCCCTGGCTGCTGCGGGAAATCCCGATGGCGGCGCTGGCGGGCATATTGGTCGTCACTGGCTTCCGGCTGGTCAGCGTCGACCATGTGCGGCATCTGCTTCACCGCTATGGACCGCTTCCGGCGCTCGTCTGGGCAGCGACGCTGATCATGGTGGTCGCTACCGACCTGCTGACCGGCGTGCTCGTGGGCATCGGCTTATCGCTGATCGAATTGGTGCCTCACGCCCGCGGCCTGCGGCTGAAGGTCGAGGAGACGGATGCGGGGGACAAGCATGAAGTAGCGTTGCAGGGAACGGCTACCTTCCTCAACCTGCCCGGCCTGTCGGGCAGGTTGGAATCCGTGCCGGCCAGCCGGCCGGTCATCCTGAACGTCGAGCGCCTCAACCATATCGACCATACTTGCGCGGAAATGGTGCGCGAATGGATCGACCGCCGCCGCAAGGCCGGATCGCAGGTGGAGTTGCTGGGAGCGACCGGCCGGATGACGCAACTCGCCGCTTAGGCAAAGCGCTTGCCTTCGCAGACGAAGTTTGCGGTCCGAAAGATCGCAGGCTTCTCGACTTGCAGTATGTTGCAATATAGAAATATTGTAGAAATGTATAAACATATCTCAGAAAAGAACAGTGCGCTAATTGCCACAGAGGCAATATTTAGTGGATGAAGCAAGCATAGCACCGTTGCAACGCAGTAAAGCGCGCCATAGGCCATGATCAGCCGTCGGCATTCGAAGCATGAACAGATTTCGAAGTCGGACAGCCGCAGGACGGAACATTCTTTTCAAAGGGGAATGTTCATGAAATATCAGATCGCCTGTGCCGCCCTGGCACTTTTTTCCAGCGCGCCGGCCTTTGCTCAGGAAGAGCCGACCAGCCCCGTCACCGTTTCCGGCAGCGTAGCGCTGGTATCCGACTATCGCTTCCGTGGCGTGTCGCAGAGCGACCGGGCCATGGCGATCCAGGGCGGCATCACCGCCACCCATGAAAGCGGCCTCTACGCCGGCACCTGGGCTTCCAACCTGTCGGGCTGGGGCACGTTCGGCGGCGCCAACATGGAACTCGATCTGTTCGCGGGCTACGCCATTCCGCTGGGCGGCGCGACCCTCGACGTCGGCCTGACCTGGTATATGTATCCGAGCGGCTTTGACGAGACCGACTTCGCGGAACCTTATGTCAAGCTGTCGAGCCAGATCGGACCGGTCAAGGGCCTGGTCGGCGTCGCCTATGCGCCCAAGCAGCAGGCGCTTGGCAACTGGTCGAACACGCCGCAGAGCCGTCCGGGCGACAAGGAGGATAATTTCTACGTTTGGACTGATGTCAGCGGTTCGATCCCGGAAACGCCGGTCACGCTGAAGGCGCATCTGGGCTGGTCGAACGGCAATCCAGGCCTGGGCCCGAACGGCACCTCGATCGCCCCCACCGGCAAATATCTCGACTGGCTGGTCGGCGCGGACCTCGCCATTCCCGGCACGCCGCTGACGCTGGGCATCGCCTATGTCGATACCGACATCGCCCGGGTCGAGGAAAATTATATCCGCCCGAACTTCGAAGTGGTCGATGGCGACAATGCCGGCAAGTCGATCGCGCGCAGCCAGGTGGTGTTCTCGCTGTCGGCCGCCTTCTGATGCCCTGCCGGACGGTCGCGACGCGTCATGCCGCCGCGCCGACCGCCATCTAAAAGGGTTGGGCGTTTCCATCCGGACGCCCAACTTCTCTCTATCATGACAAAATGTTGCTGCGGTTGCTGCGCAGCATCGCTGGGCGTCCGTTCGGTTGACCCTGGCAGAGCGGCTCCTTATCTCGATCCGTCATGATCCTTATCCGACATTTCCACGCTTGACCGCACCCGCCATCATCTTGGTCGAGGACGACCCGCCGCTTCGCACGTTGACGGCGCGCGCGTTGCAGGAACATGGCTATGCCGTGCGTCCGGCTTCGTCGGGGCCGGAAATGTGGGTGGCCTTCGACGCCGGGCCGGTCGACCTCGTCGTGCTGGACGTCATGCTGCCGGGAACGAACGGCATCGACCTGTGCCGCCAGATCCGCCGCAAGAGCGACGTGCCGATCATCTTCATCAGCGCCAAGGGCAGCGAGACGGACCGAATCGTCGGGCTGGAACTGGGCGCCGACGATTATCTCGCCAAGCCGTTCGGGACGCGCGAGCTGATCGCGCGCATCCGCGCGATCCTGCGCCGGGCCGGCCTTGAGCGCGGGCCGGACGAGGCGCGCGACAGCGAAGCCCGTTTCGCCGGCTGGACGGTCAATTTCCCCCGGCGCGAACTGCGTTCGCCCAGCGGCGCGGTAGTGGAACTGACCGGCGCGGAATTCGATCTGCTCGGCAGCTTCCTGAGCCATCCGCAGCGGGTGATCGCCCGCGAGCGGCTGATCGAATTGTCGCGCACCCGCATGGGCGACAGTTCCGACCGGAGCATCGACGTCCTGGTCAGCCGCCTGCGGCGCAAATTGTCGACCAGCGACGCGCCCGCCCCGATAACCACCGTCCGCGGCGTAGGCTATATGTTCAATGCCGAGGTCAGCCGCGCTTGAGCCGCGGATTCAGCAGCTCCGTTGGCCTGTTGGGGCGCCTGATCGCCATCCTGCTGCTGACCGTGGTGCTGGAGTTCGCGGTCGGCACGCTGATCTACGAACGGGCGAGCCATCTCTCGCTGCAGGAGGATGACGCCAAGCGCCTTGCCGAGCATCTGGTGATCGCGCGCAAGCTGATGCACGAGGCGCCGCGTGCGGAACGCCGGGCGCTGGCGGTGCAGCTGACGACCGAGCGCTACGAGATCCACTGGACCGCGTCGCTGCCCGCGCCGCCGCTCGCCCCCGATCTCGACAAGATGCGGCGGCAGATATTGTCCTGGGAACCGTCGCTCGCCCGCTCCAATCTGCGCCTGCGCCTGGCTTCGCCGGGACGGCATTCGGAAATCAGCGGCGGCCTGCGTCTGCCGGACGGAAGCTGGCTCTATTTCGGCATGCACCACGCGGTCGGTAAATGGGAGTTCACGCTGGGCCGGATGGGGCTGGCGCTCATCCCGGTGCTGGCGCTGCTGTTCGCGGGCGGCCTGCTGATCCGCCGAACGCTCGCGCCCTTGCGCGATTTGGCCCAAGCCACCGAACGCATCGGCCTTCAGGACCGGGTCGAGGTGCAGGAGGCTGGTACCGAGGATGTGCGCCACCTGATCCGCGCCTTCAACGTCATGCAGGGTCGCATCCACCGCCTGATCGCCGAGCGGACCGAGACGCTGGCGGCGGTGGGCCACGACCTGCGCACGCCGCTCGCCCGCCTGCAATTGCGGCTGGAGGAACTGACCGAGCCCGCCGCGCGCGCCGCCATCGCCACCGACGTCGCCGAAATGACGGCGATGATCGATTCCCTCCTGGCGTTCCTGGGTGGCGAGCGCGATCCCGAAACCCGCGTTCACACCGACCTAGCCGTCATGCTGGCGACGATCGTCGATAATCTCCAGGATCAGGGCCACGACGTGGATTATGATGGGCCCGACCATCTGGACATGGCCATCCGCCCCAGCGCCATGCGCCGGGCCTTCGGCAATCTGGTGGAAAATGCGCTCCATTATGGCGACCGGGCACGGATCTCGCTGGTCCAGGAGGGCGGGCAGGCGATCATCCGCGTCGAGGATGACGGACCTGGCATTCCCGACCAGCGGCTGGCCGATGTGCTAAAGCCCTTCACTCGCCTCGATCAGGCGCGCCAGCGCAACACGCGCGGCCTGGGTCTGGGCCTGGCGATCGTCGACCGCGCCGTAGAGCAGGAGGGGGGCGTCCTGCGGCTCGCCAATCGGCCGGAGGGCGGCTTGCGTGTTGAAATCCGGTTGAAACTGGCGGCCTAAACTCTGTCCCGTCAGATTGAACCAACCTCGTTCGCTTCGAGCGCAGTCGAGAAGCCTCCGTGCCAATCAGCCTGTCCGACACCTGCCTCCGCAGGTATTTGGAAGACTCGAAGCGAAGTATGACCCGCTCAAATAAGGCAAGCCATGCTCGCGAACTTCGGAGGAAATTGCTGGCCCGATGCGCGTTACCCCGATCCCTACAGCGCCTTTTCGTAGATCTGGTAGACTTTGTTGACCTTGCTGCCGATCGCGTCGGCGATGGCGTTCATGCCCTGATTATCCTCCAGCACCCAGCCGATCTCGCCGCGCGTCGCGCCGAACTTGGTCACCGCGTCCCGGCGGATGAACTCGATCATCATGAAGGCTAGCTGGCTGGCGAGGCGGGACGCTTGAAGGCTGCGTTTCACGCCCATCAGCGGCACGCGCATGGTGCGCACCTGCGGCCGGCGCAGCCATAGCAGCAGCTTCGCCCAGCCGAAGGGCAGCAGCGAGCCGTTGAGCGGCTTCAGCGCCTCGTTGAGGTCGGGCAGCGTCATCATGAAGGCGACCGGCTGGCCCTCCACCTCGGCGATGCGGATCAAATCCTCGAACACGATGGTCTTCAGCTTCTTGCCGGTGAAGGCGACCTCCGTGTCGGTGATCGGCACGAATCCCCAGTTCCGGTCCCAGGCGTCGTTCAGCAGCCCAAGGATGATCGCCGCTTCCTGATCGAATTTGGACTTGTCGACGCGGCGGATGGTGATCCGGGGGTTCTTCTCGCCCGACGCGACGATCCGCTCGATCAGCGGCGGGAAGGGTTTGACGATGTCCAGATCAAAGGTTTTGAGCTGCTTGACCGGCATATATCCCGCACCCTCGATCCACGGCTGATAAGCGGCGGCATTATGCCCCATCATCACGGTCGGCGGGTGGTCGTGCCCGGCGATCAGCAGCCCCGGTTCCTCCCAGATGGACAGCGAGATCGGGCCCAGCACGCGAGTCATGCCCTTGTCCCGCAGCCATTTTTCGGCCGCCGCCATCAGGGCGGCGGCAGTATCGGCATCCTCCGCCTCGAACAGGCCGAAATTGCCGGTGCCCGGCCCCATCCCCTGTTCGGCCGGCATGGTCAGCGCCAGCCGGTCGATATGGGCGGAGATGCGCCCGACCACCTTGCGCCCACGCCGCGCCAGGAAATATTGCGCCTCGGCATGCTCGAAAAAGGGGTTTTTACCGGGCGTCAGCAGGCCATAGACCTCGCTCTTGAGCGGGGGCACCCAGGCCGGATCGTCGGCATAGAGCCTCCAGGGCAGGTCCACGAAAGCCTTAAGGTCGGCCTTGCCGGACACGGGGGTGATGACTAGATCGGATATGGCCACGATGTTCCTGCCCGGCTGCGATGGGGTGGGACCAGTGCTTGGCTTGGGCGGCGCTTGTCAAGCGGCGTCGCCCTTCGCCGGCGTGATTTCGCGCCGTTGAAATTGCCCTGTTGCTGCCACGATCTGTGCATATTTGCCCGCTAGGACGCCATCATGACGATGCATGAAACCATAGTCGCGCCGATGGCTGCCCCCCTGCTGGCGGGCGGTACCCGGCGCGCCCCGATCCCCGACGACGCGACCATGCTGCGCGCGGCGGCGGACTTGACGCGCGAGTTCTCGACGGCCAACCCCGCCATCTACTGGCCGGATTTTCTGGCATCGACCCTGATCGGCTATGCGGGGCTGGCGGGCGCGATCCTGATCGACAGGGCCGTGCTGGCGGTCGTGGCTGGACTGGTGGCGATGCTGGCCCTGTATCGCGCGGCCAGCTTCATCCATGAACTGACCCATATCCGCAAGGGGGCGCTGCCGGGCTTCCGCTTCGCCTGGAACCTGCTGATCGGCGTGCCGCTGATGATCCCTTCCTTCATGTATGAGGGCGTCCATACCCAGCATCATGCCCGCACCCGCTACGGCACCGCGCAAGACCCGGAATATCTGCCGCTGGCGCTGATGAAGCCCTGGTCGCTGCCGCTGTTCGTTGTGACGGCGGCGCTGGCCCCGGTCGGCCTGATCCTGCGCTTCGGTCTGCTGACCCCCCTCGGACTTATCATTCCGCCGCTGCGCCGGCTGGTGCGGGAGCGGGCTTCGGCGCTGTCGATCAACCCAGCCTATCGCCGCCGCGCGCCGGAGGGGGATTTCAGGCGCCAGTGGATGTGGCAGGAAGCGGGCGCGAGCCTGTTCGCGCTCGCACTGGTCGCCAGCGTCTTCGCCTTCGGCTGGCGGCCCTTGCTGACCTATATGGCGGTTCACTCGGCCATGACCGTCGTCAATCAGCTTCGCACGCTGGTCGCGCATCTGTGGGAGAATGAGGGCGACGCGATGACCGTTACGGCGCAATATCTCGATTCCGTCAACGTGCCGCCGCCCGGCTGGTGGGCGGCGGTCTGGGCGCCGGTGGGCCTGCGCTATCATGCGCTCCACCACCTGCTGCCAAGCGTCCCCTATCATGCGCTGGGCAAGGCTCACGCCCGCATGGTCGCGGCCATGGGCGCGCAGTCGCTCTACGACCAGGCGAGCTACAAGGGCATGATGCCGCTGGTGGGCAAGATCGCGCGCGGCACGATGCGGCGCGCCTGACGCGGCGTTATTCCTCGGTGCGGAACAGCACCGTCTCGCCCAGCAGCAGGAACAGGAAAAAGGGCGCCCAGGCCGCCAGGAAGGGCGGATAGGCGCCCAGATTACCCATCGCCAGCGAAAAATTGTCGGCGACGAAATAGGCGAAGCCCAGCGCCATGCCCATCACCGCGCGCAGGAAAAGCTGGCCAGATCGCGCGAGGCCGAAGGCGGCGACCGATCCAAGCAGCGGCATCAGCAGCGCGGACAGCGGCCCGGCGATCTTGTGCCACAGGCTCGCCTCCAGCGCGGCGGTCGGCCGGCCAGCGTCGCGCAGGTCGGAGATCGCCGCGTCGAGCTGCGAAAAGGTCATCGCGTCGGGATCGACTCGCGACAGGGTGAACTGGTCGGGGCGGATGTCGCGGCCGAAGCGCACCGTGCCGATATTGCGTACCGTGCCCCGCGCCACGTCGAACTGGCGCGCCTCCTCCAGCAGCCAGCTCTTGGTGGCCGCGTCATAATGGCCGCGCGGCGCCTGGACGATGGTGGTCAGGCTGTTGTTGACGCGGTTGAATATCTGCACCTTGCGCAGCTGCACCTGCGCGCCGCGCCCGGCGACGATGGCCGCCGTGACCAGATTGTTGCCGTCCCGCACCCAGGGATTGGACTTGACCCCGCTGTCGGCGGGGATCGGCCCGTAATCGACCGCCTGCCAGGCGCTGAGCGCCGCCGTGGACCGCGCGACGATGCGCTCGTTGAAGGTGTAGCTGAGCAGGGCGATGCCCAGCGCCGCCGCGATCATCGGCGCCAATATCTGGTGTGCCGACAGGCCGGCCGCCTTCATCGAGATGATCTCGCTATTCTGGTTGAGCGTCGCCAGCATGACGAGCGTACCCAGCAGCACCGAAAAAGGCAGGAAGGTGGCAATGATCTGCGGCGCGCGCAGGCCGACATAATGCCATAGCTGCGGGTCGCCATTGCCCGGATAGGCCAGGATGTCGCCGGACTGGCCGAGCATGTCGAGCGTCTGGAGCACGACCACCAGCAGCGCCAGCACCGCCATGGTCCGCGTGAGGAACAGCCGCGCCATGTAGAGGCTGATCTGGCGCGAGGGGAAGAATTGCCATTGCGGCGCGCTCATGATGTTGCCCCTACCGGATCGACGGCGCGCTTGCGGCGCCTGACCAGCCGGCCGACCTGCTTGCCGAGCTTTGCGAAGGCGAACTCCAGCGCCGCGATCGGCTGGCCGCCCGGCCGGTTGGCGATGACATGATACATCCACAGGATCAGTCCCGCGACCAGGATGAACGGCACCCACAGGGCGATGACCGGGTCGATCCTGCCCAGGCCGCCGATGCTTTCGCCATATTGGTTGATCTTGTGATAGGTCACGATGAACACGATCGACAGGAAGACGCCCAGCGCCGATGTCGATCGCTTGGGCGGAATGGCGAAGGCCAGCGCCGCGAGCGGCAGCAGCAGCATCATCGCCACTTCGGCCATGCGGAAATGGAAATTGGCCCAGACCTCGTTGCGCAGCTTGGGCGGCGTGGCGGGATTATTGCCGGTCCGCACCAGTTCGGGGATCGTCTGTTCCCGGTCGACGTCGCGCCCACGGAAATTCTCGATCTGCGGCAAGTCGATCGGCAGGTCGTGGCTGGAGAAGCTGAGGATGCGCGGCGTCCTGTAGCCCGGCGCGTCGTTCACCAGCACGCCGTTGCGCAGGCGGAAGATGATCGTGTCGGGATCGTCGGTGGCGAGGAAGGTCCCTTGCGCGGCGGTGACGGCGACCGACTGGCCGTTGTTGCTGGTCGCGCGCACGAAGATGCCCTGAAGGTCGCGGCCTTCGTCCAGGCTGCGCTCGATCCGCAGCGTCAGGCGCTTGCCGAGGTTCGTGAACTCGCCCACCTTGATCGACGCGCCGAGCGCGCCCGAGCGCAGTTCGAACCGCAATTCCTCATAGGCATGGCGGGAGATCGGCTGGACGAAGCCGACGATGGCGAAATTGAGCAGCGCCAGCGCGATCGCGTAGAGATAGGGCACCCGCAGCAGCCGGCCGTAGGAAAGGCCCACCGCGCGCATCACGTCCAGCTCCGACGAGAGGGCCAGCTTGCGGAAGGCGAGCAATATGCCCAGCATCAGGCCGATCGGGATGCCCAGCGACAGATATTCGGGCAGCATGTTCGCCAGCATCCGCCATACGACGCTGACCGGTCCGCCCTCCGCCGCGACAAAATCGAACAGGCTCAACATCTTGTCGAGCACCAGCAGCATCGCGGCGATCACCAGCGTCCCAAACATGGGCACGGCGATCAGACGGGCGAGATAGCGGTCGGTGGCGGTCAGCATTTTCAATATGTGGTCGTTCCATCACCATGTTTTGGCCGCAAAGCCCGCCCATATCCGAATCATGGGGCGGTGACGCCTGGCGGGGCGAACAGGGGCTCGCTGTCCGATCTGTCGGGCGGCTATAGCTTCCAGGAGTCGGATGGTCATGTTGAAAGTTGCATTTGGGGTTCTGACGGCGGGGGTGCTGGTCGCGTCCGCGCCGGCCTGGTCCCAGAGGCGCGAGATCGCCAATGATATGAGCCTGTGCGCCGCTTCGGCGCAGGGCCCGGCGCTGCTGGTCGACGTCCGCGGCTTCGCCAGCGCCAGCGGCAGGGTCCGTGTGCAATCCTATCCCGCGACCAGGGCGGCGTGGCTCGCCAAGGGCCAGTGGCTCAACCGGATCGAGACGGGCGTTAGGCCCACGGACGGCGCGATGCGCTTCTGCCTGCCGGTGCCGGAGGCGGGACGCTATGGCGTCGCGGTCCGTCATGATCGCAACGGCAACGGCAAGACCGATCTGCGCGAGGATGGCGGGGGCTTTTCCAACAACCCCTCGCTCAGCATCTTCAACTTGGGCAAGCCATCGGTCGAAAAGGCGGCGGTCAGGGCCGGGCCGGGCGTCACCCGTATCACCATCAACTTGCAGTATATGTAAGGCGCCATGATCCGGGTCGCGCTCCTGTCCAATCCGAAATCGACGGGCAACCGGCAGACCCTGCCGCGCGTGCGCAGCTATTGCGCCAGCCATCCCGACATTTTCCATTATGAGGTGGAGCATGTCGATCAGATCGGCCGCGCGCTGCAAACCATCGCCCGCGTGGAACCGGCCGTCATCGTCATCAATGGCGGCGACGGCACGGTGCAGGCGGCGCTGACCGAACTATATCAGGGCGAGCATTTCAAGGGCAGCGTGCCGCCGATCGCGGTGCTGCCCAACGGCAAGACCAATCTGATCGCGCTCGACCTGGGCATCCATGGCGATCCGATCCGGGCGCTGGAGCGGATCGTCGAGATCGCCAAGGCGGGGGTGGAAAGCCATGTCGTCGCGCGCGAGTTGATCGCGCTGACCGACGGGCAGGCGGATTCGCGGCCGGTGCTGGGCATGTTCCTGGGCGGCGCGGGGCTGGCCGACTATATCCTCTATTGCCGCAACCGCATCTATCCGCTGGGCTTGTCCAACGGGTTGAGCCATTTCCTGACGGCGGTGGCGGTGGTCCTGTCGTTGCTGTTCGGGTTGCGCGGCCGCTATATGCCGCCCCTGACCAGCCCGGTCAGCATCTCGCTGATCCGCGACGGGCAGCTAGTCGGGCGGTTCGCGGTGCTGATCGTCACGACGCTGGAAAAGCTGCTGCTGGGCGCGCGTCCGGGCGACGGGCGCGGCGCGGTCGGCAATATGAAGCTGATGGCGGTGGACCAGAGCGTGCCCGCGCTGCTCCGCTTCCTCTTCGCCAGCCTGTTCCGCCGCTTCGGCAAGGCGCGCATCCAGGGCATCCACATGGAGCAGGGCGACACGATCCGGATAGAGGGGGAGCGCAGCAGCGTCATTCTGGACGGCGAATTGTTCGAGGCGAGCGAGGGCAAGCCCATCGTCCTGCGGTCGACCCCGCCCGTGCCCTTCCTGCGCCTGGCCGCCTGATCATTTGCACCAGCGGCGGCGGGGACAGCGCGGCCCGGGGCCATGTCGGAGATGTCAGTCGGGCTTTTCGTCGCCGGACCGGCCGTGGAGTTGATCCCATAATTTGCCGGTGCCCGCCTCCTGCGCCTTATTCACATATTGGGCGGCTACCAGCCATCCCTTGATCGGGCGCATCGGCAGCACGGTGGTCAGCAACAGGACCGGCACGCCGACGACGAGGTGGACCCAGAGCGGCGGGTTCGCCCATATCTCCAGCATGATGATGAAGATGACGCCCGGCACGCAGGCGAATAGCTGGACGAAGACCGCCGGGCCGTCGGCCGGGTCGGCGAAGTCATAGCGCAGCCCGCAAACCTCGCAATGATCGCGGATCTTCAGGAAACCCCGGAAGATATGGCCCCGCCCGCAGCGGGGGCACAGGCCCTTCGCCCCGGTTTCGACCGAAGAGAGGCGCGGCCACTGCCGCTCGCTCGCATCCATCCGGCCGCCATCATGCATATCGTCCATGGACATCTCCCGCGCAGCCCATCGCCCAAGGGGGACAATGCCGCAATGGCGCATTTTGTCCCAGGCGGATCGCGTTTTGCCTAATCGTGGGGCTTCAGCGCCTTCGCCAGCGACACGGTCGCGCTGCCGCGCCGGGCCGGGCGCGGCTGGCTCGGGTCGGGTTTCCAGGCGCTCAGATACAGGAAGGCGATCTGTTCGGCCGTGCGCCCGTCCGCGTCGGCGGCGTCGGCGAAATGCAAGGCCGCGTTTGCCAGCGCCTCCCGACGCAGCGCGGGGGGGCGGGACGCCAGCATGTTGGACGCGCCCATGCCGCGCAGGTCGCGCATCAGCGCGATCATGTCGCAATAGCGGACGGTCAGCGTCTCGCCGTCGGCGACCGGCATCGTCAGCCCCGCGCGGGACAGAAGGTCCCCCGCTGCGCGCACATCCACCTGCGGATGGATATGCTGGCCCGGCCGGTCGCCTTCGCCCGCCATCAATGCGGCGCGCAGCCGGGGCAGCGAACCCGCGCCCGCGAAGGCCGCGAGCAGCAGCCCGTCGGGTCGCAGGATGCGCCGCATCAGGATCAGCGCGCCCGGCAGGTCGTTGACGCTGTCGAGCGTGCCGACCGCCATGATCAGGTCGAAACTGTCGTCGGCAAAGGGCAGAGCGTCCTCATCCGCCTGCACGCCGCGATTGGCGCGCGCGTTCACGAAACCCGGATCGGCGCAAGCGACCCGCTTGCCCATCGCCTCCAGCGCGGCGCGGGCGCTGTCGTCGGGGCAACCGATCACCAGCACGTCCTGAAAATCGCGCCGCACGTCGGCCAGCCGGTCGAGCAGTTCGTCCAGCATGCGCCGGTAGAGGAAGTCGTACGCCGTAAAATCCCGCGCCGCGCGATCCCGCCGGCGGGCGCGCAGCGCGCGGTCGAATATGTCGGGGGACTCCATTCCCGGTCTTGTGCAACGCCGCCGCTCCGGGAACAAGGGGCGTCATGATCGACGCTGTCCTTCCGCATCTGCGCGCCGCGCTTCGCGTGCCGCTCGACTATGCGCTGCCGCCGCGCTGCCCCGGCTGCGGCGCCATCGTCGGGGAGGATCACGGCTTTTGCCTGTCCTGCTGGCAGGGCATGGCGTTTCTGGGAGATCCCTGCTGCGCCCGATGCGGTCTGCCGTTCGAACATGACCGGGGTGCGGGCGCGGAGTGCGGCGCCTGCCTTGCCGATCCGCCCCCGTTCGATAGCGCGCGGGCGGTGCTGGCCTATGGCGATGTCGCGCGCACGGTGGCGCTGCGCCTCAAATATGGGCGGCGGATCGGCCTGGCGCGGCTGATCGCCGGGCATATGGTCCGCCATCTTCCCCAAACGGATGCGCCTCCGCTGATCGTTCCGGTGCCGCTCCACCGCTGGCGGCTGTGGTGGCGGGGCTTCAACCAGGCGGCCTTGATCGCCGATCATCTGAGCGCGCGCGCGGGCATTGCTGTCGACAAGCGGTTGCTGCTGCGCTTGCGCCGGACAGCGCCGTTGCGGGGCATGACGCCTCGCCAGCGGGAGAAGGCGGTGCGCGGAGCGTTCGCCCTTGCGCCGGGCGAGCGGGCACGAGGGCGCGCGGTCATCCTGATCGACGACATCCATACCAGCGGAGCGACGGCGGCCGCCTGCGCGCGGGCGCTGCGGCGGGGCGGGGCGGCGTCCGTGCATCTGCTCTGCTGGGCGCGGGTGCTGCCGGATGCGCAGCATGAAGGCGCCAAAGCCGGGGCCGGCGATTGACAAATGCCGGGCGACCGCCAATCTCCGAAGGCCAAGGAGCTTGAACGATCATGGCCCATATCGAACTCTATACCAAGCCGTTCTGCGGCTATTGCGCCCGCGCCAAGGCGCTGCTCGCCGACAAGGGCGTCGCCTATGACGAATATGATATCAGCATGAACGGGGCAAAGCGCGAGGAAATGCTGGGCCGCTCCAATGGCGGCTCTACCGTGCCGCAAATATTCATCGACGGCCGGCACATCGGCGGCAGCGACAATCTGGCGGCGCTTAACCGGCAGGGAAAGCTGGACCCGCTGCTCGGCCTCTGATGCGCGCCGCCCTTCTCCAGATGACCAGCGGGATCGACCCCGTCGCCAACGCCGCGACCATCGTGGAGGCGATGGCGCGCGCCAAGGGGGAGGGGGCGGACATGCTCTTCACCCCGGAAATGGCCGGCTATCTGGACCGCGACCGGAGCCGCGCGGCGCGGACGCTGCGCTCTGAGGGCGATGACCCGGTGCTGAACGCCGTGCGCGACGCGGCGGCAAGGCTTGGGCTGTGGGTCCATCTCGGCTCGCTGCCGCTCAAGGACGAGCGGGCGGACGGACGCTGGGCCAATCGCAGCTTCCTGATCGACGCAAGCGGCGCGATCCGCGCCCGCTATGACAAGATCCATCTGTTCGACGTCGATCTGGCGAGCGGTGAAAGCTGGCGCGAATCTTCGGTCTATGGGCCGGGGGAGCGAGCGGTCGCGGTGGATACGCCATGGGGCCGGATGGGCCTATCGGTCTGCTACGACATGCGCTTTCCTGACCTTTACCGTGCGTTGACGAACGCCGGCGCGACGATATTGTTGGCGCCCGCCGCCTTCACCGTGCCAACCGGCATGGCCCATTGGCACGTCCTGCTGCGCGCCCGCGCGATCGAGGCGGGGGCGTTCGTGATCGCCGCCGCGCAGGTGGGCGCGCATGCGGACGGGCGCACGACGTTCGGGCACAGCCTGGTCGTCGATCCATGGGGCGAGGTGCTGCTGGACATGGGAGGCGATCCGGGACTTGCCCTTGCCGACATCGACCCGGCGCGCATAGAGGAGGTGCGGGCGCGGGTGCCCGCCATCGCCAATCGACGGGCGGTGCCAGCGGAAGTTGAGATACAGTGATCGTTTTCGACCTGAAATGCGCAGCCCGCGACCATGTGTTCGAGGCATGGTTCGGCTCCAGCGCGGACTATGCCGATCAAAAGGCGCGGGGGCTGCTGGCCTGCCCGATCTGCGGCGATGGCGATATCGCCAAGGCGGTGATGGCCCCCGCCGTCGCGGCCAAGGGCAACAGCCGCTCCGATCCCGCCGCCCCTCCCGCGTCGGCCGTCCCTGTTCCCGCGCCCGCGTCGGCCCCCTCGATACCGGTCGGCACCATGCCCGACCCGTCCAGGATGCAGGCGATGCTCCAGGCGGTGGCGCAGGCGCAGAGCGAGATGCTCAAGGACTCCACCTGGGTCGGCCGCGACTTCGCCGATCAGGCGCGCGCGATGCATTATGGCGAACAGGATCATCGCAGCATTCATGGCGAAGTCGCCCCCCAGGAAGCCCGCGCGCTGATCGAGGAAGGGGTGCAGGTCGCGCCGCTGCCGCTGCCCGTCGTGCCGCCCCAGGCCAAGAATTGACGCGCACCCGAATTGACCGCCGCGCCCGGCCATAATAGAGCCGGCGCTGGACGCACCCATAGCTCAGCAGGATAGAGCGTCGGATTCCTAATCCGAAGGCCACAGGTTCGAATCCTGTTGGGTGCACCAAATACCGCCGTGGGCCGCCCTATCACCTAGGCGCCTTCCGTAGGGCTATGGCGAGAGCAATCGAATTGCTCCTGTGGATGACCTCGGACAGAGCGGCCCTTTGCCCAGCCGCACCGCGCATTCATTGACGTGCTGGCCGCCAGCATCGGTACGAAGGCTGAGATACGGCGGAGTCCGGCTGCCGTCAGCCGGGAAGGAACGTCGAATCTACCACGCGTGCCCAGATTGCCGATCGGCCGATCCATGCAAGGGTGGCCATCTGGAACATCATGGCCGCAAGGGATGTGATATAGGCGGGATGAAGCGGTCGCGATTGCCGATGGTCACGCCACATGGCCACGACGACCAGGAGCCAGGACAGGGCATGTGGCAAATAGGCAGCCTCAAGCGGAGGTGGCCCGCTGGCGTCTTGTGGGATGAACCGTGAAACCTGCCCGAGCGTCAGGATCATTCGTCCGATCGGCACCGCCATCAGGCTCAGCGTCGCCGCCAGCATCAATCGCTTGTGCACGTCCCGGCGGCGGACATTCAGGAGCGCGGCCACGATGAGCCCACCAAACAGGATCATGTCGCTGACGTTGATCCATGCAAATCCCCTGGCGGCCTCGTGAAAACCTTCGGCGTCGAAACGGGGGACCAGCATGACCTGCATCTCGAAGACGATATCGATCATCAGCAAGGCAGGGATCGCACCTACGAAGCCGATCCGACGATGGACTGCAGTTCGCCCGCTTCCGATCAGCCCAGCCTGAACCCTGAAGAGGATGAGCCAGCCGAGAAATAACGCGCCATGCGCATGGACTGCGAGCGGAATGTCCAGTGTTCCGCGCGCCATGGGCATCCAGTAGCTCGGCAAAAAGCCGGCGACGGCCATTGCAAGGCAAAGCGTCCCCATGCGCTTATAGAAGGCGTCGGCCTTATCGGTTTCGATCGGCGCCGTGACTGTCGCTGTAGCCATCGCTCCTCCAGACCGGTGGAGGCTAGAAGCGTCCGATTTCGGCGTCTTGAATGATTCCGACATGCTGCGCGATCAGCGCGCGCGGCGTCTTTCCCGTCAGCGCCTTCGAAGCACGGGTGAAATGAGCCTGGTCGGCATACCCTCCGATGATGGCGGCTTCGGCCAGGCCCGTGCCACGGCGCGCCGCCAGCGCCGCAGCCCGAAACCGGATGATGCTTCTCCACTGTCGCGGGGACATCCCGAGTTCTCGATGGAACAGCCTTTCCAGCTGGCGCGCCGACAAGTTCACCGCGCCGGCGGCAGCCTCCACCGAACAGCCACCACCGACCAGTCGGGCAGCGACTTCGATACGGCCCCGGCGCTTTGTCGGGCTGGATGGATCGGCCGTCATGAAGGCCGTTCGCAGTCCTCTTTGGTTCGTCGCGGCCTCGACCTGATTGGCGAGGCGCCTGTCGACATCGGCAAGCGCGATCGTGCAGTTCACGATTTCCCCAAGAGGCTTACCGAGCCAATCGCGCATGGCGAACGGATCGATCCGGAGCAATTGGCGCCTTGAGTGGGGAAATTTATTTGGCTGCGATCGAACCTCTGGGCCACTAAGGTAACAACGGCTCTCCATCACCAGCAGGTCGCAGCAGACATCGGGAAAGGCGACCCGCCCTGGCGGTGGCATGAAGTCCGCATAGGCCAAGGCAACTGGAATGTTCACGTCCACGGTCCCGCTGCTCTCGATTGATACCTGTCTACAGATACCTATCTACACGTTCGCGCGCCACGGTAGAACAGGGTGCTCGTTACCTTCAGCAAAGGCGACCTGGGGAACGCCCATATCGTGCTTCCTTCTAGGCAGTTGCTGGCGAGCCGTCGCGGGAGCTGCCCCTCCGGCGGCGGGTGCAGTAGCGCCACGGGCGGATTGCGGGGTTGAAGGGCGCCAAATGGCACTCCGCGGCGGTGATATCATAGTAGGAACGGCGACATGTGTTCATCGTTTTTATCCGGTGCGGCGCGAAACCGAAGCGCGGATCGGCGAACATGCCGGATGTATGGAACAGCGTGACGGCAAACGCCGCGAGTCCGCGTCCTGTCTGTAAAGACTTGATCATCCGACATCCAGCCCACGGAATATAACCGACACTCTGAACTATTCGTCCCCTTGTTTCAAGCGACTTGCGAGGAAGGCGCATCTCACCACGCTACAGGTCGGATATTCTCGGAAACATTCGAGATATCATTCTATTACATGAGATCAACTACCTAATGGTAAAGAAGACGATCCGCTGCCTTTCGCCCTGCGGCCAATTCTTCCTGGGCAGGGCGGACAGGTCGGAAAGGCGGCTGCCGGCATAGCCGACAGGACCGCAGCAAATGGGGCTATTACAGCGCTAGGCCAGTGTGTTCGTCATAGCCCTTTTTGACACCGCTCACCTTTTTGCTGCTCAAGATAGGTCCGCCGTAGCCGAAAAGGGCATTAAAAGGTCCTTAACCAGGATCGCCGATAAGCTGCTGAACGTGCGTGAATTTCACGTTCGGAGAAATGACGGGGGTCTTGGGTGGGCGGTAATCCTATATCGTTCCTGAAGCGGCTGGCGCGCAGCGAGGCCGGCAACGCGCTGGCGATCGTCGCCGCGTCGGTCATTCCCATCATCGGGGTGCTGGGCGGCGGGCTGGACATGAGCCGCGTCTATCTGACTAAGTCCCGGATGCAGCAGGCTTGCGACGCGTCGGTGCTTGCCGGCCGGCGTTCGATGGTCGGCCTGAACTGGGGGACCAGCAATCAGGACGTCGCCACTCAATTCTACCGCACCAACTTCCCCGACGGCACGCTGGGCACTCAGGCGGTCGACCTGCGCTTCACAGCGGATGCCAACGGGGGGATAACGGCCAATGCCTCGACGCTACTGCCCATGACGCTGATGCGCGTGTTCAAGATCGACGACATGCCGATCGCCGTGACCTGCAAGGCGGAACTGCAACTGCCCAACTCCGACATCATGTTCGTGCTGGACACGACCGGGTCGATGGCGGAGACCAATCCGGGCGACACCACCTCTCGCATCGTCGCCATGCGCGCATCGGTCCAGGCATTCTACCAAACACTGGAAAATGCGCGGACATCGGGATCGGTGATCCGCTACGGCTTCGTGCCCTATTCCGAGTCCGTCAATGTCGGCAAGCTGCTGAAGCGAGACTGGATGGTCGATACTTGGACTTATCAGTCGCGGCGGCCCAATCTGCCGACCGAAACCACGACGACGACGACCAGCACTGACAAGACGACTACCAACGGCCCCGTAACCGTCGTCTCGGGCAGCGTCCAGACGATCAAGTCGAACCTGCCTCTGGAAGATTGCACAGCACCCGCCAACGCGATGACGATCAACAAGACGGAGAATCTGGCGACGCGGAGCACGCCGTATCCGGGCGGCGATGAACAGGTCGAGGTGGACAAGCAGCGAACCCGTAACGGCAGCACCTACAGCGTGGGAATCTCCGGCGGTCAGTGCGTCCTCACCGAAACCCGCTATACCATGTATATCGACAAATGGACGCAAACGACCATTCCGGTGGGATCGACGACGACTTCCACTTCGACCAAATATTACTGGGACTATGGTCCGATCAGCTACGATGTCACCCCGCTCAAGGGGACGCTGGCGACGGGCCTGATGGCGGGCGGGAAGATCGCCGCGACTATCAACAATAATCATGGCGTCCGCCAGGTGACATGGGCCGGCTGTATCGAGGAACGCGATACGGTGACGGGCACCGACTATACCAACGCCTATGACATGGATATCGACATGGTGCCGACGTCGGACCCGCGCACTCGCTGGCGGCCGGCGCTGCCGCACCTGGTGTTCGCGCGCACGGCAATGACCAGCTATAATCTGAACACGCTCACCCGCATCACCAACAATTACCAGAATGTCGGTGATTATATGTCCGGCACCTATGCTGTGTGCCCCTATACGGCGGCCAAGCTGGCGCAGATCACCCCGACCCAGCTTTCGACCTATCTGGGCATGCTGACGCCGTCCGGCCAGACCTATCACGACATCGGCCTGATCTGGGGCGCGCGGCTGCTGTCGCCGACCGGCATCTTCGGCAACGAGAATGCGACCGCCGCCAATGGCGGGACGATCGCGCGGCACATGATCTTCATGACCGACGGCGACACCGATACGGAGGTCAATCATTATGACGCCTATGGCTGGCCCGCGCTCGACCGGCGCCGCTCGACGGCTCTCCAGACCAAGGCGCAGCAGGACGCCACCGTGGCTGGCCGCACCGCCGCCATCTGCACCGCCGCCAAGGCGAAGGGCATTACGCTGTGGGTCATCGCCTTCGGCACGTCGCTGACCTCGCTGCTCAACGATTGCGCCAGCCCCGGCCGCGCTTATCAGGCGAACAATACGGCGGAGCTCAACGCCCGCTTCGCCGAGATCGCGACCCAGATCGCCCAACTCCGGATCGTGGACTAGGCCATGGCGCGGACGCTATTTCTCTCATCCGTTCCGCGCCGTGACGAACGGGGCGTGTCCATCACCGAATTCGCGCTGATCGCGCCGGTGCTGCTGACGATGATCATGGGCGTGTTCGACATCGGGCACGAACTCTATGCCCGCTCGGTCATGGAGGGCGAGATGCAGCGGGCGGGGCGCGCCTCCACGCTGGAAACGGCGGGGCTCGTCCGGCAGGCCGAACTGGACGCGCAGGTGCGCGCGCAGGTGCTGCGCGTGGCGGGCAGCGGCGGCGCCGTCACCTTCACGCGCGAAGCCTATCTCAGCTATCAGGCCGCGCAGGCGAAGGAGGAACCCTTCCTCGACGCCAATGGCGACGGGCTGTGCAACAATGGCGAAAGCTATGACGACTGGAACGGCAATGGCAGCCGCGACCTATATGGCGCGCGCGCAAGCCAGGGCAATGCGCGCGACGCGGTGATCTACACCGCGCATCTGACCTATCCGCGCCTGTTCCCGATGGCGGGCCTGCTCGGCTGGTCGCGCGACGTCGCGATCCAGTCGTCCACCGTGCTGCGCAACCAGCCCTATGGAGACCAGGCGGCGACCACCGTCCGGAAATGCCTGTGATGGGGAAGCTCTCTTTCGCTCTCTTCCGCCACGCGCGCGGCGTCGCCATGACGGAGTTCGCCCTGGCCCTGCCGGTTTTCGTGATGCTGGGGACGCTGGGGATCGAATATACCAATTATGTCGTCACCAAGAAGCGCATTTCGGAGATCGCGGCGCAGATCGCCGACAATGCCTCGCGCATGGGGGACGTGTCGGTCCTGACCAACAAGCCGGTCAGCGAGGCGGAGATCAACGACCTGTTCGTGGGCGCGAGCCTTCAGGCCGGCACGCATATGGCATTGGAGACCAAGAGCCGGATCATCCTGTCCAGCCTGGAGCGCAATGGAGATGGCGGGCAGTGGATTCATTGGCAACGCTGCTTCGGCGCCAAATCGCACCCCTCCAGCTACGGCGTCCAGGGCGACGGCGCCAGCGGCACGTCGTTCACCGGCATGGGAAGGCCCGGAACCAAGGTAACGGCGGCGCAGGGGACCGCCGTGATGTTCGTGGAAATCGCCTATAGCTACACGCCGATCATCGGCATCCTGCCCACCTCGCTCAACGACATCACGGAAGTGGCGACCTATAATGTCCGCGACCTGCGGGATTTGAGCCAGGTCTATCCCAGCACGGGCGTGACGACGTCCAGTTGCAGCTAGATTTGCGCTTCGCCCCGACTTCTCGATACGCCTTCTCGGCAAGCTCGAAGGCTACTCGAACCGAACGGGTGGGTTCTGATTTACGCCCGCCGTTCTAATCTGAACAGAGCAAGGCCTGGACTTTCACGCGCGGGCGCGAAAGGTCTCGGCCGCGGCGCAGGCCAGCTTGTCGGCGCGCTCATTCTCCGGATGGCCGGCATGGCCCTTGACCCATTTCCAGTTCACCTGATGCCGCGCCGCCGCCTGGACCAGCGCCTGCCATAGCTCGGCATTCTTGACCGGCTTCCTATCGGCGGTCTTCCAGCCGTTCTTCTGCCAGCCGAACACCCATTTGGTGATGCCGTCCATCACATATTTGCTGTCGGTGGACAGGGTGACGCGGCACGGGCGCTTGAGCGCGTTCAGCGCCTCGACCGCCGCCATCATCTCCATGCGGTTGTTGGTGGTCAGGGCCTCGCCGCCCGACAATTCCTTCTCGTGCGCGCCGGAGCGGATCACCGCGCCCCAGCCGCCCGGCCCGGGATTGCCCTTGCACGCGCCGTCGGTGAAGATCTCGACCGGAGTGAGGTCGCTCATGAGCCCAGCAGGTCCGCCGGGGTTGCCCCGGCATAGAAATCCAGCCGCCGCAGGAAGGCGAGCGGGTCCTTGCGCGTCACCAGCGCGTCGGCCGGCGTGTTGATCCAGTCATAGGCGCGCGTCAGCAGGAACCGCAGCGCCGCGCCCCGGCACAGGATCGGGAAGGCCGCGCGCTCCGCGTCCGTCAGGCCGAAGGCCGCCTCATATCCCGCGCCCAGCGCCGCGCCCCTGTCGCCGAACCAATGAGCGCCGTCTTGGCTGAAGCACCAGGCGCTATGCGTCACCGCCAGGTCGTAGGCGCGGATGTCGGTGCAACTGAAATAGAAGTCGATTAGGCCCGTCACCCGGTCGCCCAGCATCAGCACATTGTCGGGGAACAGGTCGGCGTGGATGACCGCGCGGGGCAGGTCGGCCGGCCAATGCGCGTCGAGATACGCCAGCTCCCGCGCCACCCGCGCGCCCAGGCCGGGCGCGATCCGGTCGAAATCATCGCCGCATTTCGCCGCCAGATCATGCCATCCGCCGATGTCCAGCGCATTGGCGCGCGTGCCCGCGAAGCCCTCCGCCGCCCGGTGCAGCGCCCCCAGCGCCTCGCCGGTCGCGCGGGCCTGCGCCGGGGTCGGCTCGGTCACGGAAATGCCAGTCAGAAACTCGATCAGGCAGGCCGGGCGCCCGGCCAGTTGCTGGAGCTTGCGCCCCCGCCGGTCCTCGATGAAGCGCGGGACGAGGCAGCCGCGCGCCGCCAGATGATCGAGCAGGTCCATGAAGAAGGGCAGGTCCGCCTCGTCCACCCGCTTTTCATAGAGGGTCAGGATATAGCGCGCGCCACGGCCATTGGCGGAGCCGTCCGGGCCGGTCGTCTCGATCAGATAATTGCTGTTCTCGACTCCTTCGGCGATCCCCTTGGCCGATACCAGCCGGCCGGCGTCATACAGGTCGAGAAAGGCGTCGATCTCCTCGGCGGGAACATGGGTATAGACGGCCATGGCGGATCAGGCGGCTTCCAGGCCGCGCGGCAGCTTGAACGAGACGGATTCGGTCGCCGTCTCCACCTGCTCCTCGCTGATCGTGAAGCGCGTCGCCAGCCGGTCCACCACCTCGCGGACCAATATCTCGGGCGCGGATGCTCCCGCCGTGATGCCCAGCGTCGCGACCCCGTCCAGCCAGTCGAAATCGATCTCGTCCGCGCGTTGGATCAGGCGGGCGGGCGTGCCCTCCCGCTCGGCGACCTCGACCAGCCGCAGCGAATTGGAGCTGTTGGGCGCGCCGATGACATAGAGGGCGTCGCACGGCCCCGCGATCGCCTTGACCGCCGCCTGCCGGTTGGACGTAGCGTAGCATATGTCTTCGCCCTTGGGCGCCATGATCGTGGGGAAGCGGCGATGCAGCGTCGCGACGATCGCGGCGGTGTCGTCGACCGACAACGTCGTCTGGGTCAGGAAGGAGAGATTATCCGGATCGGCGGGCGTCAGCGCTTCGGCATCCTCGACGGTTTCGATAAGCGTCATCGTCCCTTCGGGCACCTGGCCGAACGTGCCGATCACCTCCGGATGCCCCCGGTGCCCGATGAACAATATATGGCGTCCGGCGGCGACCTGCCGCTCGGCCTGGCGATGGACCTTGCTGACCAGCGGGCAGGTGGCGTCTAGGTAGGGCAGGGCTCGCTCGGTCGCGGCGGCGGGCACGGATTTCGGCACGCCATGGGCGGAAAAGACCACCGGCATCCCCTCGGGCACCTGGTCCAGCTCCTCGACGAAGACCGCGCCGCGCGCCTTCAACGAGTCGACCACATATTTATTGTGGACGATTTCGTGCCGCACATAGACGGGCGCGCCATATTTCTCGATCGCCCGCTCGACAATCACGATCGCGCGATCGACGCCGGCGCAAAAGCCGCGCGGCGCGGCGATCATCAGTCGAAGCGGAGGGCGGTTCGTCAGGGCCTGCGTCATGGGGCGCATTTAGGCCAAAGGCGCCGACAGCGCCAGTGCCGACAAGCGAAGCGCCGCGCCTTCCTTTCGGTTGCGCCCGCACAAGCGGACGGATAAGAAGCGCAACGCCGTTTCCCAAGGGATTGCCTGTGACATTTTCCAAGATTGCGCCGACCGGACTGATTTTGCTGGCTCTGGCCGGCTGCTCGCAACGGGGCGAGATCGACGCCACCGGCGGCGTGGTCGCCGTCCGCTCCGCCTGCCCGGTCGCCGCGATCCCCGCCTATACCGGCGATATCACCCTGTTCAATCCCCCCCAGAGCCGCGACGCGTCGGCGATCGACCTGATCGCCAACATCACCGACCTGCGCTCCACCTGCGCCGATGGCGACCAGCTTTATACCGAGGCGACCTTCACCGTCAGCGCGCGCCGCACCGACGCCAGCGCCGCGCGGCAGGTGACGCTGCCCTATTTCGCGACGATCATGCGCGGCGGCTCGGCCGTGGTCGCCAAGCGGGTAGGCCAGGTGACGCTCGACTTCGCGCCGGGCGCCTATCGCGCCAGCACGACGGCGCGGGCGGGTTCCTATGTCAACAAGTCGGCCGCGACCCTGCCGGCGGACATCCAGCGCCTGATAACGCAGAAGCGCAAGGCGGGCGATCCCGACGCCGCGCTCGACCCCTTCGCCCAGCCCGAGGTGAAGGCGGCGCTGCAACGAACCGGCTTCGAGCTGCTCGTGGGGTTCAACCTGACCCAGGACCAGTTCCGCTACAACGCCACGCGCTAATCCGATCTTAAGCCGTTCGGTCGAGCGTGTCGAAGCCCGGCCCTCCTGGAACGGGACGGCCTTTCGACAGGTTCGGGGCGAACGGCTATATTGGTCCTCTCAAGGAAAGCTGTTCGTGTCCCTTTACGCGCATTTCACCACCCATCTGAACAAGATCCTCGACCGGCTGGAGGCCGCCGGCGACTTGCCCGAAGGTCTCGCGCGCAAGGCCGTGACCGTGGAACCGCCGCGCGACCCGTCGCACGGCGACCTCGCCACCAATGCCGCGATGGTGCTGGCCAAGCCCGCCGGCACGAACCCGCGCGCGCTCGCCGAAAAGATCGTCGCGGGGCTTGAGGCGCTGGACGAGGTGGCGGGGGCGTCGATCGCCGGGCCGGGCTTTATCAACCTGACCCTCACCGACGCCACCTGGCGCGCGGAGCTGGCGGCGATCCATGCCGACGGCGCGGATTACGGCCGCTCCGATCTGGGCGCGGGCATCACCGTCAACGTCGAATATGTCTCGGCCAACCCGACCGGCCCCATGCATATGGGCCATTGCCGGGGTGCGGTGGTCGGGGACGCGCTCGCCACCCTGCTCGAATATGCCGGGCACAAGGTGATCCGCGAATATTATATCAACGACGCCGGCGGGCAGGTCGATATTCTCGCCCGATCGGTCCATCTGCGCTACCGCGAGGCGCTGGGCGAGACGATCGAGATAGCCGAGGGGCTGTATCCGGGCGATTATCTGGTGCCGGTGGGGCAAGCGCTCGCGGCCGAGTTCGGCGACCGCTATGTCGGCGCGCCCGAGGACGAATGGCTGGCGCTGTTCCGCGCGCGCGCGGTGGCGGCGATGATGGACATGATCCGTGCCGACCTCGCGCTGCTCGGCATCCATCACGATCTCTTTTCCTCCGAGGCGGAGCTTCAGGCGGCGGGCAAGCCCGAGGCCGCCGAAGCATGGCTGCGCGAGCGGGACCTGGTCTATGACGGCGTCCTGGAAGCGCCCAAGGGCGAGGCGCCCGAGGATTGGGAGCCGGTCGAGCTGCCGCTGTTCCGCTCCACCCGGTTCGGGGACGATCAGGATCGGCCGATCAAAAAGTCGAACGGAAGCTGGACCTATTTCGGCGCCGATCTCGCCTATCATTTCCAGAAAAGCCAGAGCGCTGATCAGCTGATCGACATATGGGGCGCCGACCATGCCGGCACGGTCAAGCGCATCCAGGCGGCGGTCGCGGCGCTGACCGGCGGCGCGACGCGGTTCGATGTCAAGCTGATCCAGATGGTCCGCCTGCTGCGCGACGGCGAGCCGGTGAAGATGTCCAAGCGCGCCGGCAATTTCGTGACCCTGGCCGACGTCGTGCGCGAAGTGGGCAAGGATGTCGTGCGCTTCACCATGCTGACGCGCAAGGCCGACGCGCAGATGGACTTCGACTTCGCCAAGGTGGTCGAGGCGTCGAAGGACAATCCGGTCTTCTACGTCCAATATGCCCATGCGCGCATTTCCTCGCTGGGGCGCCGGGTGGAGGAGGCGGCGCTGGAGCTGCCCGCCCCCGACCTGTCCCGGCTTGGGACGCATGAACTCGGCCTCGTCAAGCTGGCGGCGCAATTCCCCCGCATCGTCGAAGGGGCGGCGCTGGCGCGCGAGCCGCACAGGATCGCCTTCTATCTCAACGATTTGGCGTCGGCCTTCCATGGCTGGTGGAATATGGGGAATGACGATCCGCGCGCCCGCGTCATCCTGGCGGACGATCTGGCGGTCACGTCGGCGCGGCTTTTCTTGAGCCGCGGAATAGGGCAGATAATCCGCAACGGGCTGGCGCTGATGGGCGTGGCGGCTCTTACCGAAATGCAGTGACGCGGGGATATTGAGCGATGGGCGACTATGCACGCGGGCGACTGGACCTCGACGACGAGGATCGGCTGCCCTGGCTGGAGCCCGCCGCCGCCGAGGAACCGGACGAGGGGCTGTCGCCGGTCAAGCTGCTGGGCCTGGTGATCGCCGGTCTGGTGCTGCTCGCCGCCGTGGTGGGCGGCGCCTGGTGGCTCCAGAACCGACAGGGCGGCAGCGGGGCTTCGGGGGAAGGGGTGCTGATCGCCGCGCCTAAGGGCGGTTACAAGATCGCCGCCCACGAAGCCGACGCCCGCAAGTTCGAGGGCGAGGGCGACGCCAGCTTCGCCGCGAGCGAGGGGGTCGCGCGCGACGGGCGGATCGACCCGAGCCGGGTGCCCGAAGCGCCCATCACCGGCACCACCCCGCCGGCCGAGAAAGCGCCGTCGCCGGCCGCGAGCAAGCCCGCCGCCCGCATGACCGCGACCGTCGCCGACGAGACGAAGGCCCGGCCCGCGACGGTCGCCGCCGCGCCCAGGCCCGGTGGCGCGATGATCCAGCTTGGCGCCTATGCCACCCAGGCGGGCGCGAAGGATGCGTGGGGCCGTCTGTCGAAGCGCTTCGCCTATCTGACGCCGCTGTCCATGACCGTGGAGCCGGCGGAGGTGGGCGGCAGCACCGTCTATCGCCTGCGCGCGGCGGCGGGCGCGCAGGCGTCGATGCTGTGCGGCAAGCTGAAGGTGGCGGGGGAAAGCTGCCTGGTGGTGAACTGATCGGATCGCGAGGGTCATAAACACCTTCGACAGTGTCCCGCCGACGCGCTAATCTGGCGTCATGAAACCCGTCATATTCGGCCTCTCCGGCGAAAGCCTGACCCCCGACGAGCGCGCCTTCTTCGCCGAGGCGCAGCCGGCCGGCTATATCCTCTTCCGCCGCAACATCGTCGACCGGGCGCAGGTGCGCGCGTTGACCGACGATTTGCGCGGGCTTCACGGCCGCGACGACCTGCTCATCATGATCGACCAGGAGGGTGGCCGGGTCGCTCGGATGCAGGCGCCGGTCTGGCCCGCTTTCCCGCCGGGCGCGGTGTTCGACCGGCTCTACGATATCGCGCCGTCCAGCGCGATCGCCGCCGCCAGGGCCAATGCGCAGGCGATCGCGCTGACGCTGAGCGAGGTCGGCATCACCGTCGACGCGCTGCCTCTGCTCGACGTGCGGCAGGAGGGGGCGAGCGACATCATGGGCGACCGCACGTTGGGCGCTGAGCCGCTGCGGGTGGCGGCGCTGGGCCGCGCGATCCTGGAGGGGCTGGAGGCCGGCGGGGTGGTCGGCATCGTCAAGCATATGCCGGGCCATGGCCGCGCGCTGGTCGACAGCCATCTGGAGCTGCCGACCGTCACCGCCGATGCGGCTTCGCTGGACATCGACCTTGCCCCCTTTCGCACGCTTCGCGGCGCGCCGATCGGCATGACCGCACATATCGTCTATACCGCCTGGGATGCGGAGCGCCCCGCCAGCCTGTCGCCCGCCGTGATCCAGACCGTCATTCGCGAGCGGATCGGCTTCGATGGCCTGCTGATGTCGGACGATCTGGACATGAAGGCGCTGAAGGGCGACATTCCGGCGCTGGCGGCCGGGGTGGTCGCCGCCGGCTGCGACCTGGCGCTCAACTGCTGGGGGCGGATGGAGGAGATGGCCGGTATCGCCGATCGCCTTCCCGACATCGCCGCCGCGTCGCGCGCCCGGCTGGACCGCGCGATGGCGCGCGCCGTTCCGCAGGCGGGGACGCCGCCGCTCGAAGAACTGATAGCAACGCGCGACACGCTGCTGGCCCTGGCTTGACGGGGGAGGGGATGGACGACCTCTTCCTGACGCCTGGCCCACCGGGGCCCGACATCCTCACCGTCAGCTTCGATAGCTGGGAAGGGCCGCTCGATCTGTTGCTGGCCCTGTCGCGCTCGCAAAAGGTGGACCTGCGCGAAATCTCCATCCTCGACCTAACCGAGCAATATCTGGCCTTCGTCGAGGGGGCCCGGCGGTTGAAGCTGGAACTGGCGGCCGATTATCTGGTGATGGCGGCGTGGCTCGCTTATTTGAAGTCCGGCCTGCTGCTACCGCGCGAGCAGCAGCCCGACCCCAGCCCCGAGGAGATGGCGTTGCGCCTGCAATTGCGGCTCCAGCGGCTCTCGGCGATGCGGGAGGCGGGGGCGCGGCTGATGGCGCGCGATCGGATCGGCCGGGACGTGTTCGTCCGTCCCGCGCCGGAGGGGCTGCGGACCGTGCGCCATGCCAGATGGAACGCCAGCCTGTTCGATCTCATCCAGGCCTATGGCCAGGTCCGCGCCCGCACCCAGCCCGCCGTCCATATCGTCTCCCGCCGCCCAGTGATGGCGCTCGACCAGGCGATCCAGCGCGTGGGCGCGCTGGTCGGCTCCCGGCTCGACTGGACGACGCTGGAAAGTTTCCTTCCATCGGGGGTGGATGCGCCGCTGGCGCGGTCGGCGCTGGCGAGCAGCTTCGTCGCCGCGCTGGAACTGGCGCGGCAGGGCAAGGTCGACCTGCGTCAGGAGGGTGCCTTCGCGCCGCTCTATCTGCGGCGGGCACAAGCGCCGGGCGCGGCATGAGCATGGACGAGCCCGACGATTATGCGCGCGCGGTCGAGGCCGCGCTGTTCGCGGCGGCAGAGCCGCTGACGCTGGCGGAACTGCGGCTGCATGTCGGCGAGTCGGGCGATCTGCGGGGCGCGCTCGCGCGGCTGGCGGACGATTATGCCGGGCGCGGCGTCAACCTGGTCGAGCGCGGCGGGCGCTGGCATTTCCAGACGGCCGCCGATCTGGCCCATATCCTGCGCCGCGAAAAGGACGAGCCGCGCAAATTGTCGCGCGCGGGGATGGAGACGCTGGCCATCATCGCCTATCACGAGCCAGTGAGCCGCGCGGAGATTGAGGCGATTCGCGGCGTCCAGGTGGCCAAGGGCACGCTCGACGTGCTGATGGAGGCGGGCTGGGTGCGGCCGGCCGGGCGGCGCGAAGTGCCGGGGCGTCCGCTGGTCTATGCGACGACCGTAGAGTTTCTGTCACATTTCGGGCTTAGCAGCCGCCGGGACCTGCCGGGTATCGAAGATCTGCGCGCCGCCGGCCTGCTCGATCCCGTCGATCTGGCGCTGGAGGCAATGGCGGGCCAATCCGTTGTGGATAATGACGAGGAAGACGCTTAATATAAGCGTCGTTTCAGGAGATTTAAAATGGGTTCCTTTTCGCTGATGCACTGGGTGATCGTGCTCCTGGTCGTCATGCTGCTGTTCGGCGGCGGCCGGATTTCCGGCCTGATGGGCGACGTTGCCAAGGGCATTAAGAGCTTCAAGAAGGGCATGGAGGATGACGACGACGTCAAACCCGCCAAGTCCGCCTCGCGTATCGAGGGGCAGCGCGCGCCCGAGCAGGACGGCGTCGCCATGGAAGAAAAGACCAAGGTCTGACCGGCGCGGCCCCTGCGGTAATTCCCCATGTTTGGCATAGATTCGACAGAATTCCTGCTGATCGTGATCGTCGCGGTGATCGTGATCGGGCCAAAGGACCTGCCGCGCGCGCTCTATAAGGTCGGCCAGATCGTCGGCAAGGCGCAGGGCATGGCCCGCCATTTCCGCACCGGCATCGACGCCATGGTGCGCGAGGTGGAACTGGCCGAGCTGGAAAAGAAATGGGCCGACCAGAACAAGCGGATCATGGAAGAACATCCGCCGGCCACCGACGCGGGAGCGCCCGTGATGGAGGCGCTGCCTTCGCCGGACGGCGCGTCCGCCGGGAAGGCTGACGCCGCCGCGCCCGCGATGGCCGAAGCGCCTGCCGCGCCGACCGCCTTCGTCGCGGAGACGCCGCGCGCTGCCGTTCCCGACGCCGCCTCTAGCCCACCCTATCTGGCCCCCGCGCCGCAAAAGGGCGACGCGGCGGCATGAGCGACGATATCGACGACAGCAAGGCCCCCTTGCTCGACCATTTGATCGAGCTGCGCGGGCGCTTGCTCAAATGCGTCTATGCGCTGGTGATCTGCGGCGCGGTCTGCTTCTATTTTTCCGACAAGATTTTCGCCTTCCTCGTCCAGCCGTTGAAGGAAGCTTTTGGCGACGGCGGCGGGCGGCTGGTCTATACGAAGCTCTACGAAGCCTTTTTCGTGCAGGTGAAGGTCGCGCTTTTCGGCGCTTTCTGCCTGTCCTTTCCGATCATCGCCAACCAGCTATGGGCTTTCGTCGCGCCGGGGCTTTACGCGAAGGAAAAAAAGGCGCTGCTGCCCTTCCTCATCATGACGCCGGTGCTGTTCCTGATGGGGGCGTCGCTCGCTTATTATGTGGTGATGCCGACGGCGTTCCATTTCTTCCTGCAATTTCAGGGAAATAGCGGCGGTCTGACGGTGGAGGCGCTGCCCAGCACGGACGCCTATTTGACGCTGGTCATGCAGTTCATCCTGGCGTTCGGGGTCAGCTTCCTGATGCCAGTGCTGTTGATGCTGCTCAATCGGGCGGGATTCGTGAGCCGCGCGCAGCTTATCGGCATGCGCCGCTACATGATCGTCGCCGCCTTCATCCTGGCCGCCGTGCTGACGCCGCCCGACGTCGTGTCGCAACTGATGCTCGCCGTCCCGCTGCTGCTGCTTTACGAGATCACGATCATCGCCATCTGGTTCACCGATCGGCGTCAGGCCAAGGCGGCCGCGTCCGAAGGGAAGCAACTGTCCACCTGAAGCGGACCATAAGAAAAGGGCCCGCCGATCAGCGGGCCCTTTATGCGAATTTCGAAAATGTCGGGCGGTTAGTCCCCGGCCTTCTCCACGGCCTTGCCCGCGCTCTGAACGTCGCGGCCAGCGCCTTCGACCGTGTTGCAGGCAGCGACGAACAGCGAGCCGGACAGCAGCAGGGCGGTGATGATCTTCCTGGTCATGGCATTTCTCCTTCACGATGCGGACCGAAAGATCGGTCGTGGCTGGTGACGGAAGTTCAAACCCGCGACGCATCAAAGCGTTCCACTTCCGCAAGGAAAGCCGAAGATGGCCGGCTGACGTGGCGCGGTCCGATGAAGGCTGGGAATGGGGAAATAATTGGGCCCGGAACGCGTCGGGGGGGGAGGCGTTCCGGGCCCGTGTAGGCGGATAGCAAGAGCGGGGGGCAAAAGATTTGCTATCCGAAATGTAGAACCCGCCATGGCCGGGATAGGTTCCGACCGCCGCCCATTTTTTTGCTTTTTAAATTTTACCTTTTTCAAGGACTTCGCCGGTCAACGGCCGGTTAATCGGAAAAAACCTGGCGGATCAGAGCAGCGGGCGGCCCGTATTGCGATATTCGGGCCGGATCGTCGAAGGGGGCAGGCCGTCTCCGGCGAGTGGTAACGCTGGCGCGGGCATCCAGTCGGGCGCGAGCGCGACGGGCGGGGATGGCGGAGCGGAATAGGCCGGGGCGGCCGCCCCGATGGCGCCGATCGGGGCCGCCGGTCTGACCGGCCAGCTTGTGCGCGCCGGTCCGGAAATCAGCTCGCGTCCAACATAGCGGGCGCGAAATGCGTCGGGCGAGCCGTTCCAGCCCGGATTGCGATAAAAGATATGCGCGCCGATCACTGCCACGGGCTGGACCGACGCCGCCCAGGGCGGGCGCACCGCAAGCGTGTGATAGAAGGTCGCGGTGCCGACCGGGGCATAGCTGTCGCCGTTCAGCGCCCGCTGCGCCGTCCTGCGCGCGCGGACCCAGGCGGCGGCATTGGGCAGGCGCGCCATCGACCCATCGCAACTGAAGGTGAACTGGCATTTGAAGTCGGTCCGTTCCGACCCCTGATAGACGACTGCGCACACGCTGTCCGGCCAGAGCGGGCTGCGCACCCGGTTGAGAACCACCTGCGCCACCGCGCGCTGCCCTTCGTCGGGCTCGTTCGCCGCCTCATAATAGATGGCGGAGGTCAGGCAGGTGAGCGCGCGATAGCCGTCGAGCGCCGTCAGTCCGCGAAAGATGGCGGCCGGCGCGGCCTGCACCTTGTCGAGCGGCAGGACATGGTCGCTGATGGCGGCCGGGGCGTCGGGCACGGGATCGAACGCCCCCTGCGCGAAGAAAAAGGCCGACCCGGGGAAGTTCTGGCCCGCTGTCTCCACCGGGTCGGGACGGTCCTGCGCTCCTTGCAACAGATCGAGCGAGGCGGCGGGCAGCAGGCGCGGCAGGGCGAGCGCCAGCAGCGCGCCAAGCGCCAGCCCGCTCCGCATCCATGATCTCGCCCTGATCGCCACCACCGCCACCGCGCCGCGCATTGCCGTCACCGACACGCGCCATCGCGTGCCACGGCTGTCCCTTACCCCAGACAGGTTGACACTTCTTGCCCGAAATCCCGCCTGTCATGCCCTGTGCCCGGATGGGACGTTAACCCTGGCTTGGGTTAGCGCGGCAAAGCGGCCTTTCGCGCGGCCATGCATTCCCTTGCTTGGCAAGCACGCTCGCCCTCCGCTATGCGGGACATATGCTCATGCAAAAGGATAGTCTGGCGCTGATCGGCAACACGCCGATGGTGCGCCTCGCCGGCCCGTCGGACGCGACCGGCTGCGACATTTTCGCCAAGTGCGAATTCGCCAATCCGGGCGCTTCGGTCAAGGATCGGGCCGCGCTGTTCATCGTCAACGACGCCGAGGAGAAGGGCCTGCTGAAGCCCGGCGGCACGATCGTCGAGGGGACGGCGGGCAATACCGGCATCGGCCTGGCGCTGGTCGCCAACGCCAAGGGCTATCGTACGATCATCGTCATGCCCGAGACGCAGAGCCGGGAGAAGATGGACACGCTGCGCGCGCTGGGCGCGGAGCTGGTGACGGTGCCGGCCGCGCCCTATTCCAATCCTGGCCATTTCGTTCACACCTCCCGCCGTCTGGCGGAGGAGACGGCGGGGGCGATCTGGGCCAATCAGTTCGACAATATCGCCAATCGCAAGGCGCATATCGTCGGCACGGCCGAGGAGATCTGGACCCAGATGGAGGGGCGGATCGACGGCTTCACCTGCGCGGCCGGCACCGGCGGCACGATCGCGGGCGTGGGACTGGGGCTGAAGGCCCATGACGAGAATATCGTCATCGCCCTGTCCGATCCCCATGGCGCGGCGCTCTACGACTATTATGCCCATGGCGAATTGAAGGCCGAAGGGTCGTCCGTAGCCGAGGGCATCGGCCAGGGCCGCATCACCGCCAATCTGGAGGGCGCGCCGATCGACACCCAGTTCCGCATATCCGACGAGGAGGGGCTGGAATGGGTCCGCCGCCTGCTGGCGGAGGAGGGGCTGTGCCTGGGCCTGTCGTCGGGCATCAACGTCGCCGGCGCGGTCGCGCTGGCGAAGCAACTCGGGCCGGGCAGGCGCATCGCGACGATCCTGTGCGACACGGGCTTTCGCTATCTGTCGACCCTCTATAACCGCCAGTGGCTCGAATCGAAGGGGTTGACGGTCTTCCCCTGGCTCGCCCATTAAGGATGATCGCCGACACAGGTCGCGGCGTCTATTAAAAGAGCATCGCATGGCTGAAGATCCCCGCCGTCAGGAAGGGTTGCAGCGCGTCCAGATCGGGTTGACCGGGGTCGCCGGGGTCATCCTGCTGGTCGGCCTTGCCAATATCGTCATCGATAAGGCGCGGATCGACGATCCGTCCATCCCGCCCCCGACCGTCGCGACCATCGACACCAACGCCTCCGCACCCAAGGAGCCGCTGGCCGAACTGGGCGTGCAGCCAGCGCAGGACCAGGCGCCGGTGGTGCCCGATCTTCAGCCCGACCCCAAGCTCGCCAAGCCGATGGATCGCGACGTCCAGCGCTGAAGCGCCCGCGTCGGGCGCTGGCCAGCTGCATCAGGGAGTGAAGGGACGTTGATGCGGGCGATTCGTCTGTTCCTGATGCTGTCGTTGCCGCTCCTGGCGTTCCTGCTCGGCCTCGCGCGGATGTTGCGCACGGGCCAGGTCGATCCTCTGCTCTGGGCCGCCCCCTGCGCGATCCTGCTGATCGTCGCGGCCCTCCTGCCCTCGACCGCCCGGCCTTCGTTTCGGACGCTCTGGAGCGCGCTCGGCTGCCTGCTGGTCGTCGGCCTTTTCGTGCTGCTGGAAGGCCGGCCATTCCCGCTCGGCAGGCTGGCGCTATCGGCGACGGTGGTGATGGCGGCGGCGGCCGCCGCGCTCTGCCTGCGTCATCGCCGGCCCCGCTTGCCGGGCATCGTCCTGATCGGCGGCATGATGCTCGTCCTGTGGCTGGCGGGCAGGGGCGATCGACTCGCGCCGGCCGCTGATCGGGAGCCGCTGGCGGTCGTCACCGCCCTGCCGCTGTTCTGGGCGGAGGGAGCGTCCGGCCTGGGCGATCCCCATGACGCGCCGATTATCGCGGTTCTGCGCACGCGCTTCGATGTCCGGCCGCTCGATGCCCCGGACCCGGCGTCGCTGGCCGCTTTCCGCACGCTGCTGCTGGCCCAGCCCCGCGCCTTGTCCCCGGCCGCCCTGGTCGAGATAGACGATTGGGTGCGGGCCGGCGGTCGGGCCGTGATCCTCGCCGATCCGCTGCTGCGCTGGCCCTCGCCGCTGCCGCCGGGGGACCGCCGCCGCCCGCCCGCGACCGGCCTGCTCGATCCGCTGCTGGCCCACTGGGGCGTCATGCTGGAGCGGCCAGCGGGAGCTGCCGTGGCGGAGGAACGCCGGCTCCTGACCGACGCGCGCCTTGTCACGCTTGCGGGCTCGTCGCACTTCCGCTCCGCCACCGATAAGTGCCGGCGTCGCCGGGACGCGCCGGTCGCGGCCTGCGCGATCGGCGGAGGCAAGGTCGTGCTGGTGGCCGACGCCGATCTGCTCGACGACCGGCTGTGGCTCCACGATCCGGCGCGCCCGCTCGACCAGCGCGCATGGACCGCCGACAACCCCGCGCTGCTTCTGGACTGGCTCGGCCGGCCAACATCCGACCGGCGCCCCTGGGTGAGCGATCGCGCCGGCCTCATTGCCGCCATTCGCTGGGCGATGCTGCTTGGGTTGGCGTGGGCCATGGTCGGAACAATGCTGTTCATCCGGGCAAAGCGCTGGCTTTTCGCCCCTTTCTCCCCCGCCTCTCCCAGCCCTTCAAGACCAAAGTGGGATAATTTCCCAAGTTAGACCGACATTTCCCATACCATCCCAAGAAATTCCTTTTCTTGATCTCCGTTGCTTGGTAATCAGGGCGGCATTGGGGTTCGACAGGCTATGCGAAAAGTCCTGCGCGCCGGGTTGTTCAGCAGCGATTCCGGCGACGGGAGGCCTGCGTCCGCGCAACATGGGGCAGGGCAGGGTCACCGGTGTCGGTCATTCTCTATACGGGCAACGCGTTCAGCGCGGCGGACGGCAAGGGCCGTTTCGTATTGCCGCTGGAGATGCGCCGTCAGGTGAAGCTCAGCAGCGGCGGCGAGAATCGGCTGTGCGTGTCGCTCCACATCGAAAATGGCTGCGCCACCGGCTTTGGCGAATCGCACCGCGCCTTTCTGTTCGATGAGGTCGATGAGCTGGAGCGGGAGGCGCGGGCCGCCGGCCGCCCGTTCAACGGCGACCTGGAGCGCGAACTACGCCTGGGCATGATCGAGGACGTCAATTTCGACGAGGGCGGCCGGTTCGCGCTGTCGGCCGACATCCGCGCCGAAATCGGCATCACCGACACCGCCTTCTTCTACGGCGTCGGCCGCTATTTCCAGATCTGGAAGCCCGAAGCGCTGGTCGAAAGCCCCGACCGTCCGGCGCTGATCCGCAACAAGGTGCGGCGCTGGCTCGACAGCCGCGCGGCGGAGGGGGGCAAGTGACCCTCCTGTCCGCCCCCGAAGCGCCCCATGTCCCCGTCCTCATCGAAGAAGTCCTCGACGCCCTTGCCATCACCCCGGGCGAGATTCATGTCGACGGCACGTTCGGCGCGGGCGGCTATAGCCGCGCCATGGCCGGCAAGGGCGCGTGCGTCTTCGCCTTCGATCGCGACCCCAGCGCGATCGCGGAGGGGCGGGGCGTGGCCGAGGCCCATGGCATCACCCTGATCCAGGGCGAGTTTTCGCGGATGCGGGCGCTGCTGGCCGAACGGGGCGTGGAACAGGTGGCCGGCGTGACGCTCGACATCGGCGTATCCTCGATGCAGCTCGATCGCGCCGACCGGGGCTTTTCCTTCCAGTCCGATGGTCCGCTGCTGATGACCATGGACCAGGCGAGCATGAGCGCCGCCGATTTCCTCAACACCGCCCCGGAAGAGGAGATCGCCGACGTCATCTACCGCTATGGCGAGGAACCGCGCTCCCGCCGAGTCGCGCGCGCGATCGTGGCGGCGCGCCCGCTGGAGCGCACCGCGCAGCTCGCCGCCGTGGTCCGCCGGGCGCTCGGCTACAAGCCGCATGACAAGAAGGACCCGGCGACCCGCACCTTCCAGGCGATCCGCATCCATGTGAACCGCGAACTGGAGGAGCTGGAGCGCGGGCTGGAGGCGGCCGAGGCGCTGCTGGAGGCTGGCGGGCGGCTGGCCGTCGTCACCTTCCACAGCCTGGAAGACCGCATCGTCAAGCAGTTCCTGCGTCGCCGCAGCGGCGGCGAGGCGGCCGGATCGCGGCATATGCCCGCGCGGGCGGACCTTGCCGCCCCGACCTTCGAGCGGCCGGCGAAGGCGGTGCGCGCCTGCCCGGACGAACTCGCGCGCAACCCCCGCGCCCGCTCCGCCACCCTGCGCAGCGCCGTCCGCACGGCCAGCCCCGTTTCGCCTTCCTCCGCCGACAGGAGCCTTTCGTCATGATCGCGGTCAAGCGGTTGCAAAGCCTCTTCTGGGTGCTGGTGGTGGCGCTGGGCGCGCTCAGCGCCTATCTCGTCTCGCTCCGTGTCGCGACGGAGCGCAACGAACTGGCGCGGGTGCAGGCGCAGATCGTCGCCGAACGCGCCCATATCCGCTATCTGGAGACGGAGTTCGGCGCGCGCTCCTCGATGCGCCAGCTCGAGCGCTGGAATGTCGACGATTTCCGTTATTCGACGCCAACCGCCGCGCAATATCTGGAGGGGGAGCGGGCGCTCGCCCATCTCGACGGCGTGCAGCCCAACGGCCCCGCCTATGTCGCGCCGCCGGTGATGGTGGCGATGGTCGAGACCCCCGCCGACCTGCCCTCCGCCCCGCAGCCCGCGCCCGCCAGCCCAGCCGCGACCCAGATCCGCAGCGAGATCGCGATCATCCGCTCCGCCCATGCGCAGGACAATGTCGAACGGCTGGCGGTCGCGGCCGCCCCGCGTAAGTCGGCCGAAAAGGCTAGCAACGATAAGGGCGAAGCAGGCGACAAGCCGAAGAAGGCGCGCCTCGCCGCGGTCGACACCTCGCGCCCCGATCCGCTGGCGCGTCGGGCCGAACGCATGGCGATGCTCGACGCCAAGCTGCTCGACGACAGCACCTTGGGGGAGCTGAGCGCCAAGGCCGCGCGCGAACGGCGGAAGGAGGCGCGCTGATGGCCACGGTGATCGTCCAGCCCGCGGGCGTGCGCGCCGGCGAGCAGCGAGTCAATCTGACCGCCATCGCCCACAACCGGCTGATGCTGCTGCTGATCCTGTTCGCGGCGATCACCGCCATCCTGATCCTGCGCCTCAGTTGGGTCGGCGCCTTCGCCGGCGGCGGCCATGGCGGGAACGCCAACGGCCTGCTGCCCGCGCGCGCCGACATTGTCGACCGCAACGGCGTGCCGCTGGCGCGGACGATGGACGCCTATTCGATCTCGGTCCGCCCGTCCAAGCTGATCGGCGAGCCGGCCGAACTGGCGCGCAAGCTGCACGAAATTTTCCCCGACGAGCCGGAAGCCGCCTTCTACAAGAAGCTGACCGGACCGGGCTGGGCCTATCTGCGCCGCCGCGCGCTGCCCGAGCAGGTCGCCGCGGTGAACGCGCTGGGCGAGATCGGCATCGAGTTCCCGCGCGAGAAGGAGCGGCTCTATCCCCAGCGCACGCTCGCTGCCCATGTGCTGGGCTTCGCGCCCAAGGCCGACGGCACCGGGGGCATGGGCGTGGAAGCGGCGTTCAACGACCGGCTGACCGATCCGGCGCTGCTGGGCCAGCCCTTCGCCGTCTCCATCGACAGCCGCGTGCAGGGTGCGCTGGAGAGCGAGCTTTACGCGCAGTTGGTGCAGACCCGCGCCAAGGGCGCGAGCGGCATCATTCTCGACGCCAATAGCGGCGAGGTGATCGCCATGGCCTCGATTCCCGTCTTCGACCCCAATAAGCTGCAAAATTATGCCGGCAAGCGTTGCAGCGAATCGCCGATTTGCAACCATATGGTCCAGGCGCGTTATGAGTTGGGTTCCGCGTTCAAGCCCCTGTCGATCGCGGCCGCCATGGACGCGGGGGTAGTGACGTCGATGAGCAAGCGCTACGACGCGACCGCCCCGATCCCGATCGGCGGCTTTCGCATCAAGGACGATCATCCGCTCGGCCGCTGGATCAACGTGCCGGAAACGCTGGTCCACAGCTCCAACATCGCGACCGCGCGGATCGCCGACGAAATGGGCGCCGCGCCGCTCCAGGCCCTGTTCCGCAACCTTCAGTTCGATCAGCGCGCGCCGATCGAACTGAACGAGCGCCAGCGCGGCATCTGGCCTTCCAGCTGGGGGCGGATCACCACCATGACCGTTTCTTATGGCCACGGCATCGCGGTGACGCCGCTGCACCTGGCCAGCGCCTACGCCGCGCTGGTCAATGGCGGCATCTATCATCCGGCCACATTGCGCAGGCTCCGGCCCGATCAGGTGGCCCAGGGGCACCGCGTCTTTTCCGCCGCCACCAGCGCGCGGATGCGGCAACTGTTGCGGATGATCGTGTCGGCGGGTACAGGCCGCAACGCCGACGCCAAGGGATTCCGGGTGGGCGGCAAGACGGGTTCCGCAGAAAAGCCCCAAGAAGGGCGCTATAACAAGAATTCCAACGTGACGACTTTCGCTGCCGCTTTCCCGATGGACAACCCCCGTTATGTCGTGGTCGCGGTCATGGACGAGGCGACCGGCGTTTTCGGCCTGCGTACCGCCGCCTGGACCGCCGCGCCGGTAGTCAAGCGTGTGATCGAGCGCGCCGGTCCGATGCTGGGCGTGATGCCGGACGAACGGCGAGACGTCGATATTTCCGATCTGATGCCGCTGCTGCACGGCGACAAGGATAAAGAGTGATGCGCCTCGGGTCGCTTATCGAGGGGCTGGATGTCGAGGTCGGTGGCAATGCCGGCCTCGACTCGTTCGTCGGCGGCTTCGCCATCGACAATCGTAAGGTCGCGCCGGGCACCGTTTTCGGCGCGTTCCAGGGGCTGCGCGTCAATGGCGAGGATTTTATCGCCGACGCGGTCGCCGCCGGAGCCATCGCCGTCGTCGCCCGGCCGGAGGCGCGGGTGGATGGCGCCGTCCATATCGCCCATCCCAATCCGCGCCGCCTGTTCGCACTGCTCGCCGCCCGCTATTTCGCGCCTTTCCCGGACGTCACCGTCGCCGTGACCGGCACCAACGGCAAGACCTCCACCGTTGAGCTGGCGCGGCAATTATGGCGGATGCTGGGGGAAAAGTCCGCGTCCATCGGCACGCTGGGGGTCACTACCTCGGTCGATCAGGTGTCGACCGGCCTCACCACGCCCGACATCGTCACTTTCCTGTCCAACATGTCGGGCTTGCGCCGGGAAGGCGTCACCCACGCGGCGTTCGAGGCGTCGAGCCATGGCCTGGACCAATATCGGACCGAGGGTCTGCCGGTGCGCGCCGGAGCCTTCACCAACCTGTCGCGCGACCATCTCGACTATCATGGCGACATGGACCGCTATTTCGACGCCAAGATGCGGCTGTTCGACGATGTCGTCGCCGACGACGGCGCGGCGGTGGTATGGGCGGATGACCAATGGTCGGAAAAAGCCATCGAGCGGGCTACGAAGCGGGGGCTTCGTGTGCTGAGCGTCGGGGTGCAGGGGCAGGCCTTGCGCCTTGCCAACCGCACCCCGACCCAGTTGGGACAGACGTTGGAGATAGAGGCGGACGGCAGGATCGCGAAGGTCGACCTGCCGCTGATCGGCGCCTATCAGGCCGCCAATGCGCTGGTGGCCGCCGGACTGGTGATCGCCACCGGCGGCGATACGGCCCGGGTGCTGGACCTGCTGGGTCGGGTCCAGCCGGTGCGCGGCCGGCTGGAGCGCGCGGTCATCAGCAAGGCGGGCGCGCCCGTCTATGTCGATTACGCCCACACGCCCGATGGCCTGCGCGCCGCGGTCGAGGCGCTGCGCCCGCATACCAGGGGCCGGCTGATCGTCCTGTTCGGCGCGGGCGGCGACCGCGACACCGGCAAGCGCCCCGAGATGGGCAGGGTCGCGATCGAGATGGCTGACCATGTCATCGTCACCGACGACAATCCGCGGTCGGAGGAACCCTCGCTGATCCGAGCGGCGGTGATGGCGGGCGCGCCCGGCGCGACGGAAATCGGCGGGCGGCGCGACGCCATCGCCGCCGCCATCGCGCAGGCGGGGCCGGACGACATCGTCCTGCTGGCGGGCAAGGGGCATGAGCAGGGCCAGATCATCGGCGACCGCGTCCTCCCCTTCGACGATGTCACCGTCGCGCGGGAGTGCGCCGGTTGATCCTGCCTTTTCCCACGTCCGTTCGGTTCGAGCTTGTCGAGAACCGCGCGCCGACTTCTCGACGGACGCTTCTCTACTTCACTCGAAGCTGCTCGAAGCGAACGGATGCGCGGGATGTCTGACCTTTGGACCTCCGCCGACATCGCCGAGGCCACGGGCGGCATCGCTTCGGCTCCTTTCGCGGCATCGGGCGTCGCCTTTGACAGCCGTGAAGTGACCGGCGGCGACCTGTTCGTGGCGATGAAGGGAGAGGCGACCGACGGTCATCGCTTCATCGACAAGGCGTTCGGGCAGGGGGCGGCGGGCGCGATCGTCAGCAAACCGGTCGACCGGCCGCATGTGTTGGTCCCCGACACCGCCTGCGCGCTGGAGGCGCTGGGGGTCGCGGCGCGCGCGCGCATGGGGGGCAAGGTGATCGGCGTCACCGGGTCGGTGGGCAAGACCGGCACGAAGGAAGCCTTGTTCCACGCGCTCGACCGGGCCGACCCGGGTACCGTCCATCGTTCGGTCAAAAGCTATAACAACCATGTCGGCGTGCCCCTCAGCCTGGCGCGCATGCCCCGCGACAGCAACCACGGCGTGTTCGAGATGGGCATGAACCATGCGGGCGAACTGTCGGCGCTGACTCGCCTCGTGCGCCCGCATGTCGCGATCGTCACCGCGATCGCGCCCGCCCATATCGAGTTTTTCGGTAGCGAGGCCGGCATCGCCGAGGCGAAGGCCGAGATTTTCGAGGGGCTGGAGCCCGGCGGCGTCGCGATCCTTCCTTATGACAGCCCGCATGTCGCGATCCTCTATGACAAGGCGCAGCGCCATGCCGCGCGCGTCCTGACCTTCGGGCTGGAGGAGGGCGCGGACGTGCGCGCGACCGAAATGGTCCCGGCGTCCGGCGGCGGCACGCTCGTCACCGCGACCCTGCCCGACGCTCAGCTCTGTTTCACCGTCGCCGCGCCGGGCGAACATTGGGTCTCGAACGCGCTCGCGGTTCTGGCGGCGGTCGATGCGGTTGGCGGGGACTTGGCCGCCGCCGGCCTGGCGCTCGCCGAGATGCCGGGGCTTGCCGGGCGCGGCGCGCGACATGTCCTGCCGGTGGAAGGGGGCGAGGCGCTGCTGATCGACGAAAGCTACAACGCCAATCCCCTGTCGATGCAGGCGACGCTGAAGCAACTGGCGCGCGAGCAGGCCGACCGGCGCATTGCCGTGCTAGGCGCGATGCGCGAGCTGGGATCGCTGAGCGGCGACCTCCACGCGGGCCTGGCCGGACCGCTGGCGGAGGGGCGGGTCGACTATGCCATTTTGGTGGGCGAGGAAATGGCGCCGCTGGCGGATGCGCTGAAGGATCGGGTCGCGTTCGACCATGTCGCCGACGCCGCCGCCGCCACCGACCTGCTCGAAGCGAAGCTGCGCGCGGGCGACGCCATATTGGTCAAGGGATCGAACGGGGTGGGCCTGTCGCGCACGGTCGCGGCCCTCGCGGGAGAGAGGGAATAATGCTCTACTGGCTGGCCGAAACGCTGAACTTCGCGGGGGTCTTCAACCTCGTCCGCTATCTGAGCTTCCGGACTGGCGCGGCGATCGCGACCGCGCTGCTGGTCGGGCTCGTCATCGGCCCGAAGTTCATCGGCTGGCTGCGCGTCCGCCAGGGCAAGGGGCAGCCGATCCGGGACGACGGCCCGCAAAGCCACCTCGCCAAGCGCGGCACGCCGACGATGGGCGGCCTGATGATCCTGACGGCCATGCTCTCGTCCGTGCTGCTGTGGATGGACCTTTCCTCCATCTATGTCTGGGCGTGCATCTTCGTGACGCTGGGGTTCGGCGCGATCGGCTTCCTCGACGATTATGACAAGGTGACCAAGGCCAGCCACAAGGGGCTGTCGGGCAAGCTGCGCCTGTTGTGCGAGTTCCTGATCGCGGGCGTCGCGGCCTGGATGATCGTCCATCAGAACGGCACCGCCCTCTACGTGCCCTTCTGGAACGGCCCGGCGATCAATCTTGGCCCCTTCTATTTCGTCTTCGCCGCCTTCGTCATCGTCGCCTTCGGCAATGCGGTGAACCTGACCGATGGGCTCGACGGCCTCGCCACCATGCCGGTCATCATCGCTAGCCTCGCCTTCATGCTGATCGTCTATCTGGTGGGCCGCGCCGACTTCGCCGAATATCTGGGCATCCCGCATGTGCCGGGCGCTGGCGACCTCACCATCCTGTGTGGCGCGATCGTCGGCGCGGGCCTCGCCTTCCTGTGGTTCAACGCGCCGCCCGCCGCGGTCTTCATGGGCGACACCGGCAGCCTGGCGCTGGGCGGCACGATCGGCGTGATCGCCGTGTCCGCGCATCACGAGATCGTGCTGGGCATCATCGGCGGCCTGTTCGTGGTCGAGGCGATGAGCGTCATCATCCAGGTATTCTTCTACAAGCGCACCGGCAGGCGCGTGTTCAAGATGGCGCCGATCCACCATCATTTCGAGCAGATCGGCTGGGCCGAGCCCACCGTCGTCATCCGTTTCTGGATCATCTCCTTCGTGCTGGCGCTCGCCGGCCTCGCCACGTTGAAGCTGCGGTGATCGTCTCGGACGTCTTCGCGGGAAAGACCTACGCCGTGCTGGGGCTGGCGCGCTCCGGCCTCGCCACGGTCGACACGCTGGCGGCCAGCGGCGCGCGCGTCGTCGCGTGGGACAGCCGCGAGGAAGCGCGCGCGCTTGTCGAGGGCAAGGCGGAGATAGGCGACCCGATGGAGATCGACCTCGCCGGGTTCGACGGCGTGGTCGTCTCGCCCGGCGTGCCGCTCAATCGCCATCCCATCGCCCAGCGCGCGATGCTGGCGGGCGTGCCGATCATCGGCGACATCGAACTGTTCGCGCTCGCCCGGCCGACGCTGCCGCCGCACAAGGTCGTCGGCATCACCGGCACCAACGGCAAGTCGACCACGACCGCGCTCATCCATCACATCGTCAGCCAGGCGGGTTTCCCGGCGCGCATGGGCGGCAATATCGGCCTGCCGATCCTGGGGCAGGAGCCGCTGGAGCCCAATCTGCGCGGCATGGGCGTCTATGTGCTCGAACTGTCGAGCTATCAGATCGACTTGACCCGGAGCCTCGATTGCGACGTTGCGGTGCTGCTCAACATCACGCCCGATCATCTCGACCGCTATAACGGGTTCGAGGGCTATGTGGCGTCGAAGGCCCGCTTGTTTGACATGCAGTCGGCTGGCCATGTCGCCGTGATCGCGGCGGAGGATGCGCCAAGCCGAGCGATCGCCGAGAATTTGCAGGAGCGCGGCGTCGTGCGAGTCGAAGGCTCCGACATTGATCCGACGCTCCAACGCGGCTGGCCCGCGCTGCAAGGCCCGCACAACGCCCAGAATGCCGCCGTCGCCATCGCCGTGGCGCGCGCGCTTAGCATTTCGGACGACGACATATTCCCCGCGCTCGCCAGCTATGCCAGCCTGCCGCACCGGATGCAGCGCGTCGCTGAGATCAACGGCGTCCTCTACGTCAACGACAGCAAGGCGACCAATCCCGCCTCGACCGCGCCGGCGCTGGCCGCCTGGCCTCCGCAGGACGGCCGCCCGCGCATCCACTGGATCGTCGGCGGCCTCGCCAAGAGCGACTCCCTGGACGAGTGCGCGCCCATGTTCGGCAACGTCGCCCAGGCCTATACGATCGGCGAGGCGGGCCATATGTTCGCCGACCTGCTGCGCCCGCATATGGCGGTGGACGATTCCGAAATGCTAAGCGCCGCCGTGCGCCGCGCCGCCCGCGCGGCCCGGCCCGGCGACATCGTGCTGCTGTCGCCGGCCTGCGCCAGCTTCGACCAGTTCCGCGATTTCGAGGCGCGGGGCGACGCCTTTGCCGCCGCTGTTGAGGCGCTGGAGCCGGGCGCGGATCAGCCATGAAAAGCGGGGAGCAGGACGTGCGTAAAGACGGATCGACGCGGATGCTCAAGGCCGGGCAGCTGGTGAAGGGCTTCAGGAACAGCACCGTGCCGCGCGAGCGGACGGCGCTCGCCATCTGGTTCTGGGAAATCGACCGGGTGCTCCTGTCGCTGATCGTCGTGCTGATGGCGATCGGCCTTGTCGCCGTCGCCGCCGCGTCGCCGGTCGCGGCGATCGACCGGTCCACGGCCGCCGTCGCCGTCAATCCGCTCATCTATTTCTACCGCCAGCTCATCTGGGTGCTGATCGGCCTTCCCGTCATGCTGTTCATCTCCATGCTGCCCCGTCCGCAGGCCCGGCGGCTGGCAACATGGATGTGCGCGGCCTTCGTCCTGGCGCTGCTGCTGGTCCCGGTGCTGGGCAGCACGGTCAACGGTGCCAAGCGCTGGATCGACCTGCCGGGCTTTCGTTTTCAGCCGTCCGAGTTCCTGAAACCCGCTTATGTGGTGACGACCGCATGGCTGCTGTCGCTGCGCGGTCGCGACATGTCGCTGCCGGTCATCCAGTTGACCGCCGCGCTGACGCTGCTGATCGCCGCGATCCTGATGCGCCAGCCCGACTTCGGGCAGACGGTGATCTTCCTGGCCTGTTGGGGGTGCCTGCTGCTGCTGTCCGGTGTGCCGATGCGCTGGATCGCGGCGCTGGGCGTCGCGGGGCTCGCCGCGCTGGTCGCGGTCTATATGTTCTACGAAAATGGCCGCCAGCGGATCAACGACTTCCTGGGCATCGGCGTCAATCACGACGCCGGGCCGGATCAGACCGACCTTGCCTTCCGCACCATAACCAACGGCGGCTTCACCGGAGTTGGCCCCGGCGGCGGGCAGCAGAAGTTCCGCCTGCCTGAAGCGCATACCGACTATATCTTCTCCGTCATCGGCGAGGAGTTTGGCCTGCTCGCCTGCATCGCCATCGCCTTCGTCTATCTAGCGATCGTCGTGCGGGTGCTGCTGCGCCTGCTGGACGAGGAGGATAATTTCACCATCCTCGCCGCCGCGGGCCTGACGACCGAGTTCGGGTTGCAGGCCATCATCAACATGGGCGTCAACGCCCAGATTTTTCCGTCGAAGGGCATGACGCTGCCCTTTATCAGCTATGGCGGCTCCTCTATGCTGGCGCTTTGCATCGGCGTCGGCCTGTTGCTCGCCTTCACGCGACGCAATCCCTTCATGGGTCGGCACACGGTCGTCAAATGGAGTGGTCGATGAGCATTTCCCGTCACTTCGTTCTCGCCGCCGGCGGGACGGGGGGCCATATGATCCCGGCGCATGCCGTCGCGGAGGAACTGATGGCGCGCGGCCATCATGTCGCGCTGGTGACGGACGAGCGCGGCGCGAAGATTCCGGGCATCTTCGAAAGGGCGCAGGTCCATATCCTGCCCGCCGGCCGCATGACCGGACGGCCGACGAGCTGGCTGCCGGCGTTAAGGGCCATCCTGGCCGGCCGCGCGATGGCCCGTCGCCTGAACGAGACGTTTCGTCCGACCGCCGTGGTCGGCTTCGGCGGCTATCCGGCCATGCCCGCGCTGCTAGCCGCGCTCGCCGACGGCGTGCCGACGGCCATCCACGAGCAGAATGCGGTACTCGGCCGGGTCAACCGGCTGCTCGCCCGCCGGGTCGACGCCATCGCCACCGCCTATCCGGTCATCGAGCGGCTGAAGGACAAATATGCCGGGAAGGTCCATCTGGTTGGCAATCCCGTGCGCGAGGAGGTGAAGGCGCTGCGCGAGGAGGAGTTTCCCGCGCTGACCGACGAGAGCGTGTTCCGCGTGCTGGTCACCGGCGGCAGCCAGGGCGCTAGCATCCTGTCGAGCGTCGTGCCCGAGGGGCTGTCGATGTTGCCGCTGAGCCTGCGCCGCCGCCTCCAGGTCACGCAGCAGTGCCGGGCCGAGGATATAGAGCGGGTCCGCGCCACCTATGCCGCGATGGAGATACCCGCCGACCTAGCCACCTATTTCAACGACGTTCCCGAAAAGCTGAGCTGGGCGCATCTGGTGATCGCGCGCGCGGGCGCGTCGACGCTGGCGGAACTGACCTGCGCCGGACGGCCGGCGATCCTCATCCCCTTGCCCAGCGCGATGGACGACCACCAGACCGCCAATGTGCGCGAGATGGTGGAGGCGGGCGGCGCCCGTTCGATCCCGCAGTCGCAATTCACCGCCGTCGAGCTGGCCAAGCAGATCCAGAAGATGGCCATCGAACCCGGCGCGCTCCAGAACGCGGCGAAGCGCGCCCGCGCCTGCGGTCGCCCGGACGCCGCGCGCGACATGGCCGACTTGCTGGAAAGCATCGGCAGGGCGCCGATCATGAACGACCCGGTCAAGACGACCCCGCCGCCGACCAGCCTCAACCTCCAGGGAGTTCCCGCATGAGGGGCATCGGCACCGACATCGGCACCATCCATTTCATCGGCATCGGTGGCATCGGCATGTCCGGCATCGCCGAGGTCATGCATAATCTGGGCTATCGGGTGCAGGGCAGCGATGTCGCCGAAGGCTATGTGGTGGAAGGATTGCGGGCCAAGGGCATCAAGGTGATGATCGGCCATGCGGCCGGAAATCTGGGAGACGCCGCCGTCGTCGTCACGTCCACCGCGATCAAGCGCGGCAATCCGGAGGTGGAGCTGGCGCTGGAAAACCGCGTCCCCGTCATCCGCCGCGCCGAAATGCTGGCCGAACTGATGCGCCTCAAATCGACGGTCGCGATCGCCGGGACCCACGGCAAGACGACCACCACCTCGATGGTCGCGGCGCTGCTGGATGCGGGCGGGGTCGACCCCACCGTCATCAACGGCGGCATCATCAACAGCTACGGCTCCAACGCGCGGCTGGGCAACAGCGACTGGATGGTGGTCGAGGCGGACGAGAGCGACGGCAGCTTCCTGCGCCTCGACGGTACGATCGCGGTCGTCACCAATATCGATCCCGAGCATCTCGACCATTATGGCGATTTCGACCGGGTGAAGGACGCCTTCGTCGAGTTCGTCGGCAACGTCCCCTTTTACGGCGCGGCGATCCTGTGCCTCGACCATCCGGAGGTGCAGGCGATCCTGCCGCGCGTGCAGGACCGCCGCATCGTCACTTATGGTTTCTCGGCGCAAGCGGATATTCGCGGCGACAATGTCATCTCCTTCCCCGGCGGCAACCGCTTCGACGTGCAGGTGCGCGAGCGGGACGGATCGACTCGCCGGATCGAGGGTATCGAAATGCCGATGCCCGGCCGCCACAATGTGCTGAACGCCATGGCCGCGATCGGCGTGGCGCTGCACATGGGCATCGACGACGCGACCATCCAGACCGGCTTCGCCAAGTTCGGCGGGGTGAAGCGCCGCTTCACCAAGGTCGGCGAAATCCCCGCCGGGGCCGGCGCCGCCACCATCATCGACGATTATGGCCATCATCCGGTCGAGATAAAGGCCGTGCTGGCCGCCGCTCGGGAGGGGGCGAGGGGCCGGGTCATCGCCGTGGTCCAACCGCACCGCTTCACGCGCCTGCGCGATCTGATGGACGAGTTCCAGCAGGCGTTCAACGACGCCGACATCGTCTATGCCACGCCCGTCTATACCGCCGGCGAGCAGCCGATCGAGGGCGTGGACAGCGCCGCGCTGGTCGCGGGGCTCAAGCGGCGTGGCCACCGCGCCGCGTCGACGGTCGATAGCGCGGACGCGCTCGCCGCCGCGCTCGCCGCCGACATCCAGCCCGACGACATGGTCATCTGCCTGGGCGCGGGGGACATCACCAAATGGGCGGCGGGGCTGGCTCCGGCTGTGGTCGCAAAGGCGAAGGAAACGGCGTGACGACGCGCTCGCTTCTCATCCTTCGTCATGCTGAACTGGTTTCAGCATCCATTGACTCTACACTGCGCGAATATGCCGGCGTAGCGCCAATGGGTCCTGGCTTTCGTCAGGTTGACGGCTTGGAGCGGGACGCGCGCCTATGAGCATGGCCGCCGCAACCCTGCCTGACCTGCCCTCCGTTCGCGGCGCGCTTACCCCCGACGCGCCGCTGGCCCCGCTCGTCTGGTTCAAGACCGGCGGGCGGGCGCAGTGGCTGTTCGAGCCGAAGGACGCCGACGATCTCGCTGATTTCCTCCGCGATCTCGATCCGTCCGTTCCCGTCATGGCGCTCGGACTCGGCTCTAACCTCATCGTCCGCGACGGGGGCGTGCCGGGGGTCGTGGTGCGCCTGGGCAAGCCGCTGGCGAAGGTCGAGGCGCTGGACGCCGTCAGCTTGCGTTGCGGCGGCGGCGCGTCGGGCATCCTCGTCTCCTCGACCGCGCGCGACGCGGGCATAGCGGGGCTGGAGTTCCTGCGCTCGATCCCCGGCACTGTCGGCGGCTTCGTGCGCATGAACGGCGGCGCCTATGGCCGGGAAACCCGCGACATATTGGTCGATTGCGATGTCGTGCTGCGGTCGGGCGAGCGCCGGACGCTGGCGACAGCCGACCTTGGCTACAGCTATCGCCACTCGGCCCTGCCGGAAGGCGCGGTCGTGGTCGGCGCGACCTTTCGCGGCGTTCCGGGCGAACCCTTCGCGATCCAGGCGGAGATGGACCGCATCGCCGCCGCGCGCGAGGAAAGCCAGCCGCTGCGCAGCAAGACCGGCGGCTCCACCTTCAAGAATCCGGACGGCCATAAGGCGTGGCAACTGGTCGACGAGGCGGGCTGTCGCGGTCTGAGGCTGGGCGGCGCACAGGTGTCGGAAAAGCATACCAATTTCCTGCTCAACACCGGCGACGCCACCAGCGCCGACATAGAGGCGCTGGGCGAGGAGGTGCGCAAGCGGGTCAGGGACAGGAGCGGGGTGGAACTGGAGTGGGAAATACAGCGCGTAGGCCTTCAGGCGCAGGCGGGAGCGGAGGCGTGAGAGGCCCCTGGCATGTCGCCGTCCTGATGGGCGGCTGGTCCTCTGAGCGGTCCGTCTCCCTTTCGTCCGGCGAGGGGATCGCCAAGGCGCTCGAATCGCGCGGGCACCGCGTGACTCGCATCGACATGGACCGCGATGTCGCCCTGCGGCTGTCGGAAGCGAAAGCCGACATCGTGTTCAACGCGCTGCACGGCGTTCCGGGCGAGGATGGCACGGTGCAGGGGATGATGGACCTGATGGGCCTGCGCTACACCCATAGCGGCCTCGCCACCTCGGTCATCGCCATCGACAAGCAGTTGACCAAGCAGGCGCTGGTCCCCCAGGGCATTCCGATGCCGGGCGGGCTGATCGTCGAGAGCGAGAGCCTGTATCAAGGCGATCCGCTTCCGCGCCCCTATGTGCTGAAGCCGGTCAATGAGGGCAGCTCCGTCGGCGTCGCCATCGTGACGCAGGATGGCAATTACGGCTCCCCCATCGGCCGCGACGTCGCGGGGCCATGGAGGGATTTCCCCGAGCTGCTCGCTGAGCCCTATATTCGCGGCCGTGAGCTGACGACCGCCGTGCTGGGAAGCGAGGCGCTGCTGGTCACGGAGCTTCGGCCCAAGAGCGGCTTTTATGATTTCGACGCCAAATATACCGATGGCATGACCGACCATATCTGCCCGGCGGACATTCCCGACGAGATCACGGCTGCCTGCAAGGCGATCGCGCTGCGCGCCCATCGGCTGCTCGGCTGCAAGGGCGCGTCCCGCTCCGATTTTCGCTGGGACGACGATCAGGGGGTCGAGGGGCTGTTCCTGCTGGAGGTCAATACCCAGCCGGGCATGACCCCCTTGAGCCTGGTCCCGGAGCAGGCGGCGAAGCTGGGGATTGACTATGCCGAATTGGTCGAGCGGATCGTCGAGGATGCGCTGAACGAAGCGCCGAGCGGGGGGAAGACGGGGACATGACGGAAGCCAGGATCAGGCGCGGCGGCACCGCGCGCCTCAGCCCGCCGCGCAAGGCCGCCGGGCGCGTTGGCGGCGCGCGCGGTCGCCGGATGAAGCAGCAGTCCTGGCTCGACCGGGCGATCGACCGCCTGCCGGTCAGCGACGCGACGATCCAGCGCCTGGCGAGCTGGGCGATCGTCGGCATCGTCGGCGGGGTCGCGGTGGGAACCGCCATCTTCTTCGGCGTTCCGGGCATGATGCGGGACAAGGCCGCGCAGCTTGCCTCCGGCGCGGGGTTCGAGGTGGAGAAGGTCGAGGTGCGCGGGGTCGAGCGCATGGACGAGCTGCCGGTCTATAATATCGCGCTGGGTCAGGTGGACCGATCCATGCTGGCGCTCGATCTGCCCAAGGTGCGGGCGGAGATGCTGAAGCTCGGCTGGGTCAAGGATGCCCGCATTTCCCGCCGCCTGCCCGACACGTTGGTCGTCGACATCGTCGAGCGCGATCCGGTCGCGGTATGGCAGCATGGCGGCCAGTTGCACCTGATCGACGTGCAGGGCGCGGTGCTCCAGTCGGTCGCGGCCAGCGCCATGCCCGACCTGCCGCTGGTCGTCGGCCCCAACGCCAACCGGCAGACCGCCGGCCTCAACCGGCTGATGGACAATGCGCCGGCGCTGCGGCCCATGCTGGCCGGCGCGACTTGGGTCGGGAACCGGCGCTGGGACTTGCGCTTTCAGTCGGGTGAGACATTGTCGCTGCCCGAAGGCGACAAGCCGTCCGCCGCCGCGCTGGTGAACTTCGCGCGGATGGACGGGGTTAATCGCCTGTTGGGCCGCGGCATCGTCCGTTTCGACATGCGCGATCCCGATCGTTTCGTCCTGCGCCTGCCGCAGGAGCGCAAGCCGGAGAAGGACGACAAGGGGACCGAGGCGGCCGCCGCCGCAGAAAGCGCGAAGGAAGGCTAAAAGGATGCCCCCAGCCAAGGTCGACAAGCTGATTACCGCGATCGACGTTGGATCGTGGAAGGTGTCCGCGCTGATCGCCGGGCGGACGGAGACGGGCGAGCTTGCGATCCTGGGCACCGGCCAGCGCGAGAGTCGGGGCGTGCGGCGCGGCTTCATCGCCGACATGGAGCGCACCGAACTCGCCGTGCGCGAGACGGTGGAGCAGGCCGAGCGGGTAGCGGGCACCAACATCGAGGATGTGTGGGTCAGTTTCTCGGGCGGCAGCCTGGTCAGCGACGTCGTCACGGTCGAGCGCGACATGGGCGGCGACCGGGTGGAGCAGGCCGACATCGACGAACTGTTGGCGACCGGCCAGCAGGGGATCGATCCGGACGGCCGCGTGGTCCTACACGCGCAGCCGACCTGCTTCACGCTGAACGGCCGGATTGGCGTCAAGAAGCCGCTGGGGATGCACGCCGACCTGCTGGGCGTGGACATCCATGTGGTGCTGGCCGATGGCGCGCCGCTCGCCAATCTGGACCTGTGCGTGCGCGGCGCTTACCTCAACGTCAATTCGATCGTCGCCTCGCCGATCGCCACCGGCCTTGCCTGCCTGTCGGAAGAGGAGCGGGACCTGGGCGTCGCGTTGGTGGAACTGGGCGCGGGCGTCACAAACGTCTCGCTCTATGCCAGCGGAATGCTGGTCGGGCTCCACTCGATCCCGATCGGAGCGTCGGACATCACCGACGACATCGCGTCAGCCTTCGGCATCCGCCGAAGCCAGGCGGAGCGGATCAAATGCTTCTATGGCTCGGCGATGCAGAACCGCCGCGATTTCCGCGAGATGATCGAGATCGCGCCGGTCGGTGGCGAGCCCCAGGTTGCGGGCCAAGCGGCGGGGCCGAATGCGGAAGGCGGGCGGATCACCCGCGCCGCTTTGGTCGGGGTCATCTGCGAACGGCTGAACCAGCTGATGGCGGAAGTGAACGGGACGCTCGCGGGCATGGGCTTCAACACGCCGACCGGGCGGCAGGTCGTTCTGACCGGCGGCGGCGCGGAGCTGAAGGGGATCGCCGATTATGCGCAGGGAGCCCTGGGCCGCGCGGTCCGCATCGGCCGCCCTCGCGGCATCGTCGCCATGCCGGAGGCGCATAGCGGCCCGGCTTTCGCGACGCTCGCGGGCCTTGCGCTTTACGGCGCGTCCAACCCGGTTGATCTCCGCGCCATGGCGCCCGCCGCGCAGACCGTGCATCGTGCCGGCGCGCCGATGTGGTGGCAAAGAATGATGAAGGCAATGAAGGCCAACTATTGACGAGATTTCATCAGGACGAAAATAGCGCGTGAATTGCGCCATTGGATCGTGCATTAACTAATAGTGACAGTTTCGCTTCAGGTGGTCGAAGCTGAGGGAGCAGAATATATGAGCATCGAGATCAGCCCGCCGCATGTGGACGAACTGAAGCCTCGTATCGCGGTCATCGGCGTCGGTGGGGCGGGCGGCAACGCGATCGCCAACATGATCGCCGCCAATGTGGAAGGCGTGGATTTCATCGTCGCCAACACCGACGCGCAGGCGCTGAACGCCTCGCCGGCCGAGCGGCGCATCCAGCTTGGCCCCCAGATCACCGAGGGGCTGGGCGCGGGGTCGCGGCCCGAAATCGGCAAGGCCGCCGCCGAAGAGACGATCCAGTCCGTCGAACAGGCGCTGGAGGGCGCGCATATGTGCTTCATCGCCGCCGGCATGGGCGGCGGCACGGGCACGGGCGCGGCCCCCGTCATTGCCAAGGCGGCGCGCGATCGCGGCATCCTGACCGTCGGCGTCGTGACCAAGCCCTTCACCTTCGAGGGCAATCGGCGGATGCGTTCGGCCGAAAGCGGAATCGAGGAACTGCAAAAGCATGTCGATACGCTGATCGTCATTCCCAACCAGAATCTGTTCCTGATCGCCAATCCCAACACCACCTTCAAGGAAGCCTTCCAGATGGCGGACGAGGTGTTGCAGCAGGGCGTGCGCGGCATCACCGACCTGATGGTCATGCCGGGCCTCATCAACCTCGATTTCGCCGACGTGCGGTCGGTGATGGGCGAGATGGGCAAGGCGATGATGGGCACCGGCGAGGCCGAAGGCGACGGCCGCGCGCTCCAGGCGGCCGAAAAGGCGATCGCCAACCCGCTGCTCGACGGCGTGTCGATGCGCGGCGCGAAGGGCGTCATCGTCTCGATCGTCGGCGGCGAGGACATGCGCCTGATGGAAGTGGACGAGGCCGCCAACCATATCCGCGACCTGGTCGATCCGGACGCCAACATCATCTGGGGCTCGGCGTTCAACGACAATCTGAACGGCAAGATCCGCGTGTCCGTGGTCGCCACCGGCATCGACAATGACGCGGGCGCGGCGGCCGCGCCGGTCACGCAGCCGTTCAGCTTCGCGAGCCGCCCGTCGGTCGCCGTGCCGTCCGCGCCGAAGCCGGCAGCGCCTGCCGCGCCGGTCGCCGCTGATCCGGAACCGCTGGAACTCGACGTGCCCGAAGCGCCGCCGGCGGCCGCGCCGACGCGGGCGCCCGCGCCAGCCGCCACCGCGCCAGCGCCGCTGACGCCGTCCCGGCCCGCCGCAATCTTCTCCGACACGGGCGAGGATGAATTGCTGCTGGGCGAGGAAAGCGCTGAAACGCCGCCAGCTCCCGCGCCGCTGGCGAAGGAGGAGCCCGTCGCGCCCCGCCCGGTCACGGGCGGCACATTGTTCGAGCGGATGGCCGGACTGACGCGCGGCGCCGACAAGCCCGCGCCGGAGCCGGAAGAGGGCGGCAATGGCGGGATCGACATCCCCCGCTTCCTCAACCGCCAGAGCAACCAGTAAGCGCGGAACCGACGCGCGAGAGCGCGCCGCTCCTCACGCGATTCGACGCCCGCGCCTTCATCCGGCGCGGGCGTTGGTCGTTCTGGCGCGACCCCTGGCCCCATCAATTTCCCATTCAGCACGTCGCTTGCTAAAGCCTGAGGGTGACTCGCATCTTTCGCCCCATCGCCGTGCCGCTGTTCCTCGCGGGCGCGGCCCTCCTGCTTCCCACCGTGCCGATGTCCGCCATCGCCCAGACCAGCCAGGCCGATCTGGTTCGGCCAACGGGCGCGGCCGACCTCAACAGCAATCTGGCCCGCCTGGCGTCCAATCCGCGCGACGTGGCCGCGCTGATCGGGGCGGGGGAAGCGGCGCTGGCGCTGGAGGACCCGCGCGCCGCCGCCGGCTTCTTCGCTCGCGCGGACGCGATCCAGAGCGGCAATGGCCGGATCAAGGCGGGCCTTGGCCGGGTCATGGTCCGGCTCCAGAACCCCGCCGAAGCGCTGCGCCTGTTCGACCAGGCGGCGCGGCTCGGCTATCCCGACGCCAGCTTCCTGTCGGACCGGGGCCTGGCCCGCGACATGACCGGCGATCAGGCGAATGCGCAGCGTGACTATCAGGCCGCGCTCGCGCGCGCGCCTGGCGATGCGGAGATCATTCGCCGCTATGCCGCGTCGCTGGGCATATCCGGCGACGTTGCCGGGTCCGACAAGATGCTGGGGCCGCTGCTCTACAAGAGCGACCGGGCCGCCTGGCGTTACCGCGCCTTCATCCTGGCGATGAACAACCGGCAGGCGGACGCGAGGAAGATCGCCGCCCAGACCTTTCCCGCGCCGCTGGCCGCGAGCCTGGCGCCCTATATGCAGAAAATGCCTTATTTGACCGCCGCGCAGAAGGCGGCGGCGATCCATTTCGGCCATTTTCCGCAGACCGTCGGCACTCAGATCGTGGCGGTGACGCCGTCCGCGCCGCAGCCAGGGGCTGTCGCCGCGCCCCCGGTTCAGCCGGCGACCACGGCGGCGGCGCAGCCCGGCGCGCCGGCTCCGGCCACGTCCGACGGCG
>JARYGO010000018.1:0-70420 GCA_033795485.1 Sphingobium sp.
CGGAGATCACGACAAAGTCCTGTCGCGATAACGCGTTATTACACAGCCTCGACCCAGCCCGACCATTGCCCCACAAGCGCGGCCGCAACGGCTGGAAGCTCTCCGCCTCGGTAAAGCGGCGTCGCGGCCCGGATCGCCCGGTTATGACATGAAGATGAGCGCCGGATGCTCCAGCAGCCGCTTCAATCTCTGAATGAACGAGGCCGCGTCATATCCGTCGACGATTCGATGGTCGAACGAGGACGAGATATTCATCATCTTCCGCACCGTCACGAACGAGCCGCTGACGATGGGCCGCTCGATCAGCTTGTTCGGCCCGATGATCGCTACTTCCGGATGATTGATTACCGGCGTCGTGACGACGCCGCCGAGCGGGCCGAGGCTGGTGATGGTGATGGTGGAGCCCGACAGTTCCTCGCGCGCGGCGCTGCCGTCGCGCGCCGCCTTGCTGAGGCGCGTTATCTCCCGCGCGATCTGCCAGACATCCAACTGATCCGCGTTGCGGATCACCGGCACCATCAGCCCGCCCGGAGTCTGCGTCGCGATGCCGACATGGACTGCCTCATAGGCGCGCAGCAGCCCGCCTTCATCGTCGTAGCGCGCGTTGATTTGAGGAAATTCCGGAAGCACCCGCACCATCGCGCGGATCAGGAACGGAAGCAGCGTGAGCTTCGGCTGATCGTCGAGCCGATGCTCGTTCAGCGTGCCGCGCAGCGCTTCGAGCTCAGTGAGGTCGCATTCCTCGACATAAGCGATGTGCGGGATGCGCCGCTTGGCATCCTGCATCTTCTCGGCGATCTTGCGGCGGAGGCCGATGATGCGGGTTTCGGTGATCGCGTCCCTGGCCTTCGCCGCCGCGGGGGACGGAAGGGAGCGCTGCGCGACGAAGCTGTCCAGATCCTCGACGAGGATGCGGCCGTTCGGGCCGCTTCCCCTCACCTGATCGAGGGGAATGCCGCGCTCCTTCGCCCGCCGGCGCGTGGAGGGCGAGGCCAGCGGCGGGTTGTGCGCTCCGGCTGTCGCGCGGGGCTCGGCGGCCGGCAGGCTGGGCGGCGTCGCAGGAATCGGCTCGGCGGGTGTTTCCGCTTCCGCTTCCGCTTCAGGCGCCTGACCAGCGGGAGCGTCGGCCTCCCCGGCGATCTCCAACTCCACCAGCGGCGATCCGACCGCCACGCTTGCCCCGATCTCGCCGTGGATGGCGCGGACGACGCCGTCCACGGGCGAGGTCATGTCGACCGTGGCCTTGTCGGTCATGACGTCGACGAGGCTCTGGTCCTCGCTGACGCGATCGCCGGGCTTGACGTGCCAGGCGACGATTTCGGCTTCGGCCACGCCTTCGCCGACGTCCGGCAGCCGGAAGATGAAGGTCGCCATTACTTGTCCTCCATCACGGCCCGCAGCGCGGCCGCGAGACGCGCGGGGCCAGGGAAATAATCCCATTCGAACGCATGAGGATAAGGCGTATCCCAGCCCGCGACGCGGGCGATGGGGCTCTTGAGCCACCAGAAGCAGCGCTCCTGGACGAGCGCGGACAATTCGCCGCCGAAGCCGCCGAAGCGCGATGCCTCGTGGAGGATGACGCAGCGCCCGGTCTTCGTCACCGAGGCGACGATCGTGTCGATATCGAGCGGCACGATCGAGCGCAGGTCGATCAGCTCGGCGTCGACGCCGCTCTCGGCGATGCCGGCGAGAGCCACGTGCACCATCGTGCCGTAGGCGAGCACCGTCGCATCGGCGCCTTCCCGCACAATGGCGGCCTTGCCCAACGGGATCGTATAATGGCCCTCCGGCACCTCGGCGGCGGGGTGTTCAGCCCAGGTCTTCAGCGCCTCGTCGGTGCGCCCGTCGAACGGGCCGTTGTAGAGCCGCTTTGGTTCGAGGAAGATGACCGGATCATCGTCCTCGATCGCGGCGATGAGCAGGCCCTTGGCATCATAGGGCGTGGAGGGGATCACCGTCTTCAACCCGGTGATGTGCGCGAAGATCGCCTCAGGGCTCTGGCTGTGCGTCTGGCCGCCGAAGATGCCGCCGCCATAAGGCGAGCGCACCGTGATCGGCGCCCAGAACTCGCCGCCCGACCGATAGCGCAGGCGCGCCGCTTCGCTGACGAGCTGATCGAAGGCGGGAAGGATATAGTCGGCGAACTGGATTTCGGCAACGGGGCGCAAGCCATAGGCGCCCATGCCGATCGCCGTCGCGATGATGCCGCCTTCGGAAATCGGCGCATCGAAGCAGCGCTTGAGCCCATGCTTCTTCTGCAGCCCGTCCGTGACGCGGAACACGCCGCCGAAATAGCCGACATCCTGGCCGAAGATCAGCGTATCGGGATCCTGGCCGAGCTTGACGTCCAGCGCCGAGTTGAGCGCCTGGATCATGTTCAACTTTGGCATGATTCTAAACCCCCAGCTCGCGGCGCTGCTCGATCACCCGCCAGTCGGGTTCCTTGAACACGTCCTCGAACATCTCGCCGACGGGGGGCTTGGACTTGCCGAGCGTGCCGACCGCCTCGGCCGCCTTCACCGCGGCGCGCACGATCTGGTCCAGCTCGGCGGCCTGGGACGCGTGGCGCGCCTCGTCCCATTCGCCGATGGCGATAAGGTGCTGCTTCAGCCGTTCGATCGGATCGCCGAGCGGCCAGTGCGCGGCTTCGTCCGCCGGCCGATATTTGGAAGGGTCGTCGCTCGTCGAATGGCCGGCGGCGCGATAGGTGTAGAATTCGATGACCGTCGCGCCGCGGTTCGCCCGTGCCCGATCGACGGCCCATTCGGTCGCGGCCCACACCGCCAGCAGGTCGTTGCCGTCGACGCGCAGTCCGGGAAGGCCATAAGCGATCGCTTTGGCGGCGAAGGTCGTCTGCTCGCCGCCGGCGATGCCGGAGAAGCTGGAGATCGCCCACTGGTTGTTCGTGATGCACAGGATGCAGGGCGCACGATAGACGGAGGCGAACGTCAGCGCCTCGTGAAAATCGCCTTCGGCCGTCGTGCCTTCGCCGATATAGGCGAGCGCGATCTTGTCCTCGTTCCGATAGGCCGACGCCATCGCCCAGCCGACGGCATGGCCGAAGCGGCTGCCGACATTTCCGGACAGGCTGTAGAAGCCATATTGGCGCGCCGAGTAGAGGATCGGCAGCTGCCGGCCCTTGAGAGGATCCCGCTCGTTCGAGAAGATCTGGTTGACCATGTCCTCAAGCGGGTAATCACGCGCCATGAGCCAGCTGACGACACGATAGGTGGGGAAGCACATATCGTCTTTATCGAGCACCAGCGACTGCGCCGTGCCGATCGCCTCCTCGCCGGTGGACTTCATGAAGAAGCTCGTCTTGCCCTGCCGGTGCGCGCGAAAGAGGCGATCATCGAACGCCCTGGTCAGCATCATCGTCCGCAGCGCCTTGCGCAGCATGTCGGGCGCGATGCGAGGTGCCCAAGGGCCGACCGGCATCCCGGAATCATCCAGGACGCGGATCAGGCCGAACGGCAGATCGCGCATGTCCCGCTCCTCGGCGAGCGTGTCCGGCCGGCGCGTTTCGCCCGGAGCGGGCAGCACGAGATGGTCGAAGCCGCCCGCGTCGCCCGGACGGGCGGGCGGTTCGGGGATGTGGAGGCTCAGGGGAGGTCGGTTGGACATCATGTGTTTCTCTGCATACCAGCCGGCCGAGTATGGCAGCGCATCGTAGGAAAATATCCGTCGTTCTTTTCCTAGTGAGACTGGCAGACTATGATAAGAATGCCAAAAAAGGCCCCTGGGTGAGGATGAAGATTGCGTGGACCGGCTCGACCTGAAAATTCTTGATGCGCTCCAGCATGATGGCACGATCTCCGTGGCCGATCTCGCCGAGCGCGTTGGCCTGTCGCACACGCCGTGCTGGCGCCGGCTCAAGCGGCTGGAAAGCAACGGCGCGATTCGCGAGCGCGCCGCCATCCTGGACCCGAAGACGATGGGCCTCGGCGTCGCGGTTTTCGCCGAGGTGCGCTTGCGCCAGCATGACGAGGACACGTTGGAAGCGTTCGAGCGCAGCGTCTGCGAACGCGCCGAAATCGTCGAGTGCTTCTCGATGTCGGGTGAACGCGATTTCCTGCTCCGCGTGGTCGTGCAGGATGTCGATCACTATGAGCTGTTCCTCAAGAAGGTATTGCTGCACCTTCCCGGCGTCGCCTCCGTCAACTCCAGTTTCGCGCTCAAGACGGTGAAGCTGACGACCCGCCTGCCCCTGTTCGCGGGCAATGGCGTCGTCGCCGATCGCCGAACCGCTTAGCCGCAGGGGACCCCGATGGACTTGGGCATTGCGCAGCGAACGGCGCTGGTCGCCGCCTCTACGGCCGGGCTCGGCCGCGCCTGCGCGACGGCGCTGGCGCGCGAGGGGTGCAGGGTCATCATCAATGGCCGCGACGAGGCGCGGCTGCAATCGGCGCGCACGGCGATCGCCGAGGAAACCGGCGCGACCGTTATCGCGGTTCGGGCGGATCTCGGCGGTCGGGCGGGGCGCGAGGCGCTGCTGTCCGCGGCCGCCGAAGTGGACATATTGGTGACGAACAATGGCGGGCCATCGCCGGGCCGGTTCCTCGAATGGGACGAGGCCGTGTGGCTCGAAGCGGTCGAGGCGAACATGCTTTCGGCGATCATGCTGATCCGGGGCGTGTTGCCGGGGATGCGGGCGCGTCGGTTCGGCCGGATCGTCAACATCACCTCGGCGATGGTGAAATCCCCCCAACTGCCCATGGCCCTGTCGACGGCGGCCCGATCGGGCCTGACCGCCTTCGCCAAGGCGCTGGCCCGCGATGTCGCCAAGGATAACGTGACCGTGAACAACCTGCTCCCCGAGCGGATCGAAACTGCCCGTCTGCGGAGCATGACCGAACGGCTGGCGAAGCATCGCGGCATTTCTTTCGAGGATGCCCGTGCGGAGATGCTGAAGCCGGTGCCGGCGCGCCGCTTCGGCACGCCGGAGGAATTCGGCCAGGCCTGCGCGTTTCTGTGCTCGGCCGGGGCCGGGTATATCACGGGGCAGAATCTGCAGGTGGACGGCGGCGGCTATGAGGGCCTGATCTGACCCTCCGCCGCCGGGCGCGTCAGCTGCCGGGCAGGACCAGGGGAGGCGCGTTCTGGGTGAGCGCGGCGATTTGGCGGCCGACCTCGGCGGCATCGCCTTCCCCGACCACCCGCTCTATCTGGGTCCGGTCGGCGATCATGGACAGGTAGGCCGCGGCCACTTCGTCCGCGACCGTCCTGTCGAGGCGCGCCAGGATCGGGATCGTGCCGACGAAGATGCCCTGGCTCGCCAACTCGTCGTGAAGGCTATAGACGTAGTGGCGAAGGGCTGCCGCAGCCGGGCCGAGCGAGCCCAGCAGCTTCATCGGCAGGAGCGACGAGCGCCCGCTGGTATAGAGCAGCGCGCCCGCCCCCCGTGCCTGCATCGCCGGAAGCACCTGGCGGGTGGCATTGATGGCGCCGCCGACCATCAGGTCTATCGCCTCGCGGACGAGGGCGGGGGTCGTGTCCGAAGGCGGCACGAAGCGCATTGCGAGCGGACTGAATTCGAGCACGTCGACCGGACCGAAGCGGGCGGTCGCCCGCGCAAAGGCATCCGCCACCGCGGCCTCGTCGACCAGATCGGCGACAAAGCCGGCAGCCTCGATTCCCTCGCCGCGAAGTTCCTCGGCCATGGCGGTGAGCGCTTCCTCGCGGCGCGCGATCAGCGCCACCTTATAGCCTTGTCCGCCGAAGGCGCGCGCCAGGGACATGCCGAGCATCGGCCCGGCGCCGGCGATTGCAAGCACGCTCAAGCCGCGGTGTCCCAGATGACGTCGACGGCCTGGGGGCCGCGGAGGCCGACGCCCTTGATCCGCGCCCGCGGCTTATCCGGATCGAAGCGGATGTTCGGCATCAGATCGAGGATCGCATTGACCGCGCTCTCTATCTCCGCCTTCGCGACGAACAGGCCGATGCACATGTGGACACCATAACCGAAGCCGAACGAGGGCTTGCTGCGGCGGAAGATGTCGAACTCATCGGGATTTTCAAACACGTCGGGATCCCGGTTGGCCGCGTGCACCACCATCGAGACGATCGAGCCCTTCGGGATCGCGACACCGTCGATCTCCACGTCGCGGGCGGTCTCGCGCGCCTTGAAGGTCGCGACGGGTTCGAGCCGGACCGCTTCGTCTATCGCCTTGGGCAGCAGGCTGCGGTCCTGCCGGATCTGATCCAGCAACTCGGGATGCTCCAGCAGGAGCACCATCAGGCTACCGAAGGTCCGCGTCGTCGTTTCAGCCGCCGCGGGCAACAACATGCGCACGAAATCCGTGACCTGCTCGTCCGACAGCTTCTCGCCCTCGTGCTCGGTGCGGAGCAGGCGGCCGATCAGGTCGTTGCCTTGCGAACCTTCGGCGCGCCGTTGCGCGACAATCGGCAGAACATGGTCGTGGAGCGCCTGCGAGGCCTGCAGCGCCTCCATCCGCGCCTTGGCGGCCTCCTCCGGATCGCGCTTCGGCCCGGCCAGGATCTTGAGCGCCATGGTGGCGAAGATTTCCATCCCGCGGGAATCTTCCGGGAAACCGAGGATCGCGTAGATCACCCGCACCGGGAAGCCGAGGCCCATGTCGGCGATGAGATCGGCGCGCCCGCGCGGGACCAGCGGCGCGACATATTCGTCGCGAATAACGGGATCGATCAGCGACGTCCGCCATTCCTTGAGGACCGCGGGCATGAAGCAGGGCTGGAGCAGCGCGCGCATCCGGCGATGATAGTCGCCGTCCATGGCTGTCAACATGAAGGTGCCCATGAAGCTGCCGAGGCCTTCGCCGATCAGGCTGCTTGTATAGGTGTCCTGATCGCGGAGCACGGCCCCGACATCGGCATGGCGGAAGATCGTATAGACCGGGCGGCCGCGCGCATTCCCGAAGATGGGCGGAACGCCCAGTTCTTCGAGTATGTCTCCCTTCATCACCGGGGATTCTTGCATCCGCTTGCGATAGAGGGGCATTGGATCGTCGAGCAGGCCGCCGAAGTTGCTGCTGACCTTGTCGAAGCTTTCGTGCATGTCTCCGGGCTTGTCGCCCTGGACTACCGTGGCCATCATCTCTCTCCTAGGATTATCGTTCGTTCAGGCGGCCTCCGCCATAACCTTTAGCTTGAGCAGCTTGATCGCATTGCCGCTGCGGATCTTCTCGCGGTCCTGCTGGCTGAGGCCAAGCCCCTCGGTGGGATCCCCATTGTCGTAGGCGCCGCCGAAATTGGTGCCGTAAACGAGGTTGTCGACGCCGACGACCTCGGCCACGCCCCGGCGCAAAGCCGGATGATGGACATCGAGATCGAAGTAGAAATTCGGCATGTAATCGAGCAGGGGCCGCTGGTTCCGCGCGTCCGGCGCCATGTTCGCGTTGAGTTCGGCGAGGCGCCCCAGCTGAAAGACCGCCATCCCGCCCGCATGGGTGATGTAGATCTTCAGCTTGGGGAACGCATCCAGCGCCCCGCTGCAGATCAGATACCAGAAGAACAGCGTCTCATCGAAACAGTCGCCGAGGATCGAGCTCGTCTCGAAGGCATCCTCATGATGGCGCTCGCCCAGATAGATGGATTGGTTGAAGCCGTGCACCATGATCGGCACGTCGAGCTCCGCCAGCTTCTCCCAGACGGGAAACAGGCGCTCGTCATGGGTCTCGATGCCGTTGAAGTTGGTTCCGCCGACGCAGATGCCCCTGGCGCCGAGCTGGCGGACCGCGCGATCAATCTCCTGCACGGCTGCGCTCGGATCCGCCAGATTGGCATGGCCCCAGAAAGCGAAGCGGGACGGATCCTCGGCGCAAAAGGCGGAGAGTTCGTCATTGCAGGTGCGGGCATATTCGTTGCCGAACTCGCCGGCCCAATACATGAAGGCGTGCGACGGCGTGGACAGGACCAGCATGTCGACGCCGCGCTCGTCCATCAGCTTCCGGCGGGCGTCGTGCGTCATCCGCGCGAGCAGGTTGGCCTCGGCCTCGGCATGGGTCGACGCCTTCGATTTCTGCTTGGTGCCGAGCGAGAAATGGCCGACCGTCAGCCCCTCCATCCGCATGAAGGGCCCCCAGAAGGCGTGGCGATTCAGCATCCCCGGCGTGAACAGGTGTGCATGTGCATCGATCAACACCGTGACACTCTCCTATATTGTGTTCAGATTTCTCTTCTCATATCCGAGCCATATGTCGCAAGCGGCAAATCCTCCCCCAAGAGCGGCCGCACCCGTGGTTCGGCGCGCGACGCGCTCGCGACTGCTCGTCGGCGCGGGCATCGTCGCGACCGCTTTTGCGCTGCGGCTGCTGTTCGCCAGCCTCTCGGTGACGATGCCGGAGATCGCGGTCCGAACGGGGCTGTCGCCGTTCGGCGCCAGCCTGCTCACGACGCTGCCCGTGCTCTGCCTCGGCCTGCTCGCGCCGCTGGGGCCGAGGCTGGCGCGCCGGTTCGGCGTGGAGCGGACGCTCGCCGGCGCGATGGGCCTGCTCGCGCTCTGCACGGCGCTGCGCGGGCTTGGGCCGATCTGGCTGCTGTTCGCTTGCTCGGTTGCGGCGGGTGGCGCGATCGCGTGCGGCAACGTGCTGCTGCCGGGGCTGGTCAAGCGGGATTTTTCCGACCGTCCGGGGCTGCTCACCGGCCTCTATGTGATGGCGCTTTCCGCCGGCGCGGCTTTGGCGGCGGCGGCGACGGTGCCGATAGAGCGGGTCGCCGGCCGCGGTTGGGGCTTCGGCCTGGCCATATGGGCGCTGCCGGTGCTGCCCGCGGTGCTGATCTGGCTCGCGAGGGCGCGCCCCGCAAAGGCTGTCGGGGGGCGGCCTGCCGGCATGGGCGCGCCGTGGGGCAGCCTGCTCGCCTGGCAGCTGACGATGTTCATGGGGCTGCAATCGGCGCTCGCCTTCTCGGTGTTCGGCTGGCTTGCCGTGATCCTGCGCGAGCGCGGACTGGACGCGGTGAACGCTGGCCTGGTCGTTTCCGCGCTGATTATCGTGCAGCTCGGCACCTGCCTGACGATTCCCTCCATCGCCGCCCGACAGCGCGACCAGCGCCTGCTGGCTATCTCGCTCACGCTCGCGGGCGTGGGCGGGCTGCTGGGGCTGCTGCACGCGCCGTTGGGCGGTGTGTGGCTGTGGGCGCTGCTCCAGGGTGCGGGGCAGGGCGGGCTGATTGCGCTCGCGCTGACGATGGTGGTGCTCCGCGCCGAGGATGCCGAGGTCGCCGCGCAGCTTTCCAGCATGGCGCAGTCGATCGGCTATGTGCCGGCGGCGCTCGCGCCGCTGGCGATCGGGCTCCTGCGGACCGCCACCGGCAGCTTCGCGGCGACCGGGTTGGTGTTCGCCCTTATCGGGCTCGGACTGCTGTGGAGCGGGATCGGAGCGGGACGCGCGCTGCTCGTGCAACGCGCGGCGCTCAGCCGGCGGCAATCTCCTTGATGGGCACGGTCAGATCGGCGAGCCGGGCAGGATCCACGGTGCGACCGCCGGCAACGAGCGTCCGCCCGGCCATGAACTCCGGTGCCATGTTGACGGCTTCCACCGCCAGGATGCGTCCGTCTTCGGCGAGGTGGAAGATCGCGAACCGCTTGTCCTCCGGCGATCCGCGGATCACGAGCCGGTGCGAATCGAAGGGCACGCCGACAATCTGAAGCTTCAGATCATATTGGTCGGACCAGAACCACGGGGGCTCGTGCGCGGGCGCGCTCTTGCCCATGATGTCGGCGGCCGCGCGGCGCGCCTGCTCGATCGCGTTGGGCACGCTTTCGAGCCGGAACATGCGTCCGCCGTATAGCGGCATCGGCCGCCAGGTCATATCGCCGATCGCATAGACGCCGGGAACGGAGGTTCGCGCATTCTCGTCGACGACGACGCCGCCCCGCTCGCACTGGAGCCCCGCCTCGCGCGCAAGTTCATCGCAGATCTCCGCCCCGACGCCGACGATCGCGGCGTCGCAGGGGATGATCTCGCCTCCCGCCAGGCGAATCCCGGCGACATGGCCCTCCGACTCGACGAACGCCTCCACCGCGACTTCCGTGCGGATGTCGAGCCCCTGCGCGCGGTGATAGCGGTCGAAGAAGGCGGCGAGCGGTTCGCAAGCGACGCGGGCGAGAATGCGCGCCTCGCGTTCCAGCAGCACGACCTCCGCGCCCAATGCCAGCGCCGAAGCCGCCGCTTCCAGCCCGACATAGCCGCCGCCGATGATCGCCAGCCGCCGGCCCGGCCCGATCGCGTCGCGGATCGCATCGGCGTCGCTGATCGAGCGCAGGTAATGGATGCCGGCGAGATCGGCGCCGGGTATGGACAGGCGACGCGCGCGCGAGCCCGTCGCCAGCACGAGCAGGTCGAAGCTCTCGCTCCCGCCATCCGCCAGCACCACGCGCCGCGCATCGGAGTCGATCGCCGTCGCCCTCTGGCCAAGCCGCAGCGTGATGCCCGACGATTCATAGAAAGTGTCGGGCCGCAACTTCAGCGACTCCATCGGGGCCGTGCCCTTTAGATAGGCTTTCGAGAGCGGCGGGCGATGATAGGGCACGATCGGCTCGTCGCCGATCAGCACGATCTCTCCCTTGTGGCCCGCCTGGCGCAAGGCGGCGGTGATGTTGCCGCCGCCGTGCCCCGCGCCGATGACGACGATCTTCGCTGATTCGTTGGAAGCTTCAGTATTGGCTGGGATGGTCATTGCTGTTGTTCGCTCGCATAAAGGCGCAGGTGCGGGATGTTCGCATGTTCCGGCTGGTCGATCAGGAAGCGTACCGCGACGGCGACGTCTTCGGGCAGCAGCGGCGTGATCGGCGTCGCCGCGGCGGGGGCGTTGCCGGGCATGTGATCGAAGATCTCCGTCGCCGTCGTTCCCGGCGCGACGATGCCCACCCGCACGCCGGTGCCTGCGAGGCTGATCCGCAGCGAATCGCTGAAGATCTCGACCGCGCGCTTCAGGCCGCAATAGACCCCGCCCGTGGGGGTGACGAGGTTCGCGCCGATGCTGGAGATGTTGATGATCGCGCCGCTCCCCTGCCGCTTCATCGCGCGGGCGAAGACGTAGCTGGCGCGCACGACCGCTTCGTAGTTGAGCGCGATGAGCGGCCCCAGATCATCGAGATCGAAGCTATCGACCGGGCCGACCCGGAAGATCCCGGCATTGTTGACGAGAATGTCGGCGCGCCCGAAGCGATCCGCGGCCGCGGCCAGCATGAGCTCGGCCGCCGTCCGATCGGCGACGTCGATCGCCAGCGTCGCCGTTTCGGTCGGCAGTTCGGCGGCGAGCGCCTCGAGTCGGTCGCGCCGGCGTGCGACCAGCAGCAGCCGCGCGCCGCCGTCGGCGAGATTGCGCGCGATCGCCTGGCCGATGCCGGCCGACGCCCCGGTGACGACCGCAACCTTGCCTGAAAGTGGAGTGTCCATGCCGCCGGCTCAGAAGGATTCGCGGCCGCTGCGCGCGAAATATTCGCGCAGGGGGGCGACGGTGGGCACGTGGGAGGAGAAGCCGCCGTCGACGGGGATCGTCGCGCCGGTGATGAAGGCCGATTCGTCCGAGGCGAGGAATGCGACGACATCGGCGATATTCTTGGGCTTGCCGAGCGCGGGCGTCAGATGGGCGTCGAGGATGATCTGGCGAAGCTCGCCCTGAACGGCGTGCTGCGCGTTCTCGCCGAGCACGAGGCCGATCTGGATCGTGTTCGAGCGGACGCCCTGCTTGCCATATTGGGCCGCGATCGATTTGGAGAGCAGGGCGATCGCCGCCTTGGACATGCCATAGGCGGTCAGCGTAATGTCGCCCTGCGCGCCGAAGCCGGAGCTGGAGTGGATGAGCGAGCCGCCGCCGCGCGCCAGCATATGCGGGATGACGTGCTTGGAGCACAGCAGCGCGCCGCGCGCATTCACCGCCATCGCGCGATCCCACGCCTCGATATCGACATTGCATACGTCGCGATCGCGCGCGCGATATTCGGGGGTCAGGTAAGCGGCGTTGTTGTGGAGGATGTCGATGCCGCCGAATGCCTCCGCCACGCGGGCGACCATCGCCCCGACGCGCGCCTCGTCCGAAACGTCAACCTCCACGGCGATGGCTTCGCCGCCGCGCTCGCGGATCGCGCGCGCGGCCTCCTCGCCCTTGGCCAAGTCGAGTTCGCCGATCGCCACCTTCGCACCGCATTCGGCCAGCCGCTCGGCGGTCGCGCGTCCGAGTCCCTGGCCTGCGCCGGTGACGATCGCCACCTTGCCTGTCAAATCCGGCATCTTTCTCTCCTCGTTCGCCGCCGCGACGGCTTTCTGTGTCAATGCGCTGCGCGCGCAGTCTTGCCAATGCTGGGCAACGCTCTATTCATTTCCGCCTTAGAATAATATTGCAACACGGGATTGAGGAGGCCAGTCAGTGGCAGCGGATCAGGCAACCGTCGCGCTCCCCTATCGGCTGCTTGGGCGATCGGGGCTTCGCGTCTCGCGCCTTGCGCTCGGCACGATGACGTTCGGCGAGAAGGCCTGGGGGTGCGATCGCGCAACCGCCCATGCGATCCTCGATCGCTTCGTCGCGGCGGGCGGCAATTTGGTCGACACCGCCGATTATTATTCGCACGGCGAAAGCGAGCGGATCGTCGGCAGCTTCGCGGCGGAGCGCGGCCTGCGCGATCAGCTGGTGATCGCCAGCAAGTTCAGCCTGGGCAGCGGCGGCAACGGCGCGAACGCGACGGGCAATGGCCGCAAATCGATGTTGGCGGCGGTCGATGGCAGCCTGCGCCGGCTCTCCACCGATTATCTCGATCTCTACATCATGCACCTGTGGGACGGGATCACGCCGGTGGAGGAGGTGATGCGCGGGCTCGACGATCTCGTGACCTCAGGCAAGGTCCGTTATGTCGCGCTCTCCGATGTCACGGGCTGGTATGCCGCGCGCGCGCAGACGCTCGCCGAATGGCGCGGATATGAACGGCTGTGCGCGCTGCAGCTGGAATATTCGCTAATCGAACGCGGGCTGGAGCTGGAATTTCCCAGCCTGTGCGAGGAGCTGGGCATGGGCATTCTCGCCTGGGCGCCGCTTTGCAACGGGCTGCTCTCCGGCAAGCACCGGCCCTCGGCCGAGGGCGGCCTAGCCACGGGACGCATCGAAACGGTGAGCAAGGCAGGTCGGTTCGACCGGCTGACCGAGCGCAATTGGGCGATCGTCGCCAAGCTGGAAGAGGTCGCCGGCAGGCTCGGCCGATCGATGGCGCAGGTGGCGATCAACTGGGTGGCGAGCCGGCGCGGCGTCGGATCGGTGCTGCTGGGAGCGACCAAAGTGGCGCAGATCGACGACACGCTGCAATCGCTCGACTTCGCCATTCCCGCAGACGACTTGGCCGTGCTGGACGCGGTTTCGGCGCTGCCCCGCATCTTTCCCTATCGCTTTCTCGACGCGGCGCAGCCTCGGGTGCGCCCGCTGCTCTCCTAATAGGCCCCGTCTCGGACAACCGAAGGATCATCTATGCATATCGATCTGACCGGCAAGCGCGTCATTGTCACAGGCGCTTCGCGCGGGATCGGCCGCGGCATCGCGGAAGCCTTTGCGCGCGAGGGCTGCCGCCTCGCCATCGGCGCCCGCAATGAAGAGGCGATCCGCGCAACCGCCACCGAGATCGGCGAAGGCGCGGCCGATCTCATCGTCCGGCGGCTGGACGTCGCCGACGATCAGTCCGTCCGCGATTTCGTGGGCGAAGTGGCCGAGCGTTGGGGCGGGGTCGACGTGCTCGTCAACAATGCCGGACAGGGGCAGAGCGGCACGCTCGACAATCTCACCGCCGAACAATTGCTGAACCACGCGAACATCTTGCAGATGGGCCACTTCCGGATGGCCCAGGCGGTCGTGCCGCATATGCGAAAGCAGCGCTGGGGGCGGATCATCGACATCAACGCCGTCGCCGGCTCGATCCCGACGCCCGATGGCATCCCCTCCGTCATCAACCGCGCCTCGTGCATTGCGCTGTCCAAGCTTCTGGGGCAGGCGCTCGCGCCTGAGAACATCCTGGTCAACTCGCTCAACATGGGCTGGATCGATACCGGACAATGGGATCGCCACTATCGCGAGATGCCGCCGGGCGTGAGCCGCGAGGAGTTCGACGAGATGGTGCTGAAGGTTGTGCCGATGGGGCGCTTCGGCACGCCGCAGGACGTGGCCGGCGTCGCCATCTTCCTGGCGAGCGAGCTTGCCAGCTTCATCAGCGGAGTCGAGATCAACGTCTCCGGCGGCCTTTACGGGCAGATCACTTATTATCCGAAGCTGAAGCGCGAGTTCGGCGAGGCCATGCGCAAGCGCTACGAGGAGAGCCAGGCAAAGGACGCGCTCAACGCGATCGACGCGGCGGGCGTCGGCTGAGCGATCAGGGGCTGAGCGATCAGGCCGCCGCCGCGATGCCGCCGTCGCTCGCGCGGGCATCGAGGGCGCGGCGGATCTCGGCGCATCGCGCGGGCGTCAGCGGATAGCCCCAGCAGAGCAGGGCGCCGAGCAGCCCCATCACCGCCGGCGTCGCCGCGAAGAGCGCTTGCAGCCCTCGCAAGGCGGCGGCCGAATTGCCGCTGCCGAGCTTGGGATCGTAGCCGATCCAGTCGAGCAGGATGAAGGCGAGGCCGACCGAGAAGGCACCGCCCAGCTTCCAGCTGCTTATCAGCAGCGCGTAGAGAACGCCGGTGCGTTCGACGCCGTTCTCCAGCTTCAACTCATCCGCCGCGTCGGCCATCATCGCGCGGGGCAGAAAGGTGACGCCGCCATAGCAGATGCCCCAGATCGCCATTGCCAGCGCGGCGAGCGGCAGATTCTGGTGGGGCACGAGCAGCATCGTCGGGCAGACGATGAAGGCGCCCACGCCGCACAGGCCGAGCGTGACATGCTTGCCGAGCCGCGCCGCCACCGCCCCCAGCAGCGGCACCGCCAGCACGGCGGCGCCCATCTGCGCGATCAGCAGGATGCCGAGCGTGCTGCGCTCAAGCCCTTTGGCCGCGATGAAGAAGAAGACCAGTACCGCCGAGGCGACCCCGAAGCCGAGCCCGAACAGGAGATCGGCCGCGACCAGCCGGGCCACCGCCGAGCGCGAGACGAGGCGTGCATAGCCCGCAAGCCCCAGCCGGTGGCGCCCGATGGTGTGAGGGCGTTCGGGCACCATCAGCGCGGCGAACAGCGTCAGCGGCACCACGGCGCTGATGATGAGCCATCCCATCGCCGACAGCGCAGTGGTGGGATTGTTGGCCATCCTTCCCATGAGCAGCGGCAGCAGCATCACCATGCACACGCCGCCGAGGAAGGCGGCCTGGATCCACGCATAGATGCGCGCGCGATCGGCATAGCCGCGCACCAGTCCCGCGGCGAGCGATAGCTGTGCGAGCGAAAGGATCGACCAGCCCGCATAGGCGAGGATCAGCCCGACGACGAGATAAGCCGCGTTGACCGTGCGTGGCGGCATGAACAGCATGGCCGTGCCGGCGACCAGCACGGGAATGCCGATCAGCAGCCATGGCCGGAACCGGCCCCAGCGGGTGCGCGTCGCATCCATCGCCAGCCCAAGCAGCGGATCGACGGCGATATCGAGCACGCGCACCGCCATGAAGACGGTGCCGACGACCGCGAGGTTCATGCCCAGGGCATTGCCGAAATATTCCGGAACGTTGACGACCAGCGGCAGCGTCAGCATGGCCATCGGAATGCTGGCGGCCGCCAGCGCGGTTCGGGCGAGGGCGGAGGGGTTGCCCTGTTTGGCATCGGTTCCTGGCATTGCTCTCTCCCGTCCCCGATGTAGCCGGGGCTTTTTTGTCGATCGCCAGTCCCTGGCGAGGGTCAGCGCTTGGTGATTTTGATGTCGGTCTTTTCCAGGTCCCACGTCGTCGGCGTCGCGCCCTCGTCGCGGAGCTTGTATTTGAGCACGCGCCCTTGCGGATTGGTCGGCAGCGACGTGCGGAACTCGATGTAGCGGGGCACCGCGTAATAAGGCACCCGATTGATCAGCCAGCGGCAGAGTGCTTCCTCGGTCAGCGTCGCGCCCTCCTTGAGGCGGGCAGTGACCTTGAGATCGTCCTCGCCGATGTTGGAGGGGACAGCGTGGACTGCCACCTCGGCGATGTCGGGATGGAGCAGCAACGCGCTCTCCATCTCGAAGCTGGAGATATTCTCGCCGCGTCGCCGGAGGTAATCCTTTTTGCGATCGACGAAATAGAAGAAGCCGTCCTCGTCGAACTTGCCGATGTCGCCGGTGTGGAACCACAGGTCGCTCATCAGCTTCAGCGTCTCTTCGGGTCGGCGCCAATAGCCCTTGAACATGATGTCGGGATAGAGCGGCCGCACGACGATCTCGCCCGCCTCGCCCACGGGCACTTCCTGATTGTGGTCGTCGAAGATGCGGACGTCGAATTCGGGCGCGCATTTGCCGGATGAGCCGGGCGCGGCGACTTCATCGGCGGGAAGCGTGGTGACGAGCGCCTCGGTCAGGCCATAGGCATTGGAACCGATGCGCTTGGCGCCGAACCGGGTGCGCCAGATCTCCTTCACCTCTTCGGAGAAGGGATTGCCCTTGACCGTATGCACTTGGCCGAAGCAGCGCTTCATCGCCTCATTGTCCTCCGCCCGCGCCAGCATGGTGCCGAGCGAGCCGAGGATCGAGACGACGGTGGCGCCCGATTTCTCGATCGCCGGCCAGAAGCCCGACACGGAGAAGCGCGGGCTGATCGACATGGTGGCGCCGACCAGAAGCACCGACACCGCACCCGTGGCGATGGCATTGAGGTGGAAGAAGGGCAGCGGCGTCCAGTAGATGTCGTCATGCGCGACCGGCGCGGCGCGCAGCAGCAGGCGTGCGACGTGGCACATCTGGTTGCCGCTCATCATGCAGCCCTTCGACGGCCCCGTGGTGCCGGAGGTGTAGATGAGGGCGTTGAGAGCCGCCGGATCGGGCAGGCGCGGCATCGGGCTGTCGTCGGTGCCCCGATGCGCGTCCAGCGGCGCTATCGGAACCGGGCAGTCCGGAAGCTCGGCCAGTTCGCCGCGGTAGAGAATCAGCTTCAGCTGGGTCAGCCGATCGACGATGTCGACGATGCGCGGCAGATAGGCCGCCTCGCAGATCAGGATCGCCGCGGCGGCATCCTCCACCTGGTGGCGGAGGAATTCGCCGACGAGCGCGGTGTTGAGCGGCACGCTTACGGCGTGGATCTTGTTGATCGCGATCCAGGCGGCGACAGCGTCGATATTGTTGTCGAGCATCGTCACGACCGTCTGGCCTTCGCCGACGCCGAGATCCTCCAGCGAGTGGCCGAGCCGGTTCGTCAGCCGATCGAACTCGGCGTAGCTATATGTCTCGCCGCTGAAGTCCAGGAATGTCTTGTCAGGATGGGCGGCCACGGCGCGCGCCAGCGCCGCCACCGGCGTGTCACGAATTCCCCGATGCCAACCCGGATTCATTTGGTTCGCCATTGCGTCCTCTCACCCGCGCCGCACCGATCACCGATGGCGGGCGCTTTCGCTGCGACCTAGCAAGGTTTTTGCGATCATGCCAATGTCAGAATGTTGTTCTACATGCTGGCCGGCGCTTGGTGTGCCGGAATTCCGAGCCGCCCCGCCTGCCGCGGCGGCGCCAGGACGCGCGGCGCGCCGACGTGATGATCGAGCGCGCCAATGCCTGAGATGCGTGCGGTGAGCCGATCGCCAGGTTTCAGGAAGCGGCCGTCCTCCAGCCCGACGCCGGCCGTCGACCCGGTGAACAACAGGTCGCCGGGCCGCAGCGCGATCCGCGCGTCGACGAAGTTCAGCAGTTCGTCGAGAGCGAAGATCATGTTGCGGCTGTTATCCCGCTGCCTGATCTCACCATTGACCTCCATCTCGACGTCGAGCGCGGGCTGGCCAGGGCCGCCGAGCGCATCGAGCGTGGTGATCCATGGGCCGACCGGCGCGGTCGAATCGAGCGCCTTTTGCGTGAACAGGTCCAGCGAGCCCAGCTGCTTGCCGGCGTCGCGCGCGCTGACATCATTGCCGATCGTATAGCCGAGAAGGCACTCGGTTGCCTGCTTTTCCTCGCCCAGCGGCCGGGCGACCACGGCAACCAGTTCGACCTCGAAATCCAGCATCCCCGTGACCGCCGGATAGACGATGCCGCCGCCGGGATCGACGATCGCCGAATCGGGCTTGATGTAGGCAATCGTATGCGGGGGCGCCTCCTTGCGGCCCAGCCGGGTGAGATGTTCGAGATAGTTGAGGCCGACGCCGAAGACACGGCTCCCCGGCTCGCGCGGCGCGCGCAGCCGGTGGTCGGCCAGCCGCAGCTCGCCGGGATCGAGATCGAACGCGCCCGTGTCGCCGGTCGCGGCGGCCGGGGCCCAATCGGCAAAGGGAGCGCGGATCCGCCTCGCCGTGCCCGCGTCCGGATCGACGAGCGCCCAGAGATCGCGGCCGTCCCCGCCGGCGATCCGAGCGATGTGCATCAGGCAGTCACTTCGTCGAGTTCGGACACCTTCCTCACGCTGGGCCCGAGGATCGGGCCGACCAGCTCGTGTCCCCACGCGCTCAACGCTTCCGGATTCGGCTCGAACAGTTCGGGCACCCAAGGGTGCATTTCCCAGATCGATTCGATCGCGAACCCGCCCGGCGAGTAATGGTAGAAGGAGACGTGGGGATCCTGGGTGTGCTGGCCGAGCGTCATCATCATCGGTATCTGCCGCTTCTGGACGCGGTCGTAGGTCTGCCCAAGGTCGCGCATCGCCTTCAGATATATCCCGATGTGCTGGATGCCGCGCAGGCCCTGCCCGTGGCCATAGGCGATGTCGTGGCTGGTGCGGTCGTTGAGCTTCGAGCGGAAGAACCCCGTGCGGCCCTTGCCCGCACCCGATCCATACCAGCGGAAGCCCATGATGCGGACGAGAAAATCCTCCAGCGCGTCGGTATATTCGGGCGTGATGACGACGAGGTGGCACATTCCCCGCTCGGCCGTCTCGAAGCCGGCGTGGGGGCGGCTCGGCAGGAATGATCCGGGCGTGAACTTTTGCCCGTAGAACAGTTCGTGCTGGAAGCCGACCGGATCCTTGAAGCGGATCAGCTCGCGCACGCCGCGCTCGGCCGCCAGGGCAGCATCGCCGCGCTCATAGGCGACGCCTTCGCGATCAAAGATGGCCAGCGCCGCCAGGAATTCCATCCGCCCGATCGCTTCCCAGCCGACATAGGCCAGCCGGTCGATCGGGCCTGGCGTGAAGGTGAAGCGGTTGCGGCGGTCGTCGATCTTGAAATGGAGCGCGTCCTCGGCCCCGAAGCCGGTCGCGATCTGCCATCCCATCACCTGTGTGCCATAGTCGCGCCATTCGTCGAGCTTGGTGGTCTCGAACCCCAGATATCCAACTCCGATGATGTCCATGTCCATCGCTCTCCTGTATTCGATTGTATCGTAAGGCGCGGCGTGGTCAGGCCGCCAGCGCGCCCCCGTCGATGACGATGTCGTTGCCGGTCATGAACGATGCCTCCTGCGAGGCGACGAACAGGGCGGCGGCGGCGATATCCTCCGGCTCCCCCGGTCGCCCCAGCGGGATGCCGGCGACGAGTCGGGCGCGGACATCCTCCCGCTCCAGGAAGGCCGCGGTCCCAGGCGTCCTGACGAAGCCGGGGCTGATGCTCACCGCGCGAATGCCGACAGGTGCGCCTTCCAGCGCCAATTGGCGGGTCATCGCGACAATCGCGCCCTTGGCGGCCGCATGTGCCACCTTTCCCGTTCCGGCCGTGCCGGCCCAGGCCGCGGTGGAGGCGACGTTGATGATTACCCCGCCGCGTACGGCCAGATGAGGCCAGGCGGCGCGCGTCGGGAAGAACACGATGTCGATCTCGTTGCGGATGGTGAAATGCCAATCCGCGTCGCTCATCTCCGCGGCCGGCGCGAACCGGGCGGCGGAGGCGTTGTTGTAGAGGATGTCGATGCGGGAATATTCGGCGATCGCCCCCGCGATCCACTCCGCGGCGCCCGCCGGATCGGCTATATCGATGGCCTCGCGCGGGCCGCTGATCCGCTGGCCGGCGGCGCGGGCCAACTCGATCGTCTCGGCCATGCCGTCGACGTTGAGGTCGCATCCGACGACGTGCGCGCCCGCGGCCGCAAAACGCAACGCCGCCGCGCGGCCCTGCCCCCCGCCGGTGCCGGAGATCAGCGCGACCTTGCCCTCAAGCGCGCCGGTCACGCCTCCACGGGCTCCACCGAGATGGCATTGGCGGGGCAGGCCTCGGCGCCCTCGATCGCCTTTTTCAGCAACTCAGGGGGAATCGGCGCGTTATCGACCGCGATCAGGCCCGCATCGTCGAGCACCCACACCTCTGGGCAGATTTCGTGGCAGATCCCGTAGGCGCAACATGCGCCGCGATCCGCTACGGCGCGCATCGGCTGGGTATCGGCAGGAAGGATGGGCATCGCGGCAACGTCTCCTCTGAGGGCCTGTTCTTGCTGAACGGCTTTGCTTTCTTCGCGCGTAGATAACGGCAACCGGGCCGATCCGCGTGTTGAATCTTCTGAACAGATATGTCATGTCCGTCTATAAATTACCAGCCGAGAGCGTTGCTGCCAACCCGGCTTCACGACGCCGATCTTATCCGGAGGATGTCGACCATGCTCACCCGCACCACCCCCACCTTATCCGATGGAACGCCCATCGAGGACCTTGTTCGACCCGCGACCCGCGAGGTCGAATTGCGGGTTCTTTCGGACAGGGAGATCTATGAACTCGAGATGGAGCGCGTCTTCGGCAAGACGTGGCTGCTGCTCGGACACGCGAGCGAGATCCCCAATGCCGGCGATTTCGTGATGCGCGACATGGGCAATGATTCGGTGATCGTCGCACGGGATCGCGACGGCTCTATCCATGTGTCGCTGAACGTCTGCCCCCATCGCGGTATGCGCGTCTGCCTGGCCGACGCGGGCAACACACCGGTCCACAAGTGCATCTATCACGGGTGGGCGTTCAAGCCGAACGGCGAGTTCGTCGGCTCGCCGGTCGCCGAAGAGAAAATGCATGGCGAGATTCTGCCGAAATCCGAACTCGGCCTGCGCAAGGCCCGCGTGCATATCTACGCCGGATTGATCTTCGCCACTTGGAACATCGAAGGGCCCTCGTTCGACGAGTTCCTCGGCGACATGAAGTGGTATTACGACATGATCTTCAACCGCACGAAGGGCGGTTGGGAGGTGCTCGGCCCGCCGCAGCGCTTCATCGTCAATGCGAACTGGAAGGCCGCTGGCGAGCAATCGGCGGCAGACGGTTTCCACACCCTGACCCTTCATCGCTGGCTCGACGAAATGTTCGGCAATGGCGGCAGCGAATTGACCAGCACGATGTATGGCGTCGAGGTCGGTTCGGAGCATGGCCATGCGCTGCGCTGCCAGTCGCTGTCCAAGAAGTTCGCCCGCGCCAAGGATTTCGACAACGGCAGCATGTCGATCGAAGAGCGCTGGAATATCCTTCCCGCGCCGGGCTGCACGCCGGAGATGCTCGATGAGGTCCGTGCCAATCTGACGCCTGAGCAGATGGAACAGCTCATGACCAACCCGCCGCAGGTTGGCGGCATGTTCCCTAACGTCCTCCTGGCCTGCATCTATGCGCCGCAGCCCGATGGGCGCATCCTCGGTTCGATGGCGCTGCACACCTATATCCCGCGCGGCCCCGACAAGCTGGAATTCGTCAATTGGGTGTTCTGCGAATCCGGCACGTCGCAGGAAGACAGGGATGTCATGCTGAAGAACACCATCTTCATGCTGGGCACGTCCGGTCTGGTCGAGCAGGACGATTCCGATACCTGGCCGCACATGACCCTGTCGGCTCGCGGCACTCAGGGCCGCAAGGCGACGATGAAATACCAGGCGATAAACGCGAACCCGCCGCCGAAGAACTGGCGCGGACCGGGGCTGGTCTATGACGGTTTCACCAAGGATGACACCCAGTGGAACTGGTGGATGTATTGGCGGGAGCTGATGCTGTCGGCCGATTGAAGACCCGTCCGCCTTACCACTGGAGAGAGAGACTCTGATGAGCACTGATGTCGCCCCGGCTCTGGCCCCGGCGGAACTCGATCAGGCGGCGCCCCGCCGGATCATGATCGGTTCCGAACTCTATTCGCGAATTGTCGAAGCCTATTATGACGAAGCCGAGACCCTGGATGCGCTGCGCTTTGCGGAATGGACCGAGTGGCTGGCGAAGGACGTTCGCTACACCTGCCCGCAGCGGCTGACGCGTTCGCTCAAGGACCAGGACAAGTCGATCGACCGCAGGGTCATGCATTTCGACGAGAATCACGGGACGCTGTCCGCGCGGGTTCGCCGGCTCCGCGGCAACAGCGCCTTCGCGGAAGACCCGCCCTCGCGCACCCGCCGCCTGATTACCAACATCCGTATCACCGAGGCGGACGAGCCGGGCGCATACGCGGTACGGAGCTACTTCCTGCTGACGCGCAGCCGGTTCGAAAATGCGAATCTGGCCCTGATGTCGGGCGAGCGTCGCGACATCGTGCGTGACCTCGGCGACAGATTCGAACTGGCCAGCCGCGAGATCATCCTCGATCAGGCCGTGCTCGGAATGCCGAACCTGGCCATCTTCCTGTAGCCGTCTTTAATACGGGCGCGTTTCGGCCTGCTCCCGTTAGGGCGGGGGCGGGCCGTTTCCGTTCCGCGCGGCGCTTCGCGGTTATGCACGAATTCTGAATTCAGGCTGATATTCTGAGAAAGGAATTGACAAGCCGGCCGTCGCGGCGGCACTGCATGGCCAACTAGACAGGCGTGGGACAGAGATGACCGAGAAGTGCAAAGTCGTGGTTGCCGGTGCGGGGCTGATGGGCACAGGCATCGCGCATGCGTTCGCCAGTTCAGGCTATCCGACTACCCTTGTCGATCTCGATGGGGATGCTCTGACACGGGCTCAGGCGTCAATCGGCAAGATTCTGGATGATGGCGTTCGCCTGGGAAAGGTCGATGCAGGTGCGGCGGCGGATGCCAAGGCGCGGCTTTCCCTGAATGCCGATCTGGCGCAGGGCGCCAGGGACGCCGCGCTCCTTGTGGAGACGGTGTCCGAGAATCTCTCGGCCAAGCTGTCGGTGATCGCGGCGGCCGAGGCTGTGCTCGCTCCGGGTGCGATTGTGGCGACGAATACCTCGGCGCTCAGCGTGACGGAAATCGGGCGCGGATCCAAGGATCCGAGCCGCGTCGTCGGTATGCATTTCTTCAACCCGGTCCACAAGATGAAGCTTGTGGAGATCGTCCGCGGCCTGGCCACCAGCGACGAGACCGTGGCCGAAACGCGTAAATATTCCGATGCCATCGGCAAGACCTCGATCATCGTCAACGAGGCGCCGGGGCTGACCACCAGCCGCATGTCGGCGCTGCTTGGCAACGAAGCGATGTATATGCTCATGGAGGGCACCGCGACGGCCGAGGATATCGATACCGCGCATCGCCTTGGCTTCAACCATCCGCTCGGGCCGCTTGAGCTTGGGGACGTCACCGGCTGGGATACGCGGCTGTCGGTGCTGCGCTATCTCCATCAGACCCTTGGCGAGAAGTTCCGCCCATGTCCGCTCATCATCAAGATGGTCGCCGCCGGGCGGCATGGCCGGAAGACCGGCGCGGGCGTCTATGAATATCGGGATGGGCAGAAGGTCCCCAATTCCGGCCTGAAGGCGGCGCTCCTTTGACCGGCGCCTACATCGTCGCGGCCGCCCGCACGCCGATCGGCCGTTTTCGAGGCGGTCTGGCCGGGGTGCGCGCGGACCATCTCGGCGCGCATGTGCTGAATTCGGTCATCGACCGCGCCGGAGTGAAGGCCGATGCTGTCGAAGACGTGGTGTTCGGGTGCGTCACGCAGATCGGGGAGCAATCGGCCAATATCGCGAGAACCGCGCTGCTGGGTGCGGGCTGGTCTTTCACCATCGCCGGCATGACGGTCGATCGGAAATGCGGGTCGGGCGAGGCCGCCTTGCATATCGCGGCAGGTTCGATCGCGACGGGTGCCGCCGATGTCATCGTGGCGGGCGGCGCCGAGTCGATGAGCCGGGTGCCCATGGGAAGCAACCGGGCGATCCACGGCGAGGCGTTCGGCTGGATGGTGAGCGATCGTTACGACATCGTCAGCCAGGGCGAAGCGGCCGAGCGGATCTGCGACCTTTATCAGCTGACGCGTGATGATTGCGACGAATATGCGATCGAAAGCCATCGCCGCGCTGCGGCGGCATCGGATCGCGGGGATTTCGATGCGGAAATCGCGCCGGTTCCGGTGGCCGAGTTGCGCGAGCGCGACAGCGAAGGCGAGGCGGTGTCGCTGACCAGCGACGAGACGATCCGCCGCGACACCAGCCGCGAGAAGCTCGCGACGCTGAAGGCGAGCTTCCGGCCCGAAAACGGGCGTATCACCGCGGGCAATGCTTCGCAGATTTCCGATGGCGCCGCCGCCTTGCTCGTCATGTCCGAAGCCGCGATGAAGCGGCTGGGGGTTGCGCCGCGCGCGCGGATCGTCGCCACGATCGCGGTCGGATCCGATCCGGAGCTGACGCTGACCGGGCCGATCGAGGCGACGCGGCGCATCCTTGCGCGTACCGGCCTTTCCGCGGATGCCATCGACATCTTCGAGGTGAACGAGGCCTTCGCATCCGTGCCCATCGCCTGGATGCGCGAGATCGGCGTCGGTCATGACCGCCTCAACGTGAACGGCGGCGCGATCGCGCTCGGCCACCCGCTGGGCGCCACCGGCGCCCGCCTGCTGACAACCATGCTGCACGAACTGGAGCGCCGCGGCGGCCGCTACGGCCTTCAGGCGATCTGCTGCAACGGAGGCATCGGCACGGCGACGATCATCGAGCGCCTCGGCTGACACGCGCCATTGCGGGCGCGGGGCAGTTGTCCTAGGCTCATATGGTGCGCAAGGAAGCTGTTTCCCAGAAGAAGAATGGCGCGTCAGGAACGCGGGTGGACATCGTCGATGGGGCGAAGAAGGCCCGTGCGGCGGCCGGATCGTCCGAGGAGGGCTCCAGCCTGGAGCCGAGCGTAACAGTAAAGCCGGTCGTCAACGCAATCCGCATCCTCCGGCATCTGAACGAGCTCGGATCGCCCGGCCGCGCGATCTCGATCGCGCGGGCGCTCTCGATCAACGCCAGCACCTGCTTCAACATCCTCCGCACGCTCGCGTCGGAGCATCTCGTCAATTTCGATCCCCTCTCGAAGACCTACACGCCCGGCGTCGGGCTCACGACGCTGGTCGGCAACTTCCTCAGCGAACGCCAGCGGATCGAGGCGGTTTCGCCGCACATGGCCGATCTCGCCGCCAAGTTCAGCGCGACCATGGCGTTGTGGCGACGCGTCTCGAACGATCGAATCATACTCGTCCGCAGCATCAGCAGCCCGACGAACGTGCGGATCGAGATGGTCGAGGGCCAGCGGCTGCCGATGATGATGGGCGCCACCGGCCGATTGCTGGCTTCCCAGCTCGATCTTCCGCCGAAGGAATTGCGGGCGATGTTTCGCCGGCTGCGCTGGCAACGTCCGTTGACCTTCGAGGAATATTGGAGGCAGGTCGAGGAAGCCACGGCGAAGGGCTATGCGCTTGACGACGGCTTCTATTCCGCCGGGGTGAAGAGCGTGGCCGTGCCGATTGCGGACAGCTCAGGCTATGTCGGCTTCACGCTGGTAGCGATCATATTCCGCACGCAGATCGACGAAGATGCGATCGGTGATCTGGCGGTCCATATGCAGGACGTTGCCAAGCGGTTCGCAGGCATCCTTTTCTAGGCACTGACGGCCTTTTCTAAACACCGACGGCCAGCAGAGAAGCTGGACGACGGCGTTTTGCAACGCCTGTCTCACTTAGCGAGACAGTGCGCCCGTTCGAGTGGGCATTGGCGCTATTCCTGGGATCATGTGTGCGGTAATCAGCAATTCTGATGACTGATCGAGAATCATGAGACAGGGCCAGAGCGAATTATATGGCGAGTCGAGCCTTGCCCGTGGAATTCGCGTGCTGGCCTGTTTCAACACGCGCGATTGCGAACTCGGCAGCCGCGAACTGATCGAGCGTAGCGGCCTCCCGCGCGCGACGGTGTTCCGGCTGATCCAGCAGTTGCTGAAGCTGGGGCTGCTTCGTCACTCCGCCAGTCGCAACAGCTATTCGCTCGGCCTCGGCCTGCTCGTCATGGCGAACCCCGTCCTGTCGCGTCTCACGGCCCGCCGCTTGGCCGGCCCGATGATGCAGCTCGCGGCCGATGCGCTCGCCGGACAGGCGATCCTCGCCGTCGGCCAGGGGCGGCAGCTGGTCGCGGTCGAGTCGATGCGTGGCGCAAGCTCGGCGGTTCTGCCGGTCGATCCGGGCACGCCCATGAGCCTTCACCGCACCGCTTCCGGGCGCGCCTATCTCGCCGCGCTGTCGGCGGCCGAGGTCGAGACGCTGTTCGGGCCGGAGGCCGACGCTGTCCAGGGCGGCGCGCATGTCCGCGCGCGGGCGGAGGCGCTCGGCGAGATTGAGGCGCAGGGATATTGCATGGTTCGCAACGAGCTCATGCCTGAGATATGGGGCGTGGCCGCGCCCGTGCGGATCAGGGCCGATGGGGAGACGCTCGTCTTCGGTTGTTCCTTCGCGTCCTTCCAGCGGGACGAGGCCCGGCTGGCGATGGCCGGGGAGCGTGCGCTTGGGCTGGCGCGCAGCCTGGAGGCCGTTCTGATCCGCGAGGATGTTCATGCTGTCGAAGCCGCGACCGCATCGTGGCAGCGCGCTTCCAAGAAGGTGATGTGAGATGGTGCCGAGCCGCTTTGCCTACACCCGCACCCCGCCTGAAGCCGAAGGCTTCCGCGAGGAGGTGCGCAGCTTCATCGCCGCCGAAATCGGCGCGATATCGATCCTGGATCGCGCCGATAGCTGGATGGGCTTCGACGCGGCGTTCAGCCGCAAGCTCGGCGCCGCCGGCCTCATCGGCATCGCCATGCCGAAACGCTATGGCGGCCGCGGAGCCGGCGCCTTTGCCCGCTATGTCGTCAGCGAGGAATTGCTGGCAGCGGGGGCCCCGGTCTCGGCGCATTGGATCGCCGATCGCCAGAGCGCTCCGCTGCTGTTGCGCTACGGCACCGAGGCGCAGCGCGAGCGCTACATACCGGGCATCAACCAGGGCACGACCTATTTCTGCATCGGCATGAGCGAGCCCAATTCGGGTTCCGATTTGGCCTCGATCGGCACCCGCGCGGTGCGCTCCGGCGACGGATGGGTGCTCAACGGCCGCAAGATCTGGACGACCAACGCCCATCGCTCGCACTTCATGATCGCGCTGGTCCGCACCGAAGGGAAGAGCGACGACCGTCACGGGGGAATGTCGCAGTTCATCATCGATCTGAAGGCGCCAGGCGTGACTGTGCGGCCGATCACCGATCTGACAGGTCAGGAGCATTTCAACGAAATCTTCTTCGACGATGTCGCGCTCGATGCCGATGCGCTCGTCGGCGTGGAGGGCAATGGCTGGAAGCAGGTGATGGCCGAGCTGGCCTTCGAGCGCAGCGGGCCGGAGCGCTTCCTCAGTTCGCATACCCTGCTCGGCACCACCATCGATGCGGTCGGGCCGGCGCCGGACGCGCTCCAGGCGTTTCACATCGGCCGGCTGACCGCGAAGCTGTTTGGCCTGCGGGCGATGTCGCTGGCGGTCACGGCCGAGCTTGACGCGGGGGGCGATCCCGCCTGGGCGGCATCCTGCGTGAAGGATATCGGCACCGGACTGGAGCAGGAGCTGCCGGAGGTGGCGCAACTGCTGACGGACGAGGAGCCGCGCATCGGGCCCGGCTCCGATCAGGCGCAGGTGCTGGCCTATCTGACGCAGATGGCGCCTTCCTTCTCGCTGCGCGGAGGCACGCGCGAAATCCTGCGTGGCATTCTCGCCCGCGGCCTCGATCTCAGGTGATCCGATGAGGGACATGTTCGAAGAAACCGTCGAGCGCCTGCTCGCGCAGGAGCTTACCCATGAGGTGCGGATCGAGGCGGAGGCGGGGCGCTGGCCCGAACGCCTGTGGTCCGCGATCGAGGAGAATGGCCTGACGCTCGCCGCCGTCTCCGAGGCGAGGGGGGGCGTTGGCGGAACCTGGCACGATGCGTTCGTGCTGATCCAGGCGGCGGGCCGCCATGGCGCGCCGGGGCTGCTGGCGGAGACGATCGCGGTCAATTGGCTGCTCGATGAGGTCGGCCTCGATCCGGTCGCTGGCCCGGCGACGCTCGCCATCTTCGAAGGCGGCGCGGAGCAGGGGCGGTTCAGCGGCGTCCTTCGGGACGTGCCGTGGCTGGAGGCCAGCGGTCATGTCCTGCTCGCCGCCGACGGAGAGTTGCTGTTGTTCGCCGTCCCGCGGGAGATCGGGCGCAGCCTGAACATCGCCCGCGAGCCGCGGGATGCCGCCCGGCTGGAAGATGCGACCCCGGTGGCCCGCGCGCCGCTCGGCGCGTTGCCGGGCGACGTCGTTCTGCTGGCGGGCGCCATGATCCGCTCGGCGCAGATCGCAGGCGGGCTCTCCCGTCTGCTGGACACCGCGGTCGATTATGCCAATCAGCGCGTGCAGTTCGGGCGATCGATCGGCAAGTTCCAGTCGATCCAGCACCAGATCGCCCTGCTGGCCGAGCATATGTCGCTCGCGACCGCGACCGCGGAGACGGCTTTCGCGCTCGCCGCGACGAAGATATCGCCTTTCGCGGTCGCGGCTGCGAAATCGGTGTCGAGCGAGGCCGCGGGCCAGGGGGCGGCGATCGCCCATGCGGTGCTCGGCGCGATCGGCTTCACCTACGAGCACAGCCTGCACTTCACGACCCGGCGGCTATGGGCATGGCGCAGTGAATTCGGCGGCCAGACCTATTGGGCGAAGCGAATTGGGGAGGGCGTCTGCCGCGCCGGCGGCTCCGGGTTCTGGCCGCAATTGGTGGCCGGCAGCGTCCCTGCCTGACCATCGGAGAGGATACGCATGGAAGACTTCCTGCTGATCGAGCGCGACGGACCCGTCGTGACCATGACCCTGAATCGTCCGCAGGATCGCAACGCGATCACGACGGTGGAGCATATCGAGGAGATCCGCGCTTTCTGCCGCGAGGTCGGCGGCGACCAGTCGGTGAAGGCGGTGATCGTCACCGGCGCCGGCTCGGCCTTCTGCGCGGGCGGCAACGTCAAGGACATGCGCGACAAGGCAGGCATCTTCGAAGGCTCGCCGTTCACGCTGCGCAACCGCTACCGCGACGGCATTCAGCAGATCCCCCTGGCGCTGTATGAGCTTGAGGTGCCCACCATCGCCGCGATCAACGGGCCGGCGATTGGCGCCGGGCTCGATCTGGCATGTATGTGCGACGTGCGGATCGCCGCCGACAAGGCGATCTTCGCCGAAAGCTTCGTCAAGCTCGGCATAGTTCCGGGAGACGGCGGGGCGTGGCTGCTGCCGCGCATCATCGGCCAATCCCGCGCGACGCTGATGACCCTGACCGGCGACACGATCGATGCGGCCAAGGCGCTGGACTATGGCCTGATTACCGAGGTGCTGCCGGCAGCCGAGCTGATGGATGGCGCGCGCAAGATCGCCCACCGCATCGCCGCCAATCCGGGCCATGCGCTGCGGCTGGCGAAACGGCTTCTCCGCGAGGCGCAGGACATGAAGCTTGCCCCGCTGCTGGAGCTGTCGGCGGCCTACCAGGCCCTCGCCCATCACACCCACGACCATGACGAAGCCGTCGCCGCCTTCCTTGAGAAGAGGCCGCCGAGCTTCGAGAACCGCTGACCGGAGATCGCCATGCGCGCCGTGCTGAGAGAAGATCATGAGATGTTCCGCGACCAGGTGCGACGGTTCGTCGATCGCGAGATCGTGCCTTTCCATGCGGAGTGGGAGCACGCCGGCGTCGTCCCGAAATCGCTATGGGAAAAGGCCGGGCGGGAAGGATTGCTGTGCGTGATGGCGCCTGAGCAATATGGCGGGGCAGGCGGCGATTACGGCCATTCCGCCGTGCTGATCGAGGAGCTGGCCCGCGCCAATGCGACCGCCGTGGGCTTCACCACGCATAGCGAGATCGTCAGTAACTATGTCGTGGCCTATGGCACCGACGACCAGAAGGCGCGCTGGCTGCCGCGCATGATCTCCGGCGAGATGATCGCCGTGATCGCCATGACCGAACCCGGCATGGGCAGCGATCTGCGCGCGGTCCGCACCTCGATCCGGCGCGACGGCGACGAATATGTCATCAACGGATCCAAGACCTTCATCACCAACGGCATCAATTCCGGCATGGCCGTCGTGGTCGGCAAGATCGATCCCGCCGCGCGCGAGCTGACCTTGATCTGCGTGGAGGAGGGGACGCCCGGTTTCTCCAAGGGGAAGAAGCTGGAGAAGATCGGCCTGCGGGGGCAGGATACGTCCGAGCTCTTCTTCGACGAGGTCCGCGTGCCCGTCGCCAATCGCCTGGGCGAGGAGAATAAGGGCTTTCACTATCTGTCGCACCAGCTCGCCTGGGAGCGGCTTATCATCGGCATCCGCGCCGCCGCTTCGATCGAAGCCCTGCTGCAGGAAACGATTGAGTACACGCGCGGGCGCAAGGTCTTCGGGCAAACGGTGTTCGATTACCAGAACAGCCGCTTCACCCTCGCCAAGGCCAAGGCGGAGGCGACGATGCTCCGTGCCTTCATCGACGAATGCCTGGGGGAGGTGATGGCTGGCGAGCTGGCGACGGAGAAGGCCGCAATGGCCAAGCTGCTGGGCTCGGAGATGCAGAACCGCCTGCTCGACGAGTTCCTCCAGCTGCACGGCGGCTATGGTTTCATGAGCGAATACAAGGTGGCCCGCGCCTGGGTAGATGCTCGTGTCGCGCGCATCTATGGCGGCACGTCCGAGATCATGAAGGAGATCATCGCCCGTTCGCTGTGAGCGGAAGGGGCCTAGATTCCCTCCGGATAGCCGCGCAGAACATAGGTCATGCGACCGCCCGCAAGCATCAGCGCCGCGAACATATGGAGCTCGACAATCTCGGCCGGGGTGAAGTGTTCGGCGAGCTCGGCGAAGATTGCTTCGTCGATCGCGAAGTAATCGGCGGCGAACAATTCGGCAAAATGCAGCGCCGCCGCCTCCGCCGGCGAGAAGCGCGGGTCGTCCCAACTCAGGCAGGCGATGTCCTCCTCGCTCACCTCGTCGGACTTGCGGGCGACCTGACAGGCGCGGCAGGTCGTGATGCTCGCGATCTTGAGGCGGACGAGTTCCCGCAGGCGTGGATCGAGCAGCGCATCGGTGTGAAGCGCCTCCATGGTGGCGAGCCATGCCTGCGCCGCCTTCGCCCGATGCGCCCAGATCTGCACCGGGATCGTCGAGCTCAGCATCCGGCTGGCCTGGCCGCGCGCCACGGCTTCGGCGAGTTGAGGCGGCAATGTCTCCAGCGGCAAGGGTTCGATCATCGGCATCGCGGCAGTGTCTCCATGGTCAGGCAACGGGTTCCTCGCGCGGATCGACCACGCGCGATCGGCCGCCGATCGCCGCCCAGATCGTCGTTGCGATGATGACCGCCGAACCGACGATCATCCACACCGTCGGAACGGTGCCGAAGACGAGAAAGCCGGTGGCGATGGCGAGCGGCAGGCGCACATAATCGACTGCGATGATCCTCGCCGCATTGCCGAGCGACATGCCGTGAACATAGGTCATCGTCATCACGACGCTGATCGCACCAAGGCCGAGAAGGAGCGCGGCATCGCGCGGCCCCGGCCAGCGCCATGTCAGGATCGCCGGCGGCAGAACGAACAGGATGCCGAAGATCGACGACCAGATCATGATCGTCGTCAGGCTGTTATACCGCGCCAGCATCTTGATGCCCGTGACGGTGAGCGCGAGGAAAAAGGCCGAGGCCAGCGCCGCGATATGCGCCCAGCCGATCGTCATGTTCGGGGACGGCTGCAGAACCAGAAGCACGCCGGCAAAGCCGAACCCCAGAGCCAGCCAACTCGCGCGCGAGACCCGCTCGTGCAGGAGGAGCGCGGCGAGCGGCCCTACCCAGAGCGCGCGGGTGAAGGAAAGCGCATTCGCCTCTCCGAGCGGCAGGTGGTGGAGCGCGTAATAGGACAGCGTGACGCCCAGCACCGAGGAGAGGGAGCGGCCGACCTGCGTGGGCCATTTCCGCAGCACGAGAACCTTGCCGCGCATCCGGGCGATGACCGGCAGGAAGAGGATGAGCCCCGCCGACTGGGTATAGACCGCCTGCACCGCCGGCGAGTAATCGTCGAGCAGCTTCACGAGCAGCGTCATTGCGGTGAACAGCAGCGAGGAAAGGAACAGCCACAGCGCCCCTTTCGCATCGCCCGACAGTCCGGATCGGGAGGCCGCGTTCACCGGATGGACCTCATCCATGGCGCGACGGCCAGGTCTTCCAGTCTTCCGGCGGCGCCTCTTCCTTGTCGAAGTCGATTTCCACCTCGGCGCCATTCGGGTCCAAAAAGAAGAGCTGCCATTGGGTGAAAGGGCGCGGGGCGCGGATCAGCGCGCAGGCGATGCCCTGCCGCTTCAGCCCCTCGGCGACGCGCTGCAATCCGACCCCGGCAAACGCGATGTGATCGATGAGGCCGCGCGCCCTGGGCGGCATCTTGTCGCCAGGCAGCTCCACCAGATGCAGCACCGGGCGGCCGCCGGCATAGAGCCAGGCCCCGCCGACGGTGAAGTCCGGCCGTGCGCCCACCTCGAGGCCCAGGCCGGTATAGAAAGCGACGCTTTCCTCCAGCCGGTCGGTCATGACCGTGAAATGGTCCATGGCGGTGATGCTCATGCTGTCCTCTCCCGACGTGTCGAGATCATTATCGACGGATCGCCTCCGTCACTTTAATCCGACCATAGGTTCTTTTTCTGGTGCTAGATAGATGCTAGCTGCCGGCCACGCGCCGAAGGCGAGACGGAGGGGAGAGGAAACAGTGTTCGAATATCTGCTGAGCGCCGACATGATGGTGCCGGATCCCGACGGGATGACCGACCTGCTGGTATCGAAGCTTGGGGTCCATAGTCACCCCAACTGGCGGCAGGCGTTCGACAATCATCCCTATATCGCCCATTTCCTGCGCGTTCAGAAGTCGCTGGCGATCGCGCCGACGCGCATCGAGCCCCAGGTCCACCTCGATCGGCCCAATCCGGGCGATCCGCTGTTCCACGATCACCTCGAAGGGCTGAAGCGCTTTCAGGGTGAGCATCGGCCGATGCTGACCCATTCCATCGTGCTTGTGACATGGCGCGAGAAGCTGAGCGCGCTGATTGCCCGACTCCACGAGAAAAAGGTGCGCTTCCGCCTGGCGCAGCGCACGCCGGAGATGGAATTCGATAGGCTGTGGCTGGGCGTCACCCCTGAGGACATCCAATATGAACCCTCGGTCGATGGCGGCCTTTGCATCGAGTTCATTCCCCTTGAGCCGACGCGGATGCCGGCGGAAGCCTTCCAGGTGCCGCCGCCCCGCGTAATGGATCCGAAGCCGGGCGAGCTGTTGCGCGTGACGGCGCGCGGTTACATCGTTCGCGACCTTGGCTTCACCCTCGATTGCCTGCGCGAAAATCTCGATTGGGAGCCGCAGTCGGTCGAGCATATCGCCAGCGAAGGCTATCGGCGCGCGCGCATGGGCTTCACCCTGCCGCACAGCGCGACCCTCGACGTGATCGAGGCGACGCAGTGGGACGGCGCGGCCGGCCTTTACCTGCACAATTGGGGGCCGGGGCCATATTATATCCGCCTTGGCGTGTTCGATCTGAAGGCCAAGGCGGAACAGCTGCGGGCGCAGGGCGTCCGTTTCGAATGGCTGGCCTCGTCCGATGCGGTCGAGGGGCGCCCGCTGATCCGGATCGATCCGGCCGAGTTCGACGGGCAGCTGTTCGAGCTGGAGGGGCTTACCGAATAGGTGGGCCGCTTGCCGCAGAGCGGCTTAGATCGGGTCGATCCGTTCGTGCCGAGCCTGTCAAAATTCCGTCCGGTTCACAAGAAGAACGGCTCTTCGACAAGCTCGGCGCATCCTTGCTTCCTCAATGGGGCGGGCTGATCGACCTTCTGCCTTGGGGCCCCGCGTCGTCAGGGCCGGACGACGCGGTTCCGCAGAATGCCGATGCGCTCGATCTCCAGCTCCACGACATCGCCCGGCTGCAGGTAGCGCAACTGCTCCATGCCGCATCCGGTGCCGACGGTGCCGGAGCCGAGGATCTCGCCGGGATAGAGGGTCTCGGACTGGGAGATATGGGCGATCACGTCCGGGAAGGTCCAGTGCATGTCGCGCGTGTTGCCGCGGCCCCATTCTTCGCCGTTGACCCGCGCGATCATCGTCAGCGCATAGGGATCGGGGATTTCGTCTGCGGTAACGAGGCAGGGACCGAGCACGTTTCCGGTATCGAAATCCTTGCCCTTCGCCGGCCCCAATCCGCCGCCGGATTCGCGCAGCTGCGCGTCGCGCGCGGAGAAATCATTGTAGATCGAATAGCCGAAGATGCAGCCACCCGCATCGGACGCGGCGACATCCTTCGTGCGCCGGCCGATATAGCAGGCGAACTCCAACTCGAAATCCAGCGCCTTGCTATAGGCGGGCCAGATCACGTCGGTGCCTGAGCCCACGACGGAGAAACGGTTGCCCTTGTAATAGATTGGCTGCTTGAGAAAGGTGCCGACGACCCGCTCTTCCTCGCTCCGATCGGCGGCGCGATAGGCTGCTTCGGGGTCGGGTTCGTTCCGGACCTTGAAGCGCCGCGCGACCTCGTAGCAATTGCGGAGGTGCTGCTCGAAACATGAACAGTCCCGGATCTGCGGCGGCGGCTGGAGCGGCGCGCGAAGCGCCACCTCGCTTGCCGCAATGAGCGCCGAGGCGGGCCGTTGCGCGACGAGTCCGCGCGCGAGCGCGCTTGCATCCTCGCCCCCTTCGATCAGCGCGAGGATGTCGCCAAGCGTTCCCGGCACGGACCCGGATCGCGTCGCGTCATGCGCTGCGACGAAATCGACGATCGTGCGATCATCCTCGATCAGGGCCCCGGCCCGGATATTCCCGGCGAACTCGTAAGACACCAATCTCAATCGACCTCTCCTCGTTGGCGCCGTCCGTATCGCCATGCCAGCAGATAGTGGACGCAGGCCCAAAGTCCCATAATCATCAGCGACAGCAGCCCCCAGCCGATGCTGCCGGGCCCGCCGGCCCGATCGCTGACATAGCCGGCCAGAAAGGGCCCCAGGCCATAGCCGATCAGGTTCGTCGCGATCTGCAGCATCGACACGCACAGGCCGCGCATCCGCGGCTGGAGCGATCCCACCACCGCGCTGTAGCCGGCCGCCGTATAGGTGCGCCCGATCAGTTCGAACAGCACGAGACCGACGATCACGAGCGTGAGGCTGCTCGCAAGGGTGAAGACGAGCCCCATCAGCACCGACAGGAAGGTGGTGATCGCCGCGAGCAGAGGCAGGGCGGGCAGCCCGCCGCGGGCGAAGCTCCGATCGCCGAGCGGTCCGCCGCTCAACGAGCCCAGCCCTCCGAAGATACCGGCGGCGAGCCCGGCCAGCAGGCCGGCGCGCTCCAGCGGCAGATGGTGCACGCGGATCAGGAATGACGCCTGCCATACGAGAATGCCGGAAAGCATCATCGAGTTGAGCGTCATTCCGATGAACGTATGGATGAAGAGCGGCTGCCGGACCGCGTAGCGCAGCGTCGTCGAGATCGACGGCGCCTTGTCGGCGGCGGTGGCTCCGGCCCCGCTCGATTGCTCGCGCGCCGGCTCGGCGACGGTGAAGTAGAGGAGCAGCGCGATGACGATGCCGGGCAGCCCCGCCATCAGGAAGGCGGTTCGCCAGCCGAACTGCACCGCGACGATGCTGCCGACGATGAAGCTGGCCGCCGTGCCAAGTGCGGTGCTCGCCCAGAAGACCGCCATGGCGGTGCTTCGGCGCCTGGGCGGGAATAGGTCCGCGATCATGGAGAGCGCGGTCGGCGATCCGCCCGCCTCGGCGAGCCCCACCGCCAGCCGTGCGCCGACCAGCCCCGGATAGCTGCTGACCACGCCGCACAGAGCGGTGCAGCCGCTCCAGATCAGCACCAGGATCGAGAGCAGCCGCCGGCGGTCGACGCGGTCGATCAGATAGCCAAGCGGAAGCCCCGCGACCGCATAGGTCAGACCGAAGGCGAGCCCCGTCAAAATACCGAGCTGGCTGTCATTGAGGTGGAACTCCGCCTTGAGCGGCTCGACCACGACCGACATCACCGATCTGTCCACCGAATGCAGCGTGTAGATCAGCGTCAGGACCGCCAGGGCATACCAGGCGCGGGGCGGCACGCGGGGGGCGGGCGATGCTGTTGTCGCAACGGGTGCCGAGGTGGGGATCATCGCCATGCTTGCCTACCGATCAGAAATGGGTGCCGGCGAAGAGCTTGCCGGCGTTGTCGTGGAGTATCTTCGTGGGTGCCCCGGCAGCGCTGGCGCCGTGAACATAGCCGATCGTGCGGGCATAGGGTTCGAAGGCAAGGAGCACGGGATAGTCGCTTCCGGGGACGATGCGATCGGCGCCGAACGCGGCCACGGCAGCATCGAGCGCCGCGAGCGAGCCGTGCGACACGCTGTCATACCAGAGCCGCCGCGCCATGTCGCTGGGCCGGCCGGCGAGTCCCGGAACGGCGAGCGGCAACTGATTGTCCAGACGATCCAGCATCGTTGCCAGGCCGCCGCCGAGGTGCGGGACGACGATCTTGAGATCCGGATAACGGGCGGGAATGTTCGCCGCGATCAACTGGGTCGCGATGGCGACATCCTCCAGCAGCGGACCGATCGACGTATCGAGGCGCCAATCGGCGATCAGGGGCGAATGCAAGCCGTTCACGGCCGGGTGGACGAACAACACCGCCCGGCGGCGGTTCATTTCGGCGAAGAGCGGTGCGAACCGTTCATCGGCGATCGACGTGCCGAGACAACTCGCCTGCATCGAAATGCCGGTCAGGCCGAGCGTGTCCAGGCCGTGGCGAAGTTCGGCAAGCGAGGCGTCGATGTGGGGCAATGGCAGGCAGGCGAAAGCACCGAACCGCCCTGGGACATCGGCCATCAATCGGGCATGGCGCTCATTGAGGATGCGGGCGGCCTGCCCGGCGACGGCTTGATCCGGCAGGTAAGGGGCGAGGGACGGGGAGAGGATCTGCCGACCGACGCCGGCATCGTCCATCAGCTTCAGGCGCGCGGCGATCGCCGCCGCATCATCGCCGCCAGCGCCGCCGCTCGTCGGGGATCGCGCCGCTCCCGCTCCCGCTCCCGCATAGCCGCCGGGGCGCAGGCCTGCAGTGGCGAGCAGGTCGAGATAGGAAGGAACCGCAAGATGGGCATGGACGTCGATCGTCGTCCTCGCCGCCGCCGCGGCCGCGCTGTTCATGCTCACGGCCGCCACGCAGGCGCCGGCGATCGAGCGAAGCGCGTCGCGACGACGGCACGCCATGCTCAGCGAACGCCCGGCCGGATTGTAAACTGCAAGAGCAGCTCGCGTCCCCGGTTCACATTGCCGTTCAGGTCCGCGAGGCCTCCGGCGAGGCTCGTGCCGGTCCGGGCGCCGATTCCGGTCTGCCCGGCATTGGACGCGACATCCACGCGATATTCGTTGGTCAGGTTGCGGCCGACGAGGGCGACGTCCCACAGCCTGTCGTCGCGAAAGAGGTGAACGCTTCCGTCGAGGAACCAGACCGCCTTCTGCCGCGCGCCCGGAGCCGCCTCCGGATGCGGATTGTAGCTGGACTTGTAGACTCCGTCGCTCCCGACGCCGATTTTCAGGCGCGATCCCAGGGGGCGTTCAATGTTGAAGCCGATGCCGGCGTTCCAGCGCGGGGCGTTGACCAGAGCGTGGCCGGCGAGCTGCTGCCCCTGGAAAACGCCGGCTGCATTGGGGTTCTGGTCGCAGCCCATCTGGATGGTCTGGCCGATATAGCAGGTCGCAAGAAAGTCGGAATAGTTGGCGTGGTTATAGGATAGCGCGCCGTGCAGGTCGAAATCGCTGATCTCGCGGGGGCGGAAGACGAAGTCTCCCTCGATGCCCTTGACGCGCGCGGCTGCGGCGTTGGTTACGCGGATCACCGGCGCTCCCGTCGAATTGTCGAGCGAGTTTACCTGCAGGTCCGAATAAAGATAGCTGTAGGCGGCCGAATTGAGGCGGAGCGTGCCGTCAAGCAGCAGCGCCTTCGCGCCGATTTCGAAGCCTCGCACCTTCTCCGGCTTGTAGAGATAGTTGGGCCCAGGCGCGGCGATCGGCGGGCCGCCGTTCACCGGCGTGGCGAATCCTCCCGATTTGAAGCCCCGCTTGTAGGCGCCGTAGAAGGTGAGGCGCTGCGTGGGGCGATAGGTGAGCGTTCCTTCCGGAGAAAGATTGTCAAAGGTCGCGTGCGTCACGGACAAGGGCTGCGGCACGCCGTTGCGCTTGATCCCCAGTTCGCGCTTCTCGCGAGTCACGCGGGCGCCGCCGGCCAGCTCCAAGTCGCTCAGGATATTCCAGGTCGCCTGGGCGAAGCCCGAATAGGCATTGCCATCAATGCGGTGATCGAAGACCGCCCCGTTCACGAGAGGAACCGTGTTGGTGGTCAGCTTGGTGTCATCGATATAGGCGCCGACGAGGAAGTTTATCGGCCCGTCGAACGTGCTTGCCAGGCGGATCTCCTGCGAAAGCTGCGTGTAGCGGGTTCTCCCGTAGAAATCGAGCGCCGCGACCGCATCGGAGGGCGCATTGCCATAGGTATCGTAGCGGAACTCGGTCTGTCGAACATAGCCGCTGATTGCGGTGAGGGTGAACGCGCTGCTCGGCCGATAGTTTATCTCGCCCGATCCGATTATCTGGAGGTAGTTTCCCACGCCCGCGGGATTGGAAAGCCCTGGGGAGCCAGCCAGGAAATTGGGATTGATGTTGCCGTTCGCATAATGGTTGTCGGCCTTGCAGTTGTCGGCGGCGAGTGCCGACGCCAGGGCGGCGTTGGCGACGCCGCCGTTCAGAGCGGCGGCCTGGTTGGCCTGGAAAGCCATGCCGTTCGGGCAGTAGATGCGCTGGAATCCGCCGCTCTGCTGGTAGCCGACGCCATTGTCGCGCGAATATGTGAACTTGCCGCGGAAATCGAAGTCGCTCGTAGGCTGCCATTTCAGGGTGCCGCGGCCGAAATAGAATAGCTTGTCGGGGCCACGCGACTCATAGCCGCTGACAGCTCCCGGTATGATGGCATTGGCGGCCGCCTGTGCCGGGCCGCTGTCGTTGATGCGCCACCCCTCCATGCTGGAGGCCGACAGCGCGATGCGTATCCCCAGCGTGCTGGTCACTGGCGTCGACAGGACGAAATCGGCCCGTGTCTCGCGCGCGTTGAATTCGTATCCGGCCCGCGCGGTGACCTCCAGCTTATCGCCGGGGTCGGCGGTCTTGACGGATATGACGCCGGCCGGGCTGTTCTTTCCGAAGAAGAGCGCCTGCGGCCCCTTCAGGATTTCGATGGTGCGCATGTCGATCTGGCCAAGGCGCAACGCGCTGCCGCGACTCAGCTGGATGCCGTCGATATTGGTGGAAACGGTCTGCTCGAAGGAGGGGTTCGAGCCAGCCGTCGTTCCGACGCCGCGCAGCACGATCGTCCCGCCGACGCCGCCCGATACTTCGCCCACCTTCAGGCCGGGCACGACCTTCGCCAGATCACTGAGGCTCGTGATATTCTGCCGTTCGATCTGCGCCGTGCCGACGGCCGTGACCGCGACCGGGACGGCTAGCGAGCTCTCGTCCCTCCGCCGCGCTGTAATGACGATCTCGTCGCCCGCCGTGCCGCTCGTCGCGGCCGGAGCCGGTTCGGCGAGGGGCGCCGGCTGGATGGTGTTTTCCTGCGCCGGTGCGATGCTGGCGATCGATATGGCGGCGAACGAGGTCGCAACGAAGCGTGATGCCCGGATTCCGGCCACTGCTCTCTCTCCCCTGTAATTTTATTCTTATTGCGCCACCCTAGGCTCTTTCGCCGCCCTCTTCAATCTGAGAGCAGACAGATCTTCTTATATTGATATTCTGTGCGCTTGGCATCGGCTGCCCGATTTGCCTATGACGATGCTCACCCGCGCGGGAGCGGATTGAAGGAGAGGAGCATGGAGCGAAAGCTTCCGGCGCTGACGCCCGAAAACGCGGCCTTCTGGCAGGGCGGCAAGGCCGGTCGGCTGATGATTCATTGCTGCCGGGACTGTTCTCGCTGGTTCCACCCGCCCGCGCCGGTGTGTCCGCGATGCGGGAGCCGGGCGGTCGGGCCGGAGCCGGTCTCCGGCAAGGGGAGCGTTTACAGTTTCACGATCAATCGGCAGGCGTGGGATGCTTCTATCAAGGAGCCCTATGTCGTCGCGATTATCGAGCTGGTCGAGCAGCGCGGGTTGCGCTTCGTCAGCAATGTCGTCGATTGCCCGCCCGAAGCGGTCCACATCGACATGCCGGTCAGCGTCACCTTCCTGAACCAGGAAGATGTCTGGCTGCCGCTGTTCAAGCCGGAGACGATGTGATGGCGATGGGTCCGTTCAATGCCGCCGTCACCGGAATTGGCCAGTCGGAGGTCGCGCGCCCTTCCTCCAAGTCGGGCATCGAGCTGACGCTCGACGCAGTGTTCGAGGCGGTCGCGGACGCCGGGCTCGCGATCTCTGACATTGACGGGATCGCCTGTTGGCCCGGCGACAATGACAATGGCTCCAGCTTCTCGCCGGTCGGCCCGCTGGCGCTGAAGTCGATCCTGGGGATCGACACCAACTGGCTGGGCGGGGGGTATGAAGGACCCGGCCCGCTCGCGGGCGTCATCAACGGTGCGATGGCGATCGCGGCGGGGCTCTGCCGCAACGTCCTCGTGTTCCGCACGATCACCGAATCGAGCGCGCGCAAGGTGGATCGCAACGTCGCATCGCTGGCGAACAAGACCAGGGGGCGCGACAGCAGCTTCTTCTGGCAATGGTATACGCCGTTCAACGTCCGCTCCGCGATCAACCTGATCGCGAACTATGCGCAGCGCCATTTTCATGAATACGGCACCACCTCCGAGCAATTGGGGTGGATACCCGTGACGTTGCGCCAGAACGCGGCGCGCAACCCTAAGGCGATCTATCGCGATCCGATGTCGATCGACGATTATCTCGGCTCGCGGATCATATCGACCCCGCTCAGGATGCTCGATTGCGACGTCCATTGCGATGCCTCGACGGCGCTCATCCTTTCCCGCGGCGATATTGCGCGCGATCGGCCGAATCCGCCGGTGCGCATAGAGGCGATCGGCTCGGCGCTCACTCAGCCTTGGTCATGGGATCAGATCTCGCTCACCGAGATGGTCACCGGCGATGTCGCCAGGATGATGTGGAGCCGCACCGATTATCGGCCCGAACATGTCGATACCGCCCAGCTCTATGACGGCTTTTCGATCCTGACGTTGATGTGGCTTGAGGGCCTGGGCTTTTGCGGCCGGGGAGAGGGCGGCGCGTTCGTGGAGGGGGGCAGCCGGATCGCGCTGGACGGCGTGCTGCCGCTGAACACGAACGGCGGTCAGCTCTCCGCCGGGCGCACGCACGGGCTCGGCTATGTTCATGAGGCGTGTCTCCAGCTCTGGGGACGCGCGGGAGAGCGGCAGATCAGGAAGCACGATGTGGCGGTTGCGGCGGCAGGGGGCGGGCCGCTCGGCGGCAGTGTCCTGCTCGTGCGAGATTAGGAGCGGACGATGACCCTCGATCTATATTATACGCCGAGCACCTGCTCACTCGCCGCGCATATCGCGCTGGAAGAAGCAGGGATCGATTACACGGCGCACTTCGTGAAGCTCTACGACAGCGACGCGCAGAACGCGTATCGCGCCATCATCCCTGCGGGGAAGGTGCCGGCGCTGCGGATCGACGGCACGATCCTGATGGAGAATATCGGCATCATGGGCCTTGCCGCCTTGCTGCGTCCGGAGGCGCGCCTCTTGCCGGCCGATCCGATCGAGGCGGCGCATTGTCTCTCTTTGCTGTCGTGGTTCGCCAGCACGATGCAGCTCAACCGGCGCCAGTCGCGAGCACCCGTTCGGTTTACCGCGGATGCCACAACCTATCCCTCGCTGTCCGCGGCTGGGCGCGATCGATTTGCCGCGAACCTGCGCGAACTCGACGAGCGGCTCGAAGGCCGGACATGGCTGATCGGTGATCAGTTCACGGTAGCCGACGGCTATGCGCTGGTGTTCTGGGATTGGGCGCTGGCCGACGGGTTCGATGCCGAAGCATTCCCGAACTTTGCGGATCATGCCCGCCGGGTCATGGAGCGGCCGGCCGTTCGTAGAGTATTGGAACAGGAGCGGCATCCCCTGCTCAGGCGCCAGGCCTGAGCAGGGGCCGCATCCATCAGGCGCGCGCGCCGACCCGGTTTCGGATCGTGCCGATCCCTTCGATAGTAACCTCGACTATCTCGCCCGGATTGAGGAACTTGCCCGTTCCCTGACCGACACCTTCGGGCGATCCCGTGAATAGAATATCGCCGCAGTCAAAGCTGGTCCGCTCGTCGATGAAGCGGATGAGCTCGTCGACGCCCCATGTCATGTCGCCGCTGGAGGCTGACTGGCGGACGTCGCCATCGACCGTGAGGCGCATCGCAAGCGACGGCGATCCTGCGGGAAACTCGTCGCGGGTGACGATCCAGGGCCCCACCGGGGTGGTCGCGTCCTGGCTCTTGGCGGCGAGCAGGTCCATCCCCACCCCCTTCGGCCCCGCCCGCTGCAGATCGCGCGAACTCACGTCGTTGCCGATCGTATAACCCAGGACGCCGGCAAGCGGATCGTTCCGGTCGATCTTCTCTGCGCCGATCACCGCTACCAGCTCGACCTCATGGTCCAACTCGTTGGTCAGCGGCGGGAAGCGGATCTCGTCATAAGGCCCGATGAGCGCGCGATAGGCCTTGAGGAAGGCGAATGGCTGGGATGGAGGCGAGACCCCGAACTCGACCAGGTGCTTCGTGTAGTTGACGCCGGCGACCATGACACGCGCGGTCCGCTCGATCGGCGCCAGCAGGTGGACGTCCGACAGCGGTAGCGCGCCGCCCTCGAAGCGCAGCAGCGCCTCGTCCGGCTCGCGCGTGAGCGCCGGCGCCCATTCGGCGAAGGAGCCTGCAAAGGGCCGGATGGTGGACGCATCCGCGTCCACCATCCCCCAGAAGGGGGCGCCGCCGGTGGCGGCCCTGGCGATGCGCATCAGGCGGCGACGACGGTGCTGACGCGGCCGATCTTCGCGGGATCGAGGTGCAGCAGCGACAGGGCATTCTTGTAGCGGATCTTCTGCAGGTCCGCGTCGCTGATCCGCAGGCCCTCGGTGAGGTCGTGCCGCACCGCATCGCTGCCGCCGAAGTTTGATCCGTAGAGCAGGCGGTCGGCGCCGATCAGATCGAGGATCGCCTGCCGCATGATCTGCTCGTGAAGCTCCAGGTCGAAGTAGAAATTCGGCAGATAATCGACCAGCTCTTTCTTGTTATGGGTCGTATCGAGATTCTTGTTGCATTGGTTGAGGCGGCCCAGCTGCCACGGCACATAGCCGCCACCATGCGTGATATAGACCTTCAGGTCGGGAAAGCGATCGAAGACGCCGCCATTGACCATATACCAGAAGCAGCGGGTCTCGTCATATTGCATTCCGACGATGGCGGTCGTCTCATATTTGTCGTCGTTCGCCTTTTCGCCCCACGAGACGGACTGGTTGTAGCCGTGGACAAACATCGGCAGATCGAGGTCGCAGAGCGCCTTCCAGACCGGGTCCATGGCGGGATCGTCGAACTCCAGGCCGCCGAAATTGGCGCCGCCCGCACTCAGCCCAAGAAAGCCGTGCTCCTTGACCGCGCGGCGAATTTCCTTCGCGGCTTCCTCGGGAACGTTCAGCGGCGCATGTGCCCATGCGAACAGGCGATTGTCACCGCCCGCGCAATATTCGGCGAGCGTATCGTTGACCGTGCGCGCGAACGGCACGCCGAACTCCGGCTCGGCCCAATACATGTAGATGTGCGAGGGGACGGACAGCACCTGCGCGTCCTGTCCGGCCGCATCCATCTTGGCGAGCCGCTGCTTCGGATCGGACCAGCTGCGGAAATATTCCTCGAGCGAAGGTGCCTTGCCGGCCCGAACCGCCGCCTTGCGCTCCGGCGATCCCAGCGTGAGGATCCAGTGGCCGATGCGGAGACGGATGTCACCGTCGTCACCCTTTTCGAAGAAGGGCCCCCAGTGCGGGTGCTGGTTGTAATAGCCGGGAAGGGGCGCATGGGCGTGAAGATCGATCAGCATTCGAGGTCCTCTCTGTGGCAGTCGGCGCGGACGCGTTGATTCCGCGATTCCGTCCCCGGCGATGGTTGCGACCATCCTGCGCCGGGGCATATTCCGAGTCAACCTTACAACATGTGTTCAATATGTCAGGCGTCAGAAGCGATAGGCGGCGCTGACGCCGTAGGTGCGCGGATCGCCGACGACGATCGAATTGTAGCTGGAATTGTAGAAGGAGCCGGTCCTGCCGGCGTAAAAGCGGTTGGTGAGATTCTTGCCAAATACGGCGATCGTCACCGGCATATTGGGCAGATCATAGGAGATCTGGCCGTTGAGCAGGCCATAGCCTTTCTGCCGCACCATCGCGATCTGGCTTGCATTGTAGGGCGTCACGCCCGTCGCGGTGACGGCCACCGTATTGTAGAAATAGACGGTGGACTTGTAGTTATAGTCGGCATGGAGGTTGAGCGTGCCCGCGCCGTTCAGGCGGATCGGAAGATCCGCGCTGACGGCGTAGTTCGTCTTGGCAACGGTCGGCACCTTCGAGCCGATATAAGGTCCGCTCGTGAACTTGGGTTCGATGAGGCCAAGCGATCCGGAGAGGCGCAGCGCGCCAATCAGCGCGGTGGCTTCGAACTCGCCGCCGTAAATGCGTTCCTTGCCGGCGTTCAGCACCGCGATGATGACGGGTGCGGCCGACAGGACGGCATTCTGCTGCACGTCGTTGTAATTCGTCAGATAGCCCGCAAGGCCGAGGCGCAGATGCCGATCGAGCAGCGAAAGCTTGGCGCCGATCTCGTAGCTCATCACGTTTTCGTCGCCGAAGGGCGTGTAGAAAGCGCGGGTGGTGCCGCTAGCCTGCTGGAAGCCGCCGGACCGGAAGCCGCGGGCGACCTTTCCGTAGAGCAGGCCGTCGTTTCCGAGCTTGTAATCCAGGCCAGCCGTGAACGGCACATAGTTGAAGTGGACGTCGGACGGCCGATAAAGGCAGCCGCCGGGGTTCTGGTTGAGGCCGATCGCGGTGAACGGGCAGGCGGCCGCGGTGATCGATTCCGGCGGCGGCGAGACAAGGCCGGCCTGCGCCGCCGCGACGGTGTAGCGCGCCGGCGTATAGACCATCCCGCGCGTATCGTGAACGTAGCGCAGCCCGCCCGTCACCCGCAGGCGCGGCAGGATCTCGTATGTGAACTGCGCGAACGCGCTCATCGATTGGTTGTGGGGGCGCAGGGTGTTGTCGCTGATCGTTCCCGACACGCGGCTGATCGGCGAGTTCAGGAATTTCTCGTCGAAGAAATAGAAGCCTCCGACCCAGGTCAGCCGATTGTCGAGGCTCTTTCCGGAAAGCTGGATCTCCTGCGACCATTGCCGCCCGGTCAGATCGAAGGCGAGCAGGTCCGTGCTGGGCAGGGGCGTCGCGTCCAGATCGGTGGCCCCCTCATAGTCGACATGGCGATAGCCCGTGATCCATTTGCCCGTCGCCCAGCCGAAATCGGCCGAGAAGGTGGATGTGACGTCATAGACCTTCGAATGGTTGACCGGATTATAGCCGGCCTGGCTGGTCCGCGAATGCGACGTGTCGACATAAGGCGCCAGCGCGGCCGGCGAAACGCCGGGCGTGTAATAAGCCAGCTTCCACAATGGCGGGTGATTGCGGCCGTCATAATAATCGACGCTGATGTCCGCGCGCAGTTTTTCGGTCATGTCGCCGCGCAGCGAAAGCCGGACGAAATCGTCGTTTTGATCGGCGACGTCCTGCTTCAGGCCCGGATTGTAGCCATAGCCGTCATGCTGGACGTGGCTATAGACGAGGCGCGCGGCAAGCCGATCGTCGACGATCGGGACGTTGACGATTCCCGTCGCGCCGAGCGCATCGTAATTTCCATAGCTGAGCTTCGCCGATCCTTCGAACCGATAGGTCGGCTTGTTCGTCGTGATGTTGAGCGCGCCGGCGATCGTGTTGCGTCCGAACAGCGTGCCCTGCGGCCCGCGCAGCACCTCCGCCGACGCCACGTCGACGAGCGCGAAGTTGCTTCCCTCGGGCCGGGCATAATACAGGCCGTCGACATAGGTGCCGACCGCCTGGTCGACATTGGGGAGGATGCCGCCCGGCGCCACGCCGCGAATGGCCAGCACCAGATCGTTGTTGCCGTAGAAGGTGGAGGTGAAGTTCAGCGACGGCGTGTTTGACGCAAGAGCCTGGAGGTCCACGATCTGCCGCCTGGCGAGATCCCGCTCCCCAAAGGCGGTGACGGCGACCGGCACGTCCTGAAGCCGCTCGCTGCGCCGCTGGGCCGTGACGAGGATCTCTTCGAGGCCGGCTGCCGGCGCCGCCTGGCCCGGACCGCTCGCCGGCGCCGCCGGCTCCGGGGCCGGGGCCGGGGCGGATTGTTGGGCCGAAGCGGATTGTGCCGCGATGGCTGCGATCGATGCAGCCGCGAGCCCCCATGCAGGATGTCGCATTATCTCTCCCGTGCTTGTCGCTGGTTTTGTGAACCTTTTAGATGCGGCGGGCTATACAGATTGACTTCACCGTGTCAAGAATGACATTCTGGATAAAGAATGATCGGAGGGGTTTGATGACGGTGGACAAGCGTGGGGCGTGGGGCGGTGATATCGCCTCGGCGGATCCCGAGGCGCCGTTTCCTTCCCAGACGCGCGCCTGGTTCGTCCTGGCGATCCTGTGGGTCGTGACGCTCTTCTCGCAGCTCGATCGGCAATTGCCGTCCTTGCTGGTCAAGCCGCTCAAAAGCTCCTTCGGACTTGCCGACACTCAGTTCAGCCTCCTTCAAGGCTATGGCTTCGCCCTTGCCTATACGATCATGGGATTGCCGTTCGGCCGGCTCGTCGATCGCGCCAATCGCCGCAACCTGATCCTGATGGGCGTTCTCGTCTGGAGCGCGATGACCATCTGCGCGGCCTTCGCGCAGAGCTATCCCATGCTGCTGCTGACGCGGGCGGGAGTGGGCATCGGCGAGGCGGTGCTTGCCCCGGCGGCCTACTCGATCATCGCCGATTATGTTCCGCGCGCCCGCCGCGGCCGGGCGTTGGCTGCCTATTATGTCTCACTGGCGATCGGATCGGGCGCCTCGCTGCTGATCGGCGGCTTGCTTCTCGCCCATGTCCCGGCGCCGGTCGCGGCCGGCCCGCTCGGCATTCTGGAGCCCTGGCAGGTCATGTTCGTGCTCGCCGGATTGCCGGGGCTGCCGCTGGCCTTGCTGATTCTGCTCGTCCGGGAGCCCGTTCGCCGCGAGCGCGGATCGGTGGAGACGGCGTCCTACTCCGAGTTCCTGCGCTATCTCGGCCAGCACCGGGCCACCTTTGCGCGGCTGCTGACCTATCCGGCCCTGTTGGCGGCGATCGGCTATGGCGTTCTCGCCTGGGCGCCGGCCTATATGGACCGCCGCTTCCATTTCCCCGCGAGCCGTGCCGGCATCATTGTCGGCATCGTGGTGGGGCTCTCAGGCCTGCTGGGAACTCTGCTGAGCGGCTGGTTGAGTGATCGGTGGGTGGGGCAAGGCAAGCCGGCGGCGCGCTTTCGCGTGACGATCGTCGGCTGGGCCCTCATCATCCCCGGCGCCTGTCTCTGGCCGTTGATGCCGACGCCATTTTCTGCGCTGGCGGTGCTCGGCTGCGCGATCTTCGGCTTCGCCGTCAGCCAGTCCAGCGCGCCGCCCACCATTCAGGACGCCGTGCCGAATAGTATGCGCGGCAAGGCCATCGCGGTCTATCTTCTGCTGGGTGGATTGCTCGGCATCGGCCTGGGGCCGACTTCCGTTGCGCTGCTCACCGACCGCGTCTTTCACGACGAAGCGATGCTTGGTTCGTCCCTGATCTTGGTTTCGGTGCCCGCGTCGCTGGTTGGTCTGTGGCTCTGCTGGTCCGGGTTGAGGCCCTATGCGGAAACCACCGCCCTCCTGCGGCGCGATCTGGATTGAGCCGGTTCGCCCACCCCCAGCGTCTCCGCGAGTTTGGCGATCGACGTGCCGCCGTCGGGCGCGGGGACGAGGATGTTGCTTATCAGGTCGCGCACGATCATTTCCGCGAGGAAACGATGGTCGAGGTCGCGGCCGAGGTTCTCCTCCCAGCTCGCGAAGACCGGCTGCAGCAGCGCGGTCGTCTGCTCGATGACGCTCGTGAAGGTGTCCCGGAAATATTCGAGGGCGAAGGCGGGTTCCGCCTGGAGGAACTGGTGCGCCTGGGGGCGTGCGAAGAAATGCCCGAAGAAGTCGAGGAACGGCGCGAGCCGTTCCGCCGGCGCGTGCGCCTCGACCGCTGCCCGCAGCCCGCTCTCGAAGCGGGCGCGCATGAATTCGGTATAGGCCTTGCGCAGCTGCTCCTTCGAGGAAAAATACCGATAGAGCGTCCCACGCGAGACCTGCGCCTCGACCGCCACGTCGCGCAGCGACATGCGCGTTGGGCCGGCGCGCAGGAGCATTCGTTCCGTCGCGCTCAGGATCTTGCGGATTGTCGCGGCGGCGCGCGGATCGGGCCGGCGGCCGGCCTGTCGCGGAACGGCCTCCCGGCGCCGGAGCGGGCCGAGCAGGTGAGCGGCGTCGCCGAAGTCCTCGCTTTCGTCTGATATAAGTCCTGCCATGGCGTCGATCCTAGCGTTCCGATGGCATTTCGTCCATTGCCGCCGCTCGACTCAGCTAGACATTTCCAAAGTTTGTGTGCAGAAAGTCTCCTGTCAGCTTGCCAGCGCAGGTGCGGAGGCTTAAGCATTCCCTGCTTAGAACCGGACTCTGTGGTCCATATAAATGCGTCCGAGCGCAACTGTCCGAACCGGAGATAGAGATGAACCTGGAAGACATGATTCTCGTCAGCGTCGACGATCACGTGATCGAGCCGCCGGGCGCCTTCACCCCGCATTGGCCCGCCCATCTGAAGGGCCGCGAGCCGAAGATCGAGAAGCGCAACGAGCGCGACGTGTGGGTCTTCGAGGAGAAGGCCGCGGGCTATATGGGCCTGAACTCGGTCGTGGGCCGTCCGCGGGAAGAATATGGGATGGAGCCGCTCAACTATGAGCAGATGCGCCGCGGCACATGGGATCTGAAGTCCCGCGTCGAGGATATGGATGCCAACGGCATCCTTGGATCGATCTGCTTTCCGACGTTTCCGGGCTTTGCCGGGCAACGGTTCCAGAACGTCTCGCGCGATGACAAGGAAGTCGCGCTGGCCGCGATTCGCGCCTATAACGACTGGCATTATTACGACTGGTCCGAAGCTGCGCCGGGCCGGTTCATCCCGCTGATGCTCGTGCCGTTCTGGGACATGCAGGCCGCCGTGGCCGAGGTGAACCGGCTGGCGGCACTCGGCGTCCACGCTCTGTCCTTCTCGGACAATCCGGCCTTGTCCGGCTGGCCTTCGATCCACGATCCTTACTGGGAGCCGCTCTGGAAGGCCTGCGCCGACAATAACGTGGTCATCTGCTGTCACATCGGCACCGGTGCCGCGGCCGCGCACGCCTCCGATCTCTCGCCGATCGACGCGTGGATCACGTCGATGCCGATTTCCATCGCCAATTCGGCGGCCGATTGGATCTGGGCGCCGATGTGGAAGAAATATCCGACGCTCAAGATGGCGCTTTCGGAAGGCGGCATCGGCTGGATCCCCTATCTTCTCGAGCGTGCCGACTTCACCCACGGCCACCACAATGCGTGGACCAATTCCGATTTCGGCGGGAAGATGCCGAGCGACATCTTCAAGAAGCATATCATCAGCTGCTTCATCGAGGACAAGTTCGGCCTGCACAATCTGGACTATATCGGCGAAGACATGGTGATGTATGAGTGCGACTATCCGCACTCTGACTCGGTCTGGCCGCACTCGGCGGAAAAGCTGTGGGACGACGTCAAACATCTTGCCGACGAGACGATCAACAAGATCACGCACATCAATGCGATGCGTGAATTCTCCTACGATCCGTTTAGCAAGCTGGCGCGCGAGAATTGCACCGTGGGCGCCCTGAAGCGGCGGGCGGCAGCGGTTCCGGTGATGACGGACCCGATCCTCGGCATGGGCGGCGCGAAGCCGAACCGCGAGCCGGGCAAGCCCGTCACCTCGGGCGACATCAATCGCATGTTCGAAAGCGCGGATGCCGAGTCCACGGTTTCCGGCCGGCGCTGATTGTTAGCGGGGGAAACCTCGCCCGGATCCGGCGGCGGCGTCACGGCATCGTGACGCCGCCGTTTACGCGCAGGATCTGCCCGGTTACGAAGCGGCTGGCATCGGACAGCAGATAGAGGATCGCGAATGCGATGTCCTCCGGACTGCCGACCCGCCCAAGCGGCGAGCGGGCGGCGTTCCGCTCCACCAGCGCGTTGACATCGGCATGGTGGCCGGTCGTCATGCTCGTCACGGTGAATCCCGGCGCCACGGCATTCACCCGGATCCCGGATGGGCCAAGTTCCAAAGCGAGGGTCCGCGTCAGCATGTTCACCGCCGCCTTGGACATGGCGTAGAGCGCCAGGCCGCGCAGCGGCTCGTCCGCCGCATTCGACGAGACGTTGACGATCGCTCCGCGTTTATGCGCGGCCATTCGTTTCGCGGCCGCGGCACTTCCCCAGAATGTGCCCCCCAGATTGACATCGAGAACATGGGCATAATCGGCGGCGTGCGTTTCGATCACGGGAGCATGGGCGACGATTCCCGCCACATTGCACCAGCCGCGGATCGGGCCCTGCATCTCGGCGCGATCGGCCAACCGCTCGAGAGCCTCAGGCGACCGGCAATCGGCTTCGACCGCGATGGCGACGCAAGCGTACTGCCTGACGAGGGCGGCCGTCGCTTCGGCCGATGCGAGGTCGATATCACCAAGCACGAGACTGGCCCCTGCCCGGGCCAGCACCTGCGCGGTCGCCCGCCCGATTCCTGAGCCGGCGCCCGTCACGACGATCACCGAGCCACGCAGCCCGAAGATCGAAAGATCGCCCTCCGAGAGGATCGGGATGTCCGGCCCCGTCATGCCCCGATGCCTGGCATGGCGCCCACCTGCTGGAGGAAGCCGAGGAAGTCCATCATCGCCCATCCCTCGGCGATCCTGCCGTCCTCGAAGCGATAGATGTCGGTCGCGGTGATCCGCACGGTCCTGCCGGTCGCCGCTATTCCCTGGAAAGAGCCGCTGTGCCGGCCGGTCAGAACGAAGCGCGCGACGACCTTGTCGCCTTCGGCGATCAGCTGCTCGATCTCCACGTCGAAGTCGCTGATGCCGCCAGCCCGCGCATGGAGCGCTTCCTTGAAGGCGGCAAGGCCGGGCTTCAGCCCTGGGTAGAAAGCCTCGTTGTGATGCACGTAATCGGGCGTGTAGAGCTCCTCCAGCGTCACCTCGCCGCGATGGAATTCTTTAAGGAAGCGCAGCGCTACCGCCCTGTTCCGGTCGGCCTCGTCCATTGCACGCCTCTCCATCCTGGTTCGTTGTTGAAGCAATCGGGCGCCCGGCATAGTCGGCACTTGACAGCGCCGCGGTGCAGGCCCTTTCAGTATCAGAATAGAAAGCTGAGGGAAGAGGGCCGGGATGGGCTTGCTGGATGGTAAGGTGGCGGTGGTCACTGGGGGTGGCGCGGGGATCGGCCGCGGCATCGTAAGGCGCTTCGTCCGCGAAGGCGCCCGCGTCGTCATTGCCGAGTATGACGAGGATAGGGGCCGCACCGTCGCAGAGGAGTGCCGGGAGCTTAATGGCGAGGCGCTTTTCGTTCAAACCGACGTCGGCAGCAAGGAGAGCGTTTTCGCGGCCATCCAGGCCGCGGTTGAAACCTTCGGCGGCCTCGACACTCTGGTCAACAACGCCTTCGCGCCGAGTCCGGAGCTGTTGATCGAGCAGAAGACGGACGAGATTCTCGCGCGCACGCTTGAGACGACCGCCTGGGCGAGCTGGTGGGCGATGCGCGCCGCTTTCCCGCATTTCCAGGCGCGGGGCGGCGGCAGCGTCATCAACTTCTATTCGATTGACGCCGAGACCGGGGCGTGGCGGCACGTCGATTACAATATGGGTAAGTCGGCGATCCGCGGCTTGACGCATAGCGCCGCGTCCGAATGGGGGCGGTTCAACATTCGCGTCAATGCGATCGCCCCGGCCGCTGCCGGGTTGTCGTTCGAAAGACTATGCCGGGAACATCCGGGGTTCGAAAAAATATCCGCCTCCGCCAAGCCGCTGGGCCGCGTCGGCTATCCGGAACCCGATATCGCGCCGGTCGCGGTATTCCTCGCGTCCGACATGGCGGCGTTCGTCACCGGCCAGACGATCAACGTCGATGGCGGCCTGCACCTGTGGGGCTTCAATTCCCGGCCGCCGAACCTGGCGGAGCTCGAAGCCCAGGGCGGCGGCGCGCCGCCCGCCTAGCTTCGCCCGCCTAGCTTCGGATGCGGGCGACGATCTTGGCGTGCGGCCCTGCCTTCTGGGCGGCCCATGCCTCGGCGACATCGGCCAGGGTATAGTGCCGATAATCGACCGCGATGGCGTGCTTCTTCGCCATGTCGAGCAGGCGCCGCCAGACCTGCTCGCGCTCGGCGGCCGGTCGCTGGCCGGTGCCGACGGTGGTGAGCGTGCGGAACAGTAGATCGCCAGCGGTGATGTTGATGCCCGTGCCGGCGCCCGTTCCCACCGTCACGATCCGCGCGCCCCAGCGCGTCGCCTTCAGGGCTGCCACCATCGGCGCGCCGCAGACCAGATCCATGACCACGTCATAGCCTTCGCCGCCTTCCGCCTTGAGTGCCGCCAGATCGTCGTCGCCGCCCATGCGGACGGTCGCGTCGACAAGGCCGCGCTCGCGCAGGCGATCGAGCGCCGCCTGGTTGCGCGACGCGCCGATCACCCGGCCGGCTCCCATGATCCGCGCGAGTTGCACCATGATCTGGCCGATCGTGCCGGTGGCGCCCAGCACCAGCACGGTCTCGCCCGGCTGGATCGCTGCTTTTTCCATCGGGACCAGTGCGCCGGTGCCGGCGATCGCCATCGTGATCGCGGTTTCGTCGTCAACGTCGTCGGGCACGTCCCACACCTCGGCTGCGGGCACGATCGTTCGTTCGGCCCAGCCCCCCCAGGGCGCGACCGATCGCTCGCCGAAATAGACGCGGCGGCCATCTTCGGCCCGGCCGACGCCCTCGCCCCGAAGGACGCACGGATATGTCACGGCCAGCCGATAGGCGCCGAGAACATCCCAGCCGCCGAGTCCCGCCGTGTCGACGTCTATGCTGACATGGCCTTCGCGGGCCGGGGGCTCCGGAAAGTCACCGAATGCGGGCGCGGCGCCGTGTTCGGCGATGACGGCAGCTTTCATCCTCGATCCTCCTGTTATCGTCGGGCAGCCAGACGAATCTCTATCGTGACACCGAGTCTCTAGCGAGAATTCCCGCGCATGTCGTCATCATGCGCCGCCATGTCGAGAACGACCCGCCCCAACCCCGATCGATCGGAGGCTGCGTGCATCGCGGCCATGAAGCGCGATAGGGGGAAAACGCGGATTGGCGGCGCCGGGAGCCGGCGCTCGCTCCACCAGCGATGCAGCAATTGCATGTTCTCGCGCATGGCGTCCGGCTGTCGCTGGACGAACTGACCGAAATTCACGCCGACCAGCCGGCTTCCCTTCAGCAGGGCGAGGTTTGTGGCAAGGGAGGGGATTGCGCCACCCGCGAAACCGATGACGAGATGACGGCCGCCCCATCCCAAAGCGCGGAAGGCGGGCTCGGTCGCCGATCCACCGACCGGGTCGACGACGATATCGAGCGCCGCGCCGCCCAATATGTCGTTGAGCCGGTCGCGCCATTGCGGATCGTCAGCCGCGATGACGGCGTCGGCGCCGGCTGCCGTGGCAAGGGCGCGCTTCTCGTCGGAGGAAGCGGCCCCGATAATCATCGCGCCCAGTGCCTTGCCGATCGCAACCGCTGCGTAGCCGACGCCGCCGCCGGCCCCCAACACAAGGATTTTCTCGCCGGGCGCCGTCATCGCGCCCTGGACGAGCGCCGCCATGGCCGTTCCGTTCGCGACGCGGAAGATGGCGCCGTCGGTGAAGCTCATGCCGGGCGGCAGCGGCGTGAGGGCATTCTGGCGCACAATGATGCCCTGGGCATAGGCCCCGCAGAGCCCGGAGCCGCAAACCGCCTGGCCGACCTCGAATTCACGCACGCCTGGTCCCACGGAGTGGACGATGCCGGCGAATTCGCCGCCCGGCGTGAAGGGGGGCTGGGGGCGGAGCTGGTATCGGCCGGCCGCAACCAGCATATCGACGAAGTTCACCGCCGCCGCCCGGATCGCCACGCGCACCTCGCCCGGTGCGGGCGTGCCGATCTCAACCTCCTCCAGCGCAAAACTTTCCGGCCGGCCGAACGCCCGCGCCACAACGGCTTTCATGGTCTGCCTGTCTCCATACTGCCGGGACACCGTCTATGATATTCGCTGGTCAGAACAACATTTCAGATCGAAAGGACAATCATGGCAGCTGGGCGCGAGCGCGATGAATATGGCCGCGGCGTGGAAGCGCCGCTATGCGGCGGCTGCCGGGATGAAGGGCGTTGCCGGTTCGGGATAGGAACCATGTTCGTCACGGGGCAGGAGGCGCGAGCGGCCGTGCGATGCCCGGCATCGTCGCGGGGCGGCCCTTCCATCGCGCACGGTGGCTGGATCGCCGCCGTGTTCGACGATCTCGTCGGGCGGATGCTGATCGCGCAGGGGATCGCGGTGGTCACGTCTTCGCTCAAGGTGGATTTCCTCAAGCCGACGCCCGTGGAGGAGGATCTGATCGCGACCGTTCGGAGCCGGGCCGACGGGGAGCGAAGGTGGGTGGTGACGGCGAAGCTCGCTTTGGCGATGGCGCCGGACCGGGCGCTTGCCGAAGCCACGGCCCTGATGATCGAGCCGCGGCCCGGCCATTACCAGCGGCACGCCGATGAGATTGCCGCCTATCGCGCCAAAGAGCGGCCGCTCAGCGGACCATGACAAGGCCGTCGTCCACGGGAATCGCTTGGCGTTGATGAAGCTGGCGCCGTCGCCGATCGGGAATGGAAGGATTCATGCCGCTCTCCCGCCGTTTCAGCTCTCGGCTATCCGGGCTGCCTTGGTGAGCAGGCGGATGGCGCTTCGATGCATCCGCTCGCCGATTTCCGCCGGAGCCTTGCCGGCGCGCGCGCGGGCGTAGGTCCCCTCCAGCAGGATCGCCAGCTTGTAGCAGGCCAGGGTCGCATACCAGCTTGCGTGCGATACATCGCGGCCGCTCACCTCGGCATAATGGGCGACAAGCTCGTCCGACGACGGGAAGCCGTCCCACGGTTCCACCACGATCTGCGCTTCGGAGGGCGGCGCACCCTGTTCGCGCCAGGTCGCGAGCAGCCAGCCGAGATCCAGCATGGGATCGCCGATCGTCGCGAGTTCCCAATCGATGATCGCGGCGAGCTGCGGGCCGTCATTGGCGAACATCACGTTCTTCAGATGATAGTCGCCATGCATGATGCCGGGCGTGAAGGTGGCGGGGCGGCCGCGGTCGAGCCATCGCGCGATCGCCTCGACATCGGGCAGTTCGCTGGGCCCCGGCCAGCCCTCATGCTGCGCGTAGGAGGCCAGCTGCTTGCTCCAGCGCGTCACCTGGCGATCAAGGAAGCCCTGCGGGTTGCCGAAACCTTCAAGGCCCGCCGCGCGCCAATCGACATTGCCGAGCCGGGCGATGCCGTCCACCGCCGATAGCCCCATGGCGTGGCGGATGGCAGGATCGCCCGCATGAAGCGGGGGCAGCCCTACCCCGGCATTGAACCCGTCCACCGGCTCCATCAGGTAGAAGGCGGCGCCGATCACCGTCTCGTCCCCGCATGAGGCGATCAGGCGCGGATGAGGGACGTCGCTGTCGCGCAACGCGCCGAGCACGCGCGCTTCCCGGCGCATCGTCTCGTCCCCGTTTGCGCTCGGATGGAGGGGCGGGCGCCGAACGACATAAGGTCTCCCGTCGCGCTCAAACCGCACGATGATATTCTGCGATCCGCCGGTGAGGGGGGTGATCGCCTTGATCGGCCCGCGGCCGAGGCCATGCCCGGTCATCCAGGCGCCAAGCCGGTCGAAATCGATCAGTTCGATTCCGAAGGCGCGATCGACCGCCATCAGAGGGCGAGATCCAGCGCTTCGAGATCATCCCGATAGCGCTCCAGCGCGGCGGCATGAACACGCGGCAGATGATAGGCGGGGAACAGGTCTTCGGTCGGCTGATAGTCGCGCAGCACCTGCTTGGCGACAGTCACCTTGTGAACCTCGGTCGGTCCGTCGGCCAGGGCGAGGAAATAGGATTCCGTCACCCAGTGCATGAACGGCATCTCGTCCGAAAGGCCGAGCGATCCGTGGAGATGCAGCGCACGGCCGGCGATGTCGTGGAGAAGCTTGGGCATCGCGAACTTGACCGCGGCGATATCCTTGAGGACCTTCTTATAATCCTGCAGCCTGTCGATCTTCCATGCCGTCCTCAGCACCAGCAGGCGAAATTGCTCGAATTCAACCCAGCTGTCGGCGATCTTCTCCTGAACCATCTGCTTGTCGGCGAGGCGCTCGCCCTTGGTCGTGCGCGAAAGCGCTCGCTCGCACATCCGGTCGAACGCCTCCCGCGCCTTGGCGATGGTGCGCATCGCATGATGGATGCGCCCGCCGCCGAGCCGGGTCTGCGCCACCACAAAGCCTTCGCCGCGGGGGCCCAGCATCGCGTCTCCGGGCACTCGCACGTCCTGGAGCCGCAAATAGGCGTGTGTCGGCTCGGTGCTGCCGTAACCGACATTGCGGATGATCTCCAGGCCGGGCGTGTCGGAGGGTATGAGAAACATCGACGCCCGCCGGTGCGGAGGGGAGTCGGGATCCGTCACCGCCATCAAGATCAGGAAATCGGCGTAGCGGGCGTTGGTGGCAAACCATTTCTCGCCGTTGATGCGCCATCCGTCGGCATCGGCCTCGGCGGACGTCCTAATCATCACCGGGTCGGCGCCCCCATGTGGCTCGGTCAGGCAGAAGCAGGAGACGATTTCGTTTTCGAGGAGCGGCTGCAAATAGCGCTCCTTCTGCTCCGGCGTGCCGTAGCGGGCGAGGATCTCGGCATTGCCGCTGTCGGGCGCCTGTGCGCCGAAGACGATCGGTCCGAACCGCGTGCGGCCGATGATCTCGTTGATGAGCGCGAGCTTGACCTGGCCATAGCCTTGGCCGCCAAGCTCCGGCCCCAGATGGCAAGCCCACAGGCCACGCTCCCGGACCTGCCGTTGCAGCGGCCTGACGAAGTGGATGAAACGCGGATCCTTCAGGTCATAATGGTTGCCCAGAATATGGTCGAGCGGCGCGATCTGCTCGCGGGTGAAGCTGTCGATCCAGTCCAGCTCCTGCTGGAATTCGGGGTCGGTTTCGAAATCCCACGCCATGTCATTAACTCCAATGAGGCGGGCGCGCCTCAGGAAAGGCTTTTGCCCCCATCCACCGTGATCGTGTGGCCGACCACGTAGGAGGCGAGGGGAGAGGCGAGAAACAGGGCCGCGCCCGCCATCTCCGCCGGCGTCCCCAGCCGGCCGAGGGGGATCTCGCGCAGCGTCTTGCGGAGCCGGTCCTCATTTTCGGTGGTGATCGCGGTCAGCTTGGAAGGAACGAGCCCCGGTGCGATGCCGTTGACCCGGACGCCGTCCGGGGCCCACGCCTCGCCGAGGGTCCGGACGAGCGCGACGGCCGCCGCCTTGGACGAGGCATAAGCCGGATTGCCGCGGCGCGCGTTGAAGGCCGCGATCGAGCTGATGACGATAAGCGAACCGCCGCTCGCCGCCAGGAGGGGGCGGAAGTGGACGGCGCACGCCATCACGCTGTTGAGGTTGATCTCGACGACATCGCGAAACGTGTCGATCTCGAATTCGGCGCGACCGTAGCGGACGGCGCCCTGGCAGGTAATCAGCGTGTCCAGCCTGTCGAGGTTCGGCGCGAAGCCGGAGAGAGCGGCGGGATCGGACAGGTGGAGCTGGCGATAATCCAGTCCAGTGAAGTCGGCATCCTCGTTTTCCGCATAGTCGCTCCGGGACGGGCGGGTCCCCGTCACGCAAACCGTGGCGCCGCGCGCGGCGAAGGCGCGAGCGATCCCGTTGCCGATGCCGGTGGAGCCGCCAATCACGAGGACGGATTTACCCGAGAAATCGAGATCGCTCATCACATCCCGGTTGAATGACTAAAGCAGATGACCTAATTAGCGAGAATGGCAACCAAGTCAAGCCAGCGCGGCGAGGCGACGCGCGAGACGATCAAGCTCGCCGCGCGGCGCTTGTTCGCCATGCGCGGCGTTCATGGCGTGACCACCCGCGAGATCGTGGCCGCCACCGGGCAGAAGAATGGGGGATCGCTCCATTATTATTTCCGCACCAAGGAGATGCTCGTCCGCGAGCTGATCGTGGACGGCGCCCGCATCATCGATGACCGACGCAACGAGCGCCTGGACCGGCTGGAGCGGCAGGGCGGGCCGACCTGCCTGCGGCAGGTGCTGGAGATCCTCGTTTGGCCCGCCACCGATCTGGGCGAACAGCCGGGGCAGGAGGACAGCTATATCCGCTTCATCGCGGGTCTCAATCTCCAGGACCGCGAACTGCTGGACGAGGTGCTGTCCGGCAAATGGAACTCCGGCTATCAGCGGTGTCTCGCACATATCCGGAGGCTCGCGGCGGATGTTCCGGCGGATGTGCTGCGGCAGCGCCTGGTCTTCCTGAGCATTTCCCTGCGGTCGATCATGGCGGCGCGGGAATCCGCGCTCGACCACCGGACGGAGCATCGCCGTTTCTGGACCTCGGAAGGAACGATGGATACCCTGCTCGCGACCCTGGAGGCGATGATCCTCGGAATCGGTGAGCGCCGCTGAGATCTGTGCAGGAATGCCATTGGCTCGGCGGCGCCGGTGGATCGCGCGACTATGAGCCTGTGAACTAGGAGCCCGTGAACCGCGGCGCGCGCTTTTCCCTGAAGGCGTTGGCGGCCTCGACGCGGTCCTCGGTCGTAAGCAGCAGCGCGAACAGATCGCGCTCCAGCAACAAGCCCTGGGCGAGGCTCATCTCGGTGCTGGCGCGCACCGCCTTCTTCACGAAGCGGCTCGCCGTCGGCGGCTTGGCGGCGATCGTCCTTGCGATCGCGTCGGCCGCGGCCATAAGCTCGTCCCGCGTGTCGAGCACCTTCGTCACCAGGTTGAGCCGCTTCGCCTCGGCGGCGTCGATGCGCTCCCCGGTGAGCATCAGGTGCAGCGCGGGGCCCAGCCCGATCAGTCGCGGCAGGCGCTGGGTGCCACCGGCGCCGGGGATCAGGCCCAGCCCGGTTTCGGGAAGCGAGAACAGCGCGTCGAGAGAAGCCAGCCGGAAATCGCAGGCGAGCGCCATCTCGAAGCCGCCGCCCATGCAGACCCCGTGCACCGCCGCTATGATCGGCTTGGTGAACTGGTCCAGGCTATCGATCCACGGGGCGCGACCGAGCCGCGCATGTGCTTCCACCGGCGTTTCCGGAGGGCGTGTCTCACGAATATCCGCGCCCGCGCAGAAGCCTCTCGGACCGTTGCCGCACAATATGGCCACCCGCACTTCGGGATCGCAATCGAGCCCCCGCAGCGTTTCGGGCAAGCCGAACCGGATCGAATCATCGATGGCGTTGATCCGTTCCGGACGATTGAGGATGATGCGGGCCACCCCGCCATCCCGCTCGACGAGAATGGCGGGAGGCTGCACCACGCCCGCGCCGCCCGGCAGGCCCGGCTCTGCGGCGAGGCTCGTCTCCGGATCCTTGCCTCGTGCCTGCATCAGCGGCCCCCGAAGCGATATGTCACACCGGCGCCGAATGTGAACGGATCGCCTACCGTGCGCTGAATGAAGCCAAGGCCCTGGGTGTAGAGATCGGCGAAGACGCGGCTGGTGTATTTCTTGCCGGTGAGATTGCGGCCGAACACGTAAACCTCGACCGCCGGATCCTCGAGTTGCAGGCCGATCCGGCCGTTGAGGAGGCCGTATCCGGCCACACGGGTCAATGCGTTTTGGGTGGCAAACATCGCCTTGGTGGCCGCCGAGGCACTGGGCGCCGCCGTGACGGGCGTTATCATCTGGGAGCTGATGTAGCTATAGTCCGCGTGGATGTTGAACGTGCCGAACGAAGCCGGCACCCGCTGCGTCGCGCTGATCGTGAACTGCTGGCGGGGCAGCTGCGGCAGCGGCTCGCCGCTTCGATCGACCTGCACCGGCAAACCGTTGACGATCTGCGTCTCTATGAAAGTGCCGTCCTGGTAATGCCCGCGAAGCAGGCTGAGATTGCCGGCCACCTCCATGCCCTTCCACGGCACGGCCGTGATTTCGAACTCGGCGCCATAGATGCGCGTATTCCCCGCATTGATTAGATATTGCGTCGGCTGGCCGTTGAAGAGCGCGCCGAGCTGGCGCTGGACGCCCTTCGTCCAGCTATAGAAGAATGTCGCATTGGTGCGCAGCCGATGATCGAGCCAATCGAGCTTGGCCCCGGCTTCCACGTCCTTGAGCTTTTCCGGGCTGAACGCCGGCAGCGAGCCTGCGCGCACGTTCCAGCCGCCCGATTTCGCGGCGCCGCTGGTCTTCGCGTAGAAGAAGGCGGTGGGGCTGGCCTGATAATCGATTCCCAGCGTCCAGGCGGGATAGTTGAACGTGGCCTTTTGCGTCTGGTCGCAGATCGATCCCGGATCCTTCATCGCCACGCTGCATGTGCTTGGGTCGCCGAGCCGCATCTTGTTGTGGAGCACGACGTCGCGATTGTCCCAGGTCCAGCGAAGGCCGCCCGCCAGGCGAAGCCCCTCCAGCAACTTGTAGTAGCCCTGGCCGAACACGCCCTTGGTCACGTTCTTGACGTCGGAAAAGTTCTCGGTGATGAAGCGCGGCGCAGGGATGAAGCCGAACGTCTGCGAGACGCTGGATTCATATCCGTCCTCGTTGCCGTAATATCCGCCGAGAATGAAGTTGAAGCGATCGCCGACCTTGCCGGTGAGCTGAAGCTCCTCGGAGAACTGCTTTGAGCCATAGCCGGAACGGGTCGTCAGCAGCGGCACCGGCGTGCCGTCGGTGTCGATCAGGCCGGTCGAGTCGCTGTAGCGATAGGCAGTTATCGACTTGATGGCAAAGTCGTTGCCCAGCTCCACATTCGCCGTCGCCGCGAAGCCATAGGCGATCACCTTGTTCTGCGGCTTCTCCGAATAGAGCTGCTGCACATCGGCGGGCAAGGTGTTGAAGATTGCGGTGCCGGCGGCATTGACCGTCGGGAGGACGAAGCTGGTGCCGTTCGTCGTGTACCAGCTGTTCTTCGTCTGGATATACTGGTTGAGGATCGGCACGACTGCCGCGCCGCCGGGAAGCGCCGTAAAGACGGCCGGATCGAACGCCACCAGGGCGATTTTCTGCCCGTGATCGGTCAGGCGATTATAATCGCCGGACAGGGTGATGTCGAAGCCGGCGCCCTCGTAGCGCAGTTTGGCCCGCGCGAAATAGCTGCGGCTGTCGTCGGTATCCCGATCGAGCGCATCGTTATGCGCGTAACCGCCGCGATCGCGAAACGCTCCGGTGACGCGGAAGGCCAGCGCGTCGGTGAGCGGAACGTTCACCGTGCCGCCGATGCTCTTGTAATCGTAATTCCCGGCCTCCGCCTTCGCGAGCAGCTCGAAGCGATAGGTGGGCTGCGCCGTCAGGACGTTCAGTGCGCCGCCGGTCGTGTTGCGGCCGAAAAGCGTTCCCTGCGGCCCGCGCAGCACCTCGATCCGTTCAAGATCGTTGAAATCGGTCTGCCCCTGGGACGGACGAGGGATATAGACCCCGTCGAGATAGGTCGCCACCGTGGGATCGTTCGCCGTTCCGGGGTTCTGGTTGTTCTGGCCGCGGATCGAGAGGAAGACGAGGCCGGAGACGGAAGGACCGCCGGTCTGGATCGACAGGCTCGGCGTGACCCGCTGAAGGTCCACCGCGTCCTGAACCTGGGTCTGCTGAAGCGATTCGGACCCCAGCGCCGTCACCGCGACGGGTGTCGATTGCAGGCGCTCGCTCTGGCGCCGGGCGGTGACGATGATATCGCCCAGGCCGTTATTCTGCACCGCGGCATCGGCAGGAGCCGCCGTTGTCGCGGGCGTGGGCGCCGTGGTCGCGGGCGCCGCGGGCGTGGGGGCGGTGGGCGTGGGCGTCACGGTGGCCGGAGCAGGCGGCACCGGATTCGTTGGCGGGCTGCTCTGCTGCGCCAGGGCCTGGCTCATTGGCGCCAAGGCTACGGAGCAATATGCGAGCCTCGACAAGAAAGACCGACAACCGCCCATCATTATCTCTCCACTGAATGCCCGAACTGGTGCCGGGTCGCTGATTGCATCTAAACACCTTTAAAGAGTGCGATGCCATATTCTACAAAAAAAATGATCTGCCGAGACGAGAATGGGTCGGAAGGTGGAAGCGAGATTGCGGGTGCTCGCAGCGCGATCGGCCGGTTCGGCGCGATCGCGGCAGTGCATTGCGGTCGCTCCGCGTGGAGCGGCGGAGAACTGCGACGCCATCAGGACCGTCCTCATCGAGGAACTCGCGAGCGTCCGCGTGCCGAAATGGCAGGAGCTGAAACCGCTGGGTTTCACCCAAGCCCTTGATGGGTTCAGGGCTGGCCATGGTTATGATCCCGCTTCGCGGCTGAGCTTGCTCACACAGGACATGCCGGGGACCGGCCGGGACCAGGAGCAGAGATTCGCCAGATGCAATCCCGCCGGCCAGATCATGCAGCAGACGCGGTCCAATGATCTCCACGCCCATACCGGGGCTGCAAACCGGACGACGGCCTGCACGACCAACGGACTGAACCAATATATCCCGGCATCAGGAAGCTCGGTTCCCTCCTAAGATCCGCGCGGCAATCTCCGAGGGTCGGCATGTATTGCAATCCCGCTGGCCGGGGGCGAGATCTTCCATTCAATCCGGGACGCCAAGGACCTCATTCACGGTTGCCGAGGAGTAGCTCGGTATCGTCCTTCGCCTGCTGGAGCAGCACGATGGTAGCTTCACGGGCCTTCGCCGCGTCGCCATCGGCGATCGCTTCGAACAGCCTGCGGTGTTCGGGCATGGAGTCGCGCGGGCGCCGCGCCGACCTGTGCTTGAAGATGGTGGTCCACCGGACCGCCGCACCTATGCTGGCCGAGAGGCTGGCGATCAATTCGTTCTGCGTCGCCTCAAGGATGGTATTATGGAAAATCTGGTCTGCCGCCTGACCCTCAGGTGTTGAAAGGCCCTTCAAATCCATCTGTTCGAGTGCGTGCCCCATGCGCGAAAGCTGACGGGAATTGCGGGCGAGCGCGGCGATCTCGGCCGCCGCCGGCTCCACTATCATCCGCAACTGGAAGAGGCTCCGAACGAATCCGGCGGGAGGCTCGCCTTCAAACATCCACGCCAGCAATTCAGGATCGAGCAGGTTCCAATCCGCGCGGCTCCGCACCCGGGTGCCCGCCTTCGGGCGACTTTCGACAAGGCCTTTCGCGGAGAGCGTTCGCAAGGCCTCGCGGATCACGCTGCGCGAAATATGGCGCTGTTCCGCTATCTCTACTTCCGACGACAGGACGCTGCCCGGCGCGTGCTGGCCCGTCACGATAGCGATACCAATGTCGCGTGCGATGATCGTATGTGCCGGTTGGCGGCGCGGATTCTTCAATCAGATCTCTCCGTTTCGCGCCAGCCGTGCCGGCCTCAAGCGGACCTCGCGTCGGAAGCGCGCCAGGGTCCGGCTCGGATTAGTCATTCGCTTCGAAACTGGCAACGAGGGACATGGACGACAGGAATACAACTCTCAGGCTTGCGCGCCCCCGCTCCCTGGTCGCGGACGGTCTTTGGCGACGACGTCGGCGTCAGCCGCTCGTTATGGTCCAGCGATCCTGCCATCGCAGAACCGGATGATCTCCCTCCCAATCAATCGGCAGCCAAATATACCGCCCGTCAATCGCATTGGTGGGCCGCCACCGATCGGCCATGAAGACGAAGCGCTGCCCATCAGCATCCGATGGAGGCAGCGGAAGCACGAAGCTGCTCTGTCCCATGAAGGTCGTCGCGACCTGCTCCTGCGAACCGCGCACGGGATTGCCCAGCGATGTCCAGGGCCCGAAGATATGCTCGGCGGCATAAAGGCGCGCTGGGTTCGGCGCCCACCCTGTAGTGCCCGACGCGAACAGGAAATAGCGCCCGCGCGCCTTGAAAATGGCGGGCGCCTCGTTGCTCAGGCCGGGCAGTATGCGCGCGTAGGAACCGTCGTGATGAAGCCAGTTGTCGGCGAGCCTGGCCACCTGCAGCGTCTGGTTCTCCTCCGAAGCGTAGATGTGGTAGGCGCGCCCGTCATCGTCGAGAAAGAGCGTCATGTCGCGGGCCATCTGTCCGCCGGCGAAGTCCCGCGCCAGGATCGTGCCGGGCAGCTTGTCCGCTGGAGCCGCGTTAACCGGCCAGATGCCCGGATTTACGCGCCCGGACCGCAAATACTCATATGGACCGGCTGGGCTGTCGGATACCGCCACGCCCGCCCGTGCCGCCTTGTATCCCTCCCCCTTGAGCTCGAGGTGGAACCACATGACGAATTTCGAAGTGCGCGGATTGTAGAGAACCTTCGGCCGTTCGAGAATGCATCCTCTGGCGATATCGCTCGATGGATCCGGGGAAACCTTCAGCGCGATGCCCTCGTCACGCCAATTGCAAAGATCCCTGGAACTATAGACATGAACACCGACATTCGCGACATTGCCGCCCTTGCCGCGGGTCTTATGCTCTCCGAACCACCAGTAGCGATCGCCATGGTGCAGCACCCCGCCGCCATGGGCGTTGATGTGAATGCCATTATTGTCAGGCCAGATGGCGCCGGGCCGGATCTGGTCGACATAATCAGCGGCGCCTGCGCGGCTTGTTCCGGGGCAGGATGCCACGACCCCGCTGGCGATGGCCGCCAGCGCGTCCCGGCGCGTGGCATCCTCAAGTGAGCACTTCATAGCCTCTCCCTTTGTCGGGCCGTCTCAAATGGTTCGAAGATGAAATCGCCATTTGACCGATTGTCGTCAGGAGATCTGCAGCAAGCACCTGGAACTGCACCGGCGCAGCCCGGCGCCTTGGGCATTCCGGTGCTCTCCCGGCATTGATCCAAATGGGCGACGCGTCGCATCGAGCGATCAAAGGTGCGCCGACGAAGATCTCGTCGACGCACCCCCCAAGTCCTGTTGCTTAGAACTTCAAGCGTATCCCGGCATCGAAGCGGGATCCGTAGTTATAATAGCCACGGATTTCGTTGGCGTATCGCGCCACCGTGACATATTTCGCATTGAAGATATTGGTGCCCTCGATGAAGACTTGGGCATATTTGGTCACGTCGTAGGATGCGCTGGCGTCGAACTGGCCATAGACCTTTACGAAGAGCGGCTCGCTGCCATAGCCATTCGCGATGGAGGACAGGAAGCGGTCGCGACGGTTATAGGCGATGCGCGCCGATATCCCATATTTTTCGTAGAACAGGGTGGCATTCTGCGAGTTGCCCAATCCGACCACCGCGAAACGCTCTTCCGGCGAGAGCTTGGCGAATGTGCGGTTTGTGCCGACGAAGGTCGCGTTCAGCTGGGTGCCGAAGCCATTGAGGAAGCCCGGCAGCCAATCGAACGTGTGCACCACATTGAATTCGACACCGCGGATATCGGCTGCCCCGGCGTTGCGGGGGCGGGCGGTAGCGAAGGTCGCCTCGTTCGTGCCCGTGATGAACCCGCTAACCGGCAGCCCGCCCGTATTGGCGATGGTGGCCGTCTCGTTCTCGATCGTCGTGACGATGAAGTCCTTGACGTGCTTGTAAAACACCGCTGCCGACAGCGTGGTCGTGCTGGTCGGATACCATTCCGCCGACAGATCGAAATTGGTGGACCGATAGGGCTTCAGATCCGGATTGCCGCCGCTGGATTGCAGGCTGGCCGGGCGGGTGACATCGTATGACGTCACGGGACGGAGATCACCCAGTTCCGGGCGTGTCAGCGTCTGTGAGCCAGCCAAACGAAGGAGGACCTTCGGCGCGACCGTGATCTTCAGATTGAAGTTAGGCAGGAACGCATCATAGCTGCTGTCCGCACTGATCGGCGTATAAACCCCATTATTCGCATAGACAGCATTATAGATCGTCGGATCGTTTGGAACCGGCAAGAGATCGACCAGTGCGCGCTGCTGCGAGTGAGATGTGAGCTCGGTATGAATATACCGCGCGCCCACGTTGAGCAGCCACGGCATTCCGCCCAGCTGGCCTTCGAAGTCCGCCTCGGCATAGTCGGCGAAAACACGTTCCCTCACGAAATCGCCCGGCTGGGCGACGGCATCGAAGCCGTGTCCCTCGGACTGGGTTGCCAGGTTAGCCGCCGAAGTGCCTGGCGCGAGACCTTGCGCCGCATCAAGCGCGGAGAGGGCGCCCGGACTGGCCAGGAAGGCTAGATAGGCATTCGGATCATAGGCGAGGAACTGTGTCGGCACATTGGCGCCGCCGAGGCCGCGGACCTTAAAAGTGCGGAGCAGCGACGGATCCGTCGATGTCGGATAGCCGCAATACAAGCAGCGCTATACGAGCTATCCGACCGCACTCGAATTCGAAGACGGTATGGGCCGATGTGAACAGATCGCAGCGCTCGACCGGATCGACCGCGAGGCTCCGGTCTCGGTCTATGTCCATATCCCCTATTGCCGAGAGATATGCTGGTATTGCGGTTGCAATACGGGCGCGGCCAATCGCGCGGGAAGGCTCGCGGGTTATCTCGAAGCGCTCGAGCTGGAGATCCGCCTTGTGGCCCGGCACCTTCAGGGACGTGGACGTGTCACCCGCATCGCCTTTGGCGGTGGAAGCCCCAACGCCCTGCCGCCGCTGAGCTTTCTGCGGCTGCTCGACCGACTTATCGTCGCGTTCGATGCAGCGGCCGCCGCGCTGTCGATCGAATTGGATCCCCGCACCCTCGACGATGGCTGGTACGATGCGATCGCCGAGGCGCGCATCTCCAGCGCCAGCCTCGGTTGTCAAACCTTCGAGCCGCATATTCAGCGAGCGATCGGCCGCATCCAGCCCCTGTCAATGATCGAGACCGCGGTTTCGCGGCTGCGTGACTCAGGTATTCGGTCTCTGAACGTTGACCTCATGTACGGTTTGCCAGGCCAGACGGGCGCCGATCTTGACGCCACGCTCGGCGAAGCGCTGCGGCTCGCCCCTGAGCGCATCGCCTTGTTCGGCTATGCTCACCTGCCTTCGGTCATCACCCGTCAGCGCCGGATCGACGGGAGCCAGCTTCCCGACATGCGGCAACGCTTCGAACATGCTGCACTCGGCCTCGAGCGCCTGACCCGGGCGGGCTACGCGGCGGTGGGATTTGACCATTTCGCATTGCCGGGCGACCCGCTCGCCATGGCAGCCGAGGAGGGGCGCCTGCGGCGCAATTTCCAGGGATTCACCGACGATCCCTCCGACGTGATCCTGGGTCTCGGCGCCAGCGCCATCAGCCTGTTCCCCGATATGATTCTCCAGAACGAGAAGCTCGCCGGTCGTTACCGCATGCTGGTGACGGCAGGGCCTCGGCTCCAACCAGTACCTGCGTGGGGCTCGCTTCGGCACGTTCCGACAGGTGAAGCGGGCGCTCCGCTGGCAGAAAAAGGGCGTGCTGACGATCGGCGGCGTCACCGTTCCGGAAGCATTCGAGCCGGAGCATATTCTTCTGTGCGGGGCCCCCGGCACGGGGAAGACCAACCTCATCATCAAGATGCTCGACGGTATCCGCAAGTCCGGCAAGCGAGCCATCGTCTACGACACCGCCGGGACCTTCGTGGAAAAATTCTACCGCCCGGACATCGACACGTTGCTCAATCCGCTCGACCAGCGGACAGCACCCTGGTCCCCTTGGGTCGACGTCCCGCGAGACTATCATTACGATCAGATCGCGGAATCGACGATCCCCGACAAAACCGGTGATCCCTTCTGGGCGAAGGCCGCGCGCGGCACGCTGGTCGCCGTCATGCGGAAGCTCGCCAAGCAGAAGCATACCTTCGTTTCGGTCCTGCTCGATCGGTTGCTCCGCTCCAAGCTGAGGGACCTTGCAGCCTTCGCGGCGGGAACCGACGCCGCCACCTTCATCTCCACGGAAGGGGAGCGCACCTCAGCGGGCATCCAGGCCGAGCTCGCCTCCGTGATGCGCAGCTTCGCCTATCTCGACGATACCGAGGACGGCTTTTCCATTCGCGACTGGGTGGAAACCGGGGCGGACGGCAGTTGGCTGTTCATCACCGTCAAGGCGGACCAGCTTCCCTCGCTCCGTCCCCTGATCACGGTCTGGCTCGACATCGCCATCTCCGCGATCATGAGCCTCGTTCCCGATCGCGATCGCCGACTCTATTGCGTGATCGACGAGCTCCCGACGCTCCAGAAACTGCCGTCGCTTTCCGACTTCCTGGCACGCGCCCGCAAATATGGCGGCTGCGGCATATTGGGCTTCCAGAGCTATCCTCAGTTGGAGGCTACATACGGCATCCAGGATGCCGCCGCGATCACCGGCTACTGCTCCACTTGGGTAGCGCTGCGCGCCAACGACTCCCCCACCGCCAAGCACGTCTCGGAGAATCTTGGCCAGGTCGAGCAAGTCGAGGCCAACGAGGGCATGTCCTACGGCGTCAACGACATGCGCGACGGCGTCAACCTCTCGCGCATGCAGGTGACCCGGCCGCTGGTCAAGCGAAAACAATGTGCGCGTCCTTCCGCGGCCCAGATGTCACTCAGTCGTCAGGCCGCGTTTATGCGCGCCTCCGGGCCATGGATCCCTTGGCCTTCGAGGAATTGCTACTCGAGAGCTTCGCTGCGCGTGGGCACAAGGTTCGGCGCAACCGGCGTTACACCGGCGACGGCGGTATCGACGGGCAGGTTATCATCGCCGGCCGCGTGTGGCTCATTCAGGCCAAGCGTTATGCCAGCGCAATACGGCCGGACCATGTCACAGCCTTTGCCAAGGTCTGCCGGTCCCGCGGCTCCCCCGGGATCTTCATCCACACAGGGCGCACCGGCGCGCTCAGCCGGGCTGGTTTCGATAGCTGCGAAAGAATCGAGCTGATCTCCGGCGAGAGATTGATGGCGCTGCTTTCAGGTGCGCCGCTCCAGATTGGAGGCGTGGCCGTATGAGAACATTGCTCTCATTTTCCAGGCTTGCGGCCGTACCACTTATGGCAAGCGCGCTGCTGGCTCTCTCCACGGCGGAGCCTGCACAAGCGCGGGGACGGCTGTCGGATCCCGTTGGCGAGGCTCACGTAGCGCAATGCATTCGCTGGGCCTCCGACGGCAAGCCGTGGCTTGAAAAGACGCTGTGGGGCCTCCGAGATCAGGAAGGCGGATGGATTGGGGCCGAGGTCAGGAACGCCAACGGCAGCCACGATCTCGGACCGCTTCAGGTCAACAGCTGGTGGGTGTCGAAGATTGCGGGAGTCCTTGATCGACCGCCGGACCACGTCCGCTATTGGCTCCAATTCGATACCTGCTTCAATGTCCAGGCGGCTCGGTGGATTTTTCTCTCCGGGCTGACGGTCACACGTGATTACTGGAAAGCTATCGGAGTATATCACAGCCCAACGGGATGGCGACAACGCCGGTATCAAGCCAGCGTGGTACACCATCTGCGCGCTCGCTTTGGTGATCGCGTCTTCGTCAGCGCCGCATCCCCCGCGCAGGCGATGGCCGCACGGTAGTTCGATGCGACGCAAACGCAGCAGTGCCTCGAAGGCACCCCCGACCGCAGAGCCGGACGCACAGCCTGCGCCGCCGATAGCCAATGAGGAGCATTTGATGGCACCGGCCATCTCGGCTCCAGCGTCGACCAGCCAGGAGAGTCCGGCCACGTCCCGCGCTCTCGCCACGGCGGCTGTTCAAGCGAGTAAGCGGGAGCGCTTTTCCCCCGAGTTACTCCGCGATGCGCAAACCTATTTCGAAGCAAAGCTGGGCCGGACCGTGTCGCTACAGGAGGCGGAAGTCTTCCTGGTCCGCCTCCGTGACTTCGGCGCTGTACTGCAAGTTTGGAAATAAGGCGATAGCTCACTGAGGAAAGGCAATGAACCGGGCGCAATGCCCATTCAGGCCACATATCGAACCGACCACACAGAAGAAACTATCTAATTACTTACCGACCCCAAGTGAGATGCATATCGAACTTTTTCGATAATCTTTAAATGGGGAGTGGAGATGGTTGAGGTGGTCCCGGAAATTTGGACAGGGTGCTAAGCTAATCCCGACCTGAGGAAT
>JARYGO010000019.1:0-66032 GCA_033795485.1 Sphingobium sp.
TCGGCCACAACGACCTCAACGTTGCGCGTCTACCAGTTCCGCCACGACCGCACATTTCAAAGGGAACCGGACGGCGCCGGACCCTGGTAGGCGGTCGCCATTAGCAAGGTCCGCAGGGTCATGCAACAACCGATCGCGCGCGGCGTTATAGTTCGGTCATTCCGCTGAAAATCGCGTGTCAGGCGCGGGTGCGGGCAGGAACGGGCGAGAGGACGAGCCGCATGTCGATGCGATTCTGGACATGCAGCGGCGCGCTGCTGACGGGGGGCGTGGTGCTGGGCCTAGTGGCGGGCGGCTATGCGACCCATCTGCCGCCCCGGGATTTCGGCGGTCCCCTGAGTGACACCGATACCGAGCAGGCAACTGCGGAGTCCGACTTCGCAAGCGTGAGCGCGGCCGACCAAGGGCCAGTCATCATCCGTTGCAAGGGCTGTGGCCCAACCCTCGCCGAGCGGCGCATGGCCGCCGACAATGCGGGCTGGGACCCGGACGGCATGATAACTGGCGCCAGCGATCCGGTGGTTGCAGACTATATGGCGCAGGAGCAGCCGGCGTCCGTGCCCGTCGACTATCCGCCCTCCGACCTGCACCGGCTGCCCGTCAATATCCAGCGTTTCGCCGACGGGCAGAGCGCGCCACCGGCGCAGGTCGTCGCGACTATTCCCACGCCGCCGCCCGTGACGCGCACGACCGACGCGCCCGCGCCCCCGCGCTACTAATCCGGCATTTCCGCAGGCGGCAAGAAGGGCGCGAGGGTCGGGTGTAGAGCGCCTGCCGAGGGCCTCGTCATTCGGAACGCCACGACCTGCCGGGGCGAGTCGCTCAGCGGACGGCTTAGCCCGTGGACCATCTCCTTGAGACACACCTGCCAGACATAGCGCCGCCAGCGGTCCCAGTTGCATCCGCGTTTGCCGAAGGGTGCCCGTTATTCGGCGGCCACAACCTCTCGGGGCGCATCGCTCAGCGGATGGCTCAGCCGGTGGATCATCTCCTTGGGGCAAACCTGCCAGATATAGCGCCGCCAGCGGTCCCAATCGTCCAGGATGGTGTTGGACCATTTGCTGTCGGTCATCTTCGCATGTTCGGCGATCAGCGCCTTCAGCTCCTGTTCCCAATGGGCGCTTTCCAGCCGCTGCCAGACGATGCTTTCGGGATTGGCGCGACTGGGGAAGCTGCCATGCTCGTCGAGGACGAAGGCCATGCCCCCGGTCATGCCCGCGCCGAAATTCGCGCCGGTCTCGCCCAGGATTACCGCCGTCCCGCCAGTCATATATTCGCAGCCGTTCGCGCCGCAGCCTTCGACGACCACCTTCGCGCCCGAGTTGCGGACCGCGAAACGCTCGCCGGCCTGGCCCGCCGCGAACAGCTTGCCGCTGGTCGCGCCGTAGAGGACGGTGTTGCCCAATATGGTGTTGTCCTTGCTGACCAGCGGGCTGGATACGGTCGTGCGCACCGCGATGATGCCGCCCGACAGCCCCTTGCCCACATAGTCGTTGGCGTCGCCGAACACTTCCAGCGTAATGCCCTTGCACAGGAAAGCACCCAGCGACTGGCCCGCGCTCCCCCGCAGCCGCACGGTCAGATGCCCGTCGGCCAGGCTGGACATGCCGAACCGTTCGGTGACGGCCGAGGACAGGCGCGTGCCGACCGCGCGATGCGTGTTGCGCACCGTATAGGTAAGCTGCATCTTCTCGCCCCGCTCGAACACGGCCTTGGCGTCGCGCATCATCTGCGCGTCCAGGCTGTCGGGCACTTCGTTGCGGAACATGGCGAGGCTGTAGCGCCGCTCGGCGTCGGTCGCGTCGACTTTCGCCAGGATCGGGTTCAGGTCCAGATCGTCCAGATGCTCGGCGCCGCGGTTGACCTGCTTCAACAGCTCGGTCCGGCCGATGACCTCGTCCAGGCTGCGATAGCCCAGCCGTGCCAGCACCTCGCGCACCTCCTCGGCGATGAAGGTCATCAGGTTGATGACCTTTTCCGGCGTGCCGGTGAACTTCTCGCGCAGCTTCTCGTCCTGCACGCACACGCCCACCGGGCAGGTGTTGCTGTGGCACTGGCGCACCATGATGCAGCCCATCGCGACCAGGCTGAGCGTGCCGATGCCGTATTCCTCGGCCCCCAGGATCGCAGCGATGACGATGTCGCGCCCGGTCTTGAGCCCGCCGTCGGTGCGCAGCTTCACCCGGTGCCGCAGGCCGTTGAGCGTCAGCACCTGATTGGCTTCGGAAAGGCCCATCTCCCACGGCGTGCCGGCATATTTGATGCTGGTCTGCGGCGATGCGCCGGTGCCGCCGACATGGCCGGCGATCAGGATGACGTCGGCATGCGCCTTGGCGACGCCCGCCGCGACCGTGCCGATGCCCGCCTGGCTGACCAGCTTTACGCAGACGCGCGCGCGCGGATTGATCTGCTTGCAGTCGTAGATGAGCTGCGCCAGATCCTCGATCGAATAGATGTCGTGATGGGGCGGGGGGGAGATCAGCGTGACGCCGGGCGTCGCGTGGCGCAGCTTGGCGATGAACTCGGTCACCTTGAAGCCAGGCAACTGCCCGCCCTCGCCGGGCTTGGCGCCTTGAGCGACCTTGATCTCTATCTCCTCGGCCGATCCCAGATATTCGGCATGGACGCCGAAGCGGCCTGACGCGATCTGCTTGATGACCGAGTTGGCGTTGTCGCCATTGTCATAGGGCTTGAAGCGCGCTGCGTCCTCGCCGCCCTCGCCCGAGACGGCCTTCGCGCCGATCCGGTTCATGGCGATCGCCAGCGTCTCATGCGCCTCGGGCGACAGCGCGCCCAGCGACATGCCCGGCGTCACGAAGCGCTTGCGGATTTCGGTCGTGGCCTCGACCTCGTCGATCGGCACCGCCTCGCGCGCGAAGTTGAACTCCAGCAGGTCGCGCAGATAGACCGGCGGCAGGTCGCGCACCCCGCGCGAGAATTGCAGATAGGTCGAATAGCTGTCGGTCGCGACCGCCGTCTGGAGCAGGTGCATGAGCTGCGCCGAATAAGCGTGGCTCTCGCCGCCGTTGCGCTGACGATAAAAGCCCCCGACCGGCAGGCGCAGCACCGCGCTGTCGAACGCCATTTCGTGCCGCAGCTTGGCGCTGTAGTGGAGCGAGGCGTAGCCTTCGCCCGAAATCTTGGCGGGCATGCCGGGGAACAGGTCGTTCACCAGCGCGCGGGAAAGCCCCACCGCCTCGAAATTATAGCCGCCGCGATAGCTGCTGATGACGGCGATGCCCATCTTGGACATGATCTTCAGCAGGCCTTCGTTGATGGCGGTCCGGAACCGCTCGAAACAGCTATCGAGGTCGAGCGCGCCGAACAGCCCGCGCGCATGGCGGTCGGCGATGCCGGCTTCGGCCAGATAGGCGTTCACCGTGGTCGCGCCGACGCCGATCAGCACGGCGAAATAATGGGTATCCAAGCATTCGGACGACCGGATGTTGATCGACGCGTAGGAGCGCAGCCCCTTGCGGACCAGATGCGTATGCACCGCCGCCGCCGCCAGCACGCCGGCGATGGCGATGCGGTCGGGCCCGACATTCTCGTCGCTCAGGAACAATTCCGTCCGCCCCTCGCGCACCGCCTGCTCGGCCTCCTCGCGGATGCGGGCGATCGCGGCGCGAAGCTGCTCCTGTCCGCCTTCCTTGGGGAAGGTGCAGTCGATCTCCGCGACCGCCGGACCGAAATAGGCCTTCAGCCGGCCCCATTCGGCGCTGGTCAGCACCGGGGAATCCAGTACCAGCACATGGCTGTTCTGCTTGTCCTGCTCCAATATATTGTGGAGGTTGGAGAAGCGGGTCTTCAGGCTCATGACATGCCGCTCGCGCAGGGAGTCGATCGGCGGGTTGGTGACCTGGCTGAAATTCTGGCGGAAGAAATGGCTGATCGTGCGCGGCTTGTCGGAAATGACGGCCAGCGGCGTGTCGTCGCCCATCGAGCCGACCGCCTCCTTGGCGTCCTCCACCATCGGCGAGAGGATCAGTTCCAGATCCTCCAGCGTCATGTTGGCGGCGACCTGCCGACGCGTCAGCTCCGCCTTGTCCCATGTCGGCAGCGCGCTCTGCACCTGCGGCAGATCGTCGACGGTCAGGAAGTCCTTAATAAGATCGCCATAGGGGCGTTCGCCCGCGATCCGGTCCTTGATCGCGCGATCGTCATAAATCTCGCCTTCGTTGAGGTCGACGGCGATCATCTGCCCCGGGCCCATGCGGCCCTTTCGCACGATCGTCGTTTCGGGCACCACGACCATGCCAGTTTCGGACCCGACGATCAGCAGGTTATCGCCGGTCAGCGTATAGCGCAGCGGACGCAGCGCATTGCGATCCACGCCCGCGACGACCCAGCGACCATCGGTCATGGCAAGGGCGGCGGGCCCGTCCCAGGGCTCCATGACGGAGGCCAGATATTCATACATGTCGCCATGCGCGCGCGGCAGCTCCGCGCTGCCGGTCTGCCAGGCCTCGGGCACCAGCATCAGCTTGGCAGTCGGCGCGTCGCGGCCCGAACGGCAGATCGCCTCGAACACCGCGTCGAGCGCGGCGGTGTCAGACGCGCCCGCCGGGATCACCGGCTTGATATCCTCCGACTGGTCGCCGAAGGCGAGGCTCGCCATCTTGATCTCGTGGCTCTTCATCCAGTTCTTGTTGCCGCGGATCGTGTTGATTTCGCCATTATGGGCAAGCGTGCGGAACGGCTGGGCCAACCACCATTGGGGAAAGGTGTTGGTCGAATAGCGCTGGTGGAAGATCGCGACGCGGCTTTCGAACCGCTCGTCCTGAAGGTCGGGGTAGAAGACCGACAGGCTCTCGGCCAGGAACAGCCCCTTGTAGATGATCGAGCGGCAGGACAGGCTACAGATATAGAAATCCTGGATCTGCGCGGCGATCACCTTCTTCTCGATCCGGCGGCGGATCAGGTAGAGGTCCTTCTCGAACTCGGCGATGTCGCGTTCCTCGGGCATGGGCCCGGCGATCATGATCTGCTCGATCTCCGGCCGGGTGCGCTGCGCCTTCTCGCCGATGACGGACACGTCGACCGGCACCTGCCGCCAGCCGTAGATGGTATAGCCCGCGTCGATGATCTCGCTTTCGACGATGGTGCGGCAGGTCTCCTGCGCGCTGAGGTCGGTGCGCGGCAGGAAGATCATGCCGACGGCCAGGCGGTTGGGCAGGGGCTTGTGGCCGCTGTCGGCGATTGCGTCGTCGAAGAAGCGCACCGGCAGGTCGACATGGATGCCCGCGCCGTCGCCGGTCTTGCCGTCCGCATCGACCGCGCCGCGATGCCACACGGCCTTCAGCGCGTCGATGGCGGACGCGACCACGCGGCGGCTGGGGCGGCCGTCGGTCGCGGCGACCAGGCCCACGCCGCAGGCGTCGCCCTCCATCTCGGGATGATACATGCCTTCGGCTGCGATCCGCGCGCGTTCTTCGGGGCTGGCCATGAAAGGGATGTCGGACATCGGCGATTCCTCTTGATCCGTTCGGTTCGAGCTTGTCGAGAACCCAGTCTCCCGTTCTCGACAAGCTCGAACCGAACGGGCTGGGATAAGGTGGGTTAGGCCGCGACTCTCTCGCCCGCTCGCGCCCTGGCTTTCGCGGTCAGATAGCGGTGCATGTGCTCGGTCACGTCGCGGCCGTCGCGGATCGCCCAGACCACCAGCGACGCGCCGCGCACGATGTCGCCCGCCGCGAAAACGCCGTCGAGACTTGTCATCATCGTCTTATGGTCGACGCGCAACGTGCCCCAGCGAGTGACCGACAGCTCCTCAGTTCCGAACAGCCTGGGCAGTTCCTCCGGGTCGTAGCCCAACGCCTTGACGACCATGTCGGCCTCCAGCGTGAACTCGCTGCCGGGGTCCGGCTCGGGCGCGCGCCGGCCCGAGGCGTCGGGGGCGCCCAGCCGCATCTTCGTCACCTTGACGCCGGACACATGGTCGGTGCCCTCGAACGCGATCGGGGCGGAAAGCCAGACGAACTCGACGCCCTCCTCCTCGGCATGGGCGACTTCGCGCTGGGAGCCCGGCATATTCTCCCGGTCTCGGCGATAGAGGCACTTGACCGACTTCGCGCCCTGGCGGATCGCCGTTCGCACGCAATCCATCGCCGTGTCGCCGCCGCCGATGACGACGACATGCTTGCCCGCCGCCAGCAGCGATCCGTCGGCATGTTCGGGGACATGGTCGCCGAACCCGGCCTTGTTGGAGGCGGTCAGGAAATCCAGCGCCTTGACGATTCCCGGCGCGCCGACGCCCGGCGCGCGGATGTCGCGCGGCTTATAGACGCCGGTGGCGATCAGCACCGCGTCGTGCCTTCCGCGCAATTCCTCCATCGACGCATCGCGCCCGACCTCGAACCCTTCGTGAAAGACGATCCCGCCATCCTTCAGCCGCTGGACGCGGCGCATGACCACATCCTTCTCCAGCTTGAAGCCGGGGATGCCATAGGTCAGAAGCCCGCCCGCCCGGTCGTGCCGGTCATAGACATGCACCTCATGCCCCGCGACCCGCAGATATTCCGCCGTCGTCAGCCCCGCCGGGCCGGCGCCGATGATCGCGACCGACATGCCGGTCGCGGCGCCGGGCCGCACAGGCTCGACCCAGCCCTCTTCCCAGGCGGTGTCGGTGATATATTTTTCCACGCTGCCGATGGTGACCGCGCCGTGGCCGGAAAATTCGATGACGCAATTGCCTTCGCACAGCCGGTCCTGCGGGCAGATGCGGCCGCAGATTTCAGGCATGGTGCTGGTCTGGTTCGACAGTTCATAGGCTTCGCGCACGCGTCCCTCGGCCGTCAAGCGCAGCCAGTCGGGAATATGGTTGTGCAGCGGACAATGGGTTGCGCAATAGGGCACGCCGCACTGCGAACAGCGCGACGCCTGTTCCTCCGCCTTCTCGGTCCGGAAGCCGCGGCTGATCTCGGCGAAATCGTCGGCCCGCTCCAGCGCGGCGCGTTTCTCGGGATAATCCTGCCCGGTCCTTACGAATTTCAGCATCGGATTGTCGGCCATCATGTGCCCCTCGGGTTGATGGAGGGGCACATAGCAGAAAAACCCGCGCCGTCACGCGGATTCCTACATTAAGGACAAGGAAGCTGTCCTATAATTTTGGTGATTTCCGCTCAATCGTGAAATTACTGCGGACCGTCGCGAAATAAAAGGTCCGATCCGGCCTCTACCGCATGTTGAGCCACAGCAGCGCGCCGATTCCAGCAATGATTCGATACCAAGCGAACGGGCCGAACCCATGTTTCGACACGAGCCCCACGAACCAGCGGATCACCAGCAGCGCGACGATGAAGGAAACAAGGAAGCCCAGCGCGATGCTGCCCCAGCCGACGGTGGCGGAGGTGAGCTGATCGCCCTTCTTCAGCAGCTCCAGCGTCGTCGCGCCCAACATGGTCGGGATGGCGAGGAAGAAGCTGAACTCCGCCGCGGTGCGCCGCTCGACGCCCAGCGTCAGGGCGCCCATGATCGTCGCGCCCGACCGGCTGACGCCGGGGATCATCGAGATGCATTGGATGACGCCGATGCCGATAACGCGCGCCAGCGGGATGTCGGCGATGCCGACGAAACGCTGCTCCCGCACCGCGCGCTCGATCAGCAATATGGCGATGCCGCCCGCGATCAGCGCCCAGGCGACGACCTGCGGTTCGCCCAGCAGCATCTCGATATAGTCGTGGATGGCGAGGCCGACGACCGCCGCCGGGATGAAGGCGATCACCAGATTGCGCAGGAAGCGCCAGCTCGTGGGGTCGCGCTTCAGGAGGCCGAGGGCGACGGCCCAGAATGTCCGCCAGTAGAGGACGACCACCGCCAGGATCGCGCCAAGCTGGATGATGACGTTGAACATGGCCCAGGTCGACGCGTCATAGCCCAGCAATTCGCTCGCCAGGATCAGGTGCCCGGTGGACGACACGGGCAGGAACTCGGTCAGCCCCTCAACGATGCCCAGCAGGATGACGGTCAGATAATGCATGTCCATGGGGAAAGCAGGCCTTTCTCTTCGTCATCCCGGCGGAAGGCTAGGATCGCGTGGTCGTGCGGTGCTTGCATGAGGCCCCGGCCTTCGCCGGGACGACGGAGCGGCTTTACGCCTTCGCCCGTCCCGCGAAGCGCCCATGCCGGCGGAAGCGCACCAGCCAGCCCTCGGCCACCGCCGCCATCGGCGTCGGCCTGATGCCCAGCTCGGCCAGTCCCGGCGCGCCGGCGGCGGCGACATTATCCTTTTGCAGCATCGCCCACTGGTCGCGGGTCAGCGGCGCACCCGGCAGGAAGCCCAGGCGCGCGATCATCGACGCCACGGCGGCTGGCACGGCGACCAGCGGCTTGCCCGCCCGCCCGATGGCCTGCGCGATCCAGCGGTTGAGGTCCATCATGCTGATCTGCTGCGGCCCGCCAAGTTCGTAGGTCACGCCCCCATGGACGCCCGGGGCCTCGACCGCCTGCGCGACCGCGCGGGCGACGTCGGTGACGTAGACCGGCTGGAATTTGGTTTCCGGTGCCATCACCGGCACGACCGGGGCCGCGCGGATCAGGTCGGCGAAGCGGTTGATGAACTGGTCCTCGCGCCCGAAGATGATCGAAGGGCGCAGGATGATGGCGGTGGGGAAGGCGGCCCTGACCGCCGCCTCGCCAGCCGCCTTCGACCGGGCATAGGCGGAGGGGCTTTCCGGGTCCGCGCCGATCGCCGAAACATGGACCAGCGCGCGTGCGCCGGCTTCGGCCGCCGCCCGCGCGACATTGGCCGCGCCCTGGTGGTGAACGGCCTCGAAATTACCGGACAATATGCCGACCAGATTGACGACCATGTCGCTGCCGGCGACCGCGCGCGAGACGCTGGCCGGACGGGTGACGTCGGCCGCGACGAACTGGGTCTGACCAAGGCCGCCCAGGGGTTTCACGCGGAAGGCGGTAGCCAGATCGCGCTGCGCCACCCGCACCCGCGCGCCCCGGGCCAGCAGCTCCTGCACCACCTGGCGGCCCAGAAAGCCGCCCCCGCCGAACACCGTAACCAGACAATCGTTCATCGCGAGTCCACATCCTGGCTTTGGGAGAATATCCGCTACTCCCTTGCAACAGCCGCCGCCGCCTGACAACCGCTCGCGCGATATTTCATCGCACCGCAGCATCATGCGGAAGCCAGCCCAGCAGCCCCGCCAGCATCCATAGGCCAAGCGCCAGGAACAGCAGCGCCGCGCCGATCTGCAACGCGCGCATCGGCACCCGCTTCGCCAGCGCTTCGCCGAACAGCACGGCGGGCACGTTGGCGACCATCATGCCCAGCGTCGTGCCCGCAGTTACCGCCGCCAGGCTGGAGAAGCGCGCGCCCAGCGCCACCGTCGCGACCTGCGTCTTGTCGCCCATTTCGACCAGGAAGAAGGCGACGAGCGTGGTCAGGAACACCCCGGCCCTCGACGGCGCCTTCAGCGGCGCATCCTCGTCCAGCTTGTCCGGGATCAGCGTCCAGGCGGCCATGGAAATGAAGCTCAGCGCCACCGCATAGCGGAACCAGTCCCGCGTCAGCACGCCCGCCATCGAATGGCCCACCAGCGCCGCCAGAAAATGATTGGCGAGCGTGGCGAAGAGGATGCCCATCATCACCGGCACGGGTTTGCGAAAGCGGGTGGCGAGCAGCATCGCCAGCAACTGTGTCTTGTCGCCCATTTCGGCGAGCGCCACCAGCGCGGCGGAGGTGAACAGGGCTTCCATCGGGGCCAAGGCTTCCAGGGCCGGGCGGAAGAAGATGACGCAATGCCACCGGCCTTCTCCGCCCGGCCGGACGAAAAAGCCGATGCCATTGGTCTCGCCCGACAGGGAGGTGCGCCTCCCATCCCATATGCCACGGCCTCTCGGCCGAATATGTTGACATATGGTCCGTCCGCTTGAGGCGAACGGCTGGCTACTCCCCAGATGACGCGCCGGCCTGTAGCCGAGGCATGGGAGGAAGGCAAGCTATGCGGTGTCAGATGTTTCCTGAGGCCGGAAGCGCGTCCCGGAGCAGGACGTGGATTTCACGCCTCATCCTCGCCTTCGGCCGTATGATACAGCACCTCGTTGCGGATATGGATGGTCCGCGACGCCAGCCGGATCTCCTGGATGAAGGTGGCGAAGCCGGCCGCCTGCAAGACCATGGCCAGGATGAAGGACACCGCGATGGTGCGGCTCAGATGACCCTGAAACAATTCCGCCGCGAACAACAGGATGACGACGACGCAGATCGTGCAGGCCGACGCCACCGACAGAAAGATCGCGCCGTTGACCACGCTCATCCGCCGGTCGAGCATCCGGATCTCCGCGACCAGCCGGTCATGTTCCTTGCCGCGCGACGCGAGCACGCCCTTCTCGACGATGCGCGCCCGGTCGATGACCCGCGCCAGCCGGCCGGCGCAGACGTTCAGGAACGCGCCGATGCCGGCCAGCATGAACACCGGCGCAACCGTGAGCTGTATGGTCTGCGCGATGTGCGTGATCTGGGGCAGGGGCAGGATGGTCGCGACGCTGCTCATGCCCCGGCCCTGACACTGTTCCTCATCGCCGATTTCCGCGCGGTCAGGCCGCACCCTTGGCGGGCGTGTTGACGCCCATCGACTGAAGATATTTCTTCACGTTGCGCGCGGCCTGGCGCAGCCGCTGCTCGTTTTCGACCATCGCGATCCGTACATAGCCCTCGCCATCCTCGCCATAGCCGACGCCCGGCGCGACCGCCACTTTGGCATGGGTGAGGAGCTGCTTGGAAAATTCCAGGCTGCCCATGTCCTTGAGCGCCGGGGGCAGGGGGGCCCAGGCGAACATCGACGCGCGGGGCGCGGGAATGTCCCATCCGGCCCGGCCGAAGCTTTCGACCAGCACGTCGCGGCGCTTGTGATAGAGTTCGCGGTTGCGGGCGACGATGTCCTGCGGGCCGTTGAGCGCCGCGCAGGCCGCGGCCTGGATCGGCGTGAAGGCCCCATAGTCGAGGTAGGATTTGACCCGGCTCATCGCGGCGATGAGCTGCTTGTTGCCGACCGCGAAGCCGATCCGCCAGCCGGCCATCGAATAGGTCTTGGACAGGGAGGTGAACTCGATCGCCACCTCCTTCGCGCCAGGCACCTGGAGGATGGAAGGGGTGGGATTTCCGTCATAATAAAGTTCGGAATAGGCAAGGTCGGACAGCACCCACACCTTGTTCTCCCGCGCCCATGCGACCAGCCGCTCATAAAAGGCGAGGTCGACGGTTTCGGCCGTGGGGTTGGACGGATAATTGACCACCAGGATCGACGGGCGCGGAACGGTGAAGGCCATCGCCCGGTCCAGCGATTCGAAATAACGTTCGTCCGGCGTCGTCGGAACCGACCGGATGGTCGCGCCCGCGATGATGAAGCCGAACATGTGGATCGGGTAGCTGGGATTGGGGGCCAGCACGACGTCGCCCGGCGCGGTGATCGCGGTGGCGAGGCTCGCCAGCCCTTCCTTCGATCCCATGGTCACGACGACTTCGCTTTCCGGGTCGATCTCGACCCCGAAGCGGCGGGCATAATAATTGGCCTGCGCCTTGCGCAGCCCCGGAATTCCCTTCGACTGCGAATAGCCGTGGGCGTCGGGCTTGCGCGCGACCTCGACCAGCTTGTCGATGACATGGTCGGGCGGCGGCAGGTCGGGATTGCCCATGCCCAAGTCGATAATGTCCTCGCCCGCGGCGCGCGCGGCGGCCCGCATGCCGTTGACTTCGGCGATGACATAGGGCGGCAGGCGTTTCATGCGGTAGAATTGTTCGGACATTATAAGGGCTTTCCTGAAAGGTCTCCGTAGAGGATAGTGGTGCGCGCGTCGCAAAAAGGACGCGACCCGGCTATAATGCGATTGGCCGGGGCGCGCCAGCGAAAGCGGCGCGCGCATAGGGCCAGGAAGAGGAAGGTGGCATGACCCAGTCCGCAACAATCGAGCCCACGCTGCCCACGCTGGAACAGATGCAGCAATGGACCAGCGTCATCGGCCGCGCCCAGCAACTGATGCTGGAACAGGCGGCGGGCGCGACCGGGCGCACCCTTCCCTTCGACCCGCAAGTCGTGGCGTCGATCCAGACCGGCTTCGCGGATGAGGGACTTGCCCTGTGGCAGCGTTTCCTCGATTCAGGCGGCCTGATGCGTGATCAGCCGCTGCCCGCGCCCGCCGACAGCCCCGCCGCGCGCAAGGACCGGCGGTTCGCCGATCCCGCCTGGACGCAGCATCCCTTTTTCGACCTGATCCGCCAGAGCTATCTGCTGACCGCCGACTATCTGACCCGGCTGGCCGACTCGGTCGACGGCGTCGATCCCAAGCAGAAGGAGAGCCTGCGCTTCGCCACCGAGGCGATGATCGACGCGCTCTCGCCCAGCAATTTCCCGCTCACCAACCCGGCTGTCCTGGAAAAGACGCTGGAGACCGGCGGGGAGAATCTGGTCAAGGGCTTGCAGCATATGCTGGCGGACATGGAGAAGGGGCAGCTCAGCCATACCGACGGCAGCGCCTTCGAACTTGGCCGCAACGTCGCCGCGACGCCGGGCAAGGTGGTGAAGGAAACGCCGCTCTACCAACTCATCCAATATGCGCCGGCCACCGAAAACGTGCTGGAAACCCCGCTCGTCATCTTCCCGCCCTGGATCAACCGCTTCTACATCCTCGACCTGTCGCCGGAAAAAAGCTTCGTCAAATGGGCCGTGGACCAGGGAATCACCGTGTTCATGGTGTCGTGGAAATCCGCCGACGCCTCGATGAAGGACATGGTCTGGGACGATTATATCCTGCGCGGCCAGATCGACGCGATCGACAGCGTGCGGGACCTGCTGGACGTGCCCGCCGTCCATACGATCGGCTATTGCGTCGCCGGCACGACGCTGGCCGCGACGCTCGCGCTGCTGGCCGCGCGCGGCGAGGCGGACAAGGTCGCGAGCGCCACCTTCTTCACCGCCCAGGTGGATTTCGCCAAGGCCGGCGACCTGACCCTGTTCGTCGGCGACGAGCAGATGAAGCTGGTCGAACAGCTTTCCAGCGGCGGCTTCCTCGACGGGCGCTATATGGCGGCGACCTTCAACCTGCTGCGCGGGCGTGACCTCATCTGGAATTATGTCGTCAATAATTATCTGCTGGGTCAGGACTATCCGCCCTTCGACCTGCTCTACTGGAACGGCGACACCACCAATCTGCCGGCGCGTTGGCACATGGATTATCTGACCAGCCTCTATCGCGACAATCTGCTGGTCCGGCCGGGCGCGATCAGCGTCGACGGCACGCCGATCGACCTCAGCCGTATCCGGGTTCCCTGCTATGTTCAGGCGGGGAAAGAGGATCATATCGCCCCGCTCGAAAGCGTGTGGAAACTGACCGAGCATCTGTCGGGTCCGGTCCGCTTCGTGCTGGCCGGGTCCGGCCACATCGCCGGCGTGGTCAACCCGCCCGCCTCGGGCAAATATCAGCATTGGACGTGCGATGAGATCAAGGACAGCCTGAATGACTTCATTGCAGATGCGAAAGAAACCAAAGGAAGCTGGTGGCCGGACTGGCGCGCCTGGCTTGGCGATCTCGCCCCGCGAACCGTTCCCGCCAGTGGCGCGCGCATCCCCGGGGGCGGCAAGCTGAAGGCCATTGAGGATGCGCCCGGACGCTACGTAAAGATGCGGTAGCTATGCTTTCGCGGTAGAATCTTTGGGGCTTTAATATTTTGCGACGACCCGCCCCAAGGGCCGGATGAATGGCGCAACCAATTTTGTTGCACTGCAACATAGGCCTTGCAATGTATGTCGCAGGTGCTTATTGTGCGCTGCAACAATTGGAGGATGGTTGTGGCCGTTACACCAAAGAGCAGAGCGCCCCGGGTCGCGGCGCGGACGACTAAGCCCAAATCGCAGTCCGGTACGCTATCGGCGAGCGAAGCGCTGAAGGCGGCGGAAGCCGCGATCGAGCCTCCCGCCGCTCCGGCGCGCAAAGCGGCCCCCAAGGCCAAGCCGCCTATGGCCGATCCGATGGCCATCGCCGCCGCCAGTACGGCGGTCGACGCCGCGCCTGAACCGGCTCCGGCCGAGGACGAGCCCGCCGCGCCGGCGTCGATAAGCGCTACGCCCGAACCCGTCGCGCCGCCGCCCCAACCCACTCCAGCCACAGCGGCGCCGCAAGCGCCCACCACCCCGACCCGTGCAGAAGGAACCCCGATAATGAATGACGTGATCGAGAACGGCAAAAAATATGCCGAAGAAGCCAAGGCGAAGCTGGAAACCGCTTATGCGCAGATGAACGAGAAGGCCAAGGTCAACGTCGAGAAGTCGACCAAGGCGCTGGAAGAGATGAGCGACATCGCCAAGGGCAATGTCGAGGCGCTGGTGGAATCCGGCAAGATCGCGGCCAAGGCCGTGGAGGTGCTGGGTCAGGAAGCGGTCGATTACAGCCGCCAGAGCTTTGAAAAGGCGCAAGCTTCTTTCAGGAGCTTCTCGACCGTCAAGACGCCGACCGAATTCTTCCAGCTTCAGAGCCAGATGCTTTCGACCGCGTTCGACGATTTCACCAAGGAAGCGGCCAAGAGCAGCGAGACGCTGGTGAAGCTGGCCGGCGAGGTCGCCCAGCCCCTGACCGCGCGCGTCACCGTCGTCACCGACAAGATGAAGGCGCTCGCCGCCTGATCCGCTTCGATCGCCGTTCATAGCGTCAAGGGGGCGTCCTTTCACTGGGAAGGACGTCCCTTTTTCGTGCAGGCCCTTGAAGAGTCGAGCGTCAATAGAACCGAGTCGAGAAATCAGCGCTTGCCCCAACTTCTCGATACGCCTTCTCGACAGGCTCGAAGGCTACTCGAACCGAACGGGTGCGTTTTGATTTAACGCTCGCTGCTTTGGAACAGCGCGCGAATCTCGCTGGTCGGGGGTGCCCCACTTCGCTGGACCGTCCGTGGCGAACGGGATAGGAGCAAGCCGTTTCCATTGGCACTGCATCCCACGGCAACCGTGTCGGGCCACGGGAGAATGAGGCTTAACGGGTCCGCCACCCCCTTGCCTTGCGCGGGCGATTCGCCATATTCTCCCCATCATGACCAGCATCGACCAAATAGCTTCGTTGAGCCTCCGCATGGCGGGCAGGGACCAGGACGAGGGCGGCGACAATGAGGGCGGCGGTCCCAATGTCGGCATCGCCACGCGCACCCGGACTCGCACGCGCAAGCCTTCGCTCTACAAGGTGCTGATGCTGAACGACGATTACACGCCGATGGAATTCGTCGTTCATGTCCTGCAACAGTTTTTCCGCATGAACATGGAGGAGGCGACCCGCGTGATGCTCCATGTCCACCAGCGTGGCGTCGGCGTCTGCGGCATTTTCAGCTATGAAGTGGCGGAGACCAAGGTGAACCAGGTGATGGACTTCGCCCGGCAGAACCAGCATCCCCTGCAATGCACGCTGGAAAAGGCCTGACAGCGGCCTGAAGGCTCGCGCGTCGGTTCGAAGTCGTTTAGCGCGAACTCTATCTTCGGTAGCTTGATCGAGATTATGGACAAGCGGTTCATGGGAACATATCAGGAACGATATGGCCCAGCTCTCCACCCGCGCCAAGCTTGAAATCCTTGCCGACGCGGCGAAATATGACGCCTCCTGCGCCTCGTCCGGAACGGCGAAACGCGACAGCCGCTCGGGCAAAGCCGGCGGCATCGGCTCGACAGAAGGATCGGGCATCTGCCATGCCTATGCGCCCGACGGCCGGTGCATTTCCCTGCTGAAGATATTGCTGACGAATAGCTGCATCTTCGACTGCCATTATTGCATAAATCGCCGATCGAGCGACGTGCGGCGCGCCCGCTTCACCGTCCGGGAAGTGGTGGACCTGACGCTCAGCTTCTACCGCCGCAACTATATCGAAGGCCTGTTCCTTTCCTCGGGCATCATCCGTTCCTCCGATTATACGATGGAGCAGATGGTGGAGGTCGCCCGATCGCTGCGGGAAGATCATGATTTTCGCGGCTATATTCATCTAAAGACGATACCTGACGCCGATCCGACCCTGTCGCATCGGGCGGGCCTCTACGCCGACCGGCTGTCGATCAATGTCGAGCTGCCCACGGCTCAGGGACTGGCCGCGCTCGCGCCGGAGAAGGACGGCGCCCGGATCGAGGGCGCGATGGGGCGGATGAAGGGGGCGATCGAGGATATGGGCGACGCGCGCAAGCGCTATCGCAACGCACCTCGCTTCGCCCCCGCCGGCCAGTCGACCCAGATGATCGTCGGCGCGGACGACGCCAGCGACCGCGCCATCATCGCCCGCGCCAGCAGCCTATATGACCGCCATCGCCTGCGCCGCGTCTATTACAGCGCCTTTTCCCCCATCCCCTCGGCCAGCGCTGTCCTGCCGCTCCAGCGCCCGCCGCTGATGCGCGAGCATCGCCTCTACCAGTCGGACTGGCTGATGCGCTTCTACGGCTATTCGGCGCAGGAGGTGGGGGAGGCGGCGGACGGCGCGACCGGCAACCTGCCGCTGGACATCGATCCCAAGCTCGCCTGGGCGCTCAATCATCGCGGCGACTTTCCCGTCGACGTCAATCGCGCGCCGCGCGATCGGCTGCTGCGCGTGCCGGGCTTGGGGGTGCGCGCGGTCGACCGCATCCTCGCCAGCCGCCGCCATCGCCGCCTGCGGCTCGACGACGTCGCGCGGCTGACCGCCTCGATCGCCAAGGTCCGCCCGTTCCTGATCGCGGCCGACTGGCGCCCGCTCCTGCTTGCCGACCGGGCCGATCTTCGCCCGCTGTTGGCTCCGCCCGAGCGGCAACTGGACCTTTTTGCCTGAAAGCCGTGGTCGGGTGTCAAAGGGGGCTTGATTGCGGACGCGCTTCATGAAAGCCTGATGACCAGCCGATTGCCCAGGGGAAATGGATTTGGCCTCGACCTTCGACAGCAGCGCTGGCCGTGCGCGCACGGATTATGGCCGGCGCATCAGCAGCCATCTTGCGGCCGCGCTCGTGACCTTCGCCCTCCTTCAGATTTTCATCATCGGCTCGATGGGCGGGTCGCTCGTCCTTCATCTGGGCATCATCGTCGCCATCGCCGGCTTCGCCATCGCCGCGCGGGGGCTGGAGCGGCGCTGGGCGATGCTGGAAAGCGGCGGCCTTTCATCCGAGAGCCTGGGCTTGCGCTTCCGCCGCGACCTGCTGCAAATATGGATCGCCAGCATCGGCGGGGCGCTTCTCTGGGTGCCGGTGGCGGTCATCTACCGCGCTCTTTTCGGCTGACGGGGCCGCCCGAAGGACCCAAATGGGCGCGGCGGCCGTTCTGCCCCTCGCATAGAGGAGGACAGACATGGCCGACACCAGCATCTTCACATCGCTGAAACAGGATCACGACGCCCATCGCCAGCTACTGACGAAGCTGACCGACGCTAAGGGAGAGACGGAGCGCCGTCAGAAGCTGTTCGAGCAGTTCAGGGTCGAGGTCACGGCCCACGCCGCGGCGGAGGAGGAGACGCTCTACGCCACGATGCTGGCGCGGCCCGACCTGCGCGAAGACGCCCAGCACAGCGTGTCCGAGCATAAGGAGATCGACGATTTTCTGGAAGAGCTGGAGGAGTTGGCTTTCGGCGGCGACGAATGGGAACAGACCTTCACCGCCATGAAGAAGCGCTATCTTCATCATATCGACGAGGAAGAGGAAGAGATGTTCCCCGATGCCGCGCAGGAACTGACCGAGGCGGAGGAACAGCAGCTTGCCGCCAGATTCGCCGAACGCAAGCCCGCCGAACTGGAGCGCGCCGAAGCCGAGGACTGATCCCATGGCGCGCCGCGTCAAGCTGGCCGGCCCCGACGATTTCGATGGCTGGCGGGATGCGGCGCGCGTGCTTGCCGGAGCGGGGATCCCCGCCGGCGAGATCGTCTGGGATGACGGGACGGGGCAGGGCGATCTTCTGGCAGGCGCCCCATGTGTCGATCCGCCGGCCCATGAAGCCGCCTTCGCCGTGCCGCGCGGCTTCATCGAATTGGCGCAAACCGCCATTCTTCACCGCGACCCGCGACGCTTCGCTTTGCTCTATGCGCTCCTGCTGCTTGTCCGCGACCGTCCCGGCGCGATGGCGGACAAGGCCGACCCGCTGCTGCGCCGGGTCGAGGAACTGGCGCGAGCGGTTCGCCGCGACATCCACAAGATGCGCGCCTTCGTCCGTTTCCGCGCGCTGGACGACGGCGCGGGAGGGGGCGACCGCTTCGTCGCCTGGTTCGAACCCGATCATCATATCGTCCGCGCCAATGCCGGCTTCTTCGTCCGCCGCTTCGCGTCGATGCGCTGGTCGATCCTAACGCCGGAAGTCAGCATCCATTGGGACGGCGAGACGTTGAGCGAAGGGCCGGGCGCGGCGCACGGCGACGCGCCGGCGGAGGACCCGGTCGAGGATATTTGGAAGGGCTATTATGCGGCGATCTTCAACCCGGCCCGGCTCAAGCTGGGCGCCATGCTGTCGGAAATGCCCAGAAAATATTGGCGCAATCTGCCCGAAGCCGCGCTTATCCCCGATCTGGTCGCTGGCGCCCAGGCGCGCGAGGCCGCTATGATCGCCGCGCCTCCCAGCCGGCCGCCGGCACGGCCGACGAACAGCCAGGCCGCCTGGACCGCGCTGCGCGAGGAGGCGCGCGGCTGCACGCGCTGCCCCCTATATCTGGTCGGCACCCAGACGGTCTTCGGCGAAGGGCCGGTCGACGCGCCTTTGTTCTTCATCGGCGAGCAGCCAGGCGACCAGGAGGATTTGGCCGGGCGGCCGTTCGTCGGGCCGGCGGGCCAGGTCTTCGACGCGGCGCTGGCCCAGGCGGGGATCGACCGCGCCCGCACCTATGTCACCAACGCGGTCAAGCATTTCAAGCATGAGAAGCGCGGCAAGCGCCGCATCCATCAGACGCCCGAGACGCCGGAGATCAACGCCTGCCGCTGGTGGGCCGAGCAGGAAATCGCGCTCATCCGCCCGCGTATCATCGTCGCGCTGGGCGCCACCGCCGCGCGTTCGCTGCTGGGCAAGGCGGTCACGATCAGCCGCACGCGCGGCGCGCCGATCGACCTGGCCAATGGGGCGCAGGGCTGGGTGACCGTCCATCCCAGCTACTTGCTGCGCATTCCCGACGAAACCAAGAAGGCGGAGGAACGCGCGCGCTTCGTTGAAGAGCTTCGCATGATCGGCAAGGCGATGGCCGCGCTCGACTGAAAGGCGCTATACCAGCCCCAGCCGCGCCAGTTCCCCCAGCATCGCGGCGGGCATGGCGTCGCGGTCGTCGGCCTCGTCTGCGCTGAGGTCGGGCGGCGCGTCCCCATCCTCCAAATAGCGCCAGCCCTGGTGCGCGCGCTTGGGGGCCGATCGCACAGCGATCAGGCGCGGCTCCAGCCTGATCCAGTAGCGGCCCTGCCCGGTTTCCTGAAAACCCAGGATCGGGCTCCGGCCCACCAGCCTGTGGCCGTGAATCCAATAGAGCGACCCGCCCGCCAGCTCCTCGATCCGCTTGGGCATGTAGCGCGTCGTCGTTCGTGCTTCGCCATCAGGACCGTGGCTTTCCAGCCAAGCGCGCAAGGTGGCGGGACTCTCGCTTTGAAAGGCGATCTTGGTCAGGTGCAACGGCATGGATAGATGAAATGGGGACGGCGCTCAGCCGGTCAAGCCCGCGGCCGTCGCCAGACCCAGGAAGGCGAGGAAGCCCATCGAATCGGTGATCATCGTCACGAAGATGGAGGAGGCGACGGCCGGATCGGCGTTCATCCGGTCGAACGCCAGCGGCACCGCCGCGCCCGCGAGGCCTGCGGTCAGGATATTGGTCACCATCGCCGCCGCGATCACAGCCCCCAGTTGAGCGTTGTGGAAGACCAGGCCGACGCCGATCCCCAGCACCACGGCCACGGTCGCGCCGTTCAGCATCGCCACCCGCATTTCGCGCAGGATGGTGCGGCGCGCGTTGGACCCGGTGATCTGGTTGGTAGCGAGCGCGCGGACCGTCACCGCCATCGTTTGGCTGCCGGCATTGCCGCCGACCCCGGCGACGATCGGCATCAGCGTCGCCAGCGCCACCATCTTCTCGATCGTTCCTTCGAACAAGCCGATGATGGAGGAGGCGACCAGCGCCGTGATCAGGTTGGTCAGCAGCCAGCGCACCCGCGCCTTGTAGCTGTCCAGCACGGGCTCGTTGATGTCGCCTTCGCCCGCGCCCGACAGGCGGAGAATATCCTCGCCCGCTTCCTCGGAGATGATGTGGACGACGTCGTCGACCGTTATCATGCCGACCAACCGGCCGCTCGCGTCCACCACGGCGGCGGAGATCAGCGCGTATTTCTGGAAGCGCAGCGCCACCTCTTCCTGGTCCATGTCGACCGGGATCAGCGTCTGCTCGCGCTTCATCAGGTCCGCCATGGCGATGCCGCGCGGACAGGTGAGTATCCAGCTTAGCTGGCAGGTGCCAATCGGCTTGTGTGCTTCGTCCACGACGTAGATTTCCCAGAAATCGGTCGTCAGGTCCGACATGTCGCGCAGATAGTCGATCACCTGGCCGACCGTCATATGCTCCGGCACGGCAACCAGATCGCGCTGCATCAGGCGTCCGGCGGATTCCTCGGGATAGGACAGCGCGCTTTCGATCGCGGCGCGATCCTCCGGGTCGAGCGCATCGAGCACGGCCTGCTGGTCGGCCGCCTCCATATCCTCGATCATCGCGACCGCGTCGTCGGTATCCAGTTCGGCCGCGAACTCGGCGACCTGCTCGGGCGCCAACGCGTCGAGCAGGTCGTCGCGCACATAATCGTTGAGTTCGGACAGCACTTCGGCGCCGACCAGATCGCCCAGCGCGGCGGCCACCGCGCCGCGCCGGTCGGCGGGGGTCAGTTCCAGAAGGTCGGCGATGTCGGCGGGGTGGAGCGGCGACACCAGTTCGCGCGCCGCGTCTCTGTCGTCCCGTTCCACCGCGTCGAGCACGGCGGAAACGAACTCGGGCCTCAGCCGGTCGTCCTCGTCATGCTGGGGTTGGGATTCGGCGCGTGGTTCCCCGCCGTCGACGGTGTCGACTTCATTCTCCGGCCTGGCGTCGGCCCTGTCCACGCGCTCGATCATGGCGCGATCTACTGTCCGGTTCCTGAAGCATCACAAGGCTTTCGCTCATGCACAATATAATTGCAATGGGCAGAAGGCTTCCATCGACCGCCTTTGCCTCTATATGGACGGCATATTCCGTCCGTTACAGAAAGAGGACCTGCCGATGGCCGACGAAACCCTTACCCTTACGCTCGACAGCGGCGGCGACGTCGTCATCAAGCTGCGCGACGATCTTGCGCCCGGCCATGTCGAGCGCATCACCACGCTCGCGAAGGACGGCTTTTACGACGGCGTCGTTTTCCATCGCGTGATCCCAGGCTTCATGGCGCAGGGCGGCGATCCGACCGGCACCGGCATGGGCGGGTCGAAGCTGCCCGACCTCAAGGCCGAGTTCAGCCGCGAGCCGCATGTTCGCGGCGTCTGCTCGATGGCGCGCTCCAGCAATCCCAACAGCGGCAACAGCCAGTTTTTCATCTGCTTCGACGACGCCACCTTTCTCGACGGCCAATATACCGTCTGGGGCGAGGTGACGTCCGGCATGGAGCATGTCGATGCGCTGCCGAAGGGCGAGCCGCCGCGCACCCCTGGCAAGATCGTCAAGGCGACCGTAGCCTGAACTATCGCCCAGCCAACCCATCCGTGGCGGAGATCGGCGCGCCGGTTTCCGCCACGGCGGGCGGCTTGTAGGCGCCGATCGACTCAATGTGCCAGCGGCGGTCCGCCTGCGATGATCCAGGCACGTCGTTGACGCGGCGGAGCGTCACCTGGCGCAGGGCATAATTGGGCTTTCCCGTCGCCGCGACGCGAGCGTAAACTTGAACCGGCACGGTGACGTAAAGCGATCCCGCCGCGCCTTCGGCCTGAGCGGGCGCGCCTATATGCGCGTGAATCTCGCTGAAGCCCCGGAAGCGGGCGGCGAACGCCTCATCCTCCTGGCTGCCGATCGTGCTGCGGTCGCTCCAAAGATCCTGCGCCTCGGCGAAACGCTTTTCCTCCAGCAAGCCATAATAGCCCTGAACGACCTGGGCCGCGCCTTGCGCGCTGTCGGGGTCGATCGTCCCTTCGACCAGCGGCTCGGGCGTGGCCGGCAAACCGCCCGGCGTTCCGGGGGCGGGAGGCTCGAGCGGCTCCAGCACCGCCTGGGCCTCCGCCGTGAAACTATTCTGCACCACCTCCGGGCTGGCGCCGTTTGCCAGATTGTCGAGCGCGCTTTCCTCGCGCCCGTCACAGGCGGCGAGCGCCGCGCAACCCAGCAGCGCCGCCGCCCAGCTGGCGCGGGCGATCCCCTCACGTCCCCCCATCAGCTGCGCGGCCGCGTGTTCCGCCAAGACCGGCCCTGTTGCTGGGGCGGCACCTGCATGCGATCGTTGCGCCAGTTCTGGCTCGATGCGGCGGGGGGCGTGGGGTTGGCCGCGCGGTCCTGCCGCGATCCGCGCCGCGTCCGGTCCTGCTGCTGTGCCGTGCCGGCGGTCGCGCCGTCAGGGCGGGGGCCCCGCCATTGGCGGCCGCGCTGCTGGGGCGGCACCTGCATGCGGTCGTTGCGCCAATCATTGTTGGCGTTGGCCCGGCCGTCGCCATTCCGATCACGCCCGCGCCATTCGTTGCGGCGACCTTCCCAGTAGGCGCGCTGCCCATCGTTCCAGCGATAGCGCTTGCCGCCCCGGTCGTAGACATAATAGCCGTTGCCGGGATAATAATAGTCATTATACCAGCCGCCATAATAGCCGGGATAATAGCCGCCATAACCGCCATAGCCGCCGCCATAATAGCCGGCGCCGACGTTTACGCCGCCATAGCCATAGTCGTCATAGGCGCAGCCGCCCAGCAGCATCGCGCCCGAAAGGCCGATCGCGGCCAGCAGCCGGCGGCCCTTTCCCATCTCCATCCATGCCATTCTTCGATCCTTCCACGGGTCAGCGCCCCATTATGATCTGGGAATAACGCGCGCAGGTTGAATTGGTTGTGAATGGCGGAGCCCGGCGATCCTTTTCTTGAGGAGAGGACCGAAGCGGCCCGATCAGGCGTCAGCCGCCGCTGTGCTCAGCCCCAGCACGGGCACGCCGATTGAGCGCCGCCCGCCGAAATCGGTGCGCGCGATGATCACGCCCAGCTTCTCCATATAGTCGATGAGCCGCCGCACCCGGCCCGGCGAGCTGGTGCCATAAGCGTGGCCGAGCGCCGCGTCGTCGGGGCAGGGCAGGCCTTGCATCGCGGCCCGTGCGATCAGCAGGAAGGGAGCGAGCATGTCGTCGGGCAGCGGCTCCGCCGCGCGCATCGGGTCCTCCCAGCGCGGGTCGGCGGCGTCGGTCATCCCCGCCTGGGCCATGGCGAAGCGGCGTCGGAAGGCGGCAAGGTCCATCGGCGCGCGCGCCAGCCCCTTCATCCGGCAACGCACGGTGAAGTCCTGATAGAGCGTCGCCACCGCCGGCGGCGGCCGATCGGCGCAATCGGCGACCATATCCTCCAGCACCGCCATGACCGCCGGCTCATTATCCTCGAACGACAGCTCCGGCTCGACTGGACGGGGGGCGGTGGCCGGGCCGTCCGCCAGCGACCGCATCAGCTGTTCGACCGGCACCGCCGGGGCGCGGGGCTCGGGGCGGGGCGGCGGGCCGTCCTCCTCCATCTCGGCGAACAGCAGGGTCTGGAACTGTTCGGCGCTGGTCGGCGGCGGGGGCATCAGCCTGTGCGTGCCCATTCGCGTGCTGGTCTTCACCGCGCCGATCTTCACCGCCACCGGGCGGCGGCAGATGGCGGGGCCCAGCGCCAGGAAGCGGCCGCGCTCCAAGTCGCGGATCTGCTCGGCCTGCCGCCGCTCCATGCCCAGCAGATCGGCGGCGCGCGCCATGTCGATGTCCAGGAAGGTTCGGCCCATCAGGAAATTTGACGCTTCGGCCGCGACATTCTTCGCCAGCTTCGCCAGCCGCTGCGTGGCGATGACCCCGGCCAGCCCGCGCTTGCGCCCCCGGCACATCAGGTTCGTCATCGCCGCCAGCGATACCCGGCGCGCATCCTCCGACACGTCGCCGGCAGCGGCTGGGGCGAACATCTGCGCCTCGTCCACCACCACTAGCGCCGGATACCAATGGTCGCGCGGCGCGTCGAACATCGCGTTCAGGAAGGCGGCGGCGCATTTCATCTGAGCGTCGATCTCCAGCGACTCCAGGCTCAGCACCACCGACCCGCGATGTTCGCGAATCCGCGTGGCCATCCGCGCGATCTCCCGCTCATTATAGCCGCCCGCGTCGATCACCACATGGCCATAGGCGTCGGCCAGGGTGACGAAGTCGCCCTCCGGGTCGATCACTACCTGCTGCACCAGCGGCGCGCTTTCCTCCAGCAGACGCCGCAGCAGGTGCGACTTGCCCGAGCCCGAATTGCCCTGCACCAGCAGGCGGGTGGCGAGCAGCTCCTCCACGTCCACGCGCACGGGTGCGCCCGATCTGTCGGTGCCTATGTCGATGCTGGCGGTCACACCGTCCCTTTGGCCCACCGGCGGGGGGAGGCGCAAGAGGCCCCGCCGTCGCTCACCGATTTTCAACTTCCTGCCGTTAGGACGGCCATGATGAAAATATATTCGCTTCGCCGAAGCCTTATCCATCGACTGCACGGCCCCAAGGGACCGCGGCGCGACTATGCGCTGGGCGACACGATGGTGCCGCTGTTCGGCCTGATCCTGCTGGCCGTCATCGGCGCGGTGCTGCTGCTGTGGATGATGGCCGCGCGGATGGATCGCAACGCCGATCTCTACATGCACCGGGTGGTCGGCGGCGCCATCCTCCGCGAAAAGGAAGCGATGATCGATTCGGCGACGGCTGCGGCGCGCTGGAACGAAGCGGTGCCCCATATTTATGGGGCGTTGAACGCGGATTGGGCGGCCAGCAGCTATGGCTATGAGGATCGGGACAGCTACATCATCGACGGCGCCGGCCGGACGCTGTGGATGATCCGCGCGGTGCGCGACGGCAAGGCGGGGGTGGACGGGGCCGAAATTGGCGGGCTGAAGCGCGCGATCACCCTGCGCCAGGCCATGCCGAACGGGATTGACGGGCTGCTCGTCGACCTGCCGAAGGATGCCGCCGCCGCTCTGGCGACGGAGCGCGCCATCGCCCGCTTCGGTTGGGTCGAAGGGCGGCCGGCGATCATCGCCGCGCGCGCCATCACGCCCTGGACGGCGGCGACTCATCTCCCGTCATCGGAATTGCGCTATCTGGTGATGACCAAGAGGCTCGACCAGCGCGTCCTTGCGGCGATCGGCAACGCGCATCGGCTGACGCTCCACTGGACCGGCGGGCCGGCGACGCCAGGCTGGGACAGTGTGATGATCGAGGGCGGGAAAGGACGGGCCGTCGGGCGTGTCGAGTGGAAGACGACCGCTGCGGGCTGGAGCGCGCTCACGCAGATCTGGCCCGCCATCGCCATCATCGCCTGCACCTTCCTCACCATGTCCATCTGGCTGGCGCTGCGGCTGATGCGGGCTTCCCGCGCGTTGCGCATGGCCGCGCACACCGCCGGCCAGGCCGAAGCGGAGGCGCGCGCCGCCGCGCAAAGGGCGCACATCGCGCTGGATCAGGCGGAATCCTCACGCCAGGCGCTGGCCGCGAGCGCGGACCAGGCCGCTCGCGACCAGCAGCGGCATCAGGAGGAGCTGCGCCGTAACGGGCAGGAGATCGCCGCCGCGCTCGAAAGGTCGATGGCGGCGCTGGTCGGCCAGCTGCTCGAAACCGCCGGCGCGCTAGAATCGAGCGCCGACGAGACCCTGTCCAGCATCGCCGCCCAGCGCGGCCATGCCGCAACCGTCGCCGAACGCGCGCGGGAAACCGCCCATTCGGCTCGCGCGATCACCGAGACGATCGACGACCTCACCGAATCGATCAGCCATTTCAGCGGCACCGCCGACGACTTGCGCGCCTCCGCCCAGGCCGCCAGCGGCCAGTCCGCCCAGGCGCGGGAGGCGAACGACAATCTGCGCCACCATGTCGCGTCGGTGAACGAGGCCGCGACCCTGATCGCCAACATCACCGGCCAGACCAACCTGCTGGCGCTCAACGCCACGATCGAGGCCGCGCGGGCCGGCGAGGCGGGGCGCGGCTTCGTCATCGTCGCCAATGAGGTCAAGGCGCTGGCCGGGCAGACCGCCGAGACCACGCGCGACATCCACCTGCGGGTCGACGGGATCGAGCAGGCGGCCGAGCGCACCTTCGCCCTTGTCGGGTCGGTCGACGCTATTCTCGGAAAGCTCGCCGCCGCCGTCGCCACCGCATCGCAGACCGCGCACCGCCAGCGGCAGGCCGCCGAGGATATACAACGTGTATCCCATTCGGTCGCGCTCGACGCGGGGGCGGCCGACCATGCCGTCGGCGCCATTTCCGACGCGCTGCGCCAGAGCGCCGACGCGGCCAGCCAGACGCGGCAGCAGGGGGCCGCCGTGCGTCAGCGGGCCGAGCAGCTACAGTCGGAATTTGGCCGGTTGATCGCCGCGCTGAAGGCGGCCTGACCATATTGACGGCCGTCCCGGCTGCATACTTGACCCTTACGCTGTTGCGGTGCAGCATCGGCGCATGGCCAGCGCATCGCAGAATCCATCCGCTCCGGCGATCACGCAGAATCCCGACATCCGCTTTCTGGGGCGCCTGCTGGGTGACGTGATACGCGCCTATGGCGGCGAAGGCCTCTACCGCCAGACCGAATATATCCGTTCCGCCTCGGTCGATCGGGCGCGCGGCGTCGACGGGGCGGATCTGGTCGACACCGGGCTGGGGGCGCTCAGCCTTGACGACACCCTGTCCTTCGTCCGCGGCTTCATGCTCTTTTCCATGCTCGCCAACTTGGCCGAGGACCGGCAGGGCGTCGCGGCCGAGCCGGGGGCGGACGTCGCCTCCGTGATCGAGCGGCTCGGTTCGCACGGCATCGGTCGCGACGCCGTGCTTTCGCTCCTGTCCCATTCGCTGATCGTCCCGGTGCTCACCGCTCATCCGACCGAAGTGCGGCGCAAGAGCATGATCGACCACAAGAACCGGATCGCCGACCTGATGCTGCTGCGCGACGGCGGCCGCGCCGAGACCGACGATGGCGAGAAGATCGACGAGGCGATCGGCCGCCAGATCGCGCTGCTGTGGCAGACGCGTCCGCTCCGCCGCGAAAAGCTGTTCGTGGCGGACGAGATCGAAAATGTCCTTGCCTATTTTCGCGACAGCTTCCTGCCCGTCCTTCCCGCCCTCTACGCGCGCTGGGAACGGGTGCTGGGCGCGCGGCCGCCCAGTTTCCTGCGCGTTGGTAGCTGGATCGGAGGCGATCGGGACGGCAATCCCTTCGTCCAGGCGCCGCAGCTTGAATTCGCGCTCGCGCGCGGTTGTCAGGCGGCTTTGGCCTATTATCTCGACGCGCTTCACGCGCTGGGCGCCGAACTGTCGCTGTCGACCGAACTGGCGCGGGTGCCGCAAGCGGTGCTGGACCTGGCCGATGCCAGCGGCGACATGTCGCCAAGCCGCCGGGATGAACCCTATCGCCGGGCATTGACGGGCGTCTACGCCCGCCTCGCAGCGACCTTCACGGCGCGCACCGGCAGCCCGCCGCCACGGCCGTCGGGCCTGAAGGGGGAGGTTTATGCCGGCCCCGGCGATTTCCGCCGCGACCTCGTCACCGTGGCGCAGGGCCTGGCCAGCGAAGGCGACGGGGCGCTGGCGACGGGCGGGGCGCTCGGCCGCCTCATCCGTGCCGTCGAGACCTTCGGCTTCCACCTCGCCACCCTCGACATGCGCCAGAATAGCGACGTGCATGAGCGGGTGGTCGCCGAACTGCTCAAGGTGGCGGGGGTGGAGGCGGATTATGCCGCGCTCGACGAATATGCGCGCATCGCGCTGCTCCGCCGGGAACTGGCGAACAACCGCCCGCTGGGATCTCGCTTCACCGACTATTCGGAGGAAACGGCGTCGGAACTCGCGATCGTCCACGCCGCCGCGCAGGCGCACCGCATTTATGGGGCCCAGTGCATCACCCATTATATCATTTCCAAGGCCGAAAGCGTGTCGGACCTGCTGGAAGTGAATATTCTGCTCAAGGAAGCCGGATTGTGGCGCGCCGGCGAGAATGGCGACCCGCCGCAGGCCGCCATCATGTCGATCCCGCTGTTCGAGACGATCGCCGACCTTGAGGCCGCGCCTAAGATCATGTCCGCCTATTTTGGCCTGCCCGAAATCGCCGGAGTCGTGCGGACGCGCGGCCATCAGGAAGTGATGATCGGCTATTCCGACAGCAACAAGGACGGCGGCTACATCACCTCTACCTGGAGCCTGTTCAAGGCCAGCAAGGCGCTGGAGCCGGTATTCGCCCAAGCCGGGACCGCGATGCAATTGTTCCACGGGCGCGGCGGCGCTGTCGGGCGGGGGGGCGGGTCGGCCTTCGCCGCGATCCAGGCCCAGCCGAAGGGATCGGTCCAGGGCCGCATCCGCATCACCGAACAGGGCGAGGTGATCGCGGCGAAGTTCGGCACCCGCGACGCCGCCGCCGTCAACCTGGAGGTGATGACCAGCGCCACCCTGCTCGCCAGCCTGGAGCCGGAGGGGATTTCCGAACGCGACGCGGCGCGCTTCGCCGGCGCGATGGACGAATTGTCGAGCAACGCCTTCGCCGCCTATCGCGACCTCGTCTATGGAACCGAGGGGTTCAAGACCTTCTTCCGGCAACTGACCCCAATCCAGGAGATTGCGGGGCTCAAGATCGGATCGCGCCCCGCCAGCCGGACCAAGAGCGACGCGATCGAGGATCTGCGCGCCATTCCCTGGGTGTTCAGTTGGGCGCAGGCGCGCGTCATGCTGCCAGGCTGGTATGGCGTGGGCCATGCGATCAGCCAGTTCGAGGACAAGGCGCTGCTCGCGGACATGGCGCAAAGCTGGTCCTTCCTCAAATCCGCGCTTGCGAACCTGGAAATGGTGCTGGCCAAGTCGGACCTGGGAATCGCCGCCCGCTACCTGCCGCTGGTCGAGGATCAGGAGGCGGGCACCGCGATGTTCGGCCGGATCAGGGAGGGGTGGGCGATGACCCATGACGGGCTGCTGGCGGCGACGGGGCAGGGGCGCCTGCTGGAAAAGAACCCCGCGCTCGACACGTCGATCCGGTTGCGCCTGCCCTATATCGAGCCGTTGAACCTGCTCCAAGTCGAATTGCTGAAGCGTCACCGCGCGGGCGAGGATGATCCCCGGATCAAGGAAGGCATCGAGCTGTCGATCAACGCGATCGCGACGGCGCTGCGGAACAGCGGATAGGGCGACCGATTCCGTTTCGGCCTGGCTTCTGTCCGAGAGAAGGAAGGCGCGGACCAGTCCAGATTTGCCTGCCGCTCCGCCAAGATATCCGGCGGCGTTTCCGAAGCTCTGTTTGCTTCCTGTTAATCTTTTCAATAGAATTTCGATCGTGCCGGAAGAACGAGTCGGCAGAAAAGCCGACCTTGCCCCGGTTACGGAGAGAGGAAGGCGCTTATGCAAACAGGTGACTTCGTTTACTATTCGAAACGGTGCAGGAAGCACCGGACGATGGCGGCGCTCACCCGCTCGCACATAGCGGTCGAGGTCCATCAGCGCCTGGCGCGCATCTATGCGGACAAGGCGGCTTCGGCGATGAACGAGCTGCTATGCCCTCGCTATTTGGGCTGATGTCCGGCCGATCGCCTGCGGCATAGGCAATATATCCGGGTCAGACGCGCCTGTCGGCCTCCTGCGGTGGCGGACAGCCTACGTCCAGATCCATGGCCGCAAAGACAGGTGCTGGCATCTGCGCGCGCATCTTGATCGGAACAAAGCGTTGATGCGCCCGTTCAAACAGCCACCACAGGCGCAGGAGAGAGTAATGGTCGAAGTTCGCAATGATCCCTATGACGATCGGGTTGTGGTGAAGAAAAGCAACACTGGCCGCACAATCGCCATCCTTCTTATCGTGGCGCTCGCCATCGTGGGCCTGCTGTTCGCCACGGGTTTCTGGAAAGCCGACATGTCGGGCGGCGACCTGCCCGAAGTCAGCGTGAAGGGCGGAGAAATGCCCGCCGTCGACGTCGATTCCAAGGAAGTCGTCGTAGGCACCAAGAAGGAAGAGGTCGAAGTTCCCACGGTCGGCGTCCGCGACAACGGGGAAAAATAAGCCTCTCATCTCATAGATAATCAAAGGCCCTCCATAGCGCTATGGAGGGCCTTTTCATAAGGCGAGGCACCGGCAGCCATTTCTTCCCGTCATGCCAGCGAAGGCTGGCATCTCAGGCGGCGGCGCGCAACAGCCCAAGGGAACGCTGCCTGCTTCCGGAAGCGCCCCTGCACTTCACGGGATTCCCGCCGACTCCCGCATCCGCCGCTCGGCGAACCATTGTTGCAGCATCTTGGCGGTGCAGCCGGTGAAGCCGTTGCTGCCGATCGCCGAACAACTGCCGGGCAGGGTCTGGCGCTGCACATTTTCCATCGTCGCGACCTGGCTCCCCCAGCCCGGCCCGCCGGACACGGCCGGCTTTTCGCGCAGTTTCTTGGGGATGCGGTAGCGTTCGGATTCGGGCTTGCGGGCGCAAACGACGATCTCGTCCCCTTCGCCCTTCGGACAGGGGTCGTCGCCATAGACGATCAGGTTGAAGATGCGGTTCGGCGGCGCGGCCCGCGCCGGAGCGGCGCCCGGCAACAGGGGCAGCAGCAGGATCGCGGCGGCGAGGGGAGGGGAGAAGCGGCGCATGGGACTGTCTTTCTGCCGGATGCGGCGTGAACCGGCGCTGACCGGCTGATGATGAATGTCCCCTTTGCTTTTCCAGACGTCGTCGGCGCGCCCTTGCCGTCGCGGTTCAGTTTGGCGGCGTCGTGGCGGGGGCCGCCTTCTCCTCGGCCTTCACCCGCGCCTCGATCGCTTCGGACTCGGCGTCGATCTTCGACAGGCGCCTTGCGCGTTCCGCCTCGACCAGATCCTTCCAGCTCGCATTATCGGCCTGCTGCCGTTCCGCCTTGGCGAGGCGGGCGAGCTGCGCAAAGCAGCCGGTCGCGCCGCCGCCGCCCACCGGGGAACAGCTTTCGGTGCCGCTGCGGCCGACATATTCCATCGACCGCACCCGCTCGCCCCAGGCCTGGTTGACCGGCGCGTTCGGATCGCCGCGCAGCGGCTCTGGAATGCGGTAGCGTTCTTCCTCGCCCTTGCGCGCGCACACGACGATGTCGTTCCCATCGGCGGAGCCGGGGCAGGGATCGTCGCCATAGACGATGACCAGATTGACGCGCTCCGACCCCGGCGTGGACGACGTGGGCGCGCTCTCCTGGGCCAGCGTGGGCATGGCCGATCCCATCAGCAGAGCGGCGGCGATCGTCAGGCTTTTCATCATGTCATCCTCAAACGGCTTCGGCGCTTATGCCTCCGCCCTATATACGCTTCGACAGGGCAATGGCGACGCGGCAACCGAGCCGGACCGCGCCCGACAGCAGCGGATAGGCCGGGGCCTGCTCCGCGCCATGGGCGATGGCGGCGTCGCGATGCTCCAACTCCTCGGCCTGAAAATCCGCGACTGCCGCGCTTAGTTCCGGGTCCTGGTCGCCCAGCGCGGCGAGCTGCTCGGCATAATGGCGGTCGATCTCCGTCTCGATCGCGGCGGTGCAGGCCATCGCCGCCTTCGGACCGATAGCGGCCGTGACCGCGCCTAGCGCGAAGCCAGCCACGTTCCAGATCGGCTGCAAAGCGGTCGGCCGCCCGCCGCGCCGGGCGATCATCGCGTCGAAATGGACGCGATGCCTTTCTTCCTGCGCCGCCATGCCGGCGATCACCCGGCCCAGCGGATGCCGATCGCCCATCACCGCGAGCTGCCCGGCATAGATGCGCGTCGCGCCATATTCGCCGGCTTGGTTGACCCGCAGCATAGCCGCGCGATCGGCGGCGCTGGCGGCCCGGCCGGGGCGGGGGAAATCCTTGACGGTTCTGCTCATGCGCGGCTCTTTCTGCTCAGCAGCAGGAAAATGGCGACCGCCGCGCCGATCGACAAGAGGCCGTTATAGCCCGCCAGCGAAATACCGAACAGCGACCAGGGGGCGACGTCACACCGCGTGATCGGCGACGCCATGATCGAATCGAGAATATCGCCGCCGCCGCCAAGGCTGGTCGAGCAGGCGGTCAGTCCTTCCCACCAGCCATATTCGACCCCCGCATGGAACAGGCCGATGACGCCGCTGACGGCGATCGCTCCCGCCGCGAGGCCCGTGAACAGCCCGCTGATCCGCCGTTGCGACTGGGCGGCGAAGGCGACCAAGGCGAGCAGGATCGCGACCATATGCGGATAGCGCTGCCACCAGCACATCTCGCACGGGTGCAGGCCCCCTAGATATTGCGAGGCATAGGCGCCGCCGAGCAGCGCCAGCGGCGTCGCCAGCGCCAACGCGCGGGCCAGGGGCAATGGGCGCATCAGGTCCTCAGCGCAGCGCGGGCTTGCGTTGGGCCACGGCCTTGGGTGCGGGCCCCGCCTGCGCGATCAATGCGCCCGGCTTGCTAGCCAGCCGGGCGATCGTCTTCAGCGCATAGTCGAGCTGGAAATCGTCGATGCCCTTTTTCTTCAGCTCCTCCACGCTCATCGCGAAACGCGGATCGTCCTTCGTATCCTCTTCCAGCGTCTTGTCGTCCACCTTCATCTCGTTGATCAGGTGGCGGCGCAGGTCGCTCTCGCGGAACTTCGGGCGGTTCTTGTAATCGGGGTCGGAAATCTGGGGCACGCGGATGTCGGGCTCGATCCCGCCTTCCTGCACCGATCGGCCCGACGGCGTGTAATAGCGCGCGGTGGTCAGCTTGAGCGCGGTGGTGTTCGACAGCGGCAACATGGTCTGGACGCTGCCCTTGCCGAAGCTGCGCTCTCCCATGACGAGCGCGCGATGCTGGTCCTGAAGCGCGCCGGCGACGATTTCCGACGCGGACGCCGATCCGCTGTCGACCAGCACGATGACCGGCAATCCTTTCGCTTCGTCGCCGGGCTTGGCATAATAGCGCTCGACATCGCCCTTCTGCCGGCCGCGCTGCGACACGATCTCGCCGCGGTCGAGGAATATGTCGCTGGTCGTCACCGCCTCGTCCAGCAGGCCTCCAGGGTTGGAGCGCAGGTCCAGCACATAGCCGGTCGGCTTGTGGCCCAGCGACTTGTCGATGCTGCGGATCGCCGACTTCACGTCCGCGCCGGTATTGGCCGAAAAGCTGATGATGTTGATGACGCCGATGCCGTTCTTCACTTCCCACTTCACTGGCTTCAGCTCGATGATCTCACGGGTCAGCGTCAGGTCGATGGGCTTGTCGCGGCCCTGGCGCACGATCGTCAGCTTGAGCGACGTGCCCGGCGCGCCGCGCATCTTGTCGACCGCCTCGTCCAGCGTGCCTCCGTAGATGAGCTGGCCGTCGATATGGGTGATATAGTCTCCGGCCTTGATCCCGGCGCGGAAGGCGGGCGTATCCTCGGTCGGGGCGATCACCTTGACCGCGCCGTCCTCCTGCGTGACCGAAAGCCCTAGGCCGCCATAGCTGCCCTCGGTCTGGGTGCGCAGATTCTGGAAGTCGCGCGCGTCGAGGAAACTGCTGTGCGGGTCGAGGCTGGCGAGCATCCCGTCGATCGCGCCCTTGATCAGCTTTTCGTCGTCCACCTTCTCGACATAGTCGCTGCGGACTTTCTGGAACACGTCCATGAACTCGTCGAGCGCCTTGTAGCTGCTCCCCTCCGCGTCGGCGAGCGCGGCGGTGGTGGCGGGAATGAGGGCGATGGCGCCCAGCGCCACGGTCGCGCGGAAAAAGGGGCCGTGCAGAAAAGCGGATTTCATGGGTTGCGTGAGTCCTGACATGGAAGTCCCAATATAGCGCGTAATGCGCCAGTGCAAAAGCCGCGCTCGACCAACATCGCCCATGGTCGATGAGCGACGGGTTAACGGCCCGCCGTTGCTGTTGCCCGGCGCGCCAATAGCTGCCTTCCCGTCCCCATGAAGCGTATCGGATTGCTGGGCGGGTCGTTCAATCCCGCGCATGGCGGGCACAGGGCCATATCGCTGCTGGCGATGCGCGCGCTGGCGCTGGACGAGGTGTGGTGGCTGGTGTCGCCAGGCAATCCGCTGAAACCCAGGGCGGGCATGGCCCCGCTTCCCGCGCGCCTCGCCCATGCGCGAAAAGTCGCGCGGCGCGCGCCGATTCGCGCGACCGCGATCGAGAGTGCGCTCGGCACCCGTTACACCGTCGACACGCTTGGCGCCCTCCTGCGCCGTTACCCTAGGCATCGCTTCATCTGGCTGATGGGAGGCGACAATCTGGCCCAGTTCGCCGCCTGGAAGAACTGGCGCGGGATCGCCCGGCAAATGCCCATTGCCGTTATCGCCCGTCCAGGCTATGATAGTGTTGCCCGTGGCTCCGTGGCGGCGGGTTGGCTGCGGCGCTTCGTCCGCTCCGCGCGCCAGGGTGCAGACTGGACGAATTGGAGACCGCCGGCGCTCGTGCTTTTGCGCTTTCGCCCTGATCCAAGATCGGCGACCCTGCTGCGGCGGGCCGACCCCCTCTGGCATCGCGAATATGAAGAAGCGCGGGTGCGTGATCCGATCACGCGCCGGTGGATTATCTAGAATGGAGCTTTTTTGACCAGGACCCGACCCGCCAACGATACGGCCAGCGCGGCCGAAAACGTGGCCGCCCTGCACGCCCTCGTCCTTCAGTCGCTCGACGACGACCAGGCGCAGGAAACCATTTCCATCCCCCTTGAAGGCAAGAGCAGCATCGCCGACCATATGGTGATCGCCAGCGGGCGGTCGTCGCGTCAGGTGGCGTCGATGGCGCAGAAGCTCGCCGAGCGGATCAAGCAGACCACCGGCCGCGTCGCGCGGATCGAGGGGCTGCCGGTCGCCGACTGGGTGCTGATCGACGCGGGCGACGTGATCGTCCACCTGTTCAAGCCCGAGGTGCGCAGCTTCTACAATCTGGAGCGGATGTGGGGCTTCGTCGACGCGCCGGTGGCTGGGACGGCCTGATCCCGCTTCCTTCCTGACCCTTCGGTTCGATCAGCGCCAGACGTGTTCGGGTGCGGCCCGTTGCCGATGGCTTCCGGCTGCGCAGGGCGCTAAGGGCGACTCCTATGCTCCTCCACATCATCGCCCGCGGCAAGATCGGCCGCTCGCCGGAGGGCGACCTGGTCGATCGCTATTTGAAGCGCCTGACCATGCCGCACCGGGTCACCGAACTGCCCGACCGGGGCGGCAAGCTGCCTCCGGCCCAGCCCGGCGCCGTCACCGTGATGCTCGATGAAAAGGGGCGGCAGCTTTCCTCGATAGATTTCGCGCGGCGGATCGAGGGGTGGCGCGACGCGGCAACGCGCGAATGCCGCTTCCTGATCGGCGCGGCCGACGGCTTCGATGATACCGATCGCGCCAATGCCCATCTGCTGATCGCGTTCGGCGCGATGACTTGGCCGCACATGCTGGCCCGCGCGATGCTGGCCGAACAATTGTGGCGCGCGACGAGTATCCTTGCCAATCACCCCTATCATCGCGAAGGATAGCCCCATGCGGGCTGGCGGGCGATGGGTGGGGATGATGGGCGGCCTGCTGGCGGCGTTGCCGCTAGTCCTGCTTGCCGGCTTTGCGGGCGCGGCCGGACAGGATATCGTGCTCCAGGGGCAGGGGCGCACCAGTCTTGGACAGGAGCAGGCGTCGCTCAGGGCCGCGCGCGCCCAGGCGCAGGAGGCGCGGGATCGCGCCCGGCGGCTCGACAGCCAAGCCAGCGCCGCGCGCGAGGAGGCCGAGCGTGCCCGCCGCCGCGCCGCCGCCATGGCCGCCCGCATTCAGGAGGCGGAGGCCGACATCCAGATGGCGCAAGCCCGCCTCGCCATCATCGCTCGGCTCCAGCGCGCGCAGGCGGCGCGGCTGGCGGAGCGGCAGGAGCCGGTGGTGAAGCTGACCGCAGCGCTCCAGATGATGGCGCGGCGTCCGCTGGCGCTGGCGCTCGTCCAGCCCGGCTCGATCAGCGACGCCGTTCATATGCGCGCCGTGTTGGGCGCGGTCCTGCCGGTGATCCGCGCGCGCACGGCGGGGCTGCGCGCCGAGCTCGACCGCAGCCGCGCCCTGCGTGCGACTGCCGAGCAGGCTACCGAGGCGCTGACCGACAGCCGCATGAAGCTGGCCCAGCGCCAATCAGACCTGCGCGGGCTGGAGACGCGCAAGCGCGTCGCTTCCCGGCAATTGCGCGCCGACGCGGGGATGGAGGAGGATCGCGCTCTGGCGCTCGGCGAACGCGCCCGCGACATCGTCGACCTGATGGACCAGCTGGAGCAGGCGGGCGATTTGCGCGATCGGCTGGCGGCGCTGTCGGGGCCGGTCCTTCGTCCTGCGCGGCCCGACCAGGCCGGCGCGCCGCCGTCCGAACGCGTGGCGCGCGCCATGGGCCCGCCGCCCTACCGCCTGCCCGCCATCGGCCAGCTCGTCACCGGCATGGGCGAGGTGTCGGCCAGCGGCGTTCGCTCGCGCGGCCTCACCCTCGCCACCCAGGCCAATGCGCAGGTGGTCGCACCGACCGCCGGGCGCGTCGCCTTCGCCGGGCCTTACCGGGGCTATGGCCAGATCCTCATCATCGACCATGGGCAGGGGTGGACGACGCTGCTGACCGGCCTCCACCGCCTGTCGGTCGATGTCGGCGAGACCGTGCGGCAGGGCGATCCGTTGGGCGTCGTCGGCGCGGGCCGCCCGACCTTGACGGTGGAACTGCGCCGCAATGGCCGCCCGATCGACATCGTGCCGCTGGTGGGGTTGGGCTAAGGAGCGGCCGAGGCCAGCATCTTTACCCAGAGCCCCAGTTTGCTCGTAATTCCCAGGTAGGAAGTGGCTATGGGCGCTTAGCCGATACGGCCGCCATCCTTGTTTCGTTGGAGGGTAACGATAAGAAGCGCTGGGCAAGCCCGTGGTAGAGCTTTTCCTTGCTCACGAACTGCGCGGCAAAATCGCCGACCAGCGCCGCGGCTAGAAGAGGCATCATGAGCCCTCGGCTGTCGGTGGTCTCGGAAATGATGATGATCGCCGTCAGCGGCGCCCGAACCACTCCGGTGAAATAGGCGACCATGCCCAGCAACACCACTGGCCCCGGCGGGTAGGCGGGAAAGACGGTTCGCAGTACATCGCCTATCCCAGCTCCTACGGAAAGGGATGGAGCGAATATCCCGCCGGGCAACCCCGAGACCGAAGTGGCCAAAGTCGCGACGAACTTTGCCGCCCCATACCATAGCGGCACGTCCCCTCCGGAGATGATGTCGTGCGCGGTATCATAGCCGGTTCCCCAGGTGAGGCCGGTCGTTACCCCCAGGACAGCCACGGCCATCCCGCAAATCGCCGCGAAAGACACCGGCCGGGATCGCAGCCATGGCATCGGCCTAACCTCGGTTGTCCCCGCGGCGAGCATGAGCCGCGAAAATAGGCCCCCAGCGAGACCGCCTACGACGCCCGCCACCGGAGCGGCAAGGAGGGCTTGGCCGACATTCAATGTTTGCCGCATTTCCCCGAAATAAATATAATCCCCGGCGATGCCGAGGCTTACCATGCCCGCTATCAGCACTGCCGCCATCACGAGCAGCGTCATTCTTTGCTCATAGGCTGCGGCCAGTTCCTCTATGGCGAAGGCGACACCGGCCAAGGGTGTGTTGAACGCAGCCGCCACCCCTGCCGCTCCTCCCGCGATATAGACCGACGACCGCAAAGGAACGCGCATCAGGCGATGGGAATAACCCATCACCGTCGCCGCGATCTGGACAGTCGGGCCTTCACGTCCGACCGACGCTCCGAAGACCAACGTTCCGCTCGTGAGAAAGAACTTCGCCACGGCAGCGCGCGCCGACACCAATCGCCTTAAACCCTTTTCGGGATCTCTGGTGGCGGCCATCACCTGAGGAATGCCCGATCCCCGGGCTTCGGGCGCCAGCCGGTTGGTTAACCAGACGAATACAGCGAATCCGGCAGGTGTCAGGACTAGCGGCATGCACCAACCGCGTTCTACAATGGCAAGGAACAGCTCATTTGCTCTATCCGCAAGGGCGGCGAACAACAAAGCGATCAGCCCGATGAGGACCGCGCCGCTCAATGTGGCGATGCGGCGGCGCCAGAGAAGGGCTTCCGGGCCGTGGCGCCGCAGGATGACGCGGACACGTCGCGGAAGATATCTGTACAGGGCGTTCAAAGCAGATGACCTTCATTGTTGCGGTCACGGAACCCACGCGTTCATCGGCCCCGTTCGGCTCTCGTGCCGCCTCCAGGACCATGTCTGCCTTTCATGGATGGAATGCCGACAGGTCGCAAGCGCCGCATAGCCGCCGGAAAAAAGCGGCGGACCGAAAGCCTGCCATGCAAGTCATCCACCCCCAAAAATGAGAGGGGCCGCCGGGTCGGTGCCCGACGGCCCATCATGTGCATGGTCAGCGGCCGGAAGTGCCGCCCTTTGGGGAAACGTGGGTCGCGCTATCCTGATGTCGGCAGGGGATCATCCCGCGAAAGGCAGGGGTGATCGGATAGCCTGTCGTGCAAGGATCGACGCAGCGGCGTCGCTCAGCGGCGCGTTCCCCGAATGGACTTGACCGACCCCATTGCTGAACCATGAGACATCGGATCACCTCCTTTCGCTATGTTGAAGCCCGCGTGGCCGACTTCGGTATGCCCGTTGGGGCGTCGTGCCCTCTGGCGACCACGGGGAGAGAGTGAATCAAACGGGATGCGCGATCAAGCCTTGTATTATTCTTTTTTGGAATCATACTTCGCCGTTCGCGCCGCGATCGGGCGCATCGCCTCGCTTCCGCTGAAAATCCCCGATCCGTCGCGAAATGCAGGGCTTTTCAGCCCCGGCAATCCTCTACGACGCGCGCGACTTCCGCCCAGGCGGGCAGGATCAGGGGGGCAAGTCCCTGCACCTCGACGCCGAACTTGCCCCGGCTATAGGCGATCTGGTCCAGCACCACGTCGGCGGCGGCGCGCGTCGCCACCGTTTCGGGCAGGGCGGCGCTCGTGGCGGTGGCGGGCCAATTGGTCGCGCCATAGGTCGTGCGGACCAGCATCGGTCCGCTCCCCGCGCCCGCCAGCGCGAAGCTGACCCGGCGGGTCGCTCGGTCGCAGCGGATGGCCAGCAGCGGAGCGCTCGCCCCCATGCCGAAGACGGCGGAGGAGCCGCCCGCATCACCGCGATAGCGCCAGTCGCCGGGCGTGACGGGGCGATATTGCCATTCGGTCGGAGTGGGCGCGGGCGTCGGAGGCGGCGCGGGTGCCGGCGCGGGGGCGGGGCGCGAGGCCGGCGGCGGGGCGGGACGCTGCTCGGGCGCGGCCACGCAGGAGGCCAGCAGGGCGATCGGGATCAGGGGAGCAAACTTGCGCATCGCGCCTCCATGCCCCACCGGGTCCCCTTCCCACAACCGGAAAAGGGTGCGAAGGGAATGGCGCGCTGGTCATGCGGACCGGGGCCGGGGTGAACCCGCCCATCGCTTATGATCCTTCAGCCGGCTTGGCCGCATTGACAGTTCCCGCTCGAATCGGTAAGGGGACCCATCCCGACACGCTTGGTAGCGGCAGTGCCTTGGCGCTGGCCGTCTTTTTTGCGTCCAGGGGGAGACCAACATTATTGCCGGATTTTCACCGATCCGGCCTGACGCTTTGAGATAGGGCGGCGCCAACCGCCCTGTGGAGCAGGAGAATAAATACCCATGGCTCGTATTGCGGGTGTCAACATCCCGACCAACAAGCGCGTGATCATCGCGCTCACCTACATCCACGGCATCGGCCGCAAGACCGCCGTCAACATCGCCGACAAGCTGGGCATCGACCATAGCCGTCGCGTGCAGGACCTTTCGGACGCCGAAGTGCTTCAGATCCGTGAGGCCATCGACGCCGACCTGACGGTCGAGGGCGATCTTCGTCGCGAGACCGCGATGAACATCAAGCGGCTGATGGACCTGGCCTGCTATCGCGGCCTGCGCCATCGCAAGGGCCTGCCGGTCCGCGGCCAGCGCACGCACACCAATGCGCGCACCCGGAAGGGCAAGGCTAAGCCGATCGCGGGCAAGAAGAAGTAAGCGATCGTCCGCAGGACGATTGGGCGCTTCTTCTCCGCTGGAGGCGGCTTTCCTCTTGGATAAGGCCCCTCCCGCAGCAACGATTTCAGTAGGATAGAGCAAATGGCACGGGAACCTCAGCGCATCAAGCGGCGCGAGCGCAAGAATATTTCGGCCGGCGTCGCGCATGTGAACGCCAGCTTCAACAACACGATGGTCACCATCACCGACGCCCAGGGCAACGCGATTTCCTGGTCCTCGGCCGGCATGATGGGCTTCAAGGGCAGCCGCAAGTCGACTCCCTATGCCGCCCAGGTGTGCGCCGAGGATGCGGGCCGCAAGGCCGCCGAACATGGCGTCCGCACGCTGGAGGTCGAGGTCAAGGGTCCGGGATCGGGCCGCGAGTCGGCGTTGCGCGCGTTGCAGGCCGTCGGCTTCCACATCACCTCGATCCGCGACGTCACGCCGATTCCGCACAATGGCGTGCGTCCTTCCAAGCGTCGCCGCGTTTAAGGGCTTCGTTTGAGAATAGCGGGCGGCGGACGCGCTGCCCGTTTCCCATTTGCATCGGTCGCAGGCCCCTGATCGTCCACAGGCGCATCGACCACATTCCCAGGGGAATTACATGACTGTCAACATGAAGAACTGGCAGGAATTGAAGAAGCCCAGCGCTCTCGACATCAAGTCGTCGGGCGATGGCAAGCGCAAGGCGACCTTCGTCGCCGAGCCGCTGGAGCGCGGCTTCGGCCTGACGCTCGGCAACGCGCTGCGCCGGGTTCTTCTTTCCTCGCTTCAGGGCGCGGCGGTCACCTCGATCAAGATCGAGAACGTCCTGCACGAATTCTCGTCGCTGGCCGGCGTGCGCGAGGACGTGACCGACATCGTCCTTAACATCAAGCAGGTCGCGCTGAAGATGGAAGGCGAGGGCCCTAAGCGGCTCCAGCTTTCCGCCACCGGCCCGGCCGTGGTCAAGGCCGGCGACATCGCCGTCACCGGCGACATCGAGGTGATGAACCCCGATCTGGTCATCTGCCATCTGGACCAGGGCGCGACGCTGAACATGGAGCTGACCGCCGATATCGGCAAGGGTTATGTTCCCGCCGTCGCCAACCGTCCGGCCGATGCGCTGATCGGCTTGATCCCCGTCGACGCGCTCTACTCGCCGGTCCGCCAGGTCGCCTACAAGGTCGACAATACCCGCGTCGGCCAGGAACTGGACTATGACAAGCTGTCGCTGACCGTCGAGACCGACGGCACCGTCAGCCCGGAGGACGCGGTCGCCTATGCCGCCCGTATCCTTCAGGACCAGCTCCAGCTCTTCGTCCATTTCGAGGACGCGCTGCCCAGCGCCGCGCCGTCGTCGGGCGGTCACGCCGTGGCGACCTCCTCGGAAGGGGAGAGCGACACCAACCAGATCAACCGCTATCTGCTCAAGAAGGTGGACGAGCTGGAACTGTCGGTCCGCAGCGCCAACTGCCTGAAGAACGACAACATCATCTATATCGGCGATCTGGTCCAGAAGACCGAGGCCGAGATGCTGCGCACCCCCAATTTCGGCCGCAAGTCGCTGAACGAGATCAAGGAAGTGCTGTCGTCCATGGGCCTGCGACTGGGCATGGACATCCCCGGCTGGCCACCGGAGAATATCGAGGAAATGGCCAAGAAGCTCGAACAGGAGCTGCTGGGCTGACAAGGCTCTTCCGTTCGGTTCGAGTAGCTTCGAGCTTGTCGAGAAGCGTCGTCGAGAACAGTTCTCGACAAGCTCGAACCGAACGGGGGTAGGGGCAGGGCTTTGGGCGGTGGCCCTTATCACCGCCTGGTCTGGGCTACCTCACACGGGCCCTTAACGAACGAAGGAAGTCATCATGCGTCACAAGGTCGGTCACCGCAAACTCCAGCGCAGCGCCGGACATCGCACCGCGTTGCTCCGCAACCTCGCCGCCTCGCTCATCAAGCATGAGCAGATCATGACCACCACGCCCAAGGCGAAGGAACTGCGTCCCTACGTCGAAAAGCTGATCACGCTGGCGAAGAAGGGTGGCCTTTCCAACCGTCGCCTGGCCGACGCCCGGCTGAAGGACGACGCGCAGCTCACTAAGCTGTTCGATGTCCTGGCCGAACGCTACAAGGATCGCAACGGCGGCTATACCCGCGTAATCAAGGCGGGCCTGCGCGCGTCGGACGCGGCGCCGATCGCGATCATCGAGCTGGTCGACCGCGATGTCGACGCCAAGGGCCAGGACTCCGGTCCGCTCCAGAACGCCGACGAGGACGCGCTGGAAGCCGCCTGATTTCGGCCAGCGCCTCACGACGGCGTTGAACCGACAAGCATAGCGAAACAGGTCGGGGCCCTCAGGCGCCCCGGCCTGTTTTTTCGTGCGTCCTCGGCTATAGCAGAGAGTTGATACCAGGAGAGGATGTCAATGTTCGCCCACCGCAGCCCGCTCGTGCTGCTGACGCTCGCCATGCTGAGCGCCGCGCTCGGCCTTGCCCCGGCTTCCGCTCCCGCCATCGCCAATCCCGACGCCGCCAATATTGACCCAGCGGAGGCCAAGCTGCGCTATCCCCTCACGCCCCGCCTCGACCTGGTCGAGGATCATTTCGGCATCAAGGTCGCCGATCCCTATCGCTGGCTGGAAAATGACGTGCGGGTCGATCCCGCCGTGCGCAATTGGGTGACGGCGGAAAACCGGGTGACGCAAACCTATCTCGACGGCCTGCCGGGGCGCGACGCCCTGCGCCGCCGGATGCAGGCGCTCTATGCCTATGGCCGCTACACCGTTCCCCGCAAGGCCGGTAAACGCTATTTCTACGGTTATAATAGCGGCCTTCAGAACCAGACCCCGCTGTTCGTGCGCGAGGGGCTGTCGGGCGCGCAGCGGCTGCTGATCGACCCCAATGAATGGGCGAAGGACGGAGCGACGGCGCTGGCTGAATGGCGCCCCTCGCCGACGGGGCGGCATCTTCTCTACGCGGTGCAGGACGGCGGCACCGACTGGCGCACCTTGCGGGTGCTGGACGTCGACGGCGGCGCAGTGCTGGATGACAAGGTCGAGTGGGTGAAGTTTTCCGACCTAGCCTGGGACGGGAAGGGCGAAGGCTTCTTCTATTCGCGCTTCGCCGCGCCTGTGGAAGGCGCGGCCTTCCAGAGTACCAACGAGAACCAGCAAATCTATTATCATCGCCTGGGCACGGAGCAGGCGCAGGATCGGTTGATCTATGCGACCCCCGACCGGCCCAAGCTCGGTCATAGCGCGGAGGTGACCGATGACGGCCGGTGGCTGGTCATCACCTCGCACCTGGGCACCGATCCGCGGCATGAGGTGGCGATCGCGCGGCTGGACGGCGGCACGGTCAAGCCGCGCCGGCTGGTGCGCGGTCTCGACAATGAATGGCGGCTGATCGGCAGCCGGGGCACGACGCTCTGGTTCGTAACCGACAAGGGCGCGCCCCGCCAGCGCGTGGTCACGCTCGACGCCGCGCGGCCCCGCTTCCGTCCGGTTGAGATCGTGAAAGAGCGCGCCGAGACGCTCGCGGGCGGGTCGATGGTCGGCAACCGCCTGATCCTCGCCTATATGAACGACGCGGCGACGGTCGCGGAGCTGGTCGAGCTGGACGGGCGCAAGGTCGGCGACGTGCCGCTGCCCGGCGTCGGCACGGCATCGGGCTTCAGCGGCGATGTCGGCGATCCGGAAACCTTCTTCAGCTTTTCGGGCTTCACCACGCCCTCGACCATCTATCGCTTCGACACGGCCACAGGGGCGGTCACGCTGTTCGCTCGGCCGGAACTGGCCTTCAACCCCGATGATTTCGTGACCGAGCAGCTTTTCTATCCGTCGAAGGACGGCACGAAGGTGCCGATGTTCGTCATCCGCAAGAAAAGCCTGGCGGCGACTGCGACGCCCGCGCCCACGATCCTCTATGGCTATGGCGGCTTCAACATTTCGGTAACGCCGGGTTTTTCGGCGACACGGCTCGCTTGGCTGGAGCAGGGTGGCGTCTATGCAATCGCCAATCTGCGCGGGGGCGGCGAATATGGGAAGGCGTGGCACGACGCCGGGCGTCTGCAAAACAAGCAGAATGTGTTCGACGATTTCATCGCGGCAGGGGAATATCTGAAGGCCAACGGCTATACAACGCCGGGCGGCCTGGCGATCGAGGGGCGGTCGAACGGCGGCCTGCTGGTAGCCGCCGCCGTCAACCAGCGGCCCGACCTGTTCGCCGCGGCGCTGCCGGGCGTGGGGGTCATGGACATGCTGCGCTTCGACCGCTTCACCGCCGGGCGCTATTGGATCGACGATTATGGCTCGCCTGCCAGGGAGGAGGATTTCCGCCTGCTCTACAGCTATTCGCCCTATCATAACGTCACGGCGGGCAGGGCCTATCCCGCCATCCTGGTCACCACCGCCGACACCGACGATCGGGTGGTGCCCGGCCACAGCTTCAAATATGCCGCCGCGCTCCAGGCGACGGACCTTGGCGAGCAGCCGCGTTTGATCCGCATAGAGACGCGCGCGGGTCACGGATCGGGCAAGCCGACCGACAAGGTGATAGAGGAATATGCCGACAGCTATGCCTTCGCCGCCCGCTTCACTGGGCTTAGGATCGAGGACAAAGCGAAATGACGTTCAGCCGCGCGACAGCCTGCCGCTGCTAGGGGTGCGTTCATCGTGATGGACAGGGACGGGATCGACATGCGCAAGGCTCGGCTGATGATGGGTTCGCTGCTCGGCGCGGCGCTGGTCGTGGGCAGCGCCGTCCCGGCCGAGGCGCGCCCGCGCTACGGCCATTATCATGATCGCTATCGTTATCATGGCCGCGACGGTTTCGGCTTTGGCGACGCAGTCGGCGTTGCCGCGCTGGTCGGCGCGGTCGCGATCGTCGCTTCGTCCATATCCAAGGACCGCAAGGCCGCCGCCGGCGACGCTCCGCGCGACCGGGCGCTGGACGACGACGCGCCGCCGCCGGCTGACGGCACTGACTATGGCGCGGACGTGGAAGCGACCAATCGGAACGAGGGACGCGACGCGGGAGAGACCAGCGACGCGCTGGCCGACGCCGATGCCTGCGCCAATGCCGCGCGTCAGGAAGCGTCAGCCGGCGGCGGCTATGCCGAGGTCCGTCGGATGGACGATCCGCGCACCTTTGAGGGCGGCTATAATATCGACGGTGAAATCGAAGCTCGCACGGACCAGAACGCGGCAAACGGCAGCACCCGCCGCTTCACATGCACGGTGAAGGACGGCCGAGTCGCTAATGTCTATCTGAGCCGCGACCTCGTTTCGCGCTGATCGCCGGTCTCGTCGGCGCGGGGTTCGGCCCCCCGGCCGCCTCGCTGGACATTGAGGCCCCATCGGACTAACCGCGCGCAATCCCTATTGCTCCCGGCCCCGATGAAAGAGGCGATTCGATGACGCTGCCCATTCAGGATTCCATCCTCATTGTGGATTTCGGCAGCCAGGTCACCCAGCTCATCGCCCGCCGCGTCCGCGAGGCCGGAGTCTATAGCGAGATCGCTCCTTTCAACACCGCCCCCGAAGCCTTCGCCCGGATGCGGCCCAAGGGCGTGATCCTCTCCGGCGGCCCCTCCTCGGTCATGTGGGAGGACAGCCCCCGCGCGCCGCAGGCGATCTTTGATGCGGGCATACCGATCCTTGGCATCTGCTACGGCCAGCAGACGATGATGCAGCAACTGGGCGGCAATGTTGAGGGCGGCGAGAGCGGCGAGTTTGGCCGCGCCTTCATTGAGGTGCAAAAGACCTGCGCCCTGTTCGACGGGCTGTGGCAGCCGGGCGAGCGGCATCAGGTGTGGATGAGCCATGGCGACAAGGTGACGCGGCTCGCCGAGGGGTTCGAGGTCGTCGCCACCAGCGAGGGCGCGCCCTTCGCCGTGACCGCGAACGAGGCCAGGCGCCTCTACGCCACTCAATTCCACCCCGAGGTCGTCCATACGCCCGATGGCGGCAAGCTGATCGCCAATTTCGCGCGCCATGTCTGCGGCCTTGCCGGCGACTGGACCATGGCCGAGTTTCGCGAGACCAAGATCGCGGAGATCCGGGCGCAGGTAGGGGCGGGCCGGGTGATCTGCGGCCTGTCGGGCGGCGTCGACAGCGCGGTCGCGGCGGTGCTGATCCATGAGGCGATCGGCGACCAGCTTACCTGCGTCTTCGTCGATCACGGGCTGATGCGGCTTGGCGAGGCCGAACAGGTGGTCAGCCTGTTCCGCGAACATTATGGCATCAAGCTGGTGCATGTGATTGCCGAGGAGCGCTTTTTAGCGGGGTTGGCGGGCCTCACCGATCCGGAGAAGAAGCGCAAATTCATCGGCGGCGAGTTCATCGCCGTGTTCGAGGAGGAAGCCGCGAAGATCGGCGGCGCCGACTTCCTAGCGCAAGGCACGCTCTATCCCGATGTGATCGAAAGCGTGTCCTTCACCGGCGGGCCTTCGGTGACGATCAAGAGCCACCATAATGTCGGCGGCCTGCCCGCCGCCATGAACATGAAGCTCGTCGAACCGCTGCGCGAGCTGTTCAAGGACGAGGTTCGCGTGTTGGGCAAGGAACTGGGCCTGCCCGACATCTTCGTGGGCCGCCATCCTTTTCCGGGACCCGGCCTCGCCATCCGCATCCCCGGCGAAGTGACCAAGGAGCGGTGCGACATATTGCGCAAGGCCGACGCCATCTATCTGGAGGAAATCCGCGCCGCCGGCCTCTACGACGCGATCTGGCAGGCTTTCGCCGTGCTGCTGCCGGTCCGCACCGTCGGCGTGATGGGCGATTATCGCACCTATGACAGCGTCTGCGCGGTGCGCGCGGTCACTTCGACCGACGGCATGACCGCCGACATCTATCCGTTCGATGCCGCCTTCCTCAGCCGCGTCGCCACCCGGATCATCAACGAGGTGAAGGGCATTAACCGGGTGGTCTACGACTATACGTCAAAGCCGCCGGGCACGATCGAGTGGGAATGATTCCAGAGTGGCTCAATCCACGTCGGATTCACCTCAGTATTCGCTAAGATGACCCTTTACCGCCCGATGACCAGTAAGTAGCATTCAAACGTGCCCGAATTGAGGGCGTCGCCTTCACCCATCGCCAAACCGCCGTTTTGCGTCGACAACCGTTGCTCGTCCGCGGATGCCGATCGCTTCGGGGCGCTTATTCTGCAAAAGCAAGCTGGCGCCATGAAGGAGCAGCCCGGTGAATGCCGGCTCGAACAGGGAGGCAAACGATGCGCGTGATGGTGTTGGTGAAGGCGACCGAGGACAGCGAAAAGGGCTTTGTCCCAACGCCCGAGGCGATGGAAGCCATGGAGGCGATGGGCCGGTTCAACGACGCGCTTCGCGAGGCCGGCATTCTGCTCGCCGCCGATGGCCTACAGCCCTCCTCGCAAGGCAAGCGTGTTGCGTTCGACGGCCCGGGCCGGACGGTGATCGACGGGCCTTTCGCCGAGGCGCGCGAACTGGTCGCCGGCTTCTGGCTCTGGAATGTCAAGGATATGGACGAGGCGATCGCCTGGGTTAAGCGCTGCCCCAATCCGATGCCGGGACCGAGCGAGATCGAAATCCGGCCCTTATATGAGGTTGCCGATCTGTGATGGGGCGCGGGCCCGGCTGCCAGGCAAATCCATCATCGGCATGTGCGAGACGGCTTGCGAGGCGGGGGAGGGACGGCTAAGTTCTCTTTTCGTTCCTATCCTGAAAGCGCTTTCGCATGGACCTGCTCGCCTTCCTCCTGATCCTTGTCGCCCTGTTGGCCGGAGTCGCGGTCGGCTGGCTGTTGGCGGGCAGGGCCGCAGCCGTCCGTATCGCCCCGCTCCTGGCCGAGCGCGGGGACCTTGCCGCGCGGCTGGATCTCGCCGCCGACCAGCGCAATGCCGCGCTGCGCGAACTGGTGGTGGAACAGGAGCGGGCAGGGCAGGCGGGGCTGCTGCGCGATCAGCTCCAGGCCGCCCATGCGGATCGCGAAGCCGCGCTCCGCGACCTCGCGGCGCTACGCTCCGAAGCTCAGGCTCGTGCCGAATCGTTCGAGGCGCAACTGGTCGCCCTGCGCGACGCGAAGGAGCAGCTTTCGGCCCAGTTCAGCGAAATTGGCGGCAAGCTGCTGGGGCAGGCGCAGAACGCTTTCCTCGAACGCGCCGACCAGCGCTTCGCCCAGGCGCATGAAAAAAGCGAGGCGCAGCTCCGTCAGCTCCTCACCCCGGTCAACGACACGATCCAGCGCTACGACCGGAAGATCAGCCAGATCGAACAGCAGCGCACCGAGGCCTATGGCGAGTTGAAGGGCCAGATCGACGCGATGCGCGTCGGCCAGGAAGCGGTCCGCGCCGAAGCGCAGAAGCTGGTCACCTCGCTGCGCGCCGGTCCCAAGATGCGGGGCCGCTGGGGCGAACAGCAGTTGCGCAACGTGCTGGAAAGCTGCGGCCTGTCCGAACATGCGGATTTCCAGACGGAAGTCAGCGTCGCGCATGAGGACGGCCGCCTGCGCCCGGACGTCATCATCCGCGTGCCCGGCGGCCGAGCGCTGGTGGTGGACGCCAAGGTGTCGCTCAACAGCTATCAGGATGCGTTCGGCGCCGACGGCGACGAGGAACGCCGCCGGCACCTCGCTGCCCATGCCGCCGCGATGCGCGCCCATGTCGAGGCGCTCGGCCGCAAAAGCTATGCCGACCAGTTCGACGAAGCGCCCGACTATGTGATCATGTTCGTGCCCGGCGAGCATTTCCTCTCCGCCGCGCTGGAGCAGGAGCCTGGCCTGTGGGATCACGCCTTTTCCCGGCGCGTGCTGCTCGCCACCCCGACTAACCTCATCGCCATCGCGCGCACCGTCGCGGCGGTGTGGCGGCAGGAAAAAATGGCGGATGAGGCGAAGCGGATCGGCCTGCTGGGCAAGGAGCTTTATGAGCGCCTGGCCGCCGCTGCCACTTCGCTAAGGAAGCTCGGCAACCGCCTCACCGGCGCGGTGGGCGATTATAACGCCTTCGTCGGCAGTTTCGAGGGGCGGGTGCTGGTGACGGGCCGCAAGCTGCGCGACCTCAATATCGAGACGGGCGGGCGCGAGCTGGAGGAACTGACGCCGGTGGAGGCGCTGGTTCGCGAACCGAGCGCGGCCGAGGCGGTGAGGGCGCTGCCCGACGCGGCGGAATAGCCCGGCCTTACGCGATCAGGCTGGTTTTCCCGCTTTCGCTGGAGCGGCGCCCACGCTCGGGTGAAAGCGCAGAAGGCGCTACTGCTCGCTTCCCTTCGCCTTTCCCCAGGCGCGCGCGGCCGTATAGCCAAGATAGCCGGTGCCGAACAGCGCATAAAGTGGCTCGGGCAGCGCCTCCAGATAGGCTTTCATGCCGGCCGCGATCGCCGCGCCCAGTTGCGGGTCGACGCCGGCGATCAGGCCCATCGGAATGGCCCATAGCAGCAGCGCATAGATGACATAGAGGAAGGCGGGACGCGCGCGGCTGGTCCAGCGGTCCGCGCTTTGCGCCTCCGCCAACAGCGCACGCAGCTCCTGGCTCGCTTGCGGGCAGGTGCAAGTGGGTTCGCTGGTCATATCTACTTCCTAACCGATCCGGTTCGCGAGCCAGCCATAGAGGAATGCCTCGTTCGCCGGTCGGCTTTCGGCCAGCGCGATATAGCGCTCGCCCTGCAACGCCTCGATCGCCTTCAGCAGCACCGACGCGCCGCCCTTGCCGCGCAGGGCCATGAACGCGCCCAGCGCCGCCAGCGTCCGCGCGCCCACCGTCCCATCGACCGTCAGGTCAGCGTAATCCGCGCCGTTGCGGTTGAGCGCGTTCAGCGCCCGCTGAAGAAATCCTCCGGCCACGGCGACACCCATGTTCACGCCGGTATCGAACAGTTCGGCCGCCACGTCGGGCGCGATCTCCGCCACGAAGGCGAAGCCGGGCCGGTCCCAATAGAGGCGGCGATAAATGGCCTCCGCCACGGCGCGCGGCAGGCCGCGTATGTCTCCGGCACAGGCGTTGGCGCGCGCGATCGCCTGGGTGATGCCCCAGCGCGTCGGCCCGGCGCGATCGGCCGGATGGTCGCTGTAGCCGCCCTCACGGGCGATGACCTCGTCGATAAGCTGCGCGATGTCCAATGCCGCCTCCCCATGTTGGAGGCCATCCATATCCTATATGGTTATATGTAGGACAGGGCGAAGCACCCGCGCAACGCTTGGCGGCTATCGAGGGCGTGCGAAGGAGGAAGCGGGCCCAGCATCGGGGCGGGGCCACTCCTTGCCAGCCGCTTGATGTTGCCAACGCTCTCACCTTCGGGTGTGGGGCGCTGTTATTATTCCGTCGCCTTGTTTATAGCTGATTCATGGATTTACTGAGCAATATACCGACGCCGCTGCTGGTCGCATCGACTGCATTAGTAGGTGGTTTCGTGGGATGCCTGGGGCGGGATTTGGCTTCGTCCTGAAACGCTGGTGGACTGGCTCGCCTAAACAGGATCAAGCTACCTATTTACACACGGTTGCGGACCTTGGCGCAAAACTACGCGCAAGTGGCATGACGATGGAGGACGTGCGCCAACTCGAAGCTATTATGCGCGACCCTTCGGTTTCTTCCAGCAGCACTGCCAAGCAGGTGGTTGAGGAGATAGCTGAGGAGGTGAATGAGCCGGAAGCGTTTCATTCTAATGTCGCCATGAAGGGGCGCACCGGGGCGGCCTGTGAGGTTGCAGAAGCGAAGCTCCAGCAGGCGCTTCTCGATTTGCAACTTCTCTTAAGTGAACAAGAAAACGAAGCGCTTGAACGGCTCAGCAGCACTGGCGCGAGTATCGCCGCGCTTTGGAAAACTGCGCCCTCCTCGAATATGAAGGAGGAACACATGCGCCGCTGGCGATGATGTTTGCTGGGTTGACAGAGACAGAGCGCCGATCCGATGAACTTCGCGCTCAGGTGAAAGAGCGAAGCGCACGGTAATCTACGGCGCTGTTAGATTTGTGTTAGACGACGCTAATAGGTGGCGCTGCTGGATGCAGCGACGCTTGTTTAACCCATTGCTTCGGGTTTTTTGGTCGGGACGAGAGGATTCGAACCTCCGACCCCCACACCCCCAGTGTGATGCGCTACCAGGCTGCGCTACGTCCCGACCGGAGGGCGGCACATAGAAGGGTCGGGACCAAGTTGCAAGGGCGGAAAGATGCGGCCGTTGCTTGGCGCGCGCGGCGGGGCGCGCCGTAGCTCGCTGTTGCGTCCCACCGGCCATCTATGGTAGCCGCGCGCCCTTGATCCGTGGTGCCCCGCCTTAAGCGGGCCCGCGCACCGACCCTATTTCTTCGAGGCGACATCCTTCATGCTCATCCCCCCAGCCTTCGCTCAGGCCGCCGGCGGTTCTTCGGCCGGCGCAGGCATCGTCATGCAGATGCTGCCGCTGGTCCTGATCTTCGCTGTCTTCTGGTTCCTGCTCATCCGTCCGCAGCAGAAGCGGATGAAGGAGCATAAGGCGAAGATCGACGCGGTGAAGAAGGGTGATTCCGTCGTCACTGGCGGCGGCCTGGTGGGCAAGGCGGTGCGCGTCGACGATCATTATGCCGATATCGAACTCGCGCCGGGGATGAAGGTGAAGGCGGTCAAGTCGACCCTGACCGACGTCATAGATCCCGCCGCCGCCAAGCCCGCGAACGACTGATCCACCGATGCTGAGCTTTCCGCGCTGGCGCGTGCTGACGATCATCCTGCCGCTGCTGGTGGGCATCCTCTGCGCCGTTCCCAGCTTCCTGCCCGACAGCCTCGTCACGCGTCTGCCCCCCGCGCTCCAGACTCGCGTCAACCTGGGCCTCGACCTGTCGGGCGGCAGTCATCTGCTGCTGGAAGCCTCGACGCAGGACGTGGCCAAGGCGCGCCTCGTCAATATGGAGGAGCAGGTCCGCACCGAATTGCGGCGGGGCGACCCGCGCATCGCGATCGGCGATATCTCCAGCCGCGACGGCAAGCTGTCCTTCATGGTCCGCGATCCGCAGCAGGTGGACGCCGCGGTCGAGCGCATCCGCCCGCTTACGCAGGGCGCGGGGCTGACCGGCCAGCGCGATTTCAACGTGGAGGTGGTGAACAGCTCCACCATCGTCATCACCCCGACCGAGGCGGGCGTCGACAATGCCGTCAAGAGCGCGATGGAAGTCGCGACCGAGGTGATCCGCAAGCGCATCGACGAGATGGGCACGCGCGAACCCACGATCCAGCAGCAGGGCGATAACCGCATCGTCGTGCAGGTGCCGGGGCTTCAGGACCCCAAGGCATTGAAGGACTTGCTGGGCCAGACCGCGAAGTTGGAGTTCAAGCTGGTAGACCAGACCGCCGATCCCGCCGCGCTGGCGCAGGGCCGCGCGCCCGTCGGCAGCGAGGTGCTGCCCTATCCCAACAATCCGTCGGGCGTGCCGTTCATCGCCGTCAAGCGGCAGGTGATGGTGTCGGGCGAGGACCTGACCGACGCCCAGCAAAGCTACGACCAGCAGAGCAACGAGCCCAACGTCTCGATCCGCTTCAACGGATCGGGTGGGCGCAAGTTCGGTCAGGTGACCTCGCAGAACGTCAACCGCCCCTTTGCGATCATCCTCGACGGCCGGGTCCTGTCGGCGCCGAACATCAACGAGCCGATTCTGGGCGGTTCCGCCCAGATTTCGGGCAGCTTCACGGTGGAGAGCGCCAACCAGCTCGCGATCGCGCTGCGTTCGGGCAAGCTGCCCGTCGCGCTGACGGTGGTGGAGGAACGCACGGTCGGCCCGCAGCTTGGCGCCGATTCGATCCGCGCGGGCCTGATCGCCTCGATCATCGCGGTCGCCGCCGTCGCGGTCTTCATGTTCCTCAGTTACGGCCGGTTCGGCATGTATGCGAACTTGGCGGTCGCCATCAACGTGCTGGTGATCCTGGGCGTGATGGGCATTCTCGGCGCGACGCTGACATTGCCGGGCATCGCCGGTTTCGTGCTGACCATCGGCACCGCGGTCGATGCCAACGTCCTTATCTACGAACGAATTCGCGAGGAGCGGCGGCGGGGGCGCAACGTCGTCCAGTCGGTCGAGCATGGCTATAAGGAAGCCAGCCGCACGATCTTCGAGGCGAACGTCACCCACGCCATCGCCGGCGGCATCATGCTCGCGCTCGGCTCCGGCCCGGTCAAGGGCTTCGCCATCGTGCTGCTGATCGGCATCGCGACCAGCGTGTTCACCGCCGTCACCTTCACCCGGCTGATCGTCGCGACCTGGCTGCGCCGCGCGCGTCCGACCGACATCACCATTTGAGGGGCGGGAGGGAAAACCCATGAAACTTCTGAAACTCGTCCCCGACAACACCAATATCGGCTTCGTCGCGATGCGGAAATGGGCGTTTGCCCTGACCGCGCTGCTGACGGTTCTGGCGGTCGGCGCCACCGCCTATCGCGGCCTTAACCTGGGCGTCGATTTCGTCGGCGGCCTGATGATCGAGGCCAAGTTCCCGCAAGCGGTGGAGACCGACAAGGTGCGCTCCACCATCGGCGGGCTCGGCGTCGGCGAAAGCTCGCTCCAGCAGTTCGGCGATCCCAAGACGGTGCAGATCCGCCTGCCGCTTCCCGAGCAGGGGGGCGCGGGCGCGGCCAATGCGGTCGTCGAAAAGACGCGCCGGGCCATGACCGCGCAGTTTCCCGGCGTCACTTTCTCGCGCTATGACACGGTCTCGGGCAAGGTGTCGGGCGAGCTGATCCAGAACGGGGTGCTCGCGGTGCTGCTGGCGGTGTTCGGCATCGCCATCTTTTCCTGGTTCCGCTACGAATGGCAGTTCGGCGTCTCGACTTTCGTCGCGATCATGCATGACGTGCTGATGACGCTGGGCTTCTTCGCGATCACCCAGTTGGAGTTCGACCTCAACATCATCGCCGCCGTGCTGACGATCGTCGGCTATTCGATCAACGACAAGATGGTGATCGACGACCGCATCCGCGAGAATATGCGCAAATATCGCAAGATGGACATGAAGGCGCTGATCGACCTTTCGGTTAACGAGACCCTGCCGCGCACGGTCATGACATCGGTTACGATCATGTTGGCGCTGGGCGCGCTGCTGCTGTTCGGCGGGCATGTGCTGCGCGGCTTCACCGCCGCCATGATGCTGGGCATCGTCGTCGGCACCTATTCGTCAGTCTATGTCTCTTCCTCGCTGCTCATCAGCCTGGGCCTGAAGCCCGCGCCCGCCGACCGGAAAGCGAGCAAGGGCCTTGCCGCCCAGGGCGAGCGCCTGGGCCCGCGCGACGGGGCGCAGCCCTGAGCGATTCGCCCCCAGCCAGCGGACCGGGCGCGCGCATCGGCATCGAAGTGCGCCGCGACGACGCGGGGCAGGGGCCGATCGTCACTGGCTTTGCCGGGCGCGGTTTCCGGGTGCGCGACGATCTGTTTCCCGGCGGTCTGCTGCTTTCGCCGCTCCGCGCCCTCGCCTGGGAGGCGCCCGCGAATGTCTCTTCGCTGGATGTCGCGATGCTGGGCGACCTGCTGGATTTTGGTCCGACGCCCGAATTTCTGCTGCTCGGCACCGGCGCGGGGCTCCAGCAGCCCACGCGCGCCCTGGTCCGCGCGCTGGAGGCGAGGGACATCGGCGTGGAGGCGATGGACAGCCGCGCCGCCGCTCGCGCCTGGGGCGTGCTGCGCGCCGAGGACCGCTGGATCGTCGCCGCGCTGCTGCCGCTATAGCGACGGGCTTGCCGGGTTTCGACTGGGCGCATGCCACCCCGACGATTGCGCTTTTCACAATAGCCGCCGCGACGCACCCATGCTATTGACATGGGTGTGAGTAATTCCGTCCCCTATAGCTACGCCATCGGCGTCGACCCCGACGACATCGACTTCATGGGTCATGTCAACAATGCCAGCTACCTGAAATGGGTGCAGGCGGCGGTGATCGACCATTGGCGCTCGCTGGCCCCGGCCGAAGCGGTCGCCGCCCATATGTGGGTCGCGCTCAAGCATGAGATCACTTATCGTAAGCCCGGTTTCCTGGGTGATGACGTGGTCGCCACGGTGTTGCTGGAAAAGGTGCAGGGCGCGCGCGCCTTCTACGAAACCATCATCAAGCGCGGCGAGGACGTGCTGGCGGAAGTCAAGTCGAGCTGGTGCTGCCTCGATGCCGCCACCATGCGTCCCGCTCGGCTCGCGCGCGAACTGGTCGATCGCTTCCTGGGCGCGCAAACGGGCCGCTGATCCGCGCCCGCATCGGTCGTCCGCTCTCCCGCCGATCGCGCCATTCCCCGCCCTTGCGCTTTGGGGCGCACCTGCCTACTCTCTATTCCAAGTTCCAAAGTCTTCCGACGGCGGCGATGAGAAGAAGTGAGCAACGGCATGGCGCAATACCGCCCATCGCCGCAGACCTCAAACCCCCAGGTGGGTTCCCACGGTTCCCAAGGGCGCGTGGGACGGGGAGAGGGGACCAAGGCTGCGGTCGTTCCGCCCCCGGCCAGGCAGGGGGCCTTCCCGCAAGGGCATCATCAGGGGCGCCGCGCCTATGCGGCGATCGACCTTGGCACCAATAATTGCCGCCTGCTGATCGCCAAGCCGTCGGCTGACGGCTTCATCGTCGTCGACGCCTTTTCCCGCATCGTCCGGTTGGGCGAGGGGCTGGCCGGCACCGGCCGGATCAGCGACGCGGCGATCGACCGGGCGATCGCCGCGCTCGGCATTTGCGCCGACAAGCTGCGCCGCCGCCACGTGACGCTGGCCCGCTCGGTCGCGACCGAGGCGTGCCGCCGCGCCTCCAACGGCGCGGCGTTCATCGACCGGGTCTATCGCGAAACCGGCATCGCCCTCGACATCATCAGCGCGCAGGAAGAAGCGCGGCTCGCGGTCCTTGGCTGCCATGCGCTGTTGGAGCCGGGCGATGGCCCCGCGCTCATCTTCGACATTGGCGGCGGGTCGACCGAACTGGTGCTGGTCGACGCCAAGGGCTGCGCCGCGCCGCGCATCGTCGACTGGGTCAGCGCGCCTTGGGGAGTCGTGTCGCTCACTGAAAGCGAGCCGTTCGACCATGGCGACCCGGCCGGCCGCGCCGCCGCCTATGCGCGGATGCGCGCTCGCGTGGCGGAGGCGTTCGAGCCACTCGCCGCTCGCCTGCCGCGCGATCCGCAGGACATTCGCCTGCTGGGCACGTCCGGAACCGTCACTACGCTCGCCAGCCTGCATCTCGACCTGCCGCGCTATGATCGGCAGGCGATCGACGGGCTGATCGTGCCGTCCGCCTCGATGCGCGCCATTTCGCAGCGCCTGTCGGCCATGCCGCTCGCCTCGCGGCAGAAGCTTCCTTGCATCGGCACCGAGCGCGCGGACCTGGTGGTGGCCGGTTGCGCCATCCTCGAATCGATCCTCGACATCTGGCCAGCGGAGCGGCTGGGCGTGGCCGATCGCGGCATCCGCGAAGGGATATTGCGCGGCCTGATGGACCGCGACGGAGCCCGTTCATGAGGGGCGCGGGAGCGGGCCGTGTCCGCGTCAAGACCGCGAAGGGGCGCACGGCCCAGTCGACCCGCTGGCTGGAACGGCAGCTCAACGACCCCTATGTGCGCAAGGCCAAGGCGGAGGGCTATCGCAGTCGCGCCGCCTTTAAACTGATCGAGTTGGACGAGAAATTTCATTTCGTGAAAGGCTCCCGCCATGTCGTCGACCTGGGGGTCGCGCCGGGTGGCTGGGCGCAGGTGGTGAAGAAGCTGTGCCCCAAGGCGGCTGTGGTGGGCATCGACCTGCTGCCGGTCGATCCGTTGCCGGACGTCACCCTGTTCCAGATGGATTTCATGGACGACAAGGCGCCCGACCTGCTGCGCGAGGCGCTGGGCGACGCGCCGGACCTTATCATCTCCGACATGGCCGCTAATACGGTTGGCCATGCGCAGACCGACCATCTGCGCACCATGGGCCTGGTCGAGGCAGCGGTCTGGTTTGCGATCGACAATCTCCAGAAGGGCGGCAGCTTCGTCGCCAAGGTGTTCGCTGGCGGCACGGATGGCGAGATGCTGGCGTTGCTCAAGAAGCATTTCACCACGGTCAAGCATGCCAAGCCCCCCGCCAGCCGCAAGGGCAGCGTGGAATGGTATGTCGTCGCCCAGGGGTTCAAGGGCCGCTCGGAAACGACGGCGGACCTATCGACCGACCGATAGGGCTACACTCCGTTCGACCCGCGCTTGTCGGCGGCCGTTTCTTTCTCCAGAAGCGGGAAGGGGCTTGGCCGTCGGTGACGACGGAACAGGCAGTGGCATCAGGGGGTCTATTTGGTTTCGACGGTCGCGACGGTCGCCTATCACGGGCTGGAGGCGCGCGGCGTCGAGGTGCAGTGCCAGCTCGTTCCCGGCCTCCCCAACTTCATCGTCGTCGGCTTGCCCGATAAGGCCGTCGCCGAAAGCCGGGAGCGCGTGCGCAATGCGATCGCGGCCATCGGCCTGTCGCTCCCGCCCAAGCGGATCACCGTCAATCTGTCGCCCGCCGATCTGCCGAAGGAAGGGTCGCATTTCGACCTGCCGATCGCCTTGGCGCTGCTCGGCGCGATGGGGGTGATCGACGCCGAAACGCTAAGCGGCTATGTCGTCGTCGGCGAGCTTGGTCTTGACGGCCGCACGGCGCCCACGCCCGGCGTGCTGCTCGCCGCCCTCCATGCCGGCGAGCGCGACCTGGGCCTCGTCTGCCCGGCTGTGCAAGGGAGCGAAGCCGCTTGGGCCGGCGACGTCGAAGTCGTAGCCGCGCCCGACCTGCTCGGCCTGCTCAATCATTTCAAGGGTGTCGCCGCGCTCAGTCCGCCCCAGCCGGGTGCGGTCGCTCCGCCGTTGCGCGCCGCCGATCTCAAACAGGTGAAGGGGCAGGAGACCGCCAAACGGGCGCTCGAAATCGCGGCGGCCGGCGCGCATAACCTGTTGATGATCGGCCCGCCGGGCGCGGGCAAGTCGCTGATGGCCAGTTGCCTGCCAGGGATATTGCCTGACCTCACCCCGGCCGAGGCGCTGGAAACCTCGATGGTCGCAAGCGTCGCGGGCACGCTGGAGGGCGGGCGGATCAGCCGCGCCCGGCCGTTCCGCCATCCCCATCACAGCGCATCGATGGCCGCGCTGGTCGGCGGCGGGCTGCGGGCGCGGCCGGGCGAAGTCAGCATGGCCCATCTGGGCGTATTGTTCCTGGACGAACTGCCGGAATTTCAGCGCGCGGTCCTCGACTCCCTGCGCCAGCCGCTCGAAACCGGCGAAGTCTCTGTCGCTCGCGCCAACGCTCATGTGACCTTTCCGGCGCGGGTCCAGTTGGTGGCGGCGATGAACCCGTGCCGCTGCGGCCATCTGGGTGATCCGGCGCTGGCCTGCTCGCGCGCGCCGCGCTGCGCCGCCGACTATCAGGCTAAGCTGTCGGGGCCGCTGCTGGATCGTATCGACCTGCATGTGGAGGTGAACGCCGTCACCGCCGCCGACCTGATTCTGCCGCCTCCCGGCGAAGGGTCGGCCGAGGTCGCCGCCCGCGTTGCCGCCGCCCGCGCGATCCAGACCGCCCGCTATGCCGGAACCCGCACCCGCACCAATGCCGAGGTGGACGGGGAGGGACTGGAGGCGGTGGCGACCCCCGATGAGGCCGGCCGCCAGCTACTGGCGCAGGCCGCAGCAGCAATGAAATTGTCCGCGCGCGGCTATACCCGCATCCTGCGCGTCTCCCGCACGATCGCGGACCTGGCAGGCGCCGACACCGTGGGCCGCATCCATATCGCCGAAGCGCTCAGCTATCGCCGCCGCGCCCCTGTGAATTAAACAGGCGGCGGCGAGCGCCTACCCCCGGTTGCCGATGTCGGCGAAGCGGTCCTTGGCGATTTGCTGGACCTCGAGAATATCTTCGCGGGCCTGCAGGAAGGGCCGGGGATTGACGGCCTGTCCGTTCAGGCGAACCTCGAAATGCAGATGCGTGCCGGTCGATCGGCCGGTCGATCCCATGCGAGCGATCGGCTGGCCGCGCGACACGGTCTGGCCGACGCGCGCTCCGAAGCCCGACAAATGAGCATAGCGGGTCAGGATGCCGTTGCCATGTTCGATCTCGACGACATTGCCATAGCCCTGCCGCTGGCCGACGAAACGCACTGTGCCTCGCGCCGCCGCCAGGATCGGCTGCCCATAGCGGCCGGGAAAATCGACGCCGGCATGGAAAGCGGCATGGCCGTTGAACGGATCGCTGCGATAGCCATAGGAACTGGACAGCATCGCCGTGGCCGTGGGCTGGCCGGAGGGGATGGCGATCAGCCCCCGTTCCAGCACTTCCATGCGGGCCAGCGCGCTCGCCAGCGACTTGAGGCCCTTGGAAAGAGCGGCCTCTCCGCCATGCCACGGCTCGAACGGGCCACCCTGCGCCCTGGCGGCGCTGCGCGCCAGCGCATCGGGGTTGAGGCCGAAGCCGCGGATCGCCGCCGCCGCCCTGGCCGCGCGCCGCTCGACCGCCGCGGTCAGCAGGGCGGCGAAGCGCTTCTGGCGCTGTTCTATCTTCAGCAGCGGCGCGCTTTCCGGGGCGGCGCCGATCCGGCGGCGCGGCGTAGCGTCCTTCGCATTCTTTTCCGCCTTATCGATCAGCGCGGCGGCGTCAGCCTCGCCCTCCTCGCCGAAATGGCTGCGATAGAGGTCGTCCAGGAAATCCTGCCGCGCTTCCAGATCGCGGGCCAGATCCTGGACCGATTTGCGATAGGCCTCGACCTTTCCGGCGCTGTTCGCCACGGCCTTTCCCTGCCGTGATAGCGCCGCGCGCTCCCGAGCGATCACGGCGCTATCGGCCAGAACTGAAACGGTCATGGCGGCCCAGCCGGCCAGCGCGATCGACACGCCGCCGACCGCCAGCATCTGCGCGCGGCGAGTGACGCGCAGGAAGCGGACCTTTGTCCCGGAACGCAGGAAAATCTCCCGCTCGGGAAACAGCGTCGACATTCTGGCGCGAACGCCGGAAGCCGCCTTGTCATGAGGATGAAGCAACCGGGAAACTCTATTTCTGTTCTTGAAGCGACTCGGGCCGGTAGCAAAGCCCGGCCCCGCGCGCGAATCCCGGCAGGGGGAGTCGTGACGAACGGATGCTGCGACGCGGCAAAACGATTATTTCGCCGGAGAGTTCCGGGGTCAGAGCAATTTTTTGGGGTCAATGTTCAGGATCGCGCGTCCAATTCTCTTTCGGCTGCGAATCGATCCAGGATCTTTGCGGCGGGCATGGCCGCGCCGAAATGATAGCCCTGACCATAATGGCATCCGCCCGCCCGCAGATAATCCATCTGGCGACTATTCTCTATGCCTTCGGCGACGGTGCGGATGCCGAGGCTATAGGACAGGTTCAGCACGGTGCGGATGATGGCGGCGTCATCCGGGCTGGTTTCCAGGTCGCGCACGAAGCGCTGATCGATCTTGATGATGTCGATCGGAAACTGTTTGAGGTGAGAGAGGGAGGCATAACCCGTGCCGAAATCGTCGAGCGCGATCGAGAGGCCGGCCGCGCTCAATCGTTGCAGGATGCGGCCGACCATATCGGCATTGCGGCCCAGGAAGACCGATTCCGTCACTTCCAGCTCGATATGGCGCGGCGCGATCCCCGCTGTCGCCAGCCGGTCGAGCAGGCGGTCGGGGAAATCCTCGTCCCGCAAATCCGCGCCCGACAGGTTGATCGCGACATGGCCGAAATCCAACCCGGCGGCCTGCCAGGCCCGGCAATCCTCGATCACGCCCTCCAGCATCCGGGCCGTGATCATCTGGCTCAATTCGGGATGCTCGAAAGCGGCGGCGATCTCGCCCGGCATCATCACCGACCCGTCGGCGCGGACGCAGCGCCACAGCGCCTCGAAGCCGATCGTCCGTCCCGTGGCGAGATCGACCTTGGGCTGATACCAGGGCTGCGGCCGTTCATGGGTCATGGCATGGCGCGCCCGCTCCAGCATGAGCGCCTCCGCCTGCCAGGCGTCCAGTAGCGCCGGTTCGAACAGGACGGCGCGGCCCCGGCCGCTGTTCTTGGCTTCATACAGAGCGATGTCGGCATGGCGCATCACGTCGGCGACGGTGCGGCCATGATCGGGGAACATGGCCACGCCCATGCTGACGCGGCAGTCTATCGCGCGATCCCGATGCGTGAAGGGCGCGTGCAGATGCGCGGTCATGCGGTCGAGGATGATCGTCAGGTCGGCGGATGTGCGCAGGCGCGGCAGCAGCACCGCGAATTCGTCGCCCCCCATCCGGGCGACAAGGTCCCCCGGCCGCACCGATTGCTGGAGCCGCCGGGCGACCGTGCACAGCAGCGCGTCGCCCGCATCATGACCCGCCGTGTCGTTGACTCGCTTGAACTCGTCCACGTCGATCAGCAGCATCGCCAGCTGACCGGCGGCCGCGCCGCCCTGCGCCGTGGCGCTGGCCGCCTGCGTCGCCGTCGCCATGAAGTGGGGCCGGTTGGCGAGGTCGGTCAGCGAATCGGTCATCGCCAGTTCGGCCAGATGCGCCTCGGCCTCCTTGCGGGCGGTGATATCGATCAGGCTGACGATGGTGCAGGCTTGCTCCTCGATCTCGATCGGCCGGCACGCCAGCAGCATGTCGCGCAGGGCGCCATCCGGGCGGCGGATGCGGCATTCGATGGACTCTATCACCTCGCCCGCCCTGATACGGGTCCATAGATCGGCGTCGCCGAGCAGATCGGTGAAGGCGCCGGCGCGGTCCGGCAGATCCTGCGCGTCCAGCATCGTCCGCGCGGCGAGATTGCTGCGCAGGATGCGCCCGTCGGCCTGGATCACCAGCAACGGCACGGGAACGGCAAGAAACATGCGCGTCAGCGTTTCGCTGCCGCGCGCCAGCCTTTCCTTCGCGCTTTGCTCCGACCGGCCGGTCATCCATTCCAGCCGCTGGAGGCGGTTGTTGCGAGTCAGCGCGATCCACATGCTGCAATGGAGCAGCAGCATCGCCAGGATCATGCCGACCAGCGTGGGCGAGGCGGGCGCGGGCGCCAGATAGCCGATCAACAGGGCAATGCTGCAACCGAGCCCCCCGCCCACATTGCCGCGAAAATTGCTGGGAACGACCAGATAGAAGACGAGGGGCAATATGGTCATGACGAATATGGCGATGTCGCTGCGCGAGCTGACGAGGAAGCCGACGCAGACGGCGGTGACGACCTGCCATGCCGCGACCACCCGCACGACCTGGCCGAAATGGCGCAGGTCGCGGGCCAGCCACAGGCAGAAGAGCGACCAGAGGACAACGCCGATCCTGGCGGGCAACACGATCGCGAAATGCGGGGTCTCGGCAAAGCGCCAGTCGCTGACCAAAAACGCGGCGTTGAGGATCGCCGACAGCAGGAACAATGTGCGGACATGGCGGCTCGACACCGACAATCGGGACGCCTGGAAGGCGGCCTCCGTCTTGGCGTCGCGGAATTCGCCGGAAAGGGGAGACAGGTAGGCCAAGGATCGTCCGTCGCTGGAATGCCCGCAGGCGTTGAAGCCGGGAATTACGACGTCCATATTAGCAAACAGCTAACGCGCCGTTCACCCTCGCGTCTTCCCGCGCGATCCGCGGCCTGGCGGGAGGCCGCGCTTGACCGGGCGGGAGCGCATCGCTATAGGCGCGCCAACCCGAAGGATTGCGGGGGGAGAATCGCTTTTCTCTTCGTCCCCCACGGGTTTTGACAGAGCTGAACATTGCCGGGTGCTCTTGCGGCTCCAGGGGTCATTTCGACCACCGGGGCCATTGCTGTTGGAGGCGGTTTCCGTTTCCAGGAGCAGCGACACGGGGTGCTACGCGCAAAGTAACTGAAAAGGTGAAGGGCTTCATGCCAACGATTAACCAGCTGGTCCGCAAGGGCCGCGAACTGCAGAAGACCAAGTCCAAGGTCCCTGCGATGGAGGCGAACCCGCAGAAGCGCGGCGTTTGCACCCGCGTCTATACGACGACCCCGAAAAAGCCGAACTCGGCGCTCCGCAAGGTGGCCAAGGTGCGCCTGGTCAATCAGCGCGAGGTCATCACCTATATTCCGGGTGAGGGCCATAATCTTCAGGAGCACAGCGTCGTGCTGATCCGCGGCGGTCGTGTTCGCGACCTTCCCGGCGTACGCTACCATGTTCTGCGCGGCGTTCTGGATACCCAGGGGGTCAAGGACCGCAAGCAGAGCCGTTCGAAATACGGCGCCAAGCGTCCGAAGTAAGGGAGACTAAAGCATGTCACGTCGTCGTCGCCCTGAAAAGCGCATCATTCTGCCCGATCCCAAATATGGCGATCAGGTCCTTTCCAAGTTCATGAACAGCGTCATGGAGGACGGCAAGAAGGCCGTCGCTGAATCCATCGTTTATGGCGCGCTGGAGACCGTCGAGGCCAAGGCCAAGAAGGACCCCATCGGCATGTTTCATGACGCCCTCAACAATGTGAAGCCGGGCATCGAGGTCCGCAGCCGCCGTGTCGGCGGCGCGACCTACCAGGTCCCCGTCGAGGTGCGCCCGGAGCGCGCCCAGGCGCTGGCGATCCGCTGGCTGATCACCGCCGCGCGCAACCGCAGCGAAACGACGATGGCCGCGCGCCTGTCGGGCGAGCTGCTGGACGCCGCCAACAATCGCGGCAACGCGGTCAAGAAGCGCGAAGACACGCACCGGATGGCGGAAGCCAACCGCGCCTTCTCGCATTACCGCTGGTAAATACTATATAAGAAGCCGGGCGCCGCGTTGGCGGCGCCCGGCTTTCCTCATTCCAGTTTAGTCCAAGCCGCCGGCATCCCGGCAACGGAGACAGATCATGGCCCGCAGCCATCCGCTCGAACGCTATCGCAATATCGGCATCATGGCGCATATCGACGCCGGCAAGACCACGACGACCGAGCGCATCCTTTATTATACCGGCAAGTCCTACAAGATCGGCGAAGTCCATGACGGCGCCGCGACCATGGACTGGATGGAGCAGGAGCAGGAGCGCGGGATCACGATCACGTCGGCCGCGACGACCTGCGTCTGGCGGGCCGAGGACGGCAAGGGCGAAGAGCACCGCATAAACATCATCGACACGCCCGGGCACGTCGACTTCACCATCGAGGTCGAGCGTTCGCTGCGCGTGCTCGACGGCGCGGTCGCCTGCTTCGACGGAGTGGCCGGCGTCGAGCCGCAGTCTGAGACCGTGTGGCGTCAGGCGGAGAAGTATAAGGTTCCGCGCATGTGCTTCGTCAACAAGCTGGACCGCACCGGCGCCAGCTTCGAGCGGTGCGTGGAGATGATCAAGGACCGCTTGGGCGCGCGTCCGATGGTCCTCTATCTCCCGATCGGCATCGAGGGCGGCTTCAAGGGCCTGGTCGACCTGGTTCGCGACCGCGCGATCATCTGGCAGGACGAAAGCCTGGGCGCGAAATTCGACTATGTCGAGATTCCCGACGATCTGAAGGATGCCGCCGCGACCGCGCGCGCCGAGATGATCGAGATGGCCGTCGAGCAGGACGACGACATCATGGAAGCCTATCTGGAGGGCAACGAGCCCGATGCGGCGACCCTGACCAAGCTGATCCGCAAGGGCACGCTGAACTTCTCGTTCGTGCCCGTGCTGTGCGGCTCGGCGTTCAAGAACAAGGGCGTCCAGCCCCTGCTCGACGCCGTCGTCGACTATCTGCCCAGCCCCCTGGACATTCCCGACGTGCAGGGCCTGAAGCTCGACGGCGAGACGCCGGACAGCCGCCCGGCCGCCGACGACGCCCCGTTCAGCGCGCTCGCGTTCAAGATCATGAACGACCCCTTCGTCGGCACCCTGACCTTCGCCCGCATCTATTCGGGCAAGCTGGAAGCCGCCTCCTCCGTGACCAACTCGGTCAAGGACAAGAAGGAGAAGGTCGGCCGCATGCTGCTGATGCACGCCAACGACCGTGAGGACATCCAGGTGGCCTATGCCGGCGACATCGTCGCGCTCGCGGGCCTCAAGGACACCACGACCGGCGACACGCTCTGCGCGTCCAACGCGCCGATCATCCTGGAGCGGATGGAGTTTCCCGAGCCCGTCATCGAACTGTCGGTCGAACCCAAAACCAAGGCCGACCAGGAGAAGATGGGCGTCGCCCTCAACCGCCTGTCGCGCGAGGATCCGTCCTTCCGTGTGTCGTCCGACGCCGAGAGCGGCCAGACGATCATCAAGGGCATGGGCGAGCTTCACCTGGAGATCATCGTCGATCGCATGAAGCGCGAGTTCAAGGTCGAGGCCAATGTCGGCGCGCCGCAGGTCGCCTATCGCGAATATCTCGCGAAGAAGGTCGACATCGACTATACGCACAAGAAGCAGTCGGGCGGCTCCGGCCAGTTCGGCCGCGTCAAGGTGACGGTGGTCCCCGGCGAGCGCGGTTCGGGCTTCCAGTTCTTCGACGAGATCAAGGGCGGCAATATTCCCAAGGAATATATCCCCTCGGTCGAGAAGGGCATGCGCGAAACTGCCGAATCGGGCTCGCTGATCGGCTTCCCGATCATCGACTTCGAGGTTCACCTGACCGACGGCGCCTATCATGACGTCGACTCCTCGGCGCTGGCGTTCGAAATCTGCGCCCGTGGCGCGATGCGCGAAGCGGCCCAGAAATCGGGCATCAAGCTGCTGGAGCCGATCATGAAGGTCGAGGTCGTGACGCCGGAGGATTATCTGGGCGACGTCATCGGCGACATGAACAGCCGCCGTGGCCAGATCCAGGGCACCGACAGCCGGGGCAACGCCCAGGTGGTCGAGGCGATGGTGCCGCTCGCGAACATGTTCGGCTATGTGAACCAGCTTCGCTCGTTCACCCAGGGCCGCGCTCAGTACAGCATGCAGTTCTCGCACTATGACGAAGTGCCGCAGAATGTCGCTGACGAGGTCAAGGCCAAGATGGCGTGAGATTCCTTCTCCGGCCCGCTCCGGCGGGTCGGTTAGGACTTTCATTATAGAAATTAGCTGCTATGGACGCGCCTTCGCGGAGGCGCGGCCTCAAGCGGTCAGACCCAAGCTATTTGGACTAGAAGGTAGAGAGAAATGGCGAAAGCTAAGTTTGAGCGGACGAAGCCGCACTGC
>JARYGO010000032.1:0-2678 GCA_033795485.1 Sphingobium sp.
TCCTCATCGCTCACCCTGCCCGTGTACTTGTTCCAAGTCCACTTTGCCACGGATAGGGCAGTGCTTCGGATCTCGGATTGAGGCAAGGGAGATGGGAAGGTGTTGAGAGCCATCGCCTGCACCAACACACCGTCTTTAAATGCCTCATAAGTCGCCGTAAGGCGATAGCCCAGAACCTCCCCATAAGCCCACCTGCGAAGTCGCTCAAAAAGGGTGCAGTTCCTTCCCAAGCCGACCTGTTCGGCTTTGGTTGGCAACTTGGTTGGCAAAGTGAGCCAATCGGCAAGCTCAGGGAGGTCATAAGACCTTGGGTTGAGTTCGTAAGTCAGCCAATGGCTATGCAATGGGTTCTTTACCACCAAGCCAGCATAGCCATTGTCAGCCCTCAAACCCTCACGGAGAGCAAACTCCACCTTGGCAAGAAACTGCAACGGCTTTGCCCTCGCAAATGCTGTCCTATGGACAGGAACTTCCAACCCATAGAGCAGATGGCTGTGACCGTTTTGACGGTTCAGCACTGCGATATTTGGAGCAGGGAGCAAGTTGCTTTTTGCCTCCTCGATGGCTCCTGCATAGTCGCAATCGAAAGCAAGCCAATGCACCGAGGTGGGCTTGTTGTGCTGTATGTGTTTTTTTTGAATTGCCTGCTTGGCTTGCCTGATAAGCAACCCAAATTCGAGGTCATCGGAGCAGTAAGGTTTGGCAGGCAAAGATGCTTCAAAAAGCTGTAGCTGGGTCTGTTCTTGTTCTTGTATCAGCATCCCCACCTCACTCTGCCAAGCTCAATTGCTTGCGGTGTTTTTTGTCCTGCTCAGCTACCCACTCTCGCAACAGCTTGCGGACAACTTGGCTTGTGCTTAGGTCCTGAGCCTTGGCGTGATAGTTCGCTTTTTCGATGAGTTCCTTGGGTGTCCTCACGGACAGAATTTGTTCTTTTTGCATGTCGGCCTCCGTATCGCAATTGTATGACAATCAAAGTACAAGGTTTTTTTGCAATGTCAAGCCCCCTTGTTTTTGAGTGGCGATAGCCTGATGTGCCGCGAGGCATACAAGGGCAGGCCCTTGTAACTCACTACGGGGTGCAAGCACCCCCACCCCCCTTCGGGGGCTGGTTCGGTCTGCCGACGGCTAAAAAACCGGCCTTGTTTTTCCATAAAGTTTTTGTATGATAAGTCTATGACCTATAACAAAAATTTATGAAAAACTATGCCATTGCCCGAATCAAAAAACACACTTCTGTGAAGTCTGCCTCTTACCTCGTCAACCATCATTTGAGGTTGGCAGAGGTCCCCAATGCAGACCCCCACAAAGCAAAAAAAAACGAGCTTTTGCACCAGGTCGATGACATTCAAGGGTTCTTGAATGATGTGCCCAAAGGCTCAAAAAAAAATGCTTGCCGGTTCGTTGATGTCCTCTTCACTGCCTCCCGTTTTGACACAAGGCAGCAGTTCGAGGACTGGAAAAAAGCCTCTTGGGAATTTGCCAAAAAGACCTTTGGCGAGGACAACATTGCCCTTGCTGTGGTTCACCGAGATGAGACCACCCCACACATGCACATCATCTTCAAACCAGTGAACCCAAAGACCCAAAAACTTGGAGCTGGCCACTGGTTTGATGGCAGGGCAAAAATGCAGAAGTATCAGGACAGCTACCACAAGGCAGTGGGGCACTTGGGCTTTGATCGTGGTGAGCCTGGATCAAGGGCAAAGCACAAGACAATCAAGCAGTTCTATCGTGATATTTCTCTCGCTCAGCAAGAGGTCCAAGCCTTCAACAAGGCCTTTCATCTCATCGAGCAGGAAGTCAAAAATGTGTCCTTGTGGGATAGGTTCAACCCCACCAAATTGCACCAGCGAGTAAGAGCACACCTAGTCACTGCCTACAGCTCTGCCAAGAAAATTTTGCTTGCCAAACAGGTTCTTGAAACCGAAAAAACCAACCAAAAAAATCAAGAGCTGTTGGAGCAAATTTCAGCCGTAAAAGACAAGCTCGAAATGGTCACAGGGATGGAGAACCCTACCTATGTTGACCTTGAAAAATTCAAGGCAAAAATTCGAGTTCTAGAACCTACCCCAGCAGAGCGAGATCCGAAGGAAGGGGCCCCCGCCCCACAACCCCCAAAAAACTCCCCCTTGAGGGGGCTGGGGGGAGAAAGTAACCAAGTCGCAAGACCCAAGATCTGAGCTCGAACAGCACTACCGCGCTCCGCTTGGTTCCTGCCTGTTTGAGGCGCTGGCGCGCCTGCAAACCGTCAGGCTGATTTGCCAAAAAACCATAGAAAAACAAAAGTAGAAAAAAGCGGCCGCCGCCAATTTTTTTCGCTTTCGCTCATCCCTACGGGACCCCCCTTTGCCCTGATAGAGGGTCAACTTGTCCACTTGTGGATAACTCAGCTTATCCCCAAGGGCTTATATCTGATATGGCCTATCGAATATTTCACTTTTTTAGCCACTTGGACACCGTGCCTTGGCTCACTCCCAAGTGGTCAGCAATCGCCCTTTGGGTGTCCCCTTGGGAAGCCATAGAAAGGGCTGTGAGCCTTTTTTCTTGGTCGATGGTAGTCCTACCCCTCCCCCCTGCCTTGCCCCCTAGCCTGCCTCGGCTTGCTTGGATAGCAGAGAATTCCTCATCGCTCACCCTGCCCGTGTACTTGTTCCAAGTCCACTTTGCCACGGATA
>JARYGO010000033.1:0-2637 GCA_033795485.1 Sphingobium sp.
ACTCGGGTGGGCCGCTGATCAACATGCGCGGCGAGGTCATCGGCATCAACAGCGCGATCATCGGCCCCAGCGGCGGAAATGTCGGCATCGGGCTCGCTGTGCCTTCCGACGTTGCGCGGAGAGTTGTCGAACGGATCGCGGGCACGAGGCTGGCTGCTGCCGCCGATAGCTGACTTCCCGCTCTCCTCTTCCCCGCTCCAAAATCCATTGTCAGCGAAGCCACGCCGCTCCGACGCTATTTTAGCAAGGCCGCGGCCACGTCCCCGTACCGACGCGGGTGAACTCCATCGGCAGAAGCGAAGCGACGGAGGTCGACAGTCTCGTCTCCAAACCGGGCAGCGACGGAGCTGACCGTATAGGCCTGCGGGCGGGAATAGGGCAGCAGCCAGATCACACGGTTAAAGCAGAACTGCGCACGTATCTCAGCGAGGCGGGCGGCAAGAGCCGGTCCAGCCTTGTCATTGGAACCCATCGAGAAGATGCACGTATCGTAGCGTTTTCCCGGTCTTCGCCAGGAGAGGATCTGGGCGGCCGTGGCCCGCTCTGCGGCCTGAATGTCACAATGGCGCTCATAGCGGGCATTGATCGCCCGCGCGGTGCCGACGCCCGTGCTGTCCCCAAGGATCAGGCACTCGAACATCAAAGCTTCCCTCGGCCTTCGGTCGGCGGAAGGCATGACCAGCGAGCCAAGCCGTCTAACCCGGTTGCGCAGGTCGCTGGATCCGGTTGCGGTCCATCGCCAAGTGATCGATGCTGGCCCGACCGCCGCGGGTCGGGCCAACGCGTCAGTAGCAGCGCCACACGCGGAGATGCGGTGCTTCCCAGCGCCACCCGCAATGCCGGTACCACCGGCCGTGCCAGCGGTACCAACCATGACGAGGGCCTGGTTCGGCTATCCACACTGGGCCGCGCCATCCTGGCGCCCAGCGATGATGGCCGGTCCAATGATGCCAGCCCGGCCCCCACGCCGGCGGCGGCGCCCAGACCTGAGCCGCTGCGGGGGTAAGGGACGTGCCGAGGAGCGCCAGCAGACCGACGATTGCCGACGTCAGCACCTTCATCACGCGCGAGGGCCAGCGACGCGCCTCCGATCGAGAGGGTGGCGTCTGGCTCTCCCGATGGCGGAGCGCGTTGTTGTGGGAGCTATCGGCAGCACCGCGCCGGCGCCCACGGATCAGATCGCGAATAGTCCTCATATCCAAATCCTCTGCATGAGCAATTCGGGCATGAGATGCGCCGGAGAGAGAGCCGGCGCCCTCTAGTCCCAGCCGAACCCGCTATGGCGTTCGGCATCAGTCGAGCTAGTATTCCTCGGCGCTCCGTCAAGGGACGAAGGCCAGACTTTGGCGGCCAGCAACGATTGTAGGAACCGGAACGAGGGCAGACACTTACTTGGATGGCGGTGCGAGTAGGTACGATCGAAATGGCGCAGCTGACGCAACTCGAACTGGCGAACTGGGCAGCCCTCTATGCTGCTACGGCGCTGTGCTGTGCGATCGCTCTCGCGTTGTCGATTGTCGGCGCTGGAGTGCACGTCTTCCGCGAACGCGCCTGGGAAGAAGTTGGGAGCGTTCGACAAGCAATCCTCTTCGTGCCCAAGCTCTGGTGGCTGTGGCAACGGCTCTACTTTCGCGCGACGCCGGTTATCATCGCCATTGTGGGCGGGTTCGCGATGACGCTTCGCTGGAGCTGAGAGGCACGGGGCTCAACTCACAGGTCCAGGGCGGCGGCAACCTTTCGCGCTACCCGGCCCGCCTCGAGGTCGCCGGCGCTGAGGCAGAGCAGCGGAGCGATCTCGCGCATGCGGGAATGCCCGCTGGTGCTCGATCCGTCGTGGTCTTCGTCACCGTGGTCGATGGCGTCGATCGCTAGACGCTTGATCTCCCCGGTGATCCGCGAACGCGCCTCGATCAGGAAGTCCGGTCGCGCAGGGCCGAGCGGCGTCAGAATATCGAACACGGGCTTTTCGATCGCGGCATCGATGCCATGCCGGTGCAGGTTGCGCTGGATCGACAGCAATTCGCGCAGCAGGCTGCGCTCGAATTCGGAGTCGACCGGTATGAACCGCTGCCCCGAGTAGATCGGCTGGGCGTAGGCGCGAAGCGGAGCATAGCCATGCGCCTCGGGATATTGACCAGCGACGACGATCACAAGGAAGGGGCCACGGACCAGGTTGCCCCGCACCGACGGGGACTGCACCCGATTGGCGACGCGCACTGGCCGATTGTCGGCGGTCTCGATGACATGGCCGGTGATCTGATGCGAGAAGAGCGCGAAGAACGCCTGCGGCGCGTGGCCGGGAGGCCAGTCTCGGGAGAGCCGCCTCAGAACCGCATAGGCGCGCCGGCTGTGCAGGGCATCGGCGTGGGTCCAAAAGGCGCGGCTGAGCTCGATGCCGGGCGCGATCTCGATCCTGCTGCCCGCCTTCACTAGAGCATCGAACTCCCGCTTGATCGAAGGCTCCTCCGCGCCATCGGACAATGGAAAAGCCCGGGTCGTCCCTGCAACGTCGAGGAGGCGCCATAGCAGCCGGGCGAGCCTAGGCACCGAGGCGTGGCGTGTGCGATCGTCGCTGGCGTCGTTCTCGGGCTGTTGCGCGAGCTTGCTGGGGGCAGGCCGCAGGACCTCGAAGAAGCC
>JARYGO010000020.1:0-62846 GCA_033795485.1 Sphingobium sp.
GGCGCGGCGGGGCTCGTCATCCCTGGGTTCGCCCGGTTTCGCATCAGTCCCGTTATCGGGTTCATCCTGGTCGGCCTGGCCGTGGGGCCAGCGGGCCTGGGATCGCTGGTCAGCCAATATCCCTGGCTCTATCACATCACCATTTCCAACGGCGAGGCGATCAAGCCATTCGCGGAACTGGGCATCATCCTGCTGCTCTTTTCCATCGGGCTGGAGCTGAGCTTCCGGCGCCTATGGTCGATGCGCACGCAGGTGTTCGGCCTGGGCGCGGCGGAGCTGTTCGGCAGCAGCGCCATCATCGGCCTCGGCCTCTATGCGCTGGGCCAGCCGGTCACCGGCGCGATCGGGCTCGGGCTGGCGCTGGCGCTGTCCTCCACCGCGCTGGTGCTGCCGATGGTCGGAACGCAGGGCGCTATCGGGCGATCGGCCTTTTCAATGCTGCTGTTCGAGGATCTGGCGCTCGTCCCCATCATCTTCATGCTCGGCGCGCTGGCCCCTTCGGTCGCCGCCAGCCCGGATGGCGCGTGGGGGGAGATGGCCAACACATTGTTGAAGGGCGGGATCACCATCGCCGTCATGCTGGTCCTCGGCCGCTTCTCCCTGCCTCATATCTTCAGCCAGGCGGCGCGAACGAAAAGCCCGGAGGTCTTCCTGGCCGCCAGCCTGCTGGTCGTGATCGTCTCCAGCCTGGCGACATCCATCGCCGGCCTGTCGCCGATCGTCGGCGCGCTGCTGGCGGGCCTGCTGATCGCGGAGACCGACTATCATGGCGAGGTCGAGGTGATGACCGCGCCATTCAAGGGCCTGGCGCTGGGCGTCTTTCTCATCACCGTGGGCATGAGCCTGGACATTCGCGTCATCCTGGCCAACTGGTCCACGCTGCTGTTGGCGGTCGTCGGCGTCGTCCTTATCAAGACGCTGATGACGGCGGCGCTGCTCTATCTGTCGGGCGCGCGCAAGGGCGTGGCGCTGGAGGTGGGCGTGCTGATGTCCAGCCCGTCGGAAACCACGCTGATCGTCCTGTCGGCCGCCGCCGCCGCGCAACTGATCCTGCCGTCCACCGCCGCCTTCTGGCAGATTGTGACGGCCATTGGCCTGACGATCACGCCGCTTCTGGCCCGGATCGGGCACGACATCGCGCGGCGAATCGAGATGGCGAGCAGCGAGGAGCCGCCGCCGATCAGCGAGGATCATGTCGAACCGGCGGCCGTCGTCATCGGCTTCGGCCGCGTAGGGCGGATGGTCTGCGACCTTTTGAAGCAGCATAATCAGCGCTTCATCGCGGTCGAATCCGATCCGGACGCGGTCGCGGAGGCGCGGCGGGGCGGCTATCCGATCCTGTTCGGCGATGTTGCGCGGCCCGAGATGCTGGACAAGCTGCGGCTGGGTCATGCCCGCGCCCTGATCCTGACGATGGACGATCCCGTGCTGTCGGTGCGGGTGACGAAGCGGGTGCGCGGCTGGGTGCCGGACCTTCCGATCATCGCTCGCGCCCGCGACACCGATCATGCGGCGCAGCTCTACAAGGCGGGCGCGAGCGACGTCGTGCCCGAAACGCTGGAAAGCTCCCTGCAACTGGCCGAGACGGCGCTGGTCGACCTGGGCGTCGCGATGGGGCCGGTGATCGCGTCGATCCACCAGATGCGCGAAGACCTGCGCGTGGAGATAAAGGACGCGGCGGATATGGTGAATACGCCGAAACTGCGGCGGTTGCGAGTCGACGAGACGCCCTGACTACCCCTCGCCCGGTTCGCGCGCGCTGAATACCGACCAGCCGGTGCGGCGCGCCAGTTCCTCCAGCGCGAGCGTACCCAGCCGCGAATTGCCGCTGTCATTGAGGCCCGGCGACCAGACGGCGATAGACGCACGGCCCGGCACGATCGCCAATATGCCGCCGCCCACGCCCGACTTGCCGGGGATGCCGACGCGAAAGGCGAAGTCGCCCGACGCGTCATAATGGCCGCAGGTCAGCATCAGCGCCTTGATCCGGCGCGCGCGGGCGGCGGAGACGACGCGGCCGCCATCGGGATGCCGCCCGCCCAGCATCAGATAACGCCCGGCCAGCGCCAACTGGCGGCAGCTCATCTCGATCGCGCATTGATGGATATAGCTGCCCAGCACCAGATCGGCCGAATGGTGAAGATTGCCGAAGGCGCGCATATAGTTGGCGAGCGCGATGTTGCGAAATCCGGTGGCGGTTTCGGACGCAGCCACCGCTTCGTTGATGGCGATCGAGTCGTCGCCCGCCAGATAGCGCACGAACCGCAGCATCTCGCCGATCGCGACGCGCGGCTGGTGCCCGCCCAGATTAACGTCGGCGACGACGATCGCGCCCGCGTTGATGAACGGGTTGCGGGGAATGCCCCGCTCCTGCTCCAGCTGGACGATGGAGTTGAAGGGGTTGCCCGAGGGCTCCCGCCCCACCCGCTCCCATAGCTGGTCGCCCACCTTGCCCAGCGCGAGCGTCAACGCGAATATCTTGGAGATGGACTGGATCGAAAAGCCCGTATTGGCGTCGCCGCCGGTCAGCACTTGCCCGTCATGGGTGACGATGGCGATCCCGAAGCAGGCCGGGTCGGCCCTGGCCAGTTCGGGGATATAGGAAGCGACGGCGCCGCGATCGGCCTGGTCGCGCATGGCGGCGACGATGTCCGTGACGATCGCGGAAAGGGTCATGCCCCTTCCATATCCCAAATTGAAGCGGACGCCACCTTCCCGAAGGACGTCGCGCCTACTGCGGCTGGATCGTCACCTTAAGGTCGCCGTCGCCTTCGAAGCTGACAGCGCCGCGACCGAGCGAGAAGCTCTGCTCAATCGTCGATCCGCGCGTGCCGGTGGGACAGGGCGCCTCGGGCGAGGGGCGCGAATAGCGGAGCGAGAGTTGAAAGCCGCCCTGCTCCGCCGCGCCATAGCGGCGGCTGCTGATGGTGAGGTCGATCTGGCGACCGTTGCGCCCCTCGAAAGCCGTGCTGCACCCAGCGGGCATGTCGACCGGCTCGCTAAGCGACAGGCGGGTCTGGCCGGCGCCGCCGATAGAAAGCGTGCCACTCCACAGCGGCTTGCCGCCCTGCGCGATCCGGATGGCGACCGGCTGGACGATGGCGGGCTGAACCGGTCCCTGCGCGACCGACGCGCGGGCGACGGATTGGAGGGGCGGCGGAACTGCGACAATCGGCGGCGATTGCGCGAGCGCCTGAGGCTTCAAGGCCATACAGAAACCAAGACCCAGGAAAACGCGCATCACGGAAACCCCTCCGCAAAGACCGTGGCAGCATGCGGCGCAGTCGTTACCAGAGGGTTACGATCGGCTACGAACAGCCGGGATCAGGCAGGAACTCCGGCCAGCGCCGCCTTCACCGCCTCGATCGCCGCCGCCGCATTGTCGCCATCGGGGCCGCCGCCCTGGGCCATGTCGGGACGGCCGCCACCGCCCTTCCCGCCCAGGGCTTCGACGCCCGCGCGGACGAGGTCGACTGCGCTGATCGTGGCGGTCAAGTCGTCGGTGACCCCCACCGCGATCGTCGCGCGCCCCTCCACCACCGCCAGCACGGCGGAAACCCCGCTCCCCAGCGCCTTCTTGTTGCCATCGACGATGCCGCGCAACTCCTTGGGATCAAGGCCCTCGATCACCTGGGCAAGGAAGCTGACGCTACCGATCTGCTCCGGCTTGGCGGGCGCGGCGGCAGAGCCTCCGCCGCCAAGCGCCAGCGCCTTCTTCGCGTCGGCCAACTCGCGCTCCAGCTTGCGGCTTTGCTCGATCAGCGCGGCGATGCGAGCGGGCACCTCGTCCGGCGTGGTCTTGAGCGCGGCGGCGGACTGGCGCAGCCGATCCTCGCGGTCGGAAAGCCAGAGGCGCGCGGCCTCACCGGTCAGCGCCTCGATCCGGCGGACGCCGCTCGACACCGCGCTTTCGGAAATGATCTTGAACAGGGAGATGTCGCCGGTCGCGCGCACATGGGTGCCGCCGCACAGTTCGACCGAATAGCTGTTCGCCTCGCCCTTCCCCATCGACAGGACGCGGACCTCATCGCCATATTTCTCGCCGAACAGCGCCAGCGCGCCGGCGGTCACCGCGTCGTCGGGCGTCATCAGACGCGTGGTCACCTCCTGATTGTGGCGGATCTGCGCGTTCACGTCGGCCTCGACTTGCGCGATCTGCGCGTGGGTCAGCGCCTCGGGATGCGAAAAGTCGAAGCGCAAGCGATCGGGCGCGACCATGCTGCCCTTCTGCGTCACATGCGCGCCCAGCCGGTGGCGCAGGGCCGCGTGCAGCAAATGGGTGGCGCTATGGTTGGCGCGCAGCCGGTCCCGGCGGTCGACATCGACCGACAGGTGGACGGTGTCGCCGACCTTCAGCGTGCCCGCGCCGATGGTCGTCTTATGCGCGTGCAGGCGGCCGAGCGGCTTGCCCGTATCCTCGACCTCGGCGGTCACGCCGCCCTGGGTGGTGATGGTGCCGGCGTCGCCCATCTGGCCCCCGCTCTCGCCATAAAAGGGCGTCTGGTTGGTGATGACGATCACCTTGTCCCCCGCCGCCGCCGCGTCGACGCGCGCGCCGTCCTTGACGATCGCCAGAACCTCGCCCTCGCCCTCGGTGCCGCTATAGCCGATGAACTCGGTGCTCCCCAGCGTCTCGGCGATGTCGAACCAGACCTCGTCCGACGCCTTTTCGCCCGACCCCTTCCATGCGGCGCGGGCGGCGGCCTTCTGCTCCGCCATGGCGGCGTCGAAGCCCGCGCGGTCGACCGACAGGCCCTGTGTGCGCAGCGCATCCTCGGTCAGATCATAGGGAAATCCATAGGTGTCGTAGAGCTTGAACGCGGTTTCGCCGGGCAGGGTCGCGCCTTCCTCCAGGCCGGCGGTCGCCTCATCCAGCAGGCGCAGGCCGTTTTCCAGCGTCTTGCGGAACCGGGTCTCCTCGCGCAGCAGCGTTTCCTCGATCAGCGGCTGGGCGCGGACCAGTTCGGGATAGGCCGCGCCCATTTCGGAGACGAGGCTGCCGACCAGCCGATACATCAGCGGGTCCCTGGCGCCGATAATATGGGCATGGCGCATCGCGCGGCGCATGATCCGGCGCAGCACATAGCCGCGCCCTTCATTCGCGGGCAGCACCCCGTCGGCGATCAGGAAGCTGGTCGAGCGCAGATGGTCGGCGATGACGCGGTGACTGGCCTTGAACTCGCCGTCGGTCGCGGTCTTCGACAGCGCGCCGCTTTCGGCGATCAGCGCCTTGAACGTGTCGGTATCGTAATTGTCGGTCACGCCCTGCATGACGGCGGCGATCCGCTCCAGCCCCATGCCGGTGTCGATGCTGGGCCGGGGCAGCTCGCCGACGATCTCGTTCGCTTCCTGCTCATATTGCATGAAGACGAGGTTCCAGATCTCGACGAAGCGGTCGCCATCCTCCTCCGGAGATCCGGGCGGGCCGCCCCAGATATGGTCGCCATGGTCGTAGAAGATTTCCGAACAGGGACCGCAGGGGCCGCTGTCCCCCATCGCCCAGAAATTATCCTTGGTCGGGATGCGGATGATGCGGCTTTCGGGAAGGCCGGCGATCTTCTTCCACAGATCGAAGGCTTCGTCGTCGGTATGATAGACGGTGGCGGTCAGCTTCTCAGGCAGTAGGCCCCACTCTTTTGTCAGCAGGGTCCAGGCATGGAGGATCGCCTGTTCCTTGAAATAGTCGCCGAAGCTGAAATTTCCCAGCATTTCGAAGAAGGTATGATGACGCGCCGTATAGCCGACATTGTCCAGATCATTATGCTTGCCGCCCGCGCGCACCGACTTCTGGCTGGAGGTCGCGGTCTTGTAGGGGCGCGTCTCCAGGCCGGTGAAGACATTCTTGAACGGCACCATGCCGGCATTGACGAACATCAATGTCGGGTCGTTGTGCGGCACCAGCGGAGCCGACGGAACGATGGCGTGCCCGGCCCCCGCGAAATAATCGAGGAAGGAGCGGCGAATGTCGTTTGTCGATGTCATGAGCGGGGATTTAGGGGCAAGCGCTCCGGCGCACAAGCAGGGCTTTTGATCGCATCAGCCCACGGGATCGTCGATCGAGGCGGGAGGGACGGAAAACCATTTCGGCCCCCGCGGCGTCATATGGAAGCAATCCTCCAGCCGCACGCCCATGGAGCCGGGGACGTAAAGGCCTGGCTCATTGGAAAAGCACATGCCGACATCCAGTGGCGTGCCCTCGCCATGGACGAGGTTGACGGGCTCATGCCCCTCCATGCCGATGCCGTGGCCGGTGCGGTGGGACAGGCCTGGCAGCCGGTATCCCGGACCATAGCCGAGCGACTCATAATGGCGTCGCACAGCATCGTCGACCGCCCCCGCCGGCGTCCCCAGCCTGGCGGTGGCGAAGGCGATCCTCTGCCCCTGCGCGACATCGTTCCACAATTTACGCTGCGCGGCCGTCGGAGCCGCGCCATGGACGATGGTGCGGCTGATGTCGGACTGATAATCCTCGACGGTGCAGCCGCAATCCATCAGCACCACCTCGCCCGTCCGCACCGCCTGCGGCTTGCCCGATCCATGGGGATAGGCGGCCGCCTCCCCGAGCAGGATCAGATTGAACTCGACCTTGCCGCCCAGCGCCGTGGTGGCGGCGGTCATCAGCGCGCCGATGTCGCCGGGCGTCATGCCGGTTCTGATCCGGGGGACAGTCCAGCGATAGGCGGCCATGGTCACGTCCGACGCCACCTGCATCAGCGCGATCTCGGCCGGCGTCTTGCGCATCCGCAGGGCGCGAGTGACGGGGTCCTTGACGATCGCTGCTTGCGGCAGCGCCGCCTTCAGCCCGTCGACCGCGAAATAGCGGACCGTCTCCTCTATGCCGATGCGGCCCCTGCCCAGCCCCTTTTCGGTGAGGAAGGCGGCGACAAGGGCGAGCGGGTCTTCATGTTCCTGCCAGACGCGCACTTCAGCCGCTATCTCCAGCGACTCGTCGATAGAGGGCTTCTCGAAAAAGGGGCAGACGAGCAGCGGCGCGCCCTGGGCGGGGATCACCGCCGCCGTCAGACGCTCGCTGCGCCACCAGCGCACGCCGCTATAATAGATGAGGCTGGCCCCTGGCTCGACCAGCAGCGCGTCGATCCCCTCCCGCCGCATCATCGCCTGCGCGCGGGCGAGCCGATCCGCACGCTCGGCTTTTCCGATCGGCACGGCGCGCCCCGTCATGGGTTTCAGCGCCTCGCTCGCGCGCTCCTGCGCGAACAAGCGCGGCGTGAGAGCCGACAGCGCAAGGCCGCTCCCGGCCAGGCCATATTTCAGCAACGTCCGACGATCAGGCGTAAGCATAGGGACCTCCGGCCTCCAGCGCCGAGCGATAGGCGGGGCGCGCGTGCATCTCGCGCAGCCATCGCATCAGGTGCGGGCGTTTGTCGTCCAGGCCGGCGCGCGCGGTGGACGCCTCCAGCGGAAAGCTCATCATCATGTCGGCGGCGGTGAAGGCGTCGCCCGCGAAATAGGGCCGGACCGCAAGTTCGCCGTCCAGCCAGTCGAGATGGACATCCAGCATGCGCCGGACTGGCCCCCGCGCCGGACGCCCCAGCAGCCCAAGCCTGCCGACCACAAGCAACGCCAGCAGCGGCGGCATCATCGACCCTTCGGCATAATGAAGGAACTGGCGGTAGCGGATCGCCCCTTCAGGGTCGGGGGGCGTCCCGAAGCGATTGCCGGCGCGCGCCACCAGATAATCCATGATCGCGCCCGTTTCGATCAGCCGATGGCCGTCGACCTCCACCACCGGCGACTTTCCGAGCGGATGGATGGCGCGCAACTCCGGCGGAGCCAGCATCGTGCGCGAATCGCGTTGATAGCGCCGCACCGCATAGGTCTCCCCCAATTCCTCCAGCAGCCACAGGATGCGCTGCGATCGGCTGTTTTCGAGATGATGGACGATGATCGTCATGACGGCGCTCTCCCGATTGCCTCAGGGGTAGCGCGCCTTGAGTATCGCTACAACATGCCGAGAGATCGCCTACGCCGCCTTCGCCCTGGCGCGGAAGGCGTGGAGCAGCGGCTCGGTATAGCCGTTGGGCTGGGAGACGCCCTCGAACACCAGCGCGCGCGCGGCCTGGAAGGCGAGGCTGTCGGCCTCATGCCCCGCCATCGGCCGGTAGAGCGGATCGCCCGCATTCTGCGCGTCCACCTTGGCCGCCATGCGGGCGAGCGCCGCGTCGACCTGCTCGAGCGAACAGACGCCGTGCAGCAGCCAGTTGGCCATATGCTGCGAGGAGATGCGCAGCGTCGCGCGATCTTCCATCAGGCCGATGTCGTGGATGTCGGGGACCTTGGAGCAGCCGACGCCCTGGTCAATCCAGCGGACGACATAGCCAAGGATACCTTGCGCATTATTGTCGAGTTCGGCCGCAACCTCCTCCTCCGACCAACTATGCCCGGCAGCGAGCGGTATGGTCAGCAGCCGGTCGAGCGAGGCGACGGGCTCGCCCATCCGCTCGGCCTGGCGCGCGAACACGTCGACCCGGTGATAATGGGTGGCATGCAAGGTGGCGGCGGTCGGCGAGGGGACCCAGGCGGTATTGGCGCCGGTGCGCGGATGACTGACCTTCTGCTCCAGCATGTCCGCCATCCGGTCCGGCGCGGCCCACATGCCCTTGCCGATCTGGGCGCGGCCCGACAGGCCGCAGGCCAGGCCGATCTGGACATTGCGATCCTCATAGGCGGCGATCCAGTCCGACGCCTTGATATCGCCCTTGCGCAGCATCGGCCCCGCCCGCATCGACGTGTGCAGTTCGTCGCCCGTGCGGTCGAGGAAGCCGGTGTTGATGAAGACGATCCGGTCGCGCACGGCATGGATGCAAGCGGCGAGATTGGCGGAGGTGCGGCGCTCTTCGTCCATCACCCCGACCTTCAACGTGTGGCGGGCAAGGCCCAGCACATCCTCGATCGCATCGAACAGCCGGTCGGTGAAGGCCACCTCGTCGGAGCCGTGCATCTTGGGCTTGACGATATAGATGCTGCCCGCGCGGCTGTTGCCCCCTTCGCGTCCCAGGTCATGCATGGCGATCAGGCTGGTGACGATGCCGTCCAATATGCCTTCGGGCGCTTCGCCGCCGTCCGGCAGCAGGATCGCCGGGGTGGTCATCAAGTGACCGACATTGCGGACGAACAGCAGGCTGCGGCCCGGCAGGGTGAAGCCGCCGCCATCCGGCGCTGTATAGGCGCGGTCGGGATTGAGCGCGCGGGTCATCATCGCCCCGCCCTTCTCGAACGTTTCGGTCAGGTCGCCGCGCATCAGGCCCAGCCAGTTGGCATAGGCGGCGACCTTGTCCTGCGCGTCGACGGCGGCGACAGAATCCTCCAGGTCGCAGATCGCGGTCAGCGCCGACTCCAGGATGACGTCGGCGATGCCCGCCGGGTCGCTCGCGCCGATCGGATGGCCGGGATCGAACACGACTTCGATATGCAGCCCATTATGGCGGTAGAGACGCCCCTTTTCTGACCGGCCGAGATATTGTGCGGGATCGCGCAGCACTGGCTCCGTCGATGCCAGATCGGCCCAGCTGCCCGAAGCCAGCGGCACTGCTTCGTTTAGAAACGCCTTGGCCCAGGCGATGACCTGCGCGCCCCGCGCGGCGTCATAGCCCTTGCCGACGGGCGTGCCCGGAATGGCGTCGGTGCCGTAGAGCGCGTCATAGAGGCTGCCCCAGCGCGCATTCGCCGCATTGAGCAGGAAACGGGCGTTGAGGATCGGGACGACCAGTTGCGGGCCGGCCAGCCGGGCGACCTCGTCATCGACATTCCGGCTGCCGATGGCGAAGGGAGCGGGTTCGGGCACCAGATAGCCGATGTCGCGCAGGAAGGCCCCATAGGCGGCCATGTCGATCGTTTGGCCGGCACGATCCCGATGCCAGGCGTCTATCTGCGCCTGGAGGCTGTCGCGCACCGCCAGCAGGGCTGCGTTTTCCGGCGCAAAGCGCGCGAAAATATCGGCCGTTCCCTGCCAGAACGCCTCGGTTGTGACGCCCGTGCCGGGCAGCGCCTGATCCTCTAAGAAGGCCGCCAGTTCAGCCGCCACCTGAAGCCCCGCCCTTTCGACCCTCTGCGTATCGGCTCCGTCGGTCATGCTTCGATCCTCTCGTCCATTCGCGCGCCCTTCTATAGACGCCGCTTATTACCATCGGTAGGGATCAATATATAAAGTCACTATTTCTTCTGGTGAAACTATGATGGATCCGGATTATGATCTGTTCGCCGCGATCGTAGCCGAAGGGGGCCTGGCGGCCGCCGGGCGGCGACTGCATATTTCGGCTGCCATGGTGTCGAAGCGACTTGTGCGGCTGGAGGAGCGGCTGGGCGCGCGGCTGATCCACCGAACGACGCGGCGGCTGGCGCTGACGCCGGCGGGGGAGCGGCTGCATGGCGACCTCCAACAGATATTGACCGCGCTCGACGAGGCGGAACGGCGGGTGACCGGAGCTTCGGCGATCGCGTCGGGGCCTTTGACCGTCACCGCCCCGACCTCGTTCGGCCGGATGCACGTCGCCCCTTATGTGGGCCGCTTTCTGGAAGCCCATCCGCGCGTGACGCTGAACCTCGACCTGTCGGACGATTTCGTCGACCTGCTGCAAAGCCGCGCGGACCTCGCCATCCGCATCGCCGCCGATCCGGGCCCGGGCCTCAGCGCCCACCGGCTGGCGACCAACCGCCGCATCCTGTGCGCCGCCCCAGCCTATCTGGAGCGTTTCGGGACGCCCCGGACGCTGGCCGACCTGCGGCAGCATCGGCTGCTGGCGGCCAGTGGTCAGTTGCCATGGCGTCTGGTGGGACCGAACGGCCCCGTAAGCGTCGAGGGGATCAGCCATGTCCGCACCAACAGCAGCGAGGTGGTGCGCGAACTGGCGCTGGCTGGGGTCGGCGTCGCCCTGCGGTCGCTATGGGACATTAGCGATCCGCTGGCGGGCGGCGCTCTGCGACAGATATTGCCCGACCATGAGGGGTCGCGCGACGTCGGCCTGTTCGCGATCCACCCGCCCCAGCCCCACCCGCCACTGGCGTTGCACGCCTTCATCGCGTTCCTCGCCGATCTCTATGCACCGGTCCCGCCATGGAGCAATTCTCCTCAAAGGACGTAACGGCATTGCCCCGGCCCGGCGCGCTCCCTAAAGGCTCACTCCATGGACGATAATATACGCCGCAACGCCCTGGACTATCATCGCCATCCGCAGCCGGGAAAGCTGCGGATCGAGCTGACCAAGCGCATGGTCAACCAGCGCGATCTGGCGCTGGCCTATTCCCCCGGCGTCGCCGCGCCCTGCCTGGAAATCGCCGCCGATCCGGCCAGGGCGCTGGACTATACGGCGCGCGGCAATCTGGTCGCGGTCATCTCCAACGGCACGGCGGTGCTTGGCCTGGGCGCGATCGGCGCGCTGGCGTCGAAGCCGGTGATGGAGGGCAAGGCGGTGCTCTTCAAGAAATTCGCCGACATCGACGTGTTCGACATAGAGGTCGACACCACCGATCCGCAGCGGTTCATCGACGCGGTCGCCCTGCTGGAGCCGACCTTCGGCGGCATCAACCTTGAGGATATCAAGGCGCCCGAATGTTTCGAGATCGAGGCCGCGCTGAAGCAGCGCATGAACATCCCGGTCTTTCACGACGACCAGCATGGCACCGCCATCGTCGTCGCCGCCGCCGTGCGCAACGCGCTGGTGCTTCAGGGCCGGGAACTGGCCGATGCGCGGCTGGTCACGTCGGGCGCGGGCGCGGCGGCGCTGGCCTGCGTCGACCTGCTGGTGTCGATGGGCCTGCCGGTCGAAAACGTCACGATGACGGACAAGGACGGCGTCATCCATTCGGGCCGTCCGGGGATGCTGCCGAACATGGCGCGCTATGCCCGCACCACCAATGCGCGGTCGCTGCCTGAAGTGCTGCCGGGCGCTAACGTCTTTCTGGGCCTGTCGGCGCCCGGCGTGCTGAAACCCGAATGGCTGCCTCTGCTGGCGGACAAGCCGCTGATTTTCGCGCTGGCCAATCCGGAGCCCGAAATCCTGCCCGAAGTCGCGCGGGAGTCCCGTCCGGACGCGATCGTGGCAACCGGTCGATCGGACTATCCGAACCAGGTCAACAATGTCCTGTGCTTTCCCTATATCTTTCGCGGCGCGCTGGATGCGGGAGCGACCGAGATCAACGAAGCGATGAAGGTCGCCGCCGCCGAAGCGATCGCCGCCCTCGCCCGCCTGCCCGCGCATGACAGCGTCGCCCAGGCCTATGGCGGGCGCAGGCTCGCCTTCGGCCCCGACTATATCATCCCGACGCCGTTCGACCCGCGCCTGATCGTGGAGATCGCGCCCGCCGTCGCGAAGGCGGCGATGGACAGCGGCGTCGCCACCAGGGCGCTGGACATCCCCGCCTATGCGCGCTCGCTCCAGCAGCAGAATGCGCGGTCGGGCCAGTTGATGATGCCGGTGTTCGAGGCCGCGCGCGGCACCGGACGCCGCATCGCCTATGGCGAGGGCGAGGATGAGCGCGTGCTGCGCGCCGTGCAGGACGTGCTGGACGAGGGGCTGGCGCGTCCGACGATCGTGGGCCGCCGCCGCATCCTGGAGAAGAAGCTGCCGGAACTCGGCCTGCGCTTCGCGCTCGACCGCGACGTCGAGGTGATCGACCCGGAAACCGACCATCATATCATGCAGCCGCTGGCCGAGGCCTATAGCAAGCTGGCTGCGCGCAAGGGGGTGCCTGGGGGCGAGATAGTGCGGCACGTCTATCGCCGCCCGACCATCACCGCCGCCATGCTGCTGCGCACCGGCCGCGTCGACGCCGCGCTGGTCGGGGGCAACTCGGAATATTGGAGCCAGGTCGAGCATGTGCTGCGCATCATCGATCGGGTGCCGGGGCATGAGCGCGTCTATGCGCTCTCCGGCCTGATCCTGGACGCGGGCGCGCTGTTCATCACCGACAGCCATATGGTGCCCGACCCCACGCCGTCGCAGATCGCCGAAATGACGCTGCTGGCGGCGGAGGAAGTTCGCCGCTTCGGCTTGGAACCGCGCGTGGCGATGCTGTCCCATTCCAACTTCGGATCGTCTCACAGCCCGAGCGCGCGCAAGATGCGCGCCGCCTTCCGGATCGTGCGCGACGCCGCGCCGGACCTGGCGGTCGATGGAGAGATGCATGCGGACGCGGCGCTCAGCCAGGCGTTGCGCGAGCGGCTGGTGCCCGATTCCCGGTTCGAGGGGCCGGCGAACCTGCTGGTCATGCCCAATCTGGACGCCGCCAACATCACCCTGACCGCGCTCAGTGCGTCGTCCAGCTCGCCGACCGTCGGCCCCATGCTGATGGGCCTGGCCCAGCCCATCCATGTGCTGACGCCGGGCGTCACTTCGCGCGGGATCCTGAACCTGACCACCATCGCGGCGGCGGAAGTGACCCGGGACGCCTGACCGGCCACCCATCCTTAACCCTTTCATGCGACATTCCATCGTCATTGTGACGGGAGCGATGCGCGCATGGCCGGTTTCTTTTCTTCGTTGATCCGCGTCGCCGGTCCCAAGCTGGCCATCGGCGGCGGCGCGATGGCCCTGCTGGTGGCCTTCACGGGCCTCTCCGAACGCGCGCCTTCGGAACCGGCCGCACCCGCCGAGCCCCAGCCCAATCCGCTAATCCCCAAGCCGGGTGAAATCACCGAACGCTCGCGCAAGCAGCCGGTGGCGCTGGACGCCGACGCGCTGGTGGTCAAACGGGTGCTGCCGATCACCGGCCCCTTCCGCCATGGCGATTATATATGGGACGATGCGGGGGTGCCCGACGGTCGGGTTATCATCACCATCGATCTGAAGGCGCAGACATTGTCGGTGTTCCGCGATGGTTACGAGATCGGCGCGGCCGTCATCATCTATGGCGCGGACGACAAGGAAAGCCCGCTGGGCGCTTTCCCCATATCTCAGAAGGATGCGAACCATGTGTCCAACCTCTACAACGCGCCCATGCCCTATATGCTGCGGCTGACCAATGACGGCGTCGCCATCCATGGCAGCGACGTAAAATGGGGCAACGCCACCCATGGCTGCATCGGCGTGCCGACGCCCTTCGCCGAGAAATTGTTCAAGGTCGCCAAACTCGGCGATCTCGTCGTCATCACCAACGGCAAGCGGCTGGACACCAGCCGCGCCAGGCCGACCGTCTGAAAGGGCTTCCGCGCCCCCGCCCGGAAGGATAAGGGGCGGCAATGGCGGCAGTCGATCAGCAGGGCGAGGTCAGGCTCGCACAGGAAGCGCGCGAGGCGCTGCATCGGGGCGACGCCCGCGCCGCCCACGCGTTGCTGACCCGCATGGCCGATCCGCCGCCGATGATGCTGGCCCAGACCTGCAACCGGCTGGGCGATATGGAGGGCGAACGGGACGCCCTGCAAAAGCTGCTGGACCATGACATCCGCAACCTGCCCGCCCTGCTGGCGATGGGCGAGAATGCCGCGCGCCGTGGCGACCAGCGCGGCGCCATGGTCTGGTTCCGCACCGCCATCGCCCAGGCGGGCGCGACCGGCGCGCCGCCGGCGCTGCACCCGGTGCTGGAGCGCGCCAATATATTCATCCAATCGACCAGCGCGGGGTTCGAGGGACATTTGCAGGCGGCCGTTGGCGACGACTTGCGCCTGCCACGCCTTGCTCATGCGATGGACCTGCTGCTGGGCAAGGTGCCGCTCTATCTGCAACAGCCCAACATGTTCTATTTCCCCGGCCTGCCCCAGCGCGCCTTCTACGAGCGTGACGAGTTCGCCTGGGTCGCCGAGATGGAGGCGATGGCCGGCGCGCTTCGCCGCGAACTGGAGGCGGTGCTGGCGGACGGGGATGATTTCGCGCCCTATGTCGGGACGACGGCGGGTCGTCCCGCCCCCAACAACCAATTGCGCGACGATCCGTCCTGGGGCGCTTATTATTTCTGGCAAGGCGGCCCGCCGGTTGCGGACCACGCCGACCGCTGCCCGCAGGTCATGGCCGCGCTAACCCTCGCGCCGATGCCGGTCATTCCCGGCCGATCACCGATGGCGCTATGGTCGCGGCTGCGGCCGGGCACGCATATCGCGCCGCATCACGGGATGCTGAACACGCGCCTCATCTGCCACCTGCCGCTGATCGCCCCGCCCGGATGCGCGCTGCGGGTCGGGCATGAGACTCGCTCATGGGCGGAGGGCGAGATGCTGATCTTCGACGACAGCGTCGAGCATGAGGCGTGGAACCGCGGCGACAGCGATCGCGTCATATTATTGTTCGAGATATGGCGACCGGAGATCAGCGCGCCGGAACGCGAGGCGCTGACCCGGCTATTCCAGGCAATCGACCTGCATGGCGAGGCGAGCGCGGAGTCGGGCGGCCCGGCCTGATCCCGCCCCAAATGCGCCGCGCGTCGCGTCAGGTGCAGAGTTTGCAGTTGAACTCAGGCCGCAAAGGTTCATCTGCAATTCTTCTTTCCAGTCCTGTCGCAGCCACGGAGCGGCCATGACCCGCACATCGCACGCCCATCCGGCGCTCATCACCCTCGCTCTCGCCATGGGCGCTTTCTCGATCGGCACCACCGAGTTCGCGGCGATGAGCCTGCTGCCTTATTTTTCGGCGGGGTTGGGCATCAACGTTCCGACGGCCGGCCACGTCATCAGCGCCTATGCGCTGGGCGTCGTCGCAGGAGCGCCGGTCATCGCCGTGCTGGGTGCGCGCCTGCCGCGCCGCTCGTTGCTGATCGGCCTGATGGCGTTGTTCGCGCTCGCCAACGGCCTTAGCGCCCTGGCCCCGACCTATGGCTGGATGCTGCTGTTCCGCTTCCTAAGCGGTCTGCCGCACGGCGCCTATTTCGGCGTCGCCGCCCTCGTCGCGGCCTCCATGGTCCCCAACGATCAGCGGACCCAGGCAGTCGCAAAGATGTTCGCGGGCCTCACCATCGCGACCGTCATCGGCGTGCCTTTCGCCAATTGGATGGGGCAGGCGATCGGCTGGCGCTGGGGTTTCGGCATCGTCGCGGTGCTGGCGCTGACGACGGTGACGCTCGTCGCCCTGTTCGCCCCGAACCAGCGCCCTGACGCCGCCGCGAGCCCGTTGCGCGAGCTGGGCGCGCTGCGCAAGTCGCAGGTCTGGCTGACCCTGCTCACCGGCGCGATCGGCTTTGGCGGCCTGTTCGGCGTCTATACCTATGTCGCCTCCACCATGATTGAGGTGACTCATGTGTCGGAACGGCTGGTGCCTGTCGTCTTCATGCTGTTCGGCGTCGGCATGACGGTCGGCAATCTGGTCGCCGCGCGTTTCGCCGACCGGATGCTGTCCCGCACCGTCATCGTCCTCATGCTGTGGAGCGCCTTTTCCCTGGCGCTGTTCCCGATCGCGGCCGGCAATATCTGGTCGCTGGGGCTGGTCGTGCTGATGATCGGCATGGGCGGGGGCCTGGGCACCGTGCTTCAGACGCGGCTGATGGACGTGGCGGGCGATGCGCAGACGCTGGCCGCCTCGCTTCACCACAGCGCGTTCAACATCGCCAATGCGCTGGGGCCATGGCTCGGCGGACTGTCGATCGCGGCGGGACATGGGCTGCTGTCGACCGGCTGGATCGGGTGCGCCCTGTCGCTGATGGGCCTTTCGGTATTCCTTCTGTCCCTCGCGCTGGAGGCGCGCGGCGCGCGGGTGCAGACCGCGCCCTGCTAAATCTCAATCCTCGCACAGCGCTCCGCCGTCCCGGTCGCGCGCAGCGACCGCCGCCTGCTCGTCGCCGCCGATGCGGGGGAAAGCCACGCCTTCGAACGATGCGCCGCCCACGCAGAGCCGCGCGCAATTGACGTCCACGACACCCGGCATCACCACCCGATCACCATCATATTGGGCGACGATCGTGCATTGGCTGCGCCCCGCGAAGCGCAGGATCAGCTTGTCCCCCGCCCGCCGCGCGGTGCCCGTTCCGTGGCAGACCTCGTCCGCGCCGAACGCCGCCTCCGCGCCGAAACGGTAGCGGCCATCTCCTCCGGAACGGATGCACAGCAGGTTACGGCCCGCCTCATGACGCTGCTGATACAGACCGACCGGCGGAATGTGCGCCAAGTCCGCCACCAGCCCCGTATCGCGGGCCGCGCGCTCCAGCGCGGAGGGCGGCGACCGCCCCTCGTCCGACTGCGCCGCCGGTTCGGGCTGCGTGGCCGGTTGCTGGCAGGCGGCAAGGAACGGCAGGGACAGGAAAACCGCGCTAGTCCGCCGCATCGACCGCCGTCAGCCCCCCCGGCCCCACCCGGCGATAGAAGCAGGACCGCGCGCCCGTGTGGCAAGCGGGGCCCGCCGCTATCGCCTTGATCCACACGGCGTCCTGATCGCAGTCGATCCGAATATCCCGCACTTCCAGCATGTTGCCGGACGTCTCGCCCTTTTTCCAAAGGCTGTTGCGGCTGCGCGACCAGAAATGCGCGAGTCCCGTCTCCACCGTCAGCGCCAGCGCCTGCGCGTTCATATGCGCGAGCATCAGCACGTCGCCGTTCACGGCGTCGGTGACGACCGCCGTGATGAGGCCCTGTGCGTCATAGCGGGGGTCGAGGGTCAGGCCAGTGTCGCGCGCATCGGTCATGGCGCGGCTATAGAGCGGAAACGCGCCGCTGCGAAGGCCCGCGCACACCCCACGGCCGTGACTTTTTTGCATCGCGATTTCACAAAGATTGCAACCATGTTGCAGCGCCTCTTTGAGCGGGCCCGCCGCACTGGTAACCTCCGGCCCCAAGCCCGCGAAAGGGCGCCGAGGAAAAAGAGGATGCAGGGCCAGATTCAGGGGGCTCACATGATTTTTCGCATCGCTTTCACCACCATTTCACGCGGCGCGCTGGCCGTATCGCTAAGTGCGCTCGCGCCGCTGGGCATTCCCGCCGTGCTGGCGCAGACCCCGGCCGCCGATGCCGACACGGGCCTGGGCGATATCGTCGTCACGGCTTCGCGCCGCGTGGAGCTGGCGAAGGACGTGCCCGTCGCCGTCTCCGCGATCGGTGGGGAGAAGCTGGAGACGCTCAACAGCAGCGGCCTCGACATCCGGTTCCTGGCGGCGCGCACCCCCAGCCTTCAGGTGGAAAGCTCGTTCGGCCGCACCTTCCCGCGCTTCTACATCCGCGGCCTCGGCAATACCGATTTCGATCCGAACGCCGCCCAGCCCGTGTCGGTCGTCTATGACGATGTCGCGCTGGAAAGCCCGATGCTGAAATCCTTCCCGGTGTTCGACCTGGCCAGCGTCGAAGTGCTGCGCGGGCCGCAGGGGACGCTGTTCGGCCGCAACACGCCCGCCGGCGTCATCAAGCTGTCCTCCGTCGCGCCCGACCAGGACCGCTTCACCGGCTATGCGAGCGCGTCCTGGGCGACCTACAACACGGTCAACGCCGAAGCGGCGGTTGGCGGACCGATCGGCGGCGGCTGGGCCTTCCGCCTGTCGGGCCTGCTCCAGCGCCGCGACGACTGGGTGGAGAATGACAGCACGACCGGCCTCGCCGACGACAGGCTGGAGGGATATCGTGATCTCGCCGGCCGGTTCCAGCTCGCTTATGAAGGCGGCGGGTTCAAGGGCACGCTGAACATCCATGGCCGTGACCTCGACGGATCGCCGCGCGTCTTTCGCGCCGGAATCTTTCAGGTCGGCAGCAACAGGTTCGTCCCCGGTTTCGACAAGGATCATGTCACGCTGGACGGGCTGACCAGCCAGTCGCTCAAGCAATGGGGCGTCGGCCTGCGGATGGAGGCGCAGCTTAGCGACCTGCTGACCGCCTATTCGACCACCGGCTATGAACATGCCAGCGTCCAGAGCACCGGCGACATCGACGGCGGCGGCTGCTATCCGTTCAGCGGCTGCACCTTTGGCGGTCTCGGCGTCGGCACCTTCCCGTCCAACACCGGCGGAACGACCCGCCCCAGCGAGTTCAGCCAGGAATTTCGCGTCGCCACCGGCGACATGAACGGCGTGCGGCTTCAGGCCGGCACCTATTTCTTCAGCCAGCATCTCGACTATAACGAGCTGTCCTATGACGGCGGCCTCATCAACGGCTACATCATCCACGACAACCGCAATGAGAATATGGGCGTTTTCGGGTCGGTCGAATATAAGGCGACGGACGCGCTGACGCTGCGCGGCGGCCTGCGCTACAGCCATGACGAAAAGCGCGACACGATCAGCCTCAATCCGGTCTTCGCCGACGTGACCATCGCCAGCCAGTTGGTGGCGGTGACGCTGCCGCTCACCAACCGGGCCAAGGCCGACAATATATCCTGGGACGCGAGCGCGACCTACGCGATCACGCCGGACGTCAACGTCTACGCCCGGATCGCGACCGGCTACCAGGGCCCCGCGATCCAGGACCGCGTGACCTTCTTCTCCGTCCCTTCGGTGGCGAAGAAGCAGACGACCATCTCCTATGAAGGCGGCGTCAAGGGCGCCTTTTCCGACGCGCTGCGCTTCGACCTGACCGGCTATTATTACAAGACCGACGACCTGCAACTGACGGCCGTGGGCGGCGTCGGCAACTCCGCGCGGCTCATCAACGTCAATGAAGCGGTCGGCTATGGGCTGGAGGCGGAGGTCGAGGCGCGGCCGATCCCGCAGCTAAGCTTCACGGCGGGCGGCAGCTATAATTTCACCGAGATCCGGGACCCCAGCGCATTCGTCGCCGTGTGCGGATCGGGCCTGTGCACGCCGACCGGACGGACCTTCACCAGCGAGGGCACGACCTACAGCTATCTGGACGGCAATGATCTGCCGCAGGCCCCGCGCTATGTCGCCAACGCCACGCTGCGCTACGGCATCCCCGTCGGCGACCATGGCGAGGTCTTCGCCTTCACCGACTGGGCTTATCGCAGCAGCATCAACTATTTCCTCTATTCGGCGGCCGAGTTCAAGGGACGCTCCTCGCTCGAGGGCGGTCTGAAGATCGGCTACAAGAGCGACAGGGGTTATGAGATCGCGGCCTTCGCGCGCAACATCACCAACCAGATCCGGGCGATCAGCGCGATCGACTTCAACAATCTGACCGGCATGATCAACGAGCCGCGCATCATCGGCGGGTCGATCAGGGCGTCCTTCTGACCATAGGCGACGACGAAAAAGGCCGCTCGTTCCCGCGCGGAACGAGCGGCCTTTTGCTTGCCGGACAATGGCCGGGGCGGACGAAATGCCGCCCTTCCCGGCCTCAGCCTCGGCCGATCAGCTTCTGCGCCATCGTATCGGCGACATCGGCGGCCGGGCGGCCGCTTGCGGCGCTTTCACTCCAGATGGTGGTCAGCCGGTCCGGGATCTGCGCGACCCGCGCATCCACCTCGGCCCGGTCGCCCTGCCCCAGATATTCCAGCGCCACATTGATGATCCCGCCCGCGTTGATGACATAGTCGGGCGCATAAAGGATGCCGCGCGCGTGCAGCCGCGCCGCGTCCGCCGGGGTCGCGAGCTGGTTGTTCGCGCCGCCCGCGACCACGCCCGTCCGCAGCAGCGGGATCGAATGTTCGTTGAGGATCGCGCCCAGCGCATTGGGGCTGAAGATGTCGGCTTCCACGCCGATGATCGCCTCGGCCGCGACGGCTTGCGCGCCCAGTTCCGCCGCCAGCGCCCTAGCTCGATCGGCATGGACATCGGCCAGCGTCAATTTCGCGCCGTCCGCCGCCAGATAGCGGGCAAGCCCGCCTCCGACGCTGCCGACGCCTTGGATCGCGACATGGACGCCCGCCATGTCGTGGCGGCCCAGCGCCTCGCGCGCGGCCGCCCTGACGCCCAGATAGACGCCCCGCGCGGTCACCGGCCCCGGATCGCCGCCGGCCGCGCCCGCGCCGACCGGCAGGCCGGACACGAAGCGGGTCTCGCTGGCGATCGTCGATATGTCGGCTTCGCTGATGCCGACATCCTCCGCCGTGACATAGCGCCCGCCGAGCGAGTCGATGGCGCGCCCGAAAGCCTTCAATATGTCCGGGCTCTTGGTGCGCGCGGCGTCGGCCAGGATCACGCCCTTGCCCCCGCCCATCGGCAAGCCCGCCATCGCATTTTTGTAGCTCATGCCGCGCGACAGGCGCAGCGCGTCGGTGACGGCTTCGGTTCGATCGGCATAATGCCAGAAGCGCACGCCCCCGGCGGCCGGGCCCAGGGCCGTCGAATGGATCGCGATGATCGCCGTCAATCCGCTCGCGCGGTCACGGAACAGGTGAACGCCCTCATGATCGTCAAAATCCGCCAAGTCCCAGGCAGCCATATGCACCTCGCAATAAAAATACCTTGGGCGGCAATAATATAACTAAGGTCGAAAATCCACCCGGCGACTGATCGCCGGCGCCTGCGGGCAAGAAGAAATGGGGCGATCGACGGGATCCGAACCCGCGACCTCCGGTACCACAAACCGGCGCTCTAACCAACTGAGCTACGATCGCCACGGGGCCATGGGGCCCGAGAGAGAAAGGGCACATATGCGGCGGACCCCGGCGCGTCAAGCCGCCATTCGCGGGCCGGCGATGTCCGTAAGGCCCCAATTAGAAAAAGGAGCAGGACCGTTATGGCCCCGCCCCCTTCCCACCTTCGCATCCGGGACCGGAGGGGACTTTCGCCCACCTCTCATTAACCCGCTCTCCTAAAACTTCATGCGACCGCGATGCCGCGCCTTCAGAGCCGGCGCGCCCGAAGGCGCGCGCCACCCGTCAGTTGACCGAGTCCTTCAGGCCCTTGCCGGCCTTGAACTTGGGCTGGCTGGACGCCTTGATCGTCATCGCCTCGCCGGTGCGCGGATTACGGCCGGTCGAGGCCTTGCGCTGCGAGACGGAGAAAGTGCCGAATCCGACCAGGCGCACTTCGTCGCCCTTCTTCAGCGCGCTGGAAATGGCGTCGAACACGCCTTCCACAGCCTTGGTTGCGTCGCTCTTGCTAAGGCCGCTGCTGTCCGCAACTGCGCCGATGAGATCCTGCTTGTTCATGCCTTGGGAACCCCCTTCTGGATAGTTTACTGGTATGGAATCGCGGTTTTAAGGCGCGCCAATAAGGCGCAGCTTTCAAACTGAGTCAAAGGGAAAGCGATGAAGGATCGGAGCGATACGGGGCATTTGCGCCAAAAGGGTGCAAATGCCCCGAAACCGCCATCAATGCCGCAGTGCAGCGTCGTTTTCGCGGCCCGCGGCGGGCGATGGCTGGGCCGCTAGATCATCTTCCTCGGTCCAGGCGATCGCCTCCGGCGGCGCGATCAACGCCCGCGCCAGCACTTCGTCGACATGGGACACCGGCACGATTTCCAGGCCGTCGCGGATATTGGCCGGAATCTCCGCCAGATCCTTTTCATTTTCCTGCGGGATCAGCACCGTCTTGATACCCCCGCGCAGCGCGGCCAGCAGCTTTTCCTTGAGGCCGCCGATCGGCAGCACCCGGCCGCGCAGCGTCACCTCTCCCGTCATCGCCACATCCTTGTGGATGGGGATGCCGGTCAGCGTGCTGACGATCGACGTCACCATGCCGATGCCGGCGGAAGGACCGTCCTTGGGCACCGCGCCTTCGGGCAGATGGATATGGATGTCCTTGCGGTTGAAGATGCTGGGCTTGATCCCATAACCGGGCGAACGGGCGCGAACATAGGAGAAGGCTGCCTGAACGGACTCGTTCATGACCTCGCCCAATTTGCCCGTCGTCTTGACCATCCCCTTGCCGGGAACGGTCACCGCCTCGATCGTCAGCAACTCGCCGCCCACTTCGGTCCAGGCGAGGCCGGTGACGGCGCCTATCTGGTTCTCCTCTTCGCCCACGCCGTGGCGGAACTTGCGCACGCCGGCATAGTCGGACAGGCTGTCGGGCGTGATGACGACCTTCTCATAGGCGCCTTCCAATATCTTGCGCAGCGCCTTGCGGGCGAGACGCGCGATTTCGCGCTCCAATGTGCGGACGCCGGCCTCGCGGGTATAGTAGCGGATGAGGTCGCGCACCGCCTCTTCCGTCACCTCGAACTCGCCATCCTTCAGTCCGTGGGCGTCGATCTGCTTGGGCAACAGGTGCCGCTGCGCGATCTCCACCTTCTCGTCCTCGGTATAGCCTTCCAGCCGGATGATCTCCATGCGGTCGAGCAGCGGCTGCGGCAGGTTCAACGAATTGGCCGTGGTCACGAACATGACGTCCGAAAGGTCGACGTCGATTTCCAGATAATGATCCTGGAACTTGCCGTTCTGCTCGGGGTCGAGCACCTCCAGCAGGGCGGACGCGGGATCGCCCCGGAAATCCTGGCCCAGCTTGTCGATCTCGTCGAGCAGGAAAAGCGGGTTCATCGTCCCGGCTTTTTTCAGGTTAGTAACGATCTTGCCCGGTAGCGAGCCGATATAGGTCCGCCTGTGGCCCCTGATCTCCGCCTCGTCGCGCACGCCGCCCAGCGACTGGCGCACGAACTCGCGCCCCGTCGCCTTGGCGATGCTGCGGCCGAGCGAGGTCTTGCCGACGCCCGGAGGACCGACGAGGCACAGGATCGGCCCTTTGAGCTTGTTGGTGCGCGCCTGCACGGCCAGATATTCGACGATCCGGTCCTTGACCTTCTCCAGCGCGAAATGATCCTCGTCCAGGATCGCCTGGGCGCGCTTGAGGTCGGTCTTGACCTTGCCCTTCTTGCCCCAGGGCAGCCCCAGCAGTACGTCGAGATAGTTGCGCACGACCGTCGCCTCGGCCGACATGGGCTGCATGGCCTTGAGCTTCTTCAGCTCCGCCGTCGCCTTGGTCCGCGCTTCCTTGCTGAGCTTGGCCTTCGCGATCTTTTCGGTCAGTTCGGCGAGTTCGTCGCCTTCCTCGCCCTCGCCATTGCCCAGCTCGCGCTGGATCGCCTTGAGCTGCTCGTTCAGATAATATTCGCGCTGGGTCTTTTCCATCTGGCGCTTGACGCGGCCGCGGATCTTCTTCTCGACCTGGAGCACGCCCAGTTCGCCCTCCATGAAGGCGAACACCATTTCCAGGCGCTTAACCGGATCGGCCTCGACCAGCAGCGACTGCTTGTCCGCGACCTTGACGTTGATATTGGCGGCGACCGCGTCGGCCAGTCGCCCAGCATCCTCGATCTCGCGCAACTGGACCGGGGTTTCGGCCGGCAGCTTCTTGTTGAGCTTGGCGTAATTTTCGAACTGGTCGGCGACCGAGCGCATCAGCGCGGCGGCCTCAGGGCCTTCCGCCTCGATGTCGGCCACCAGCTCGACCTCGGCGACCAGATGGGACGCATTCTCGCTGACGCTCTCAAGCTGCGCGCGCTGCTTGCCCTCGACCAGCACGCGGACGGTGCCGTCGGGCAGCTTCAGCAATTGCAGGACGGTGGCGATGACGCCCGTGTCGTAGAGCGCGTCGCGGCCCGGATCATCCTCGGCCGGGTCGAGCTGCGACACCAGAAAAATGTCCTTGCTGCCTTCCATCGCCGTTTCCAGCGCAGCGACACTCTTGTCGCGGCCCACGAACAGGGGGACGATCATCTGCGGAAAGACGACGATGTCGCGCAGCGGCAGCAGCGGATAACTAATAGTCATGCAGTCTCCAGGGGCGCATGAATTGAGGCGCCCGCTCTTCCATTCCAGCCCATTATGGGCATGGTCGTCGCACCGATCAATCGTTCCACCCTTAATATCGGGCGGATGAACGGGAGGCTAACGACCGGCCCCACCACCATCAGAAAGGCAGCTTGAACCCCGGCGGCAGTTGCAGGCCGCTGGTCATTTTGCTCATTTCGGCCGAACTCGCCTCATCCGCCTTCTTGCGCGCATCGTTGAAGGCGGCCGTGACCAGATCCTCCAGCATCTGCTTTTCGGACGGGGCCAGCAGGCTCTCGTCGATATCGACGCCGATGATGCGCCCCTTGGCGGAGGCCTTGACCCTGACCAGGCCGCCGCCCGACGCACCCTCCACTTCGATCTTGTCGAGATTGTCCTGCGCGCGGGTCAATTCCTCCTGCACGCGGGTCGCCATGCCCAATATCTCGTTCAGGTCCTTCATATGCTCACGCTCCATTGTTCAGCCTGGCCATCCTCGACCAGTTCCGCGCCGGGGAAGGAGGCGAGCGTCGCCTTCACCACCGGCATGTCGAGTATCGCCGCGCGCGCCGCAGCCGCGCGGCCCTGTTCCTGCTGCATCAGCGTCGGCGCGGCCGGACCATCGCTGGTCTTCACTTGCCAGCCCGAGCCGGTGATCTCGCGCAGCGCCTGGGCGAGATCGCGGTTGAAATCGGCGGAGAGGGGCTGGATCGGCCGAATGTCCATTTCCGGCGGCGCATAACGAACCAGCCCGACGCAATCGTGCAGATCCTGGGCCAGCTGACCCCGCCCCTTCTTCCACAGCGCCTCAATGACCGCCTCGAAAGTCGGTGGAAAATGGGCTTCCGGGGCCTTGGGCGCGGGCGGCGCGCCGGGCTGCTCGCTGGCGGTGGGCGCAACCCCTCCACCCTCCCGCAGCAGTCGCGCCAGTTCGCCCGGATCGGGCATGGAGGCGGCATGGACCACGCGCAGCAGCGCCATTTCGCATGCCTCTATCGGCAGCACCGCGCTCGACACCTCGTCATGGCCCTTCAGCAGCAACTGCCACAGGCGATGGAGCGATGCATAGCCAAGCTGCGAGGCCCACTCCGCCAGCGCCTCCCGCTCCTCGGCCGACTGCGCCGGGTCGGCGCCGTCGCGGCCCGCCTTCATGACGGTGACGGCATGGACCAGCTCCAGCAGCCCGCGCATCAGCGCCAGCGGCTCGACCCCCAGCGCATGCTGGTCACGCACCGCATCCAGCATCGGCGCGCCCTCGCCCGCCAGCAGCAGGCCAAGCAGCCTGCGGACCGAACCGCGATCCGAAAGCCCCAGCATGTCGCGCACCTGCCCGGCCGTCACCAGCGGCGCGTCGCCGGTCAGCTCGGCATGGGCGATCGCCTGGTCCAGGATCGACAGGCCGTCGCGGGCGGACCCTTCCGCCGCCTGCGCGATCAGCGACAGCGCCTCCGGCTCCGCCGCCACCTGCTCCGCGGCCACAACTCTGGCGAAGTGGGCGGCGAGCTGTTCGGCCGAGATGCGCCGCAGGTCGAACCGCTGGCAGCGCGAAAGGACCGTCACGGGAACCTTGGTGACTTCGGTGGTGGCGAACAGGAACTTCACATGCGCCGGCGGTTCCTCCAGCGTCTTGAGCAGCGCGTTAAAGGCGTTGCGGGTCAGCATGTGGACTTCGTCGATGATATAGACTTTGTAGCGCGCGGAGACGGCGGCGTAGCGCACCGCCTCGATGATCTCGCGCACGTCGTCGACGCCGGTGTTGGACGCCGCGTCCATCTCTATGACGTCGATATGCCGCCCTTCGGCGATCGCCTGGCAGGGTTCGCAGACGCCGCAGGGGTCGATGGTCGGCCCGCCTTGTCCATCGGGGCCAATGCAGTTCAGCGCCTTGGCGATCAGGCGCGCGGTCGATGTCTTGCCGACCCCGCGCACCCCAGTCATCAGGAAGGCATGGGCCAGGCGGCCGCGTTTAATCGCGTTGCCCAGCGTCTGGACCATGGCGTCCTGGCCGATCAGCTCGCTGAAATTCTGCGGCCGGTATTTGCGCGCGAGAACGCGATAGGGCTGAGGGGAATCGGACATCAGGCCAGTCTAGCGGGTAGAACGCGCACTGTCGAAGCCCGTGCCCCCGCACAAGAGCATTTGTGTTCCGCATTTTCCGAGTTGAAAATGCTCTAGAGAAGTAGGAGCCGGAACGACCCGCAGCAAAATCGTTGTGGCTGCTTCCGTCAGGACCTGACCAGATTGGCGACGACTACGTCCGCCCGACTCCCGGCCGCGCATATGGCGAAAGCATCGGCTCGGCGCAAGGGGGGAGCGCGGCCAAGCAGTGGATCAAGCGGCCGTCGTCCCCGCGCCTTCGGCAAAGACCGACTTGGGAATGTGGGTGATGCGGCAGGCCAGGTCCGCCTCTCCAGACGCGACGACATAATGATCGCCGCCATCGGCGATGCCGGTCGTGAAGACGACATCGCGGACATAGAGTTGATGCTCGATGCGCTTGGTCAGGTCGGGATTGGCCTCTATCAGAGGATCGTGGCAAGTCCGCAGGGCCTTGCCTGGATCGTCCCGGTCCATGATCGTCCAATAGGTACGATAGATGCCGACGATCTCCTTGGGCTCCACCCCGTGCCAGAGCGACAGCCAGCCGTCGTCGGTCAGGATCGGCGGGGTCCCGCCGCCCATGCGCGCCGTCGCGACCGTGGCCGCATGAGGGCGGATGCCGGGCTTGCGATAGGGCTTCCAGTGCAGCGCGTCGGGCGAACTCGCTAGGTTGATCGAAGGGCCGGCGCGCCATTCGCTGCCCGGCGGATAGGCGAAATAGAGGTCGCCCAGCGGACGCGTTTGTGCCCAATATTGACCGTCGATCCGCCCTTCGAAGATCAGCATGTCCTTGTTCTGATGGTCGAGGACGATATCCTCGAACCGCCAGTCCAGGCCATTGTCCGAACTGTAGAGGGTGGTCGAGTGGCGCTCGGGGCTGACCGAGCAGGTCGTCATCAGATAACGGTCCTCGACCTTGCTGATCCGCGCATCCTCCACGCCATAGCATTGAAAGCCGAAGGCCGGGGCGATTGCCTTGTCATAATGGATGGCGACCCGCTCCAGCCCGTCGGAGCTCATCTCGACCGGCAACAGCCAGGATAGGGAGGTCAGCGCCATCACCTTCCAGTCGCCGCCGCGCAGCAAGAACTTGCGCGGGTCGGCCGTGTCGGCATGGTCAAGGGGCCAGGCGTCCAGCACGAAACGGCCCTCATCCGCCCAGCGGATCGCGCGGACATGCCCGTCGCGGATCGGCGTGCGCAGCGCTTCGGCTACCCGCACCATCATCAGCAGATTGCCGCTGGGCAATCGCGTCAGCCCCGGATTGAAGGCGCCCAGCACATAGGTTTCCTCGCCAAGCTGCCCCGCCAGCGGGGAGCGGGCGAGGTCGATATCGTCGGGGGTGAGCACCAGGCGGTCGACGGCATGGCGCACGCGATCATTCCCCCTCTTCGCAGCGAGGCGTGATGGTCAGTTGCTGGACGACCGCGCGGCGCGGCTGGGTGAGCAGATAATGGACGCCGACGGCTATGTCCTCCGCCCGCAGCATCGTTTCCGCCCGGATCATCTCCCGCTGCTTTTCGGCGGGAATATTGGGATATTGCATGTCCGCACCGGTCTTGCCCGGCTCGACCAGCGCGACCTTGACCCCCTTGGGCCCAAGCTCGCGCCGCAGCGCCTCGGAAAAGCCGGCGATGCCCGCCTTCATGCCCGCATAGACGGTCGATCCAGGGCCGAGCACATGCGCGCTCATCGACCCGATCAGCACGATATCGCCCTTGTCCTTGAGCAGCGCCTGCCCCGCATGGGCGCTCATCACATAGGCGGTGAAGTCGGTGGCGAGCGCGTAGCGCACCTCCTCCTCGCTCATCTCGGACAATCCGCCGGCGGCGATGGCGGCGTTGACGATCACGATGTCGGGCGCGCCCAGATAGGCCTCCGCCTCGGCGAAGAAGCGCTTCAGTTCCTCCGGCTTCGCCAGGTCCACCGCGATGCCGCCGCCGCGCCCCACCTCGCCGATCCGCGCCAGCGCGTCGTCCAGATGTTCGGGCGTCCTGCCGCAGATGAAGACATCCACGCCCTCGCTGGCGAGCAGCACGGCGATCGCGCGGCCTATGCCCGTCGTGCCCCCGGTGACGATCGCCTTGCGCCCCTTGAGGGAGGGCTGCTCGGTATGGGCGTCCTCGACATTATGCATAGGCTGCTGCTCCTGGCCGGTGTCCACCGCGAGGAATGGCAGGGGTGGGGAAAGGTTCCGCCAGGAAACGGTAAAGGGCCTTGGCCGATCCTTATCCGGAAAGACGATCGGGCGCGATCTCGAGCGGCCTTTCGACGGCGCCCATGGCCCCTATTACCCGGTTGCGGCCATGTCCCTTCGCTGACAGCAGGGCCGCGTCCGCCACGCTCAGCAAGTTGGTCAGCGCGCCGCTCGCGGGATAGGCGGCGACCCCGATGGAGACGGTGATCGTCCCCAGCCGCCGGCCGCGATGCGCCAGCGGCGCGGCTTGCACCCGCTGCCGTATCGGTTCGGCCAGGATCGCGCAGGCCTGCGCCTCGTCCATCCCGGTCGCCAATATGGCGAACTCCTCGCCGCCGAAGCGATAGACCTCGCCTCGGTTGCCCACCACTTCCTGCATGATGGCGGCGACATGCTGCATCACGAAGTCGCCCGCGTCATGCCCGAAATCGTCGTTGAAGCGCTTGAAATGGTCGATGTCGATCATCAGGCAGGCGAGCGCCCCGCCGTCCCTCTCCTGCGCGCGATGGGTCAGCGCCTCGTCCAGGCAGCGCCGGTTGAGAAGGCCCGTCAGGCCGTCACGCAGCGCCAGCCCGGTCAACTGCTCGCGCAGCCGCAGATTGGCGAGCGCTAGGCCGATATTCTCCGCCATTAGCTCGACATAGATCTGCCAGCCCGGCTCGATCGCATGATCGGGTCGCTCCTCGAAATAGAGCAGGCCGATCGTGTCGCCCTGCACCGTCAGCGGTACGCAGAGCGAGGGCGCGGCCCCGCCCTCGGCATGGGTGCAGGGAATGTCGCCATGGCTCTGGTTGCTGACATGCGGACGCCCGCGCCGCACGCCCCAGCAGGCGCCGGGCGCGAAGGCTTGCGCGCTATGCGTCGGTTCCAGCCAGCTTCCAGCCAACCGTAGCGATTGGCGGCTGCGATCGAGAACGAAAAGCTGTCCCGCGACATCGGGGAAGGTCTGGGGAGCGAAGCAGGCGACGACCTCCGCCAGCTCTTCCTGCGTGTCGATCGCCTGAAGGCGGTGCATCATCTTGAGGATCGCGTCCTTGATCCGCTGTTCGGCCATGCGCTCGGCCTCGAGACGGTCCCGCTCGATGCCGTTGGTGCGGAATATGCCGATCGCCTTGTTCATGTCGCCGATCTCGTCGCGCCGCTGGTCGCGCGGGACCTCGACTGTGAAGTCCTGCTTGGCCAGCCGGTTGACAATGCCCGTCATCCGGTCGAGCGGCAGGACGACGCGGCGACGCAGGATGAAGTAGAGCACGGCCAGGAACAGCAGCGCGGTCAGCGCCAGCATCACTTTCGCAATGTCGCTGAACAGATCGCTCAACGCCTGGGCGACGCGCAGTTCGCTCTGCGTTCGGCTTTTCGCCAGGGCGCGGAACCGCTCCATCGGCTCCAGCACCGCCTGTTGCGCCCGTTCATGGTCGGGGCCGAACAACATGGCGCGCGCCTTCTCGACCTCGCCTGCCTGCACGGCTTGGATCGCCGCCCTCTCGATCTGGTCCAGTTCGCCCAGATTCTTCTCGATGGTGGCGAGCGCATCCTGCTCGACTCGCGGCAGCGCTTGCTTGCGCAGCCGGTCGATCATGCGTTCGCGGCTGCGGATCTCCGTCTCGTCCTTGCGGAACGCCACTAGGTGACGCTCGCCCCCGCGCATCGCGTAGAGCCGGGCCTCGTCCGAGCGCATTTCCGCCGCCAGCGCCAGTTCCTCGCCCAGCTCATCCAGCGTGATATATTGTTCCAGCACCTGCCGCTCTTCCGCCGCCGACACCGCCGCTAGGATGAAGGCGGTGCCGGACACGGCCGTGAGCAACAGGGTGGCGCCATAGGCCCAGTTGGTGATGGTCTTGATACGCATCGCCCGACATTAGCGACGCCCGGTTGCGACTCGGTTAACGACCAGCCGCCCGGCGCGGGCATTTCCCTTCGCCCATGGAAGCGGTTGCAGCGCGGCCTCTTGCCGCTATAGAATGGACCATCTCGTGCAGGGGATATTCATTCAACGGTAAGAGGAAGCCCTTTTGACCGAACCGTTCGCCACGCTCATCCTTTTCGGCGCCACCGGCGATCTGGCCCATCGGATGCTGTTTCCCTCGCTCTACAACCTGCTTGCCGACGACCTGCTGCCGCCCGATTTCCTGATCGTCGCGTCGGGCCGCACGGAAATGACCGACGAGGCGTTTCGCGAAGACATGGCCAAGACACTGCCAGAGTTCCTGCCGGCCGATCGCTACGACGCCGACATCGCCGCCCGCCTGGGGTCGATGATCGTCTATCAGCCGGTCGAGGCGGGCAATGCCGAACAGTTCAGGGCATTGGCGAAAAGACTCGACGGGCGCGGGGAACGGGGGGTGTCGGTCTATCTTTCCACCCCGCCGTCGCTGTTCGCGCCGACCGCCAGGGGACTGGCGGACGCGGGCCTGATCGGCCCCAATACGCGGATCGCGATGGAAAAGCCGATCGGCAAGGATCTGGCCTCATCCCGGGAAGTAAACGACGGCATCGGCGCCCTGTTCGCCGAGGAGCAGATTTTCCGGGTCGACCATTATCTGGGCAAGGAAACGGTTCAGAACCTGCTGGCCCTGCGCTTTGGCAACATGCTGTTCGAGCCGCTGTGGAACGCCGCCGCCATCGACCATGTCCAGATCACCGTGGGCGAGACCGTGGGCCTGGAAGGCCGCGTCTCCTATTATGACGGGGTCGGCGCGCTGCGCGACATGGTCCAGAACCATATGCTCCAGATCCTGTCGATCATCGCGATGGAGCCGCCCGCGCGCATGGACCCCACATCCGTGCGCGACGAGAAGGTGAAGGTGCTGCGGTCGCTACGCCCCATGGACGCCACCGATGTCAAGCAATGCAGCGTGCGCGGCCAATATGCGTCCGGCGCGGTTTCGGGCGAGATCGTCGCCGGCTATGCCGACGAGCTTGGCAAGCCGTCCGATACCGAGACGTTCGTGGCGCTGAAGGCGCATATCGACAATTGGCGCTGGCAGGGCGTGCCCTTCTACCTGCGCACCGGCAAGCGGATGCCCGCGCGCCAGTCCGAAATATTGATCCAGTTCAAGCCGGTGCGTCACAGCATCTTCGGGCGCGGCGGCGGCCTCGAGCCCAACACGCTCATCATCCGCCTCCAGCCGGAGGAGAATATCCGCCTGCTCATCATGAGCAAGCGGCCGGGGCTGGAGCGGCAGGTGCATCTGGAGGAAGTGGGCCTTGACGTCTCGCTGACCGCCGCCTTCGCCGGGCAGCGGCGGCGCATCGCCTATGAACGGCTGCTGCTCGACCTGCTGGAGGGCGACCAGACGCTGTTCGTCCGCCGCGACGAGGTGGAGGCGCAGTGGGTCTGGATCGATTCGATTATCGAGGGCTGGAAGGAGGCCGGCGTGAAGCCCGCCGCCTATGCCGCCGGGAACTGGGGGCCTTCCTCGGCCATTGCCTTGATCGAACGCGACGGAGCAAGCTGGCATGACTGATCTTCATCCCGTCATCGCGAAGGTGACCGAGCGCATCGTCCAGCGCAGCGCGCCGCGACGCCGCCAATATCTGGACCTAATCGAGCGAGGGCGCGACGCCGGCACCAACCGCGACAAATTGTCGTGCGGCAACCTCGCCCACGGCTTTGCCGCCAGCGGCGAGGACAAGCCGGTGATCCGCACCGGCCAAGCGATGAACATCGGCATCGTCACCGCTTATAATGACATGCTTTCGGCTCATCAGCCCTATGGCCGCTATCCCGAGGCGATCAAGATCGCCGCGCGCGAAGTCGGCGCCACCGCGCAGGTGGCGGGCGGCGTGCCCGCCATGTGCGACGGCGTGACCCAGGGCCAGGCGGGCATGGACCTGTCGCTCTTTTCCCGCGACACGATCGCCCTCGCCACCGCGATCGCGCTCAGCCATGCGATGTTCGAGGGCAATCTGATGCTCGGCATCTGCGACAAGATCGTGCCGGGCCTGCTGATCGGCGCGCTGCGCTTCGGCCACCTGCCCACCATCCTCGTTCCCGCCGGGCCGATGCCCTCGGGCCTCGCCAATAAGGAGAAGGTCCGCGTCCGCCAGCTATTCGCGGAGGGCAAAGTCGGCACCGCCGAGCTGCTGGAATCCGAAAGCGCCTCCTATCATGGTCCGGGCACCTGCACCTTCTATGGCACGGCCAACAGCAACCAGATGATGATGGAGGTGATGGGCCTGCACATGCCCGGCGCCGCCTTCATCAATCCGGGCACGAAGCTGCGCGGCGAACTGACTCGCGCCGCCGTGCACCGGCTGGCGTCGATCGGCTGGGACGGCGGCGACTACCGACCGCTCGGCCACTGTGTCGATGAAAAGGCGATCGTCAATGCGATAGTCGGCCTGATGGCGACGGGCGGGTCCACCAATCACGCCATCCACCTACCCGCGATCGCCCGCGCCGCCGGGATCGGCATCGACTGGACCGACTTCGCCGAACTGTCGGACGTGGTGCCGCTGCTCGCCCGCGTCTATCCCAATGGTCCTGGCGACGTGAACCATTTCCACGCGGCGGGCGGCATGGCCTGGATCATCCGCGAGCTTCTGGACAACGGCCTGCTTCATCGCGACATCATGACCGTCGCTCGCGCGGACCTGACCGACTACGGCAAGGAGCCGGTGCTGGAGGATGAGGCGCTGCAATGGCGCGATGTCCCGGCCGTCCGCGACGAAGCCATGCTGCGCCCGGTGTCCAACCCCTTCAGCCCCGATGGCGGCATGAAGCTGCTGGCCGGCAATCTGGGCCGCTGCATCATGAAGGTCAGCGCCGTCGATCCCGCACACTGGACGGTCGAGGCGCCGGCCGCCGTCTTCCACACCCAGGACGATGTGCTGCGCGCCTTCAAGGCGGGCGAGCTGGACCGGGACGTGGTGGTCGTCGTCCGCTTCCAGGGTCCGCGCGCCAACGGCATGCCCGAACTACACAAGCTGACCCCGGCGCTCGGCGTGTTGCAGGACCGGGGGTTCAAGGTGGCGCTGCTGACCGATGGGCGCATGTCCGGCGCGTCGGGCAAGGTGCCCGCCGCCATCCACCTGTCGCCCGAGGCGCTGGGCGGCGGCCCGATCATCCGCCTGCGCGACGGGGACATGTTGCGGGTCTGCGCCGTCACCGGCGCGGTCGAAGCGCTGGTGGACGCCGCCGAGTGGGAGAGCCGGGATTTGCCGGCCGCGCCCCCGCCGCCCTACGACACCGGGCGGGAGCTGTTCGCCCTTTTCCGCCACCATAGCGATCTAGCCGAAGCGGGCGCTTCGCCCATCCTCGCGGCGATGGAAACGGAACTGTGAAATTCCGCTTTCGTAGCCGTCGGGTAGGGAAGAGCCGGGCATGACCGAGATCATCGTCGCCGACATCGGCGGAACCAACGCCCGCTTCGCGCGCGCGACTCTGGACGCGCAGGGCGTGCCGACGCTCGGCCCCCCGCGCAAATATAAGGTCGCGGATCATGCCAGCCTCCAGTCCTGCTGGGCCGCGTTTGAAAAAGATGAGGGCGGGGACTTGCCCCGCGCCGCCTCCATCGCCTTCGCTACTGCGATCGGCCGTGACGTCATCAAGCTGACCAACAGCAGTTGGGTCGTCCGCCCCGATACGCTGGACGAGGATCTGGGCCTCGACCATCTGAAGCTGGTCAATGATTTCGAGGCGGTGGCCCATGCGGTCTCGCGCTTGCCGCCGGAAAACCTGCCCTTGCTGTTCGGCGAGGACAAGCCCTTTCCCCGCGATGGCGGCGTCACCGTCCTGGGGCCGGGGACAGGGCTTGGCGTCGCGATGATCGCCTATGACGAAGGCGTGCCGCATGTGATCGCGACCGAGGGCGGGCATCTCGACTGGGCGCCGCTCGACGCGCTGGAGGGCAGGATACTCGACTATCTGCGCGACAAGTTCCTGCGCGTCTCGACAGAGCGGATCGTGTCGGGTCCGGGCCTCAACAATCTCTACAAGGCGATGGCGACCATCGGCCATGAGCGCGTCATGCTGATGGACGACGCGGAGCTATGGCAAACCGCGCTGGAGGATGGCGACCCCTTCGCCCGCACCGTACTGGAGCGTTTTTGCCTCAGCTACGGGTCGGTCGCGGGCGACCTCGCGCTGGCGCATGGGCCGCATGGCGTGGTGCTGGCGGGCGGCCTGACCCAGCGGATGCGCGAATTTCTGCCGCATAGCGGCTTCCACCAACGCTTCACCGCCAAGGGACGGTTTCAGGGGCTGATGGCCTCGGTCCCGATACGTCTGGCGGTCCATGACGAAATCGGCCTCTACGGAGCGGCCGCAGCCTATCGGGAGAAGACGGCATGACCGTGACGGTCGAGCAAGTGATGGAATTGGCGCCGGTCATCCCGGTGCTGGTGGTGGAGCGGGTCGAGGATGCGCTTCCGATCGCCCAGGCGCTGGTGAAGGGCGGCCTGCCCGCTCTTGAGGTGACGATGCGCACGCCAGCGGCGCTGGACGTCATGCGCGAGATGGCCAAGGTCGAGGGCGCTGTCGTCGGCGCCGGCACAGTGCTTGACCCGGCGATGCTGGACCAGGCGCTGGAGGCCGGCGCGCGCTTCATCGTCAGTCCCGGCCTGACAGAACCGCTTGGCAAGGCCGCGATCGCCGCGAAAGTGCCGTTCCTGCCCGGCACCGCGACCGCCGGCGACATCATGCGCGGCATGGACATGGGCCTTTCGCATTTCAAATTCTTCCCCGCCGAAACCTCGGGCGGCCTGCCGGCGCTGAAGGCGCTGGCCGCGCCGCTCCACACCGCGCGCTTCTGTCCCACCGGCGGCATCACGGCGGACAGCGCGCCCAGATGGCTGGCCGAACCCTTCGTCAAATGCGTCGGCGGTAGCTGGATCGTGCCCAAAGGACCCGTCGATCCCGAACGGATCGAAGCCCTCGCCCGCGCGGCGGCGGGGTTGAAGGGATAGACTCCGTCCTGTTAGGATGAAACCAACTTCCGTTCCTATCGAGCGAAGATATGTTGGCACCGACGGCGGCAGACTGTCTCTATTCAATCAGGAGAGGCTCTGACCCTTCTACTTCGCCTCGGTCCCGCCCCACAGGTCGCTGGCCCGCACATAGCCGCGCTGCCCGCGCACATCGAAGGCGCACCATCCCTTGGAGCAGGCAGACAGGCGGCCGACGACGCCCTTCTCCGCCCGGAACAGCGTGCGCGCGCCGTCGTCGGGCGCGTCCTTCATCGGCGCGATCGCGGCGGTGACGATGCCGGTCGCGGTATCGCTGAGCAGGCGGACGTGCATCCATCCCTGCGCGCCGTCCGAATCCTCGACCTTGCGCCACAGGCCCAGCACCTGCACGACCTTCACCGGCAGGTCGCGGCGGCGGTAGATCCAGTTGGACGGGAAATCCAGGCTCGGCCCGACCCGCATCCGCGCCTCATCTTCCGAGATGGACGCCCAATAGGGCACGGGCCGTCCTCCCTGCGCCGCCAGCGGGGCGGATGTCCCCGCACCGACCAACAGCAGGCCCAGACCCAGCATCCATCGCTTCATACATATATTTCCCTGTCGCCCCGCGCGGCGACAATAGCCGTCTTTCGCCTTCGCCGACAACCGTCCTGTTGGAGCCGGAGCAAGGCGCGGGGATAAGGACTTGACCCCCGCTTCGCCTGGGAATAGCGGCAGGATCATGGCCAAGAAACCGCGCCCCGCCAAGCCCAGGGTGATCGTCACCCGAAGGCTGCCGCCCAGCGTGGAAGCGCGCATGGCCGAACTGTTCGATACGCAGTTCAATGCCGATGACCTGCCGATGGATCGCGCCGCCCTGGCTCAGGCAATGGCGCAATGCGACGTGCTGGTCCCCGCCGTCACCGATCCGGTCGACGCGGCGCTGATCGACGGCGCTTCGGACAGGCTGCAACTGATCGCCAGCTTCGGCGCGGGGGTCGATCATATCGACCTGGCCGCTGCCCGGCGCAGGGGCATCATCGTCACCAACACACCCGGCGTCCTGACCGAAGATACCGCCGACATGACGATGGCGCTGATCCTGTCGGTGCCCCGTCGTTTGGCGGAGGGCGAAAAGCTGGTGCGGTCGGGCGCATGGACCGGCTGGAGCCCATCTGGGATGCTTGGCCACCGGATCGGCGGCAAGCGGCTGGGCATCATCGGCATGGGCCGCATCGGCGGCGCGGTCGCAGCCCGCGCCCGCGCCTTCGGCCTGTCGATCGCCTATCACAACCGCCATCGCCTGCCGCTGGAAGTCGAACAGGCGGCGGAGGCGCGGTGGGAGCCCGAACTGGACGTGATGCTCGCCTCCAGCGACATCGTGTCGATCCATTGCCCGCTGAACCGCGACAGCCGTGGGATGATCGACGCCCGCCGGATCGGGCTGATGCGCCCCGACGCCTATCTCATCAACACCTCGCGCGCGGAAATCACCGATGAGCCGGCGCTGATCGCCGCGCTGGCCGAGGGCCGCATCGCGGGCGCGGGGCTGGACGTCTATGCGCGCGAGCCGGCGGTGGACCAGCGCCTGCTCGCCCTCTCCAACGTCGTGCTGCTGCCCCATATGGGCTCCGCGACCTTCGAGGGGCGAGACGCCACCGGCGCGCGCGTGATCGCCAATATCCGTAGCTGGGCGGATGGCCACCGGCCACCCAACCAGGTACTCGAAGGATGGGTCTGATTGACTTTCAGGAGGATAGCATGACGATTTCCAAGGGCGACGCCCTTCCCGCGACCATCTTCACCAAGGTCACCGAAAACGGGCCTGAGCAGGTGCGGAGCGAGGAGTATTTCGCGGGCCGGACCATCGCGCTCTTTTCCGTTCCGGGCGCCTTCACCCCCACCTGTTCGGCCAAGCATCTGCCGGGTTTCATCGACAAGGCGTCGGAGCTGAAGGCCAAGGGCGTGGACGAGATCGCCTGCACGGCCGTCAACGACGCCTTCGTCATAGCCGCCTGGGCGAAAGCGGCCAATGCCGACGGAGCCGTCACCATGCTGGCGGACGGCAATGGCGATTTCGTCAAGGCGCTGGGGCTGGAGATGGACGGCAGCAAGTTCGGCATGGGCCAGCGCGGCCAGCGCTTTTCGATGCTGGTGAGGGACGGCGTGGTCGAGCAACTGAATGTCGAGGCGCCCGGCGACTTCAAGCTGTCGTCCGCCGATTATCTGCTCGGCCAGCTTTAGCCGTTGACGGAGCCGCTCGGCGGCCTCGCCCGGCGTCACAGAGCGGCCAATATATCCAACAGCAGATTCTGCAGCGGCATGTTCGCCAGGACCCGATCGCCAGTGGTTGACCCTTTGTTTCCGGACCTTTCCCGACCGTCACTCCGGTTGTCCGCCCGCGCGGCCGCGCGCCGTCTTTCGCTTGTCCCATATTCGCGCTACCACCAAGGCCATGAACCAGAGCATCGGAACCGCCATCGTCGCCCAGCTTGACGACATCTACCAAACCAGTATCGAAACCCTGCGCGAGGCGATGCGTGCCTATGCCCGCGACGGCAGCGTGCCGGGGCCAGAGGCGCGGGCCGACCGCCGCTTCTGCTATCCCGAACTGCGCATCACCCATCGCGGGGAAGCCGACGCGCCGCCCCCGGGCCGCTCTTTCGCGCGGCTGTCGAAGCCGGGACGCTACGTGACGACCATCACGCGTCCGATGATGTTTGCGGATTATCTGGCCGAACAGATCGACCTGCTCGTCCGCGACTACAGGGTGGAAATCGAGATTGGCCTCAGCAATCAGCAGATCCCCTTTCCCTATGTTCTCGACGGCCTGGATATCAGCGCGCTCGATGGAACGCCGCCGACCGAACTGGCGCGCCATTTCCCCGCGACCGAACTGGCGGAGATCGGCGACGAGATAGCGGACGGCCTGTTCACGCCGGATGCGCAGGGCGATCGCCCGCTGGCGCTTTTCGACGGGCTGCGCACCGACTTCTCGCTGGCGCGGCTCAAACATTATACCGGCACTCCGGCTGAGCATGTGCAGCGCTATATATTGTTCACCAACTATCACCGCTATGTCGACGAGTTCGTGACCTGGGCCTGCGCGGAACTGAAGCGGGAGGGGACGCGCTTCACGGCCCTGTCCGGCGCGGGCGGCGTCTATGTGACGGCGGAGACCGCCGATCCGGCGCGCATGGTAGCCGACAGCGCATGGCGGCGGCACCAGATGCCCGCTTATCATCTGATCGCCCCCGACCGCAGCGGCATCACGCTCGTCAATATCGGCGTCGGCCCGTCCAACGCGAAGACGATCTGCGACCATCTGGCCGTGGTGCGGCCCGAAGCCTGGCTGATGATCGGCCATTGCGGCGGGCTGCGGCCCAGCCAGCGGATCGGCGACTATGTGCTGGCGCATGCCTATCTGCGCGATGACCATGTGCTCGACGAGATGCTGCCGCCTGAAATCCCCGTCCCGGCCATCGCGGAAGTGCAGGTGGCGATGGCGCAGGCCGCTGAAAATGTGCTGGGCGGCGGCAATCCGGAAGATTTCAAGCGCCGCTTGCGAACCGGCACGGTGGTTACGACTGACGATCGCAACTGGGAATTGCGCTATTCCAAATCGGCGCTGCGCTTCAGCCTGTCCCGCGCCGTCGGCATCGACATGGAAAGCGCGACGATCGCGGCGCAGGGCTATCGCTTCCGCGTTCCCTATGGAACCCTGCTATGCGTTTCCGACAAGCCGATCCATGGCGAGTTGAAGCTGCCGGGCCAAGCCAACCGCTTTTATGAAGAAGCGATCGCCGGCCATCTGCGCGTCGGCCTGGAAACCTGCGAACTGCTGCGGCAGGAGGGGGCGAAGCTGCACAGCCGTAAGCTGCGGGCGTTCAACGAGCCGCCGTTCCGCTGATCCCGCCGGCGGATGTTCGGGCGCTCAGGCGGCCTCGCGCCATATGCTGACCCGGTCCCGCCCGCCCTTCTTGGCGGCGTAGAGGGCCGCGTCGGCGCGGCTCACCAGATCGTCCAGCCCCTCGTCCCCCTCCTGCATTTGCGCTATGCCGAAGCTCGCGCTTACGACGGCGTCGGGCGCCTGCTTCAATGAAAGATGCTGGGTCTCGCTACGCACCCGTTCCATGACCTCGGCGGCGGAGTCGGCGAGCGTGTCCACCAGCAGGACTCCAAATTCGTCGCCCCCCATGCGTCCGACCACATCCCCCCGGCGCACGGCCGAGATCAACAACTGGGCAAAGGCGCGCAACGCCGTGTCCCCGGCGATATGGCCGTGGGTGTCGTTGAGCGCCTTGAACCCGTCGAGATCGCAGACCACGATCGACAACGGCCGCTTGTGCCGCTGGGCATTGGCGATCGCGCGTTCCGCCGCCTCCTCCAAACCCCCGCGATTGAGGATGCCGGTCATCGGATCATGGCTGACCTGCCGCCGCAACTGCTGCGCCAGATCGCCCGCGACTACCAGCACCGCCGCGACCCCAGTGCCGACATAGATGGCGGGCATGAAGAGGCCCAGAATAGCGCGATACACCTCCTTCCCTTCTTCCGGACCACGGATCAGCGAGGCGGAGAAGGCGAGCGCTACCTGACCACAGGCATAGAGGATGAGGATCGCTAAAAAGGCCGTTTCCGGCGCAGTCAGACGGCGATCGCGCGGCCAGAGCGATGCGGCGCTGATGGCTATCAGCACGCCGACATAGATGGGAATGATCATGCCTTGCATCGCTTGGCTGCCCCAGGGCGAGATGGAGAGCGCCGTCGCGGTTATGGCCATCGCCGCCGATATGCCCAGCAGGGCGACGGGCATCGGGCGGCCCGATCTTTGCCGGATGCCGATGGCGAGCAACGATGCGCTGACCACCAGGCCGATGCCGGTGAGGGTGTAGAGCAGCCGACTGTGGAGGAAATAAGCGCCCGCATTGGCGATCCATTGAAGGATCGACACGGCATAGGAGGCCGTCCAAGTCAGGACATGCCTCTGCCGCCCGAAATGCAGCCATGCGACGCCCATCGCGACCGTCATGATCAGGCTGGTTCCAAAGAGCAGGGACAATATTACCGAAGCGACCATCATTCGCGGGACCTACATCTCTGACATGTCATCGGCCGTGCCATTAGCTCATCCCTGTCACGGCCGCATGAACAGGGAAATTAAATCCCCTTTCGCGAAGGGTTCCAACAGGCCCTGCCTATCCAAACTGAACCATTCGCGCCTTGATGTCGATCATGCTCGGCGGCCGCGGGGATGATCGTCCTTAAGCCGGGCATTGTCGTTGAGACCGCTCAACCGGCCAGGAAATCCGCGATTTCCTGGCCCAGCTCCTTGCGCATCACGGCGCTCATATGGTTGCCGGGGATGCTGACGAAACGTCCATTCTGGACAAGATTGGCGACAGCCTGCGACGATCCATTGTCGTCGTCGTCAACGCCCGACACCACCAGCACCGGCGGGGAAATGGCCGCGATCGCCTCGCGCGGGGTGTCGACGAACGTGTCGAGAACGCGCAGCAGCGCTTGCGCGTCTCCCTTGGTGGTCTTCAGAAACGCCTCGGTCATCCATTCGGCCGAGCCGCGTTCGAAACTGCCGAGGTTGGTCAGCACATGGTGGAAATAGCCGCCCCGCCCGGCCGTATGCAGCAGGCCCTCCAGACCCATGCCGGACAGGACCACCCGGCGGGGCGTGGCGCCGTTGGCCAGCATCCGCACGACCGTCCGCGCGCCAAGCGAATAGCCGCCCAGATCATAGTCGGTAAGGTTCAACTGTTCGATCAGCGCCAGCCCGTCGGCCATCAGCGCATCCGGTGGATAGGCGGCGGCGTCGTGGGGCTTGCCGCTGTCGCCATGGCCGCGCAGGTCGGGCATGATGACCCGGAAACCGCGCGCGGCGATCTGCGCGGCGTGCCCATAGCGGATCCAGTTGGTGAAGGCGTTGGAGAAATAGCCGTGGATCAGCACCACGGCGCGCCCTTCGCCCATGCAATGGACGGCGATCGGCAACCCGCCCAGGCCCTCGATGGTGACAGTCTCGATGGGATGATCGCTCACGCTCGCCACTCTCCGTCCTTTGCGCCCGCGCCGGCTCGATAGGCTGCCCGACCTCCGCTGTCGAGCATGGGCCGCCAGGCGGCGCAAAAGAGCAGCCAGCCCGTCCCCTCGATCCAGCCCGCCGCCACGTCGTTCGGCCAATGGACCCCCAGCCATACCCGGCTGATGCCGATGACCACGATGCAGGGAATGGCGGCGGCCCATCCCGCCCCGCGCCCGCCCGCCATCGCGAGCGCGCCGAACAGGATGAGGTTGCCCGCCGCGTGACCGCTGGGAAAGCTATAGGTGTGGACGATGTCCAGATGTGGAAGCAGGTCCGGCCGGGGCGCGGCGAAGACCTGCTTGAGCGCCAGGTTCAGGAGAGCGCCGCCCAGCACGACCACGACCAACCAAAGGGCGACGCGTACCCGCCCGAAGAGCGTCAGCAGGATCGCCGCGAAGGCGAGGATCGTCAGCCGCCCCGTCGTTCCCCCCAACAGGCTGGCCGCCTGCATCAGCGGCGTCACCGGACCGCCGATGACCGTATCACGGGCGCGGCCGGCCGCCGCCATCAGCATGTGGTTGACAGGCGTCAATATCCCCCATCGCTGGAGGAGCGCGAGGACAAGCACCAGCGCCAGCGCGGCGACCAATGCGGCCGCGCCACGCCAGCGAGAAGCGCGATCAGATATGCAGCACGCGCCCATAGGCGGCGAGCACGCTTTCGTGCATCGATTCGGAAATGGTCGGGTGCGGGAACACCGTTTCCATCAATTCCGCCTCGGTGGTCTCCAGCGTCTTGCCGATCGTATAGCCCTGGATCATCTCGGTCACTTCCGCGCCGACCATATGCGCGCCCAGCAACTCGCCGGTCTTCGCGTCGAACACGGTCTTGGTGAAGCCTTCCTGCTCGCCCAGCGCGATGGCCTTGCCGTTGCCGATGAACGGGAACATGCCGACCTTCACCTCATGGCCGGCCTCCTTGGCCTTGGCTTCGGTCAGGCCGACCGAGGCGATCTGCGGGTGGCAATAGGTGCAGCCGGGTATGTTCTTCGGGTCCATCGCATGGGGATGGTTGCCGGCAATGGCCTCGGCCGCGATCACGCCTTCATGGCTGGCCTTGTGCGCCAGCCATGGCGGGGCTGTGATGTCGCCGATCGCCCACAGTCCTTCGACATTGGTGCGGCACATGGGGTCGGTCTTCACGAAGCCGCGCTCGTCCATCTCCACGCCCAGTTCCTTGAGGCCAATGTCGGCCGTATTCGGCACGATGCCGATGGCGACGATCATATGGCTGAACTCGGCGGCGCTTTCCTTGCCGCCCTTGTCCTTCAGCGTCGCCTTGATCCCCTTCGCGCCGACCTCGATCCCGCTGACGCCCGCGCCGGTCAGGATGGTCATGCCCTGTTTCTTCAGCGCCTTTTCGAGGAAGGCGGACACGTCCGCGTCCTCGACGGGCACGATCCGGTCCATCATCTCCACGACCGTCACGTCCGCGCCCATGTCGTTGTAGAAGCTGGCGAACTCGATGCCGATCGCGCCAGATCCGATGACGAGGAGCCTGGAGGGCATTTCCGGCGGGGTCATCGCGTGACGATAAGTCCAGACGCGCTTGCCGTCCGTCGGCGTGCCGGGCAGGTCGCGCGCGCGCGCGCCGGTCGCCAGGATGATGTTCTTCGCGGCCAGTTCCTCCGACTTGCCATCCTTGGTGACAGTCAGCCTGCCCTTTCCGGTCAGCTTGCCTTCGCCCATATGGACCGCGATCTTGTTCTTCTTCATCAGGTGGGTGACGCCCTGATTGAGCTGCTTGGCGACGCCGCGCGAACGCTTCACAACGGCTTCGATGTTCGCGCTGATCTTTTCCGCGGCCAGGCCATAATCCTTGGCGTGCTGCATATAATGATAGATTTCGGCCGACCGCAGCAGCGCCTTGGTCGGGATACAGCCCCAGTTGAGGCAGATGCCGCCCAGATTTTCCCGCTCGACGATCGCGGTCTTAAGACCGAGCTGCGCTGCCCGAATGGCGGCGACATAGCCGCCAGGACCGGAGCCGAGAACGATGAGATCGTAGGTGTCAGCCATGTGAAGGTAACTCGCTTCTTGTCTGCTGATTACAGGGATTTCAGGCCGGGACCGAAACCATGGGCGGGACGGAACGCGGCTGGCGATCCTCGCCGATCGCCACGAAGGTGAAGCTGGCCTGCGTCACGCGATAGGACCGATCGTCGTGGCGGGTGCGCCTCCACGCCTCCACCGCGATCTTCATCGACGTGCGGCCGACCGAAGTGAGGGTCGCGAAGACCGACACTTCGTCCCCGACGACGACCGGCCGCAGGAAGGTCATGCCCTCGACCGCGATCGTCACCGCGCGTCCGTGACTATGCCGCGCGGCGACCGATCCCGCCGCCGAGTCCATCAGGCTCATCAGCCAGCCGCCGAATATGTCGCCATAGGGATTGGTATCGGCCGGCATGGCGATGACGCGCACCGCCGGGCTTTGGACCGGCGGCTGCTCGTCGGGCTGGCGCATCAGGCCAGCATGCCCAGCGGATTTTCGACCAGCCCCTTGAACGCCTTCATCAGCCTGGCGCCGTCCGCGCCGTCGATGGCGCGATGGTCGAAGCTGCCGGTCGCCGACATGACCGTGGCGATCTGCACGGCGTCATCTACGATAAAGGGCCGCTTCTCGCCCGCGCCGATCGCCATGATCATTGCCTGGGGCGGATTGATCACCGCCTCGAACTGCTTGATGCCGAACATGCCCATGTTGGACAGGGACGCGGTGCCCCCCTGATATTCCTCCGGCTTCAGCTTGCCGTCCTTCGCCCGGTCGGCAAGGTCTTTCATCGCGGTCGAGATGGCGGCGACGCCCTTGCTGTCCGCTTCGGTCACAATCGGGGTGATGAGGCCGCCGGGGATCGACACGGCGACCGAGATGTCGGCGCGCTTGAACTTCAAAAGCTGGTCGCCCGCGAACTGGACGTTGCATTCGGGCACCTGCATCAGCGCGACGCCCAGCGCCTTGATCAGCAGATCGTTGACCGACAGCTTGACCCCGCGCCCCGACAGGCCGGCGTTCAGCTCGCCGCGCAGCTTGAGCAGCTTGTCGAGCTGAATGTCCACGGTCAGGTAGATGTGCGGCACCTGCTGCTTGGATTCGGTCAGGCGGCGCGCGATCGTCTTGCGCATGCCGGACAATTTGATCGCTTCATGCGGAATGCCGAAATCCTGGGCCTGGGCTGCGGCGGGCGCCGTTGGCGCCGGAGCCGGGGTCGCGGCGGTGGGCGCGGGCGTGGGCGTCGCCGCGCTCGCGCCATCCAGATCCGCCTTGACGATGCGGCCGTTCGGTCCCGACCCGGTGATGCTCGACAGATCGAGGCCCTTGCCGGCCGCGAGTCTGCGGGCGAGCGGGCTTGCCTTCACACGATCTCCCGAAGCGGCAGGCGATGCCGAAGCGGCGGGCGCGGCGGCGGCCTTGGCCGGCACGGGATCGGCCTTGGGCGCGGGCGTCTCCGCCTTGGCCGCCGGAGCGGGATCATTCTTCGGCGCCGGCTCGCTGGCGGCAGCGGAGGCGTCCTCGCCCTCTTCGGCCAATATGGCGATGACGGTCCCCACCTTCACTCCTTCGGCGCCTTCCGGGATCATGATCCTGGCGATCACGCCCTCATCGACCGCTTCGAACTCCATCGTCGCCTTGTCGGTTTCGATCTCCGCGAGCAGATCGCCGGACGACACCACATCCCCTTCCTTCACCAGCCATTTGGCCAGCGTCCCCTCTTCCATCGTGGGGGAGAGGGCGGGCATCTGGATATTTATGCTCATGCGCTGATGGGCCTCTTTGATCCGCTGGAAAGCGTCTGACTGACGCTGCCCGTTTCCACGCTTTGCCCGACAGGGTCAAGGCCGTGGCTTGCGCGCGGGGCGATAATGGAGGAGATTTGCCGCACTTTTATAAGGGCGAGCGAACGTGCGGACATATCTGGTGGTGGTCGATGAAACGCCCGAGGCGGAAGTGGCGCTGCGCTTCGCCGCGCGGCGCGCGGCCAAGACTGCGGGGCTGGTGCGAATCCTGGCCCTCATTCCCCCTTCGGAGTTCGTCCAGTGGGGCGGCGTGCAGGCGACGATCGAGGATGAGGCGCGCCAGCGGGCCGAGGCTTTGGTGACGAGCGCGGCAGGCACGCTGACCACCGAATCCGGCATCCGCCCCAGCATCACCGTTCGGCAGGGCGAGCCCGTGACCGTGGTGCGCCGGATGCTGGAGGAGAGCGAGGACGTGGCCGCGCTGGTGCTGGGCGCCGCCGCCAACGGTCCTCCCGGCGCGCTCGTGTCCCATTTCGCGGGCGCGGACGCGGGCAAGATGCCCTGCCCGATCATGATAATTCCGGGGTCGCTCGACGCCGAGGCGGTCGATCGCCTAAGCTGACGGCGCCTGCTGACGGCGTGCTATCGCTTGGGTTTGTGCTTTCCCCTGGCGCTGCCGATGTGGCGCACATTCGCTGGCCGCCCGCGCCGGTTCCCATCCCTGCCCGGCCGCGTGCGGTCCAGCTTGCGGGGGGCGGGGCGGCCCGGCGCGTCGGGCAGTTCGAAGCGGAGCGTGCCGTTGATCGGGTCGGCCTCCGCCAACCGCAATTCCAGCCGCTGGCCGACGGTATAGCGCTCGCCGCTCTCCACGCCCTCCAGCGCCTTGCCGGGCTCATCGTAGAAAAAGCGCTCGGCGCCCAGCGTCGATACCGGCACCAACCCGTCCCCGCCCAATTCCTCGACCGTGGCGAAGAAGCCGAAATTCTGGACGCCGGTGATCCGCGCCTTGACGATTTCCCCGACATGCGCGGCCAGGAAGGCGGCGACATAACGATCCACGGTCTCGCGCTCCGCCTCCATCGCGCGGCGTTCATGCTGGCTGATGACTTCGCCGATCCGTCCCATGTCGGCCAGGTCGTCGGCGGAGAGGGAGGATTTTTCCGGCAGCTTGCTGCCTTTGGGAGCGGGCAGTTCCAGGCCATAGCCGCCGACCAGCGCGCGATGGACAAGAAGGTCGGCATAGCGCCGGATGGGCGAGGTGAAATGCGCGTAGCTGCCCAGCGCCAGCCCGAAATGGCCGGCATTGTCGGGGCCGTAATAGGCCTGGGTCTGGGTCCGCAATATCTGTTCCATGATCTGCGGTTTCGCCTCCATCTCTCCGATCTTGTCAATCAGGCGGTTGAAGGTCGACGGGCGGATGACCTGGCCCAGCGCGAACTCCATGTCGAAGGTCTTCAGATATTCCTTCAGCGCCACCAGCTTCTCGCGGCTCGGCGGTTCGTGGATGCGATACATGACCGGCATCTTCTTCGCCTCCAGCGCCTTGGCGGCGGCGACGTTAGCGGCGATCATATACTCCTCGATCAGCCGGTGAGCGTCCAGCCGCTCGCGCACGGCCACGCTGACGATCTTGCCCCACTCGTCCAGCACGACTCGCCGCTCGGGCAGGTCGAGCGCCAGCGGGTCGCGGGCGGCGCGCGCCTTTTCCAGTAGCCGCCAGCACGCCCAGAGCGGCTTCAGCGCCGGTTCGAGCAGGTCGTTCGGCTTCTCCCCGTCGATCGCCGCCTGCGCGTCCTCATAGGCGAGAACCGCCGCCACTCGGATCACCGCGCGGGTAAATCGCCAGGCGGTGACCTTCCCTTGCGCGTCCACGGTCAGGTGACAGGCCATCGCCGCACGGTCCTCCCCGCCGCGCAGCGAGCACATGTCGGATGACAATTGATGCGGCAGCATCGGCACCACCAGATCGGGGAAATAGACGCTGTTGCCGCGCTTGCGCGCTTCGCGGTCGAGCGGGCTGCCGGGGCGGACATAATAGCTGACGTCGGCGATCGCGACGATCGCCTTGTAGCCGCCCGGATTGGCGGGGTCCTCGTCCGGCGCGGCCCAGACCGCGTCGTCATGGTCGCGCGCGTCCACCGGGTCGATCGCCACGATCGGCAGGTGGCGCAGATCCTCCCGCTTGTCTTCGTGCAGCGGCAGGGCGGAGGCGAGCAGCGCCTCTTCCTCGGCCGCTTCGGGAAAGACGTTGGGGATGCCGTGCTTATGGATCGCGATCAGGCTGAAGCTGCGGGGGGCGAAGGGATCGCCCAATATATCCGTGACTCGCGCCGAGATGCGCGGCGGCCTGCCGACGGGTTCAGCCAGCACCAGATCGCCCTTCTTCGCCGTCCCCGCGTCGCTGATCGGCGTGTCGCGGCGGATGCGCTTGTCGACGGGGCGCAGCCACAGCTTGCCGTCGGCCACCTCCTCCACCACGCCCAGCAGCATCTCAGTCGCCTTGGCGAGCTTCTTCATCGGATGGGCGACCCAGCCCTTCCCGGCTTCCTCGGTCCGCGCCAGGATGCGATCGCCGATGGTCAGCGCGCCGCGTTTCCCCCGCTCCACCACGCGCAGGCGCGGGGCGGGCTGCCCTTCCGCCTCCCACCGCTCGGGCGTGGCGATCAGGGTAGTGTCGTCGACATCGACGATCCGCAGCACCGTGACCTTGGGCACCCCGCCCATCTTGTGAAAGGCGCGGGCCGGGCCGATGTCCAGCAATCCCTCGTCCGCCATGTCGCGCAGCAGCGCCTTGAGCGCGATCTTCTCCTGCCCCTTGAGGCCGAAGGCGCGCGCGATCTCCCGCTTACCGGCGGGCGTGTCGGCCGTGGTGACGAACTCCATGACCTGGTCGCGGGTTGGCATTCCGGCCGGTCGGACCTTGTCGGCTTTCCTGGGAGCGCCCGTGCGGGGCGAAGCGGTTTTCTTGGGGGGTGTTGCCATATATCAGTTATAGGGAGCGCGGGCGGGCGCGGCCAGTGCGATCGTCGCAGCCAGGGCGCTGCCGATCTGGGCGATGGCCATGTCCTTCTGCGCGTCCCACATGTCGCCCTGCTGGCCGTTATAATAATCGGCCGTGTCGCCCGCCGCCACCAGCGTCAGCACCCATTCGAATATCTCGTAAAGCGCGCTGCCGAGGCCAATCAAGGCGAAGGCGACGAGCAGCGCGGCCAATTCCCCCATGCCCCCATGCCGCCGCAGCGCCTGCGCCACCGGCAGGGTCAGCAGCGCGCCGAAGCCGAAATGCACGAGCCGGTCATAGCCGTTGCGGGTCCAGCCGAAGGTGCCGGACAGATCGTGCCCGATCAGCAGGCGCGCCCAATCGTCATAGGGCACGTAGGAATAGATGTAGCGCGCGCCCAACGTATGCAGGGCCAGGAACAGCGCGATGCAACCGACCGCGCGATTGGATAGGGGCCAGCGCTGCAAGAGCCAGGGAGCGGCGGCCAGCAAGGCGAGCGTCGGCCCGTGCTGGAGCGGCGCGAGGTCGGGATAGGGCTGCGCCATGTTGGCGATTGCGACGGCGGCGAGCAGCGCGGCGATCATCCGGCGCTGCACGGCCGGAAGCAGCTTCCAGACCGTGACGGCGCCGGCGATCATGAAGGGCTCAGCCCTTCTTCAGGTGGCGACGGCCCAGCAGTTCCGCGATCTGGACGGCGTTCAGCGCCGCGCCCTTGCGCAGATTGTCGCTGACGCACCACAGGTTCAGGCCGTTGTCGATCGTCGAATCCTCCCGCACGCGGCTGATGAAGGTCGCGAAGTCACCGACACACTCGATCGGGGTGATATAGCCGCCATCCTCGCGCTTATCGACCAGCATGACGCCGGGCGCTTCGCGCAATATATCCTGCGCTTCCTTCGCCGAAATCTCGTTCTCGAACTCGATGTTGATCGCTTCGCTATGGCCGACGAACACGGGGACGCGGACGCAGGTGGCGGTGACCTTGATCTTCGGATCGAGTATCTTCTTGGTTTCCGCGACCATCTTCCATTCTTCCTTGGTCGATCCATCATCTAGGAAGCTGTCGATATGCGGGATCACGTTGAAGGCGATCTGCTTGGTGAACTTCTTGGGCTCGGCCGGATCGCCGACGAAGATGTTGCGGCTCTGCTCGAACAGCTCATCCATGCCCGCCTTGCCCGCGCCCGACACCGACTGATAGGTCGCGACTACGACGCGCTTGATCTTCGCGGCGTCGTGCAGCGGCTTCAGCGCCACGACCATCTGCGCGGTCGAGCAGTTGGGATTGGCGATGATGTTCCGCTTGGTATAGCCGTCGATCGCATCCGGGTTCACCTCCGGCACGATCAGGGGCACGTCGGGGTCCATGCGATAGAGCGAGGAATTGTCGATCACGATGCAGCCCGCCGCCGCCGCCTTGGGCGCATATTCGGCCGTCGGGCCGCTGCCGGCCGCAAACAGGGCGATGTCCCAGCCGGTGAAGTCGAAATGCTCGATATTCTTGCATTTCAGGGTCTTGCCACTGTCGCCGAACTCCACATCCATGCCAGTGGACCGGGAAGACGCGACGGCGGCGATCTCGTCGATCGGGAACTCCCGCTCGGCAAGAATGGTCAGCATTTCGCGGCCCACATTACCCGTGGCTCCGACGACGACGACCTTGTAACCCATGACCAACTCCAAATGACGCATGTGTTTGAGAGGCGCCCGCGCATAGCGATACTGGCGCCTTTGTCCAGAAATAAGGGGTTTGCCGCCCTACAGCATGGATTGCAGGCGCCGCCCTTCCGGCGAGCGCGGCGGTCAGTCGGAGGGCGCCACCCCGCGACGGGCCAGGAAATCCTCTATCGTGCGCCACAGGTGGACGCCGATGCGCGGGCCGCCGACGCGGTGAGTCTGCCCCGGATAGACCATCAACTCGAACGGAGTCGCCGATCCCTGCAACTTCGCCATCAAGGCGGTGGAATTGTCGAAGACGACATTATCGTCCGACATGCCGTGAACCAGCAGCAGCGGGTCGCTGATCTTCGGCGCCTCCTCGACCGCGCCCGCCGCCGGATAGGCGTTGTCGCGCCCCTTGGGCATGCCCAGATAGCGTTCGGTATAATGGGTGTCATATAGCTCCCATTTCGTCACCGGCGCGCCAGCGACGCCGGCCGCGAATACGCCGGGCGCCTTTTCCAACAGCTTCAGCGTCATATAGCCGCCATAGGACCAGCCATAGGTGGCGATCCGCCTGGGATCGACGAAGGACTGGCTTTTCAGCCACTCGACGCCCTTCAACTGATCCTCGACCTCGACTGTTCCCATCGCTCGATAAAGGGCGTCCTCGAACGCCTTGCCGCGGTCGGGGGTCCCACGATTGTCGATCGCGAAGACGATCCAGCCCTGCTGGACCAGATAGTCGTTGAGCGCCCCGCCCCACTGGTTGGTGACCTGACGCCCCGCACCCGGCCCGCCATAATGGATCATGAAGACCGGATAGCGTTTTCCCGGCTCCATGCTGGGGGTGATGATCTTCGTATAAAGGGTCGTGCCGTCCGCCGCCTTCACGGTGCCGAACCGCGTCGTGGCGTGACCCGACAGATAGCGCGCATAAGGGTGATCGCCCGTCAGCGCGTTTTCGGAGAGCCATTGCAGCCGCTTGCCCTTGTCGTCGGCCAGATAGACCTGCTTGGGCTGGTCGCTGTTGCTGCGCGATACGATCGCGCGGCTGGCGGCGTCATCCATGACGACATCGTTCCACCAGCCGCTTTGCGTCAGCGCCATCGCGGGACCGGACTTGCCGAGCGGGGCGACATAAAGCTGCTGCTCCAGCGGCGTTTCGCGGTTGCCGGTGAAATAGACGAGGCCGCGCCGTTCATCGACGCCAACGACATCGCGCACTTCCCAGTCGCCGCTGGTGAGCGCGGTCCATTTGCCGCCCTTGATCCTGTAGAGGTGACCATGGCCGCTCTTTTCCGACCACCACAGGATACCGCCGTCGGCAAGCGGACGAAAATTATTGCTGAGGTTGATCCAGCTTTTCGCCTTTTCGGTGAGGATCAGCCTGGCCTTGCCCGTCGCCGGATCGACCGCCAGCAGGTCCAGCGTCTTCTGGTCACGGCTTTCGCGCTGCACATAGAGGGTGCCGCCATCCTTCGCCCAGGCGACCCGCGCCAGATAGATGTCATGCTCGTTGCCCAGATCGACCTTCACCTGCGCCGATCCGTTAGCGTTCATCACATAAAGGTCGACCAGCGCATTGGCCGTGCCCGCCGCCGGATAGCGCTGGTCATAGACCTTGGTCCCCTCGCCGCCGATCGCCGTGCGGGTAACCGTGCCGACCGGCGACTCATCCACGCGGGCGACGGCGATCCGCCGGTCGTCCGGCGACCACCAATAGCCGGTCCGCCGGTCCATCTCCTCTTGCGCCACGAACTCGGCGACGCCCCAGCTCACGGTGTCGCTCGCGCCCTGGGTCAATTGCCGGGCGGCCCCGCCGCTCAGCGGCTGCACGAACAGGTTGCCGTCGCGCACGAAGGACACGAAGCCGCCCTTGGCACTGACGACGCCGTTCAGCTCACCGGCGGGCGTGTCCGTCAGCCGCGCGACCTGGCCGTCAAGTCGGGCCAGGTAAAGATCGCCATCCACCGGCACCAGCAGGCTCTTGCCGTCGGGCGACCAGTCGTAGCTGGTGATGCCGACGCTGCCCGCGACGGTGCGGTCGCGCTCGCGCTGCATCTTTTCCGCTTCGCTGAGGTCCGCGCCGCTGCCGGTTTTCTTCGAATCGACCAGCATCCGTTCGCGGCCGGTCGATGTGTCGATCGCCCACAGGTCCAGCCGCTCCTTCTCGTCGGCGCGGGGCTTCAGCAGCGTGACCAGGCTGCCGTCGGGGGATAATTTCAGGGCGCGCGGCTGTGGGCCGGATAGATCTGGGCTGGCGAATACCCGCTCCAGCGTCAGCTTTTCCTGCGCATGGAGCGGAACTGAAACGGCCAGCAGCAGCACGCCGGTAGCGGCGCCGCGCATCAAGATCGACAGCATCTTCATCCTTTCGGGGTGGTCACCCGGCAAAAAGCCGCGCGTCCGGTCATGCGACGAGACGTAGCGTGCCCGCGCCGGAAAGATCAATGGCTGCGGCGATGTCGGCTTGGGAAGCTGATTGCTTTCGGAAGGTGGTGGGCGCGGTAGGGATTGAACCTACGACCCCACCCGTGTGAAGGATGGGAAAGTGGACTTTTGGGGACGTGTGGGGAAACTTAAGTGTATGATTTTTATACATACGTGTCTTGACGTGTTCCCGCGTGTGTTTCATGTTTTTTCATGGATTTCATGGACGGCGAATATGGACCTCAGTCGGATTGGCAAGCGCGAGGCGCTAAAAGCGAAAGTTGGAGATGAGCCACACTGGCAGCGGCTTCGGGCAGGTTGCTATCTCGGCTTCCGGCCTAGCAAAAAAGGGGGCAAAGGGAGCTGGCTCGCACGTGCCTATGACCCGGAGGCGGGGAAGTACGCTCGAAAGGCGTTGGGGAATACGGAAGCCGGTCCGGGAACGATGTCTTCACTCAAGCGAAGAAAGATGCTGAGGCTTGGTGCGAGCAGGTCGAAAGCGGAGGCATTGTCGCAGAAAAGATCAGAACGGTTTCGGATGCATGTCGCGCTTATTTGATGGAAAAACCTGGGCCGATTGCTGCTGGCGTGTTCCGGAGACACGTATTTGACGACCCCATTGGTAAGCACAAGCTCGAGCGGCTTCGTCGGCGCCACCTGCGCGAATGGCGGCAGCGACTGGAAAGTACACCTGCCCTGCTGAGCCGGAACAAAGGGGGAGTAACGCGAACCAGGCCCGATCTGCCTCTACGGTTAACCGGGATATGGTTCCCCTTCGCGCTGCGCTGGGACGGGTACTGACACCTGGTGCTCCCAACACTGATGCCGCCTGGCAAGAGGCTTTGAAGCCCACCAAGGGGGCAGACAAGAGACGCGATCTGTATTTGGATCGTGGCGAGCGCAGAAAATTGTTGGATGCTGCGAGTGAAGAGATTTTGCCGTGGATGGAAACCTTATGCCTTCTTCCGTTGCGGCCCGGTGCGTTGGCTGCTCTAAAGGTCAAAGATTTCGACGAGCGAATTAAGACGCTGACGGTCGGTAAAGACAAGAGTGGCAAACCAAGGCAGATCGCCATTCCCGATAACATTGTGCGCATCATGTCAAAGCAGGCAAATGGGATGGCGCGCAACGCTACGATATTTCGTCGTGCAGATGGCCGGGCGTGGGACAAAGACAGTTGGAAGGGGCCGATCAAAGACGCTGTAATTGAGGCTGGGCTGCCGGCCGGGGTTTCAGCATACACATTGCGCCATTGCGTCATCACGGACTTGGTCAACGCGGGCTTGCCGATCCTTACCGTCGCGCAAATCTCGGACACCAGTGTGGCAATGGTCGAAGCTCACTATGGACATCTGGTCGCCCACGCCGCCACGGAGGCCTGGCGGGACTGGCTCTCTGACGACGGGTGGCACCTGATTCAGATCTCTTTTTGTGAGGGAGCGACTCGCGTCGCAGGGCCATTCGCAAAGATTCCTAGCGAGTTCGCATTAGACTGACAGCACCCAATCGAACCTTAGAATTTGCGCTGCCGGAGCGCGGCGGCCGCCTGCGCTCCGGTATGGCCACTGCCGACAATGAGGACATTAAAGACGGCCTTGCTCATTGCTGCGGGCCTCATTCTTCAGGCCAGTACAGCCGCATCGGATTTTCGACGAGGAGCTTGCGCTGGAGATCGGCCGTCGCCGCAATGCGCGGTATGATATCGACCAAACCGCCATCATCGGGGATTCGGGTCTCCATGTTCGGATGCGGCCAATCGGTTCCCCATAACACGCGATCCGGATAGGCCTCGACCAGCGGGCGGACCGCGGCGACGAAATCATCGTAGGGCGGCCCGGCGGGATCGAGTCGATCGGGGCACGTCACCTTGGTCCAGATGTCCTCGCGGCTGTCGAGCAGCGCGCGGAACGCCTGCATGTCGGCGCCATTGGGACCCTGCGCAATATCGGGTCGGCCCATGTGATCGATTACCAGCGGCACCGGGATGGCACCAAGAAACGGCCGCAGCTCCGCGAGGATATCGGCCTCGAAATAGACCACGACGTGCCACCCGGCGGGCAGCCGCCCGGCGACCTCTAGGAACTTGTCCTTGGGCGCATCGTCGACCAGGCGCTTCAGAAAGTTGAAGCGGATGCCGCGGATGCCACCCTCGTGCAGCGCCGCCAGCTCGGCCTCCGGGATCGCGGGATCGACCACCGCGACGCCGCGAGCCTTGCCGTTCGATTTGGCGATGGCGTTGAGCGTCGCGGCATTGTCGGCGCCGTGGCAGCTCGCCTGGACGATGACGTTGCGAGTAAAGCCTAGATGGTTGCGCAGCGCGAACAGCGCCTCCGGCCCTGCATCCTGCGGCAGATATTTCGCCTTCGGGCTGAACGGGAACTCCGCCTGCGGACCGAAGACATGGCAGTGCGCATCGACCGCGCCTGGCGGGGGCACATAGCGCGGCTTCGAGGGGTTCAGCGTCCAGCTGCGGATGCGGCCATTTGCGTCGCTGCTCACGCGAAGACTTCCCCGTCCATCAGCTTGCGCGCGGTGCGCAGCATGCCTGCCTCCACCGGCTGGCCGGCAGCGTCGACCGTCACCACGCATTCGGTGACGCCGGTCGGATGCTCGACCCCCAGTGTCTTGGTGCCGCCATCGGGCACTCGCGCGACTGCGGCGGCGGGCGAGCCCGGAATCAGGCAGGCGGTGGCGACGCTCACGGCGCCGAGCACGCCGATCGAGGCATGGACGCGGTGCGGGATCAGCGAGCGCACAGCGACTGCGCCGCTTTCGCGGGGCGCGGCGACGAGCATCATCTTGGGGACAGATTTCTCCTTCACCTCACCAAGGTTCATCAGCGGGCCGGCCTGGAGGCGGATCGCCTCGACCTTTGCCTTCATCGCTGCGTCGGCGTCGAGCGTATCGCGGTCCTCATAGCCGGTGATGCCGACATCTGAGGCGGCGATCACGACGCAAGGCATGCCATTGTCGATCAGGGTGCAGGCCACGCCGTCGATCGTGTCGACGCCGCAGCCCGTGGGGAGCAGCGCGCCGCAGGACGAGCCGGCGGTGTCGCGGAAGGCGAGCGGGACCGGGGCGGCGGTGCCAGGCACACCGCTGATTGCTGCGTCGCCGGTATATGTGACCTGGCCGCCGGGCGTCTGGACAGTGGCGACGGCGACCTGGCCGGTGTTCTCCATGAAGATCGCAACGCGGGTTTCACCATCGGTCGCCGCGATCAAGCCACGCTCGATGGCGAAAGGGCCGACGCCGGCGAGCATGTTGCCGCAATTCTGGCTGTCGGTAACGATGGGCTGGTCGACGAATATCTGAAGGAACAGATAGTCGATATCGACGCCGTCGCGGGTGGATTTGCTCACCACCGCGACCTTCGACGTCAGCGGATCGGCGCCGCCCATGCCGTCGATCTGGCGCGGATCGGGGGAGCCCATGACGCGGAGGAGGAAGGCGTCGCGAGCTGCCGGGTCTTGCGGCAGGTCCGAGGCGAGAAAGAACGCGCCCTTGGACGTGCCGCCGCGCATCCACATGCAACGGGCGGAGTCAGACATATTGGAGCCCCATTGCCTCGAGCTTGCCGCGCATGTCGTAGATGTCGAGCCCGAGCTCGCCCGCGGCCAGCCGCTTGCGCTTGCTCTCCTCTGCGGCTTCACGCGCCTGCGCCTTCTCCAGCACCGCTGCGGCGTCGGCGCGCTTGACGACGCAGACGCCGTCGTCGTCGGCGACAATCACGTCGCCGGCCTCGATCGCGGCGCCGGCGCAGACGATCGGGACGTTGACCGAGCCGAGCGTGGCCTTGACGGTACCCTGTGCGAACACGGCCCTGGACCAGACGGGAAACCGCATGGCGGTAAGATCGCGCACGTCGCGCACGCCAGCGTCGATGACAAGGCCGCGGCAGCCGCGAGCCAAGGCGGAGGTAGCGAGGAGATCGCCGAAATAGCCGTCTAAACACAGGCTTGTCGGGGCGACGACGAGGATGTCGCCCGCCCTCAGTTGCTCGATCGCGACATGAACCATCCAGTTGTCGCCCGGCGGCGCAGAGATTGTCACTGCCGATCCCGCGATGCGGGCGCCCGGATAGATCGGTCGCATATAGTGGCCGAGCAAGCCGTTACGGCCCTGCGCCTCGTGCACCGTGGCGACGCCTGCGTGGCCAAGGCCGTCGATCACCGCGGCATCCGCGCGCTCAATATTCTGTACGACCTTTGCCATCGCGCTCTCCTTGAGCGTCGAGCTAGGCCGATGCCGGAGCCACAAGCAATTCGGATTGACGAGGGGCGATAAGATTTTGCTATAGATGCTTTATGCAGCGCTCACCTTTCGACCTCAATCCCCGTCATTTGCGCGCACTTTCGGCGATCATCGCGCGGGGGAGCATGAGTGCGGCGGCGGAGGCAGTAGGCTTGTCGCAACCGGCGCTGACTCAAGGGATCGCCAAGCTGGAGGCACGGCTGGGCAGCCAGCTGTTCGAGCGGCACGCCGACGGGGTGACCGCCACCGCAGCAGGACTGCTGCTCGCCGAGCGGGCCGAAGCAGCGATCGCGCATCTCGCCAAGGCCGTGCGGGCGAGCGGGCGCGGCTTTGCGCGGCCCGAACTGCTGATGACGGGGACGCAATTGCGGGCGTACCTGGCGCTTGCCGACGCGGGCGGGTTTGCGCGGGCGGCCGAAGCGACGGGGCTATCGCAGCCGGCGCTGCACCGGGCGGTGCGTGAGATCGAGCAGATCTGCGCCTATCCGCTCGTTGAACGGCGCGGGCGCGGCGTTGTGTTGACTCCGCGAGGCAATCGACTTGCGCGCGGGGTGCGGCTGGCAGGGGCAGAGATCGCCGCGGGAATTGCCGAGCTGCGCAGCGATCCCGGGGAGGGCAGCAGCCTGACAATTGGCGCCATGCCGCTGTCGCGCGCAGTAGTGCTGCCGCGCGCGATTGCGCACTTTGTGGCGGAGTATCCGCGGGTGCGGATCGATGTGGTTGAAGGTTCGTGGCGCGAGCTGATCGACCCGCTGATCGACGGTGTGCTCGACCTGACGGTAGGCGCGTTACGCGAGCCGCCGCCTGCGGGGGTCGCGCAGATACCACTGCTCGTCGACCAACTGGCAGTGATCGCGCGGACCGGGCATCCGCTGGCGAGTAAGGACATGCCGGGGCTCGACACGCTTAGCGGCTATCCGTGGATCGTCGGCCAGGCGGGGACGCCGCTGCGCTCGCAATGGGAGGCGCTGTTCGCTGGGCGCAGGCTGCCCGAGGCGCCGATCGAGTGCGGATCCGTGATGGTCGTGCGCCAGATCCTGCGCGAAAGCGATTTCCTCACTCTGCTGTCGCCGGACCAGGTTGCGCTCGAGATCGCCGCCGGCATATTGGTGACAATCGGCCCGCCGCTGCCCGACAGCAACCGCACGATCGGCATCACCACGCGTGAAGGCTGGCGACCCACGACGGCCCAGGCGCGATTTCTAGATCTGGTCTACGATGCAGCAAGAATTCCGAAAATCGAATAGCTCCCCAATAAAACCGATTGGCTGCAACCGCCGGCGCGATCCAGCAGTTGGAATATGGAGAGGCGAGTAACTATCATCGGTTTCGGCGAGGCCGGACAAGCATTCGTGCCCGGACCGGTGCCGGATGTCGCGATCGGCGCCTTTGACCGTAAGATCTGCGATCCGGCTATCCGTGCGGCCGCCGATGCAGCGGGGGTGACGCTGGCAGTCACCGCCGCCGACGCGCTCGCCAGCGCGGAGGGCGTCCTGTCGCTGGTGACTGCCGATCAAGCGCTTGCCGCGGCGGCCGACTCTGCCCCACACCTAACCCTCGGCGCATTGTGGCTCGATATGAACAGCGTCGCGCCGGACACCAAGCGCGCCGCTGCCGCGACGATCGAGGCGGCGGGAGGCCGCTATGTCGATGTCGCGGTGATGGCGCCGGTGCATCCAGCGCGGCTCGACGTGCCGTTGCTGGTCAGTGGGGCGCATGCCGAAGAAGCGATCGGATTGCTGGAAGCGCTCGGCTTTACGAGGGCTCGGCGGGTCGAAGGCGACGTCGGTGCGGCATCGGCGATCAAGATGATCCGGTCGGTTATCGTCAAGGGGATCGAGGCGCTGACTGCCGAGGCGATGCTGGCGGCGGAAGTCGCGGGCGTGCGGAATGAGGTACTCGCTTCGCTGGATGCGAGCGAGAAGGCGCGGCCTTGGAGCGAGCGGGCGGACTATAACCTCGATCGGATGCTGATCCACGGGCTGCGCCGTGCTGCAGAGATGGACGAGGTCGTCAAGACGCTCGATTCGCTCGGCACGGGCAGCGCGATGTCGCGCGGGACGGCGAAGCGGCAGCGGGCGCTCGGTGCCCTTCGCCTTGCGCCGCCCGACGGTCTCGACGCCAAACTCGCCATCCTGGCCGCCCCCAAGCAGGAGAAGGCCGCATGAGCCTGATCATCGATTGCCACGGCCACTATACTGTCCTGCCCAAGGGACATGACGCCTGGCGCGAGGCGCAGGTGGCGGCGTTCAAGGGCGGCACGACGCCGCCGCCCTACCCCGACATCTCCGACGACGAGATCCGCGAGACGATCGCGGCGAACCAGCTCAAGCTGATCAAGGAGCGCGGCGCCGACCTGACCATCTTTTCCCCCCGCGCCTCGGCGATGGCGCCGCATGTCGGCGATGAGGGCGTCGCGAAGGAATGGGCGATCCGCTGCAACAATCTGATCGCGCGCGTCGTGGGCCTGTTTCCCGAGACCTTCGTCGGCGTCTGCATGCTGCCGCAAAGCCCGAAAGCCGACATGGCCAATTCGATCGCCGAACTGGAGCGCTGCGTCGCGATGGGCTTCATCGGCTGCAACCTCAACCCCGATCCGGGCGGCGGGCACTTCACTCACCCTCCGCTGACCGACCGCTATTGGTATCCGTTCTACGAGAAGATGGTCGAGCTGGACGTGCCGGCGATGATCCACGTCTCGGGCAGCTGCAATCCCGCGATGCATGCGACTGGGGGGTACTATATCGCGGCGGATACCGTTGCCTTCATGCAGTTGCTCGCGGGCGATCTGTTCGCGGACTTCCCGACGCTAAAATTCATTATCCCACATGGCGGCGGCGCGGTGCCCTATCATTGGGGGCGCTACCGGGGCTTGGCCGACATGCTCAATAAGCCGGCGCTCGACAGCCACCTGATGGACAACATCTTCTTTGACACCTGCGTCTATCACCAGCCGGGCATCGACCTGCTTGCCGATGTAATCGCCAATAAGAACATCCTGTTCGGCAGCGAAATGGTCGGTGCGGTGCGCGGGATCGATCCGACCACGGGCCATTATTTCGACGATACCAAGCGCTACATCGACGCGCTGGAGATCAGCGATGCCGAGCGCGCGGCGATCTTTTCGGGCAACGCGCGGCGGGTATTCCCGCGACTGGATGCGCAGTTGAAGGCGCGGGGGCTATGACCGGACCAAAGGACATCCACGAATATCTCGCCTCGTTCGAGGACATCCCCGGCACGCGCGTGTTCACGGCGGCGCGCGCGCGCCAGGGCTATCACCTCAACCAGTTCGCAATGAGCCTGATGAAGGCGGAGAACCGTGAGCGGTGGAAGGCGGACGAGGCCGCCTATCTGGACGAATGGAAGCTCACCCCCGAGCAGAAGGAAGCGGTGCTGGCGCGCGACTATACGCGCCTGCTCGATCTCGGCGGGAACATCTATTTCCTGTCCAAGGTCTTCTCGACGGACGGTCAGAGCTTCCTCCAGGCGGTGAGCACCATGTCGGGCATGAGCCTGGAGGACTATTCCGCGATGATGATCGCCGGCGGCCGCAGCCCCGAGGGCCAGCGCTCCAAGAAGGATCGGAAATAATGGCCCGCATCACTGCAGGCGTGGCGTCGAGCCACATCCCCGCGCTCGGCGTCGCGATCGATCTCGCTAAGGTCGACGAGCCGTACTGGAAACCCGCCCTCGCCGGATACGAATGGACCCGCACCTGGGAGCGCGAGCAGAAGCCCGACGTCGTGATCCTGGTCTATAACGACCACGCCTCCGCGTTCGACATGAAGATCATCCCCACCTTCGCGATCGGCTGCGGCGAGGAATACAAGCCCGCCGACGAAGGCTGGGGGCCGCGCAAGGTGCCGGTGGTCGAGGGACATCCCGACCTCGCCTGGCACATCGCGCAAAGCTTGGTCCTTGACGAATTCGACATGACCATCATCAACGAGATGGACGTCGACCACGGCCTTACCGTGCCGCTGTCGCTGATGTTCGGCCAGCCCGATGCCTGGCCGTGCAAGGTGATCCCGCTCGCGGTGAACGTCGTCACTTATCCGCCCCCTTCGGGCAACCGCTGCTGGGCGCTGGGCGAGGCGATTGCGCGCGCGGTGGAGAGCTTTCCCGAGGATCTGAACGTCCAGATCTGGGGAACCGGCGGCATGAGCCATCAGCTCCAGGGGGAGCGCGCGGGTCTTATCAACAAGGAATGGGACAACCGATTCCTTGATCGGTTGGAAGGCGACAGCGACGAACTGCGCCGCATCCCCCACATCGAATATCTCCGCGAGACCGGGTCCGAGGGGATCGAGATGGTGATGTGGCTAATTATGCGCGGCGCGCTCGGCAAAGCCACCCGCACGCTACACCGCCACTATCATGTTCCCGCCAGCAATACCGCGGTGGGGCACATTGTCCTCGAACCTGTCGGAGAATGATGCTGTGAAGATTGCTCTCGCCGGTGCCGGCGCCTTTGGCGAAAAGCATCTCGACGCGCTTGCACAAATCGACGGCGTCGAGGTGATCTCAGTCGTCGGCCGCCGCCTCGATCCGACCCAGGCGGTCGCCGACAAATACGGCGTCCCACACGCCACCACTGAGCTGGCGGAGGCGCTTGAGCAGCCCGGCCTCGACGCAGTGATCCTCGCCACACCAACCCAGATGCACGCCGCTCAGGCGATCCAATGCCTGGAAGCGGGCAAGCACGTCCAGATCGAGATTCCATTGTGCGACAGTCTGACGGACGGCGAAGCGGTGCTTAAGAAGCAGCAGGAAACCGGTCTGGTCGCGATGGTCGGCCACACCAGGCGCTTCAACCCGAGCCACCAGTTCATCCATGACAAGATCGTAGCGGGCGACCTCAACGTCCAGCAGATGGACGTCCAGACCTATTTCTTCCGCCGCAAGAACATGAACGCCAAGGGGGAGGCACGATCCTGGACCGACCATCTCCTTTGGCACCACGCGGCGCACACGGTCGATCTGTTCGCCTATCAAGCCGGGCCGATCGTCCAGGCGAACGCGATCCAAGGACCAATCCATCCCGAGCTCGGCATCGCCATGGACATGTCGATCCAGTTGAAGGCCGAAAGCGGGGCAATCTGCACCTTGTCGCTCAGCTTCAACAATGACGGTCCGCTGGGCACTTTCTTTCGCTATATCTGCGACAGCGGCACTTGGATCGCGCGCTACGACGATCTGGTGACGGGCAAGGAAGAGCCGATCGACCTGTCAGGCGTAGCGGTGTCGTCGAACGGGATCGAGCTGCAGGACCGCGAGTTCGTCGCGGCGATCCGCGAAGGCCGCGAGCCGAATGCCAGCGTCGCGCAAGTGATGCCCTGCTACCGCGTGCTCGACGCGTTGGAAAAGCAGCTCGCAGGGTGAAGCGTCAGGTTGCGATCATCGGCAGCGGGCCTTCGGGCCTGCTGCTCGGGCATTTGCTGCGGGCGAGCGGAATCGACTGCGTCATCGTCGAGCGGCAATCGGCCGAATACGTCCTCGGCCGCATCCGCGCGGGTGTGCTGGAGACGGTGACCACCGATCTCATGCGCAAGCTCGGCATCGACACAGGGCTCAACGCCAACGGCCTGCTCGAAGAAGGCTTCAATCTCGCGACCGCAGATCACCTGATCCGTATCGAGATCACCAGGCTGACCGGCAAGCACGTCACCGTCTATGGCCAGACCGAAGTGACGCGCGACCTGATGGACGCCGCGCCCGCGCGCGGGCTCGAGATCGTCTACGAGGCAAAGGGCGTTGCGCTCCACGATCTGGAAACCGACTCGCCCTATCTTACCTACACCAAGGACGGCACAGAGCATCGCGTCGATGCGCAGTTCATCGCCGGCTGCGACGGCTTCCATGGCCCCTCGCGCAGGGCCATTCCGGCGGCAAAGGTGCGCGAGTTCGAGCGCGAATACCCCTTCGGCTGGCTCGGCATCCTCGCGGATGTGCCGCCCTGCGTGGCGACAACTACGATGGCCGGTTGAGCGGCAACTATGATGGCCGGTAG
>JARYGO010000034.1:0-2636 GCA_033795485.1 Sphingobium sp.
CGCAGGCCGACAGCCGCACGCTCACCGTGCGGATCGAGCTGCCCAACCGGGACGGCCGGTTGCGGCCGGGCATGTTCGCCAGCGTCGCGCTTGGCGGCGATGCCAAGCCGGCGCTGCTGGTGCCGAGCGAAGCGGTGATCCGCACGGGCAGGCGCACGCTCGTCATGCTGGCCGCAGGCGACGGGCGCTATCATCCCGCCGAGGTCCGCATCGGCCGCGAGGCAGGCGGCGAGACCGAGATCCTTGCCGGCCTGTCGCCCGGCGAGAACGTCGTCGTCTCGGGGCAGTTCCTGATCGATTCCGAGGCGAGCCTGTCGGGAATCGAGGCGCGGCCGATCGGCGGCGGTGCGGCATCGGCGACCATCGCCGCGCCGGCGTCGAAAGCCACGCTGTACGAGACGACGGGCAAGATCGAGCGGATCACGGCCAATTCGGTGACGCTCAGCCACGAGCCCGTTCCCGCGCTCGACTGGCCGGCGATGACGATGACCTTCGCGCTCGCCAATCCGGGCATCGCGCGCGGCTTCAAGGCGGGTGACCGGGTCCGGTTCGGGTTCGACCGGCCCCCGGCGGGACCGACGCTGCGGCATATGGCGAAGGTGGCGGGCCAGTGATCGCCCATCTCATCCGCTGGTCGGTGAGGAACCGCTTCTTCGTCGTGCTCGGCATGCTCGCGCTGGTCGGCACGGGCCTGTGGGCGGTGCGCTCGACCCCGATCGACGCGCTGCCCGATCTTTCCGACGTGCAGGTCGTGATCCGCACTTCCTATCCGGGTCAGGCGCCGCAGATCGTCGAGAACCAGATCACCTATCCGCTCACCACCACCATGCTGTCGGTGCCCGGCGCCAAGACGGTGCGCGGCTATAGCTTCTTCGGCGACAGCTTCGTCTATGTGATCTTCGAGGACGGCACCGATCTCTACTGGGCGCGCAGCCGCGTGCTCGAATATCTCAACCAGGTCCAGGGTCGGTTGCCGGCCAGCGCCCGCAGCGCGCTCGGGCCGGACGCGACCGGGGTCGGCTGGGTCTATGAATATGCGCTGGTCGACCGCACCGGCCGGCACGATCTCTCGCAGCTTCGCGGGTTGCAGGACTGGTTCCTGCGCTACGAGCTGAAGACCGTGACCGGCGTGGCCGAAGTCGCCAGCATCGGCGGCATGGTCAAGCAGTACCAGGTGCTGCTCGATCCGGTGAAGCTCGCGGCCTACGGCGTAACCCACGCCCAGGCAGTGCAGGCGATCAGCCAAGCCAATCAGGAAGCCGGCGGCTCGGTGCTGGAAATGGCCGAGGCCGAATATATGGTCCGCGCCTCGGGCTATCTGAAAACGCTCGACGATTTCCGAGCAATCCCGCTCAAGACTGCGGCGGGCGGCGTGCCCGTCCGGCTCGGCGATGTCGCCACGATCCAGGTCGGCCCCGAGATGCGGCGCGGCATCGCCGAACTGAACGGCGAAGGCGAGGTCGCCGGCGGCGTCGTTATTCTTCGGTCAGGCAAGAACGCCCGTGAGACCATCGCGGCGGTCAAGGACAAGCTCGCCGATCTCAGGAAAAGCCTGCCGCCGGGCGTCGAGGTGGTCACGGTCTATGACCGCTCGCAGCTGATCGATCGCGCGGTCGAGAACCTCACCCGCAAGCTGGTCGAGGAGTTCATCGTCGTCGCATTGGTCTGCGCCCTGTTCCTCTGGCACGTCCGCTCGGCGCTGGTCGCGATCCTGACCTTGCCGCTCGGTGTGCTGGCCGCGTTCGTCGTAATGCGGTTCCAGGGGGTGAACGCCAACATCATGTCGCTGGGCGGCATCGCCATCGCCATCGGCGCGATGGTGGATGCGGCGGTCGTCATGATCGAGAACGCCCACAAGAGGATCGAACGCTGGGAGCAGGATCACCCGGACAGACATCTCGATGGCGAGATGCGCTGGATCGTCGTCACCGAGGCGGCGGCCGAGGTCGGGCCGGCGCTGTTCTTCAGCCTGCTGATCATCACGCTGTCGTTCATTCCGGTCTTCACCCTGGAGGCGCAGGAAGGCCGGCTGTTCGCGCCGCTCGCCTTCACCAAGACCTATGCGATGGGCGCGGCCGCGATCCTGTCGGTGACCCTGGTGCCGATCCTGATGGGCTGGCTGATCCGGGGCCGCATTCCGGCCGAGCAGGCCAATCCGGTCAATCGCTGGCTCACCAATATCTACCGGCCCGCGATCGACTGGACGATGAAGCGGCCCAAGGCAGTGCTGCTGATCGCGGCTCTGGTGTTCGCCACCACGGCCTGGCCGCTCAGCCGGCTCGGCGGCGAGTTCATGCCCAATCTCGACGAGGGCGACCTGCTCTACATGCCCTCGGCGCTGCCGGGCCTCTCGGCCGCCAAGGCGAGTGAGCTGCTCCAGCAGACCGACCGCCTGATCAAGACCGTGCCCGAAGTCGAAAGCGTGTTCGGCAAGGCCGGCCGCGCCGAGACCGCGACCGATCCCGCGCCGCTCGAAATGTTCGAGACGACGATCCAATTCAAGCCCCGCGACCAGTGGCGGTCGGGCATGACGCCCGAACGCCTTGTCGACGAGCTCGATCGCCGGGTGAAGCTTCCGGGTCTCGCCAATATCTGGGTGCCGCCGATCCGCAACCGCATCGACATGCTCGCGACGG
>JARYGO010000035.1:0-2593 GCA_033795485.1 Sphingobium sp.
TGTCAACGGCGGTCGGATTCTAGGCCAGCGTGGCGGAGTAAAAGCAGGCCACTGTCGTTGTGGAGCGGCGGATATGGCGAGGGCCCCGATCGGGGCCCTCGCCATATCGCGCTGCCGGGATTGCTCAGGCGATGATCTCGCCGGTTTCGGGATCGGCTTCGTCGGCGGTGGCCTGGTTTTGCTCCGCCGCGGCGGTGGCGCGCCGGCGGCCGGCGGATTGCCTGAGGCGGTAGCTGTCGCCGTTCATGGCCAGGATGCTGACGTGGTGGGTCAGCCGGTCGAGAAGCGCGCCGGTCAGCCGCTCCGATCCCAGGACCGAGGTCCAGTCCTCGAAGGGCAGGTTCGAGGTGACGATGGTCGAGCCACGCTCGTAGCGCTGCGAGAAGACCTCGAACAGGAGCTCGGCGCCGGTCGGCGACAGCGGCACATAGCCGAGCTCGTCGACGATCAGCAGCTTGACCGCCTGCAACTCGCGCTGAAGCCTGAGCAGACGCTTCTCGTCGCGGGCCTCGAGAAGCTGGCTGACCAGCGAAGCCGCCGTGGTGAAGGCAACGGAGAAGCCCTTCTGGCAAGCGGCCAGCCCGAGCGCGAGAGCGACATGGGTCTTGCCTGTGCCGCTGTTGCCGAGTGCGATGATGTTCTCCCGGCGCAGGATGTAGCCGCAGCGCGCCAGTTCCAGCACGAGCATCTTGTTGAGGCTCGGGATCGCCGTGAAGTCGAAGGTGTCGAAGCTCTTCACCGCAGGGAACCGCGCCGCCCTGATCCGCCGCTCGACCATGCGCCGTTCTCGGTCGATCAGTTCGAGCTCGACCAGCCGCAGCAGGTAGCGGGGATGATCGACGCCGTCCCGGGCGCATTCCCGCGCGACCTTGTCGTATTCGCGCAGCACCGTCGGCAGCTTCAGATGCTTGAGATGATGCGCCAGCAGCACCTGCGGCGTTCCCGCGGTGGTGCCCGCCGGCATCGTTTCCTTCGCCGCGCCCGTCATGCCGCCGCTCCCGGCAGGAGCACGGCATAATCGGCTGCAGAGGTCGTCTTCACCGCCGTCTTCGGCAGGTGCGGATAGGCTGCCAGATCGAGACGGGCCGGACGCCGTTCCAGACGCGCCAGTGCGATCAGCTTCACCGCATCGAAGCCGATCGCACCAAGCCGGATCGCCTCGCCGACGGCGAAGCTCACGACCTCGCGCGGCAAGGCCTCCATCAGCCGCAGCACCTGGATGAACTCGCGCTTGCCGCGATTGCCCATCCGCGCCTCCAGCAGATGGCGCAGGTGCTGGAAGGTCTCGGGCAGGTCCCAGCCCTGGAGCGCTGCCGCCTGGTCGAGCGCGTTCGGTTTCTCCTCGATCAGCGCCAGATAATGCAGCGGATCGGCGACGAACACGCCTGTCCCGTAGCTGCGCGGATGCCGGGCGATCTCCTCGCCCCGGCACAGGATCACGACCTCCTCGACGAAGCCCTTCACCACCACGTCCTGGAAGCCATAGGCCGTCGGCACCGAGTAGTCGTTCGACCGATAGCGGACCAGCGCTGTCGACGAGACCCGCCCGCCACGCTTCTCGCACGGCTCCAGCGGCACCGCCGGCAAGGAGCGCAAGGCCTCACAATCGGCCGCGAGAAGCTCGCCGATCGTCTGCGCCTGTCGACCGGCCCGCTCGCCCTGTCGACGGCGGCAGCGCTCGGCCAACATCGCGTTCAGCTCGGCGAAGCTCGCTGCAACCGGGATCGGCGTCATGAAGTTCGAGCGGGCATACTTCACCAGCCCCTCGACCTTGCCCTTGTCGTTGCCCTTGCCCGGGCGCCCGAACCGATCCCGGAACAGATAGTGGCTCACCAACTCGGTGAAGGCACGCGTCCGCTCTCGCCGGCCATCGCCGCAGATCTTCGCCACCGCGATACGCGTGTTGTCGTAAAGCACCGACAGCGGCACGCCTTCGAAGAAGCCAAAGGCCGAGATGTGCCCGTCCAGGAATGCCTCCGTCGTCTCCCGCGGATAGGCCTTCACGAAGCAGGCGTCAGACTGCGGCAGGTCCAGGCAGAAGAAGTGGATCTTCTGCCGCACACCACCGATCACCGCTGTCGCCTCACCAAAATCCACCTGGGCGTGCCCGGGCGGATGAGCCAGCGGCACAAAGGTCTCGCGGCCCCGCGCCCGGCAAAGCCGCACATGGTCCTTCACCACCGTGTAGCCGCCGGCAAAGCCGTGCTCGTCCCGCAGACGCTCGAATATCCGCTTCGCCGTATGACGCTGCTTCACCGGTGACGTCCGATCCGCCTCCAGGATCGCAGCGATCACCGGCAGCAGCGGACCGAGCTTCGGCTTCTCGACCGGCTTCGTGCGCGTGTAGCCCGGAGGGATCGAGAAACGGCACATCTTGGCGATCGTGTCGCGGCTCAGCCCGAACACGCGAGCCGCCTCCCGCCGGCTCTGCTTCTGGTTGAAAACGAAATCGCGAACCGCCGCGTAGACCTCCACAGCGAACATCCCCGCCAACCCCGAAAGGGGGCAGCCTAACCAGTGGACGGCTTTTACGCCGCCCGTGCCAGCACAAGCGCCGGCGCTTCACTGGATGGTTTTCTCACCGCCGTGCACA
>JARYGO010000021.1:0-50280 GCA_033795485.1 Sphingobium sp.
GGCGGCGCGACCGGCCGGGCGGCGGCGGCCGCCGGCTTGCCGTGGCCGAACAGGCGCGAAAGCCGTTCGATCAGCGCCTGGGGGAAGCTTTCGCCAAAGCTGCCGCTACCCGGCTTCGATAATATCTCGCTCGCGCCCAGCGCCAGCGCCTCGATCGCCTCGGCGCTGCCCTCCTCACAATTGCCGGACAGGATCAGCACCTTGGCCTGCGGGCTGGCGCGCAGAATGGCGGGCAGCGCGGCAAGGCCGCTCTGCCCCGGCAGCTCTATGTCCAGCAGGATCAGGTCGACGCTGTTGTCCGCCAGATAGCGCAGCGCATGTTCGGCCATATTGGTCTTCTGCGAGACGACGAAGCCGGGTTGGTCGTTCAATATCCGCTCGATCACCGTCCGCACGACGACCGAATCATCCACGATCAGCGTTCGGATCGTGTCGGCGTCCCCGTGGTTGAGGGCCTGGCTCGGCGCGGTGACGGACATGGGCGGACTCTTCTGGACGAAAGGAAAGGGTCGCGGTCGATAGGCTCCCGCCGGGTTCAGATGACTCCGACGATCGCCAGCTTGGTCTCCAGCGTTTCGCGGTCGAACGGCTTCATCACATATTCGTCGGCGCCCGCCTCGACCGCGGCCTTGATATGGCCGATGCCGTTTTCGGTGGTGCAGAAGATCACCTTCGGCCGAACCGACAGCTTGGCCGAAGGCAGGGCCTGGAGAAATTCCATGCCGCTCATCACCGGCATGTTCCAGTCGAGCAGCACCACGTCGGGCGCGGACGCCTCGCACTGGGTCAGCGCGTCCTGGCCATCCACCGCTTCGGTGACGGCGATATCCAGCGATTCCAATATATGGCGCGCCACTTTGCGGATGACCTTGGAATCATCGACGACCAGACAGTTTTTCATGAAGCGTCCCTTGGGTTTTTGCTCTTGCGGTTCGACCCTAGCCGCCAATGCTGACGGATTGGTAAATGGTCGGTGAAAACAAGGTCATGCGGCCACTGGCACCGTCGCCCCGCCCTCGATGAAGGCGGACAGCGACACCAGCAGGCAGGGGCCGTCGGCATATTCCACGATGCCGCGCGCATAGGGGGCCCAGTTGCGGTCGATCTGCCCGCGCAGGGGCAATCGCCCGTTCTGAACCGTGCAGATGTCGGACACGCCGTCGACCATGATGCCATAGCTGTGCCCGCTGATATTGGCGATGATCGCCAGGCCGCGCCGGTCGGCCGGCGTCGGCGCGCCACGGATAAGCGCGGCGGCGTCGATGATCGTCAGCACCCGGCTGCGCAGCGCCGACAGCCCCGCGACCTGCACGCCCATGCCCGGCACGGGCGAGATTTCGGCCAGCCGAACGACCGCCTCCACCTCCTCCGTCTCGACGGCGATGCGCGTGTCCGCGAGAGTCGCGAAAAGATAAAGCTGGCTCATGCGCGGCCTCCCCTGGTCCCGGCAGCGGCGCGCGCGCCGGCGATCGCCGACATCAGCGCATTCTGGTCATAGCGATAGATGCTGCCGTCGGCCGGCCCCGCCGCGCGCGGGCTGGCGCGAAGCTGGACCACTGGGCAGCCGGTCAGATCGGCCGCCTGGCCCGCAGCGGCGGCGGTCCCGCACAGGATGACGTCGCCCGCCCCGAGGCTGCCGTCGTCGGGCAGGCCGATCGTCACCTCATATCCGGCCTGGCGCAGCAGCGGCGCCAATATCTCGCGCATCCAGCCATCCTGCGCATCCGCCAGCAGGCAACGGCCGGGCGCCTGCTCCACCAGCGCCTGCTCGGGCAGGGCGGCGAACAGCGCGAAGGGATTGATGACTTCCAGATGCTCGCCGTCGATCACCGCGACGCCGCTCAGCAGGCCGCTCATCGCCACCATGTCGGGCACCACCGGCATCTGGACGATGTCGAGCACGCAGGCGACCGGGTAGCAAAGCTCCCGCTCGCCGTCGCGCACATGCAGCGCGGTCACGGCCTCCGTATCGAAGCGATGAAGCCCGTTCGCCACCGGCAGCAGCCGGCCGTCCAGACGAACGAACGCCTGGCCGCCCGACTGGCCGAACATATCGGCGCGCAGATCCTCCACCCGCTCGATCAGCGACAATTTGAGCAGGCGGCGCTCGCCCGTAATCTCCTCGAACCGCAGGGCGGCGACCATTTCAACGCTGGTCTGCGCGTCGGCCCGCGCTTCCTGTCGCCGGGCCGCCTGATCGTCGATGATGTTCGGCAGGCGCGCCGCGTTGGCCAAGCCCCCCGCGTCGAGGAGCAGCATCGGCTTGCCGTTGTCGGGCAGGGTCATGCCGGCAAAAACGCCCGACGCCATCACCAGCGGCGACGCGGGACGGATGACCAGTTCCTCATGATTTTCGACCGCGCTGACGCCCAGGGCGAAGGGCACGCCCGACGAGGAGCGCACGACCATGATCGCGCGCGGCCCGACTTGGACGGGTTTTTCCAGTTCCAGCACCTGCTCAAGGTCGACCATTGAATGGCGAACGCCACGGATCGTCGCGATCTGCGCCCCGCCGACTTGATGGACCGCCATGGTTTCGTTGTTGTCGTGCAATATCTCGACCACGGCGGCGCGGGGAATGGCGAAATGCTGGCCGCCGGCCCGCACGATCAGGCCGGGGATGATCGTCAGCGTCAGCGGCACGCGCAGGGTGATCGTCAGGCCCCTGCCCGGATGATTGTCGAGCGAGATCAGCCCGCCGATCCGTTCCACATTGGCGCGCACCACGTCCATGCCCACGCCGCGACCGGAAATAGCCGTCACCTGCTCGGCGGTCGACACTCCGGCCTGGAAAATAAGGTCCAGCTTGTCCTGCTCGCCCATCTGGGCGGCCGCCTGGGGCGTGATGCGGCCGCTCTCCACGGCCTTTTCCACAAGCCGCGCGGTGTTGATCCCCGCGCCGTCGTCGCTGACCGAGATCACGATCTGATTGCCCGACTGGCGCGCCACCAGGCGCAACTGGCCCGCTTCTGGCTTACCCACCGCTCGGCGCGCCTCGGGCGATTCAATGCCATGGTCGATGCTGTTGCGGACGATATGGGTCAGCGGATCGACCACCATCTCGACCATTTCCCGGTCCATCTCGACATCGCCGCCCTCCAGGCTGAGGTCGATGCGCTTGCCGAGATCACGGCCCAGGTCCCGGACCATGCGGGGAATGGCCGCGAACAGCCGGTCGACGCGCTGCATCCGCGTCTTGGAAATCACGTCGCGCATATCGGCGACACAGGTCGACAGCCGCTCGAACGCGCTGTCCAGCTCGGGGTCGGCGGACCGTTCGCGCAGCTTGCGCGACAATTCGTTGCGCGCCAGCACCATGTCGGACACGCCGTTCATCAGCTGGTCGATCAGCGAGAGCGGCAGTCGGATGGTGCGCGGCGGGGCATGGCCATGGGGCGCGCGGGCGGCGGGCTGGTCGGCCTCGACCTCCGGGCAGGCCGATGCGCAGGCCGGCTCCTCGGCGGCGGCCACGCGCTCGGCGAGCGCGCCGATCAGATAATCGTCATTCTCATTGGGTAGCGCCGCGCCCATGGCGACCGCCTCGGCCAGTTCGCCGATCCGGTCCATGACCGACAGGACGGCGCTGACGGTCACGGGATCGGCGACCCGGTTGCCGCTGCGGATTTCGGACAGCACATCCTCGGCCGCATGGCTCAGCCGCTCGAACCGGGGCAGGTTCAGGAAGCCGCAACTGCCTTTGACCGTATGGAAAAAGCGGAAAATGGCGTCCAGCCGGTCGCGATCGGCCGGATCGGCCTCCCAGGCGACGACCTCTCCGGCCAGCGCTTCGAGCGTTTCCTGCGTTTCGGAAATAAATTCCTGAAGTAGTTCGTCCATGCCCGGTCCACTTGTCTGCGCGCAAGGGGCATAGTGGCCGGGGCGTGGTTAAAGCCGCGTTAAAATATCGGTCGGGGAGCAGTAAAAAGGGCCCCGAGATCCAGTCGCGAGGCCCTCTTCCAACGGTCGGGTAGAAACCGCGATCTTACATCTTGTTCTCGACCGCGTCGGCGGCCTCTTCGCCAGCGTCGCGCGTGGCTTCGGCCTTGTTTTCCAGCTTGTCGGCGGCGTTTTCGGCCGCAGCTTCGGCGCTGCCGCTCAGATTATCGGCCTGGGCCTCCATATTGTCGGCCTGATTGTCGAGGGCGTCCGCCTGATTCTCGTAAGCGTTCTCAACCTTGTTTTCCTGCGCGGAATCGCACGCGGCGAGAGCGACAAGGCTGGCAAGCCCGAGGACAGTGACGAATTTCTTCACGGCGTTTTCTCCTGTTGTGCCCCCAGGGGCTGACATCATCGGCACAGGGCCGACCCCCCATCGGCTGGCCGGGACCCTGACGCCCATCAACTGGTCGCGTCGGCAATGGTTCCCGTCGCAACCGCGACTTGTCGCATTCGCGCTCATTTTTTCAGGGAATCCCGGATTTCGCGCAGCAGGACGATGTCCTCCGGCGTGGGCGCGGGCTCGGCCGCCTTGGCCTCTTCCCTTTCCTTGTGAAGGATGCGGTTCACCAGCTTGACCATCAGAAAGATGATGAAGGCGAGGATCAGGAAATTGACGAGCACCGTCAGGAACTCGCCCCAGCCGAACATGGCCACCCCCGCCGCCTTCAGATCGGCATAGCTGGAGGGATTGCCCTTGAAGTCGGCGGGGATGGCGCCCAGCCGGACGAAATAGCCCGAAAAATCCGCGCCGCCGAACAGGAAGCCGATGACCGGCATGATGATGTCGTCGGTCAGCGATTTGGTGATGGTGGCGAAGGCGCCGCCGATGATGACGCCCACGGCAAGGTCGAACACGTTGCCGCGCGCGATGAACGTCCTGAACTCCTTGATTATGCCCATCGATCAGCCTCCTTCCTTGGGATAATTACGGTTGCGGAGCATGTCCTGTTGCAGCGCGACCGGCAACCGCCTATTTCAACGCCCTGTTCTTCTGCTGGAGACTTGCCGATGCTGTCCCGTGCCACGCTGCGCCGTTTCGCCCTGATGCTTTCGACGCTGTTCGCGGTCGCCTCGCTGACCGCCTGCGGCATCAACAGCGTGCCCACGGCCGAGGAAGAGGCCAAGGCCAAATGGGCTGATGTCCAGGCCCAATATCAGCGCCGGTCGAACCTGATCGGCAATCTGGTCGCGACCGTGAAGGGCGCGGCCAAGCAGGAACAGGATACGCTGGTCCGCGTGACCGAGGCGCGGGCGCGGGCGACGTCCGTGCAGGTCAGCGCCGACGACCTGTCGGACCCCGCGAAGGTCGCCCAGTTCAGCCAGGCGCAGGCGGCCTTGTCGCAGGGCCTTGGCCGCCTGCTCGCGTCGGTCGAAGCCTATCCAGACCTTAAGTCCAACCAGAATTTCCTGGAGCTGCAATCGCAGCTTGAAGGAACCGAGAACCGCATCGCCGTGTCGATCCGCGATTATAACGATGCGGTGCGCGCCTATAATACCCGCATCCGCACCTTCCCCGACGCGATCGGCGCGAAGATCATCCATGGGGCCAAGCCCATGACGCCCTATCAGGCCACCACGCCGGGCGCCGAGGAAGCGCCGAAGGTCGACTTCGGCGCCTGATGTGCTGAAACGCCTGCTGCTTGCCCTGTTGCTGCTGGCGCTCGCGCCGGCGGCGCAGGCGCAGTCTTTCCCCAAGCTGACGGGCCGAGTCGTCGATGCCGCGAACCTGATAGACCCGGCCCGGGAGCAGGCGCTGACCGACAGGCTGGCGGCGCTGGAAAAGCAGAGCGGGCGGCAACTGGTGGTCGCCACCATCCCCGACCTTCAGGGCTATGACATCGCCGATTATGGCTATCGGCTGGGCCGCGCCTGGGGCATTGGTGAAAAGGCGACGAACAACGGCGCGCTGCTGATCGTCGCACCCGCCGAACGCAAGCTGCGGATCGAGGTCGGCTACGGCCTTGAGGGCATTTTGACCGACGCTCTCTCCTCCCGGATCATCCGCGCCAGCATCACCCCGCGCTTCAAGACGGGCGACTATGCGGGCGGGATCGAGGCGGGGGTCGAGGAACTGGCCACGCTGATGACCCTGCCGCCTGAGGAAGCGAAGGCGCGCGCGGCGGCGGCCGACGCGGAGGCGCGGCAGCGCTCCGACCAGGGCGGGGGCGGCTTCATGCTGATCTTCTGGATGATCGTGCTGGCCTTCATCATCCTGTCGATGCTTCGTCGCGGCGGCAAAGGCAGCCGCTATCGGGGCATGGGCGGACCGCCGGTGATCCTCTGGGGGCCCGGCGACTTCGGCTCGGGCGGCGGATCGGGTTGGGGGGGTGGCGGCTCCGGCTGGGGCGGCGGCGGCTTTTCGGGCGGCGGCGGCAGCTTCGGCGGCGGCGGCGCGTCGGGGGACTGGTGATGCGCGCGACGGTACATTTCAGCGAGGCCGATCACGCCCGGATCAGCGCCGCGGTCGCGGCGGCCGAGCGGGAGAGCGACGGCGAGATCGTCACGATCGTCGCCCAGAACAGCGACGCCTATCATGACGCCGGGCTGCATTGGGCGATCGGCGCCGTTTTCCTGGCGCTGTCGGCGGCGGCGGCTTTTCCGGGCCATGCGCGCAGGCTGATCGCCTTCCTGCTTGGCGAATGGGACCATGGGATAGAGGATTGGCGCTTCCTGACCGTCCTGCTCGGCCTGCTGATCCTCAAATTCCTCGCCGTGCGCTATGCGCTCGCCTGGCGCCCGCTGCGGATGGCGCTGACGCCGCGCGGCACGAAGGCGCGGCGGGTGCGGCGGCGAGCGGTGACGCTGTTCCGCGCGGTGGCGCAGGGCCGGACGCGCGCCAAGACCGGCGTGATGATCTATCTCTCGCTCGACGAGCATCGGGCCGAGATCGTGGCGGACGCGGCGATCAACGACAAGGTGGAGCCTGCCGTCTGGGGCGAGGCCATGGCCGCGCTGATCGCCGGGGTCCGCGCCGGTCAGGCGGCGCAGGGCATGATCGACGCCATCGGACAGGTCGGCGCGATCCTGAACGCCCATTTCCCCCGCAGCCACGATGATTTCAACGAACTTCCCGACAGGCTGATCGAATTATGACGCCGGAAGAAGAAAGCCTTCTGCCCGAAGAAACGATGTGGGCCGGGCGCTTCATCACCGCGAAGCGGCGGGGTCGGTGGGAATATGTCGGCCGCGCGCGCGGCATTCACGCCGCCGTCATCCTGGCGGTGGACGACGGGCATGTGCTGCTGGTCAACCAGTATCGCGTGCCGCTGGGCAAGCGCTGCATAGAATTGCCCGCAGGCCTGGTCGGCGACGAGGAGGTGGGAGAGGAAGCGGCGGCCGCCGCCGCGCGAGAGCTGGAGGAGGAAACCGGCTACCGCGCCGGGCGGATCGTGGATCGCGGTCAGTTCTACAGTTCGCCAGGCATGGTGTCGGAAAGCTTCACCCTCTTCACCGCGCACGACCTTGCCAGGACCGGCGAGGGTGGCGGCGTCGCCAGCGAGGACATCATCGTCCACCGGATCCCCCTCCCCGACCTGCCGCGCCAGATCGCGGACTGGCGGGCGCAGGGCTATGGGATGGACGTCAAGCTGCTGCTGTTGCTGGGCGCGGCGATGATGGAGTGAAGCGGGGCTCCCGCCGGCGCTGCCCCCGCATCCTCAATCCACCGCGATCGGGCCGCTCATCGGTGCGGGACGCCGCGTGATCCAGACGAGCGCGATCAGCCCCAGCGTGATCCCGCTCGACAGCCAGGCAAGATCGTCAATCGCCAGCAGATAGGCCTGCTGCACCATCTGCCGCGTCAAAGCCGCCGCCGCTTGGGCCGCATTGCCGCCGAGTTGGCCGAACGTCTCGATCGCGCCTTGATAAGCCATGGAATCGCGCGTCATGTGATCGGCCAGCCGGCTCTGGTGCAGCGCCTCGCGCCGGTCCCAGGCGGTCGTGATGATCGACGCGCCGAAGCTGCCGCAGGTGATGCGCGCGAAGTTGGACAGGCCGGTCGCGGCCGGCACCTCATGCGACTTCAAGCCGTCGAGCTGGATCGTCAGGACCGACAGGAAAAAGCCGCTCATGCCCACGCCGTTGATGATCTGGGGGATGATGAGCACCCAGAAGCTCGACTGGGTCGTGAACTCGGAGCGCAGATAGAAGGACAGCGCGAAGCAGAGGAAGCAGAAGCTCGCGATCCAGCGCACGTCGACCTTTCCGGTGAGCCGCGCCATGATCGGGGTGCACAGCACGGCCGCGATGCCGCTGGGCGCGGCGACATAGCCGGCCCAGGTCGCGGTATAGCCCATCTGGGTCTGGAGCCAGAGCGGCATCAGCAGCAGATTGGAGAAGAATATGCCAAAGCCAAGGCAGGCGATGACCGTGCCCACCGCGAAGTTGCGCCGCTTGAACAAGCTGAGGTTCACGGCCGGATGGGCGTCGGTCAGTTCCCAGATCAGCCAGGCCAGGAAGCCGACCAGCGCGACCAGCCCCAGCAGGACGATCTGGGTCGAATTGAACCAGTCGGCATTCTTGCCCAAATCGAGCATGATCTGGAGCGTCCCGACCCAGAGAATCAGCATGCCCACGCCCACTTTGTCGATCGGCAGGTTGCGGGTCGGCGTCTCCCGATGGCGCAGCGCCTTCCAGCAGATGAGGGCGCAGAACAGGCCCACCGGCGCGTTGATGAGGAAAATCCAGCTCCAATGATAATTGTCGGAGATGATGCCGCCCAATATCGGCCCGCCGACCGGCGCCACCAGCATCGTGATCGACCATACGCCCAACGCCGTGGCGCGCTTTTGCGGCGGGAAGATGGAGATGAGCAGCGCTTGGCTGCCCGGGATCATCGGCCCCGACACGGAGCCCTGGAAGACGCGGAAGACGATCAGCGAGGTGAGGTTCCAGGCGATGCCGCACAGGACGGAGGCGAGCGTGAACAACACGACCGAGGCGACGAAGGTGCGCACCACGCCGAACCGGCCCATCAGCCAGCCGGTCAGCGGCACCGCGATGCCGTTCGCCACCGCGAAGCTGGTGACGACCCAGGTGCCGGTATCGGCGCTTTCGCCCAGGTTGCCCGCGATCGTGGGCAGCGACACATTGGCGATCGTGGTGTCCAGCACCTGCATGAACGTGCCTAGCGCCAGCGCGAAGGCGGTCAGCGCCAGCGTGCCGCCGGTTAGCGGCGGATAGTCCGCCTGCGCGCCGCTTGGTCCGCTCATAGCCTCACCGCCCCCGATTCGCGGCGATGATCTGCGCCACGCGGGCATCCGCCTGTGCCGTGGCGGTGTCGCTCGCCTGATCGGGGAAGATCGCCGCAGCCGGCCTGCCCAGCAGCGATCCCGCGCGGTCGCTGGTGTCGACCGTCACCTTTACCGACAGGCCGAGGCGCAGGGGATTCTTGTCCAGCTCCTTGGGGTCGAGGGCGATCCGCACGGGCACGCGCTGGACGATCTTGATCCAGTTGCCGCTGGCGTTCTGCGGCGGCAGCAAAGCGAAGGCGTTGCCGCTGCCGGCGGAGAGGCCGGCCACGGTGCCATGATAGACGACCTTGCCGCCATAGACGTCCGACACGATCTCCGCCTTCTGACCGATGCGGATGGCGTCGAGCTGCGTCTCGCGGAAATTGGCGTCGACCCAGGCGCGGCGCAACGGCACGACAGCCATCAGCGGCGTGCCGGCCGCGATCTGCTGGCCGATCTGGATGCTGCGCTGGGCGACGATCCCGTCGATCGGCGCGGTGACGTGCATATGGCTGCGGCGGATCACCGCGCGCCGATAGGCGGCGATCGCCGACAGCACGGCGGGATTGTCCGACAGGCTGGTGCCCTGCACCGATGTCCGGGCGCTCGCCATCTGGCTGCGCGCCAGCGCCAGCGCGGCCTGCGCGGCCTTCACCGCGTCGGCGGCGTGGACGACCTCCTCGCCCGATACCGCGCCGGCCTGCGCGGCCTGTCGGCGACGGGCAAGGTCGCTTTGCGCGCGCGCCAAATCTACCTGGCGCGCCCGCACCGCCGCCCCGCCCTCGTCCACCTGGGAGAAGCTGGCCCGCACCCCGCGCACCGCCTGCGCCAGTTGCGCCTCGGCGGCGGCCAGGTCGACGTCGGCGGTCGCCGGGTCGAGGTCGATCAGCGGCTGCCCGGCCTTCACCATCTGGGTATTGTCAGCATGCAGCGCCAGCACCGTGCCGGGATCGCGCGCGGTGATCGTCACCATGTCGCCCGCGACATAGGCGTCGTCGGTCTCTTCGGCGGGCGGGCGCGTCAGAGCATAGACGGCATAGGCGATCGCCGCGATCAGGACCAGCGCGATCAGGATCAGGAAGCCCTTGCGCCGCCCCTTGGGATTGCCGTTCGGCTCAGTCGCCTCGGGCTGGGAAGCGGTATCAGCGTCGCTCACTTGTCGGTCCTCGTCATGGATAGGGTCGCGGGTCGGGAGGCTTGGTCCGGATCGAAGCCGCCGCCGATGGCGACGATCAGTTGAACGGCGGCCAGCGCCGCGTCCGCCTCCAGATTGACCTGCGCCTGCTGGGCCTGAAGCAGCGCCAGGTCGGGCGCGACCAAGTCCAGCCGCGATTGCAGGCCCGATTCGACCCGCACGCGATTGAGCCGCGTAACGTCGGCCAGCCCCTGCGTCGCCGCCCGCTGCTGCGCCAGCTCGTCATGGGCGGAGGCGATCTTGGCCAGCGCGTCCGCCGCCTCGCGCACCGTCGTCACGACCTGATCATTATAGGCGGCGATCGCGCCATCGAGCCGCGCCGTCGCCGCCGCATGATCGGCCTTCAGCCGGCCGCCGTCGAAGATCGGGAGGTGGATCGCAGCGCCCCCGGCATAGGTGGCCGCGTCGAGCGAGAAGAGATTGCCCAAGCCCAACGCCTGCGTCCCCGCCAGCGCCGACAGATTGATATTGGGGTAGAAGGCCTTGCGCGCCACCGATCGTCCCGCCGCCGCCGCCGCGATCCGCGCCTGCGCGCTGGCGATGTCTGGACGGCGGGCCAGCAAGTCTGCGGGCAGCATCGCGGGGGTCGGCAGAGCGCTGTCCAGCGCAAGCCGGGTTTCCCCTACGCCAGCATAATAATCGGCGCCACGCCCGGCGAGCTGCGCCAGTGCATGCACCAGCAGCACCCGCCCCGCCCGCGCCTGCGTCACCGCCAGCCGCGCCTGCGCCACCAGCGTCTCGCTCGCCCGGGCGTCCAGCCTGCTTGCCAGTTTAGCGCGGATGCGCGCCTCCACCATCGCCAGCGACCGTTGGCGCTGCTCGATCGTCGCCTCGCCCAGCGTGATCAGGCGCTCCGCCCGCGCCAGTTCGACATAGGTTTGCGCGACCGCCCCGGTCAGCGCCAGCCGCGCGGCGGCATGGTCAAGGTCGGCGGCGCGCGCGCTGTCGCGAGCGGCGGCGATGGCGTCGGCCTGACGCCCCCAGAAATCCAGGTTCCAATTGAGGTTGAGCTGCGCCTGGCCCTGCCATTGGGTGGACCCGCCATAGGGCGGCGGAATGATATAATGTTCGCTAAGCCGGGTGCGCTGTTCATCGGCGTCGAACGCGACTTGGGGCGCCGCCTCGCCCCGGCGCGCATCGACGATGGCCCGCGCCTCGCGCAGCCGCGCGAGCACCGCGTCGAGCCGTGGACTGCCCGCCAGAGCATCGGCCATGATCCGGTCGAGCTGGGGATCGCCCAGTCCCCGCCACCAATCGTCCGCGACCAGTGGCCCGGCGTCGGCGCCCAGGCCCAGCGAACCGGGCTCGATCGCCGTCACCGCCACGGGATTGTTCGGCGTCGCGCAGGCGGCCAGCGCCAGAGCCAAGGACATGGCGAGGGAGGTCGTCTTACGCATCGGCGCCGGCCCTCTCCGCCCGATCGGCTTCCATCCGCAGCAGCTTTCCTTCCATTATCGTCAGCATCGCAATGAAGCGGTCGACGTCCGCTCTGGGAAAGTCGGCCAGCAGCAGGTTCCAAATGTCCATGACTCGGGGAGTCGTTCGCCTCAATGCGGCCTCTCCCTCCTTCGTCACCGACAGCTTGGTGACCCGGCGGTCAGAAGGGTCGGGATGCCGCTCGACCAAGCCCGCCTGGGCCAGCTGGTCGATCACCCGCGTCATCGCGCCTGTATCATGGCCGATTTCACGGGCAAGGCCGCTCGCCGTCTCCGCCATGCCGCCCCGCAACAGGGACAAGGCGACCCATTGGGTGAAGGTGAATTCCCCATCATCGAACGCCGCCTGGACCTGCGCGTGCGCCAGCCGATAGACACGCTTCACCAGATAACCAAGGGAGGTCTGCGGACGGATTGTGTCGAGCGTATAATAGGGATCGCGCATTTTACCTGCCCAAGCATTAACTGCCCGGGCAGGTAAATCATTTCGGCGCGAAGTCAATAGGTAGCAATACGCTACTAAATGCTCGGGGTGTAAAAGTCGATTGGCGATACCGCGCCGCCCCTTGACCACGGGTAGAAGCGCGCCTATCTGCGGCTTCCCGAGCAGGCCAAACCCGCTCTTGATGCCCGATCGTCTAAAGGTAAGACTCCGGACTCTGACTCCGTCAATCGAGGTTCGAATCCTCGTCGGGCATCCAGACTTTCCAAACAACGAACAAAATGGCGTCCAACAGCGAGCCATCTTGTCCCTTCCATGCTGGCGCGGACGCGTGGCGAGGTCTTCACGTCTTTCCCCGACACCGTCAACGCCTCACCGATCAAGGCCTATCGGAAGCCGGCAAGCGCGTAACGATCGTGCTATCGCGGCGGGCGTGGCGCACCAAATGGCATTGCCAACGGCCTTGGCGGTTTCCTATTCTGCTCCGGAATGGAGCTAAGAATCATGGGGCACGCCCAGTTATCAGATCGGCAGAAGCGATGTCTGGAACTGGTGGCCCAAGGCATGACCTCGAAAGAGATCGCCCCGCTTCTCGACGTGACGCCCGGCGTGGTCGACAATTATATCGCGGCGGCGGTCGCGAAAATGGGCGCCAGCGGCCGGCGGGAGGCCGCCCGCATGCTGGCGGAGCAGCAAGAGGGGATGGTGCATCCATTACACCTGCAGCCGGAAGCCATTGCGCCGACCCGCTACACGATGGATGATCGGAACCAGGCCGGCAGGATACAGGATACGCGTTCGACACTGAAACGCGCCCTGCATCACCTGTTCGGCCTTCCACCGATCGGAGGGCGCGAGAATGACCTGAATGCAATCGACCGGCTGTCGGCAATGGCTCGCATCGGTTTCGTCGCCGCCTTGCTGCTGATAGCCACCATCGTGATCATTCAGGGCGTCGTCCTGCTCCTCACCTGATCTTCGACAGAAACCGTCAATCCGCGCGTTTCGCGCCACGGAGAAGCTATGCCCAAATTCAACCCTGCTGCTGGACAGGTCGTGGCCGACGACCTACGCACCACCTTCGAGAGCCTGGACGTCAGCGTTCAAAACACGGCCCGGCTGATGTCGACATTCCTTGAAAGCTGCGAAGGGTCGGGGCTGGCGCCGGTGGTCTCGCAACGCGCCCTTCGCGCCATGGGCGCTTCGATCAGCAAGATCATCGAGGGCCGCGGGGAAATGATCAACGCGCAGCGCGTGCTGGTGTCGATCAAGGGGAGCAGCAACCTCGACGTCTATGATTATGGCTGCTTCATGCAGGCCCAGTCGAGCCCGGCGACCAAGGACGCCGTGGTGACGGAGGCTTGAAATGATCGAGCAGGGTGTGCTGAACGCTCGCCATGTCACCGCTATACACCGCCTTCTCCGCCCTGATGCTGATCAGCTGCTTCTACGCGATGATCGCGGGCAGGCGCGACGGACGTATCGCCGTGGCCTTGCTGGTCTCAGCCACCCTGCTGACCTGGCTGGCGCTGGGGATGGACCATTATCGGTTCGTCGTCGGTGCGATCGACGCCGCCCTCCTCGTGGGGCTTGCGGTGCTGTCCATGCGCACCCGGCATTATTGGCCGCTCTGGCTGGCGGGCATGCATTGCGCGGGCATGGCCGCGCATATCGTGACGCAACTCAATCCCGATCTGCCGGGCAAGCTCTACCAGGCCATCATCGCATTCTGGTCGATCCCGATGCAGGTCATCCTGGTCATCGGCATATTGATGGATCGAAGAGCCGCGCGCCATGCTGAACGTCTCGCCCCCGACGGCGGCTCCGCCCCATAGCGACTCGGCAAGGGAAGCGCCCACGGCCGCCCAGGTCCGGCGCTATCTCGCGGCGCGCAGGAAACGGGACCAGCATGCGAGCGGCCTGTTCGCCGATCCCGCCTGGGACATGCTGCTCCACCTGTTCGCCGCTTCTCTGGAAGGGACGCAGGTGACGGTCCGCGAAGCCTCCCTCGTCGCGACCTGCCCGCCCAAGACCAGCCTTCGCTATCTGGGGCTGATGGCTGAAGCTGGCCTTATCGGCCAGAAGGATCATCATCACGAATCGCGAGCGAAGATCATCGAGATAACGAGCGAGGGTCAGGATCTGGTCCTTACCTTCCTGACCCATATGCTGGATTAGCCGATAGCCGTCCGGCAAGCGGCACGCTTTCTTTTGCCCTCTGGACGAGGCAATCATCCTGTAAAGCCTTGATCGGCATCCCCATCTTCCCGCCATCGCTCTCGACTTGCCCGCCCGCCTCCGCTTAAAGGAGGGCATGATGAAGTTGTTCATTGGCAACAAGGCCTATTCGAGCTGGTCGCTGCGCGGCTGGCTGGCATGCAAATTGTCCGGCCTGCCGTTCGAGGAAGCGGTGGTTCCGCTCTATGACGAGGCATGGGAGAAAAGGCGCGAGGGCGACGAATTCGCGCCATCCTCCGGCAAAGTGCCGATCCTGTGGGACGGCGACGATATCGTCGTCTGGGACAGCCTGGCGATCATCGAATATTTGAATGAAAAGACGGACGGCGCCCGCTTCTGGCCGGCCGATCCCGCCGCCCGCGCCATGGCCCGTTCGATGGCCGCCGAAATGCATTCGAGCTTCGCCGCGCTGCGGCGCGAGCACAGCATGAACATCCGCCAGATCTATGCCGCCGTGCCGCCCTCGGACCTCGTGGTGCAGGACATCGCCCGGATCATGCACCTCTGGGCGCAGGCCCGCGCGCGCTTCGGCGGCGAGGGTGAGTTTCTGTTCGGTGCGTTCGGCGCGGCGGACGTGATGTTCGCGCCGGTGGTCACCCGCTTCATCACCTATCAATTGCCGGTCGCCCGATTCGCCGAGGCCTATATGCGCGCGATCATCGCCCATCCGTGGATGCAGGAGTGGATCGGCGGCGCGCAGGCGGAGGATTGGGTGATCGACAAGTTCGAAGTGCCGCCCCAGGCGGTCTGACGCCATGACGGACGAAGCGCCCCCGCCTCCTGAAACCAGCCGCCCGGAAACCCACCAGAAGGCGGAAGCCCGCGCGGCGGAAGCGGCCGCGATCCGGCGGCGCTGGATCACGTTGGGCGAGATATTGGCGGTGCTGGCGGTCCTGATCTCCGCCCTCACCCTGTGGCTGAACTGGTCCGAGCGCCGCGAGGACGCCGCGACCAAGGTAGCGGACAGCCACAAGGCGACGACACGCGCCGCGTCGCTGCTGCTCAAGGCCACGGCCGACGGCGCGGACCGGCTGACGCTAAAGCCCGTTTCCGACGACCAGACGGTGCAGAGCCAGACGCTGCGCTTTCCAAAAGCGCTGGGCGTCGATCCGGTGGAGACCACAGGCGACGCACGGATCGAGGCGCGCTGGTTCGACGAGGGGTTGAAGAAAGCGCGGGAAAAGGCCGGCCTTCCCGACGACAGCCGGGGAGACGAGCGGCTGCCGGTGCTGCTGGAGACCCGCTTCCTGGTCGATGGCGAGAGCCATGAGGACCGGGCGCTTTACGAGATCGGCTACAGCATCGCCGGCCGGATGCTGAGCGGGCACCGCGTCACCCTGCGCGGACTGTCGCTCATCCGGCGGGTAGAAAATAGCGACGCCCAGGCGCAACTGGATGCGCGCTGGGCGAAGCTGGTTCCGGCGAAGAAGGAATAGCCGGGCCGGACGAGCCGGCCCCGCCGCCAATCAGCCGACGATTTCTTCGGGCTTGAAGAAATAGGCGATCTCGACCGCCGCATTTTCCTCGCTGTCCGATCCGTGGACCGAATTGGCCTCGATCGATTCGGCCAGCTCCTTGCGGATCGTGCCGGCGTCGGCATTGGCCGGATTGGTCGCGCCCATGATGTCGCGGTTGCGCTGAACGGCGTTCTCGCCCTCCAGCACCTGGACGACCACGGGACCGGAGATCATGAAGGCGACGAGGTCGGCGAAGAAGGGGCGCTCCTTGTGAACCGCGTAGAAACCTTCGGCCTGCTCGCGGCTCATGCGGATGCGCTTGGACGCGACGACGCGCAGCCCGGCCTCTTCCAGCATCTTGGTGACGGCGCCGGTCAGGTTGCGACGCGTGGCGTCCGGCTTGATGATCGAAAAGGTGCGGGTAGCGGCCATAAGCCCTGAAAACTCCGATGATGGGACAAGTCGGCGCGGCCTTTAGACCGGTCGGACGCGCCCCGCAAGGGGGACCGGCCGTGGCGCGGCATGGATGCCAGGCGGCAGGGGCGTCGGGCGATCAGGGGCCCTGCACCCATTTGCGCCCCTCCTGCCGCCAGAAGCGCGGGGTCACGCCGTCGCGCTTGCTGAGGTCGCGCCAGCTTTGGCGCGCGCCCTCGATCGTGTCGGCGTCGAAGAAATAGAAGGCCCTGTCGAACTCCAGCGCTTCCTCGCGCCATTGCCCATCGGCCAGCGCGACGTGCCGCGCGCCGTTCGCCGCCACGCAGTCCCGCGCCAGCAGCACCGGCTGGATATCCTCCCGACCCGCGCTCGCCAGCCCGTGCGCTAGGAAGCTGTCGGGCCCTGCATCCCACAGCCCCCGCGACAGCGCGTCCAGCCGGTCGCTTTCCGACGCCACCACCAGCAGCCGCCCGCCAGACGCCAGGATGCGCGCCGCGATGGCGGGCAGCACCCGATCGACGGGATCGCGGCCTAGCTGGTAGAAATCGACCTGCATCAGCGCTCGAACTTGTCCACGATCAACTGGTTCAGCAAGCGTACGCCATAGCCGGTCGCGCCCTTGTCGTGCAGCGCGCCGGGCTTGTCCGCCCAGACCATGCCGGCGATGTCGAGATGCGCCCATTTGACGCCCTCGTCCACGAACCGCTTGATGAACTGGGCCGCCGTGATCGAGCCGGCGAAGCGCGGGCCGATATTCTTCATGTCGGCGATCGGGCTGTCGATCAGCTTGTTATAGGCGTCCGACAGGGGAAAGCGCCACAGTTTCTCGTCGGTTTCCCTGCCCGCCGCGATCAGGTCGTCAGCCAAGCCGTCGTCATTGGCGAAGATGCCGCCATGCTGGTCGCCCAGCGCCACCATCATCGCGCCGGTCAGGGTGGCGAGGTCGATCATCACCTCGGGCGCGTAAGTCTTCTGCGCCCAGGTCACGGCGTCGCACAGCACCAGCCGTCCTTCGGCGTCGGTGTTCAGCACCTCGATCGTCTGGCCCGACATGGAGGTGACGATGTCGCCCGGACGCTGGGCATTGCCGTCGGGCATATTCTCGACCAATCCGCAAATGCCGACGACATGCGCCTTCGCCTTGCGGCCGGCCAGCGCCTTGATCGTGCCCGCGACCGCGCCCGCGCCGCCCATGTCCCACTTCATGTCCTCCATGCCGGCGGCGGGCTTGATGGAAATGCCGCCGGTGTCGAAGGTCACGCCCTTGCCAATCAGCACCAGCGGCTTGTCCTGCGCGCCATTCGTACCGTCCCATTCCATCGCCAGCAGGCGCGGCTTGCGCGCCGACCCCTGGGCGACGCCCAGCAGCGCGCCCATGCCCAGCGCGGCCATCTCGATCTCGTCCAGCACCCGGATCGTGACGCCAAGGTCAGTCAGGTGCCGGCAGCGATCGACGAAGCTTTCGGGGTAGAGGATATTGGCGGGCTCCGACACCAGCTCGCGGGTCAGCGCGACCCCGGCCGCGACCGCCGACAGGCGATCCCATTCCTCCTGCGCGTCGGCCGATACGACCGTCAGCGTGGCGAGGGTCGGCTTGCTCTTTTCGGGCTGGCGCGTGCGGTAGGTGTCGATCCGCCAGGCGCGCAGAAAAGCGCCCTGGGCAAGGCGGGCGGCCAGCGCGCCGCTCGCCCCCTCGGGCAGTTCGACGGCCGCATGGACCGCGCCGCTGGCGCTTAGCCGCGCCGTCAGCGCGCCGCCCGCGCGCTCATAGTCCGACGCCGTGCCCGAACCGATGCCCAGCGCCACTACGCGCACGACCTTGCCGCCCTCCTCGACGAAGCTCTCGAAGCTCGATCCCGGCTCGCCGCCGAAGCGCGCGGCTTCCGCGCCAGCCGCTAGGGTCGCGGCGGCCGCCAGCGGCAATCGCGCCACGCCGTCCTTGGCGATGGCGAAAACCAGGGTGTCGGCGGCGGCGGGACGGGTCGGGCTGATCGCGATGTCCATGGAGGGTCCTTGTGATTATAGGTAGAGCGTCGATGCGGAAAGCGCCGCCCAACCAAATGACCGGCGCATGTCAGACTGGTCAGATAGTGCGCCCGCGCGCGTCTGGCAAAGCCGTTCCACCCATTTTGCGGCAAAAGCGCCGCGCGGGCGATTGCGGCGGGGCCAAAGCAATGCGATAGGCGATGGCTCCCGCGCCCCATCAGAGTGCCCCGACCCTTGCCGATCCCCCAATCCTCATCAACCCCCGGCCGCGTCCTGCTGACCGGCTGCGCGATCGCGGCGCTGGCGATCGCCGCCCAGGCGCGCGCGCAGGATAAGGCGGAACCGAGCCTCAACGCCCCCCCGGCGGCAATCAGCGCGCCCGACGCGCCGGTGCCCGATAGCGAGGACCAGATAGGCTTCGCCGCCGATGCGCTCAGCTACGACAGCGAGAGCGAGGTTGTGACCGCCAGCGGCAATGTGCAGTTGCTGCGCGAGGGCAACCGGCTGCGCGCCGACAAGGTGGTGTGGAACCGCAACAGCGGCCGAGTGGAGGCGCAGGGCAATGTCTCCGTCACCGATGCCGAAGGCAATATCGCCTATGGCGACCGGTTCGACGTCACCGACACGCTGAAGGACGGCGCGGTCGACAATATGCTGCTGGTGCTCCAGTCGGGCGGACGGCTGGCGTCGGTCAAGGGAACGCGGGTCGACGGCGTCTATACGCTGAACCGCGCCGCCTATACCGGCTGCTCGGTGGAGACCAGCGAAGGCTGTCCCAAGGAACCGACTTGGCAGATCAACGCGGTCAAGGTCATATACGACCCCGTGGCGCAGCGCGTCACCTATACCGACGCCATGATCGAGCTGTTCGGCCTGCCGCTGATCCCCCTGCCCGGCCTGTCGCATCCAGTGGGGGAAGGCGGCGGCAGCGGCTTGCTGGTGCCCGACATCGGCTATGACCGCACCAACGGCCTTGAGCTGTCGGTGCCCTATTATATCAAGATCGCGCCCAATCGCGACCTGACGCTCACCCCCCATGTCTATAGCGACGCGCTGCCGATGGCACAGGCGCAATATCGCCATCTTTGGGATCGCGGCGCCTATCAGATCACCGGCTACGCCACCTATGGCAGCCGCCGCTCCGCGACCAATCCGACGGCCTCGTCCGAAAAGGATTTTCGCGGCTACCTCGACGCCAGCGGAGGGATGCAGCTGACGCCCGAATGGAGCGTGGATGGGTCCATCCGCGCCGCGACGGACCGCACTTTCCTTCGGCGCTACGACATCAGCCGGGACGATCGGCTGCGCTCCACGCTGTCGGCACAGCGGATCGGCCAGAACAGCTATTTCTCGATCGCCGGCTGGGCGGTGCAGACGCTGCGCCCCGGCGATCCGCAGGGACAGACGCCGATCGCGCTGCCGGTGATCGACTATCGCCTGCGCATGACTGACCCGCTGCTGGGCGGCCGCATCCAGTTACAGGCGAACAGCCTGGCGATCAGCCGGACCAATGGGCAGGACACGCAGCGCGCCTTCGCGGGCGCCGAATGGAACCTGCGCACCCTGACCGGCATGGGGCAGGAAGTCAGCTTCACCGCCTATCTGCGCGGCGACGTCTATCATAGCGGCGACAATCTGCTGACCACGACGCCCAATTATCGCGGGAGCCCCGGCTGGCAGACGCGCGGCATCGCCGCCGCCGCCGTCGACATGCGCTGGCCCTTCATGGGCGAGGCGTTCGGCGGCGTCCAGCGGATCACGCCGCGCGTCCAGATCGTCGCCGCGCCCCGGCTCGCCAACCTGTCGCTGCCCAATGAGGACGCGCGGGCGATCGACCTGGAGGACAGCAACCTTTTCGCCCTCAACCGCTTTTCCGGCTATGACCGGTTCGAGGATTCGAGCCGCGTCACCTACGGCCTCGACTATAGCCTCGCGCTGCCCGACTTCTCGCTGGAGAGCGTGATCGGCCAGAGCTATCGCCTCGACACCCGGCTCGCGATCCTGCCCGAAGGCACGGGCCTGACCGACCGCCTGTCCGACATCGTCGGCCGCACGACCGTGCGCTACAAGGATTTCGTCGCGCTCACCCACCGCTTCCGGCTGGACAAGGATAATTTCGCGGTCCGGCGGAACGAGATCGACGCGACCGTGGGCAGCAAGAAAACCTATGCGATGGTCGGCTATCTGCGCCTCAACCGCGACGCGCTCGCCAGCCTGGAGGATCTGCGGGACCGGGAGGAACTGCGCCTGGGCGGCAGGGTGCAGGTCGCCCGCTTCTGGTCGATATTCGGATCGACGGTCATCGACCTCACCGACCGGCACGAGGACCCGCTGAGCATCGCCGACGGCTACGAGCCGGTGCGGCATCGCCTGGGCATATCCTATGAGGACGACTGCCTGACGCTGGGCCTGACCTGGCGGCGCGACTATCAGACCACCGGCGACGCGCGGCAGGGCAACAGCTTCATGCTACGGCTGGCTTTTCGCAACATTGGCATATAGGAACGGGCCGCACCGGCTGTCGCTCAGCGCCGGTTAAGGGGGCGAGGGGCATGTGTCCTTCGGATCAACTGGAGAATTTCGTCACCGATGACTGCCGCCTTTTCCTCGCCTCGCCGTTCGCGCCGGACGACGCCGCGCTCCGCGATGCTGGCCTGCGCCGCCCTGTGCCTCGCCGCTTCGGGCGCCACGGCGCAGACGGTCGACGATGACGGCGGCGTCGCCAGCCAGCAACTGGCGCTGCCCAGGGACCTCCAGATCTTCGGCAAGAGCGACCCCAATGTCCGCAAGGCGACGGCGATCGTCAATGGCCGCATCATCACCGGCACCGATGTCGACCAGCGCCTGGCCCTCATCATCACCGCCAATGGCGGCAAGGTGTCGGAGGAAGAGAAGGAGCGGCTGCGCGTCCAGGTGCTGCGCAACCTGATCGACGAGACGCTCCAGATCCAGGAGGCGGCCGCCAACGACATCAAGGTCGATCCGGCCGAGATCAACCAGAGCTTCGAGCGGGTCGCGGCCAATTTCCGCCAGTCCCCCGCGCAGTTCGAGGCCTATCTGCGCAGCCAGGGCAGTTCCCCCGCCAGCATCAAGCGGCAGATCGAGGGCGAACTGGCGTGGAGCCGGCTGCTGCGCCGCAACGTCCAGCCGTTCGTCAATGTCGGCGAGGAGGAGGTGAAGTCGGTCATCGACCGGATGAACGCGGCCAAGGGCAGCGACGAGTTCCGGATCGGCGAAATCTACCTGTCCGCAACGCCCGAGAACCAGCAGCAGATCATCGCCAACGCACGCAACATCATAGAGCAGATCAGGGGCGGCGGCAGTTTCGCGGCCTATGCGCGCCAGTTTTCCGAAGCGTCGACGGCGGCGGTCGGCGGCGACCTGGGCTGGGTGCGCCCCGCGCAGTTGCCTGACGAACTGGCGAAGGCGGCGACGGAGATGCAGGTCGGCCAGATCGCCGGGCCGGTGCCCGTGCCGGGCGGCATGTCGATTATCTATGTGATGGACAAGCGCAAGGTGCTGACCGCCGATCCGCGCGACGCGCTGCTCAGCCTCAAGCAATTGTCGATCGCCTTCCCGCCCGGCACGACCAAGGAGCAGGCGTCCGGCAGGGCCGCCAGCTTCGCCGCGTCGGTCAAGGCGATCAAGGGCTGCGGCGAGGCGAACGAACTGGGCACGAAGATGGGGGCCGAGGTCGTCGACAACGACAATGTCAAGGTCCGCGACCTGCCGCCGCAGCTTCAGGAGATGCTGCTAGGCCTTCAGATCGGCCAGTCGACCCCGCCATTCGGCTCCATCGCCGACGGCGTCCGCGTCCTCATCCTGTGCGGCCGCGACGACGCGGCCAGCGCGGCGAATGCGCCCAATTACGAGCAGATCCAGGCGCAGATGGAAGAGGAGCGAGTCAACAAGCGCGCGCGCATCTATCTGCGCGACCTGCGGCGCGATGCGGTCATCGACTATAACTGACGCCCCCGCCCCCGCGCCGCCGGCGGCCATCGCGCCCTTTGCGGTGCCGCTGGGGGACCCGGCAGGCATAGGGCCCGAGATCGTCGCCAAAAGCTGGGTCATGCGGCAGGCGCGCGCCTTGCCGTCCTTTTTCGCGGTGGGCGACGCGGCGTCGCTGCGCGCGGTCTGGGCCGGGCCGATCGAGTTGGTCGGCAGCTCGGAGGAAGCCGCCGCCGCCTTTGACCGCGCGCTCCCCTGCCTTCAGGTCGCCGATGCCGGGACGGTGGTGCCGGGCACGCCCGACACCGATGGCGCGCGAACGGCGCTGCAATCGCTGGAGGTCGCGGTCGGCCTGGCCCGATTGGGATCGGCGGGGGGGATCGTCACCGCTCCGGTCAGCAAGGCGCAGCTTTATGGCGTCGGCTTCACGCATCCGGGCCAGACCGAGTTCGTGGCGGAACGCTGCGGCGTGTCGCCCGACAATGCGGTGATGATGCTCGCGGGTCCCTCGCTGCGGGTCGTTCCGATCACCATCCATATTCCACTGGCGCAGGTGCCGATGGCGCTGACCATCGACCTGATCCGCGCCCGCGCGGTCACCACGGCGCGCGGCCTGCAACGCAATTTCGGCATCGCCCGCCCGCGCCTGGCCGTCGCCGGACTCAATCCCCATGCGGGGGAAAGCGGCGCGCTGGGCCGCGAGGAGATTGAGGTCATCGCCCCCGCGATCGAATCGCTACGCGCCGACGGGCTCGACATCGTCGGCCCGCTGCCCGCCGACGGCATGTTCCATTTCCGCGCGCGCGAAACCTATGATGCGGCGCTGTGCATGTATCACGATCAGGCGCTGGTGCCGATCAAGACGCTCTATTTCGACGAGGGCGTCAACATGACGCTGGGCTTGCCGATCGTGCGCACATCGCCCGATCATGGCACCGCCTTCGGCATCGCCGGCACGAACAGCGCCAATCCGGGCGCGATGATGGCGGCGATCCGCATGGCCGCGGAGGCCGCCCGCGCGCGGCTGGCCCATGCCGGCCAATCCGCGCTCCCGCCGCCGCCGAGCGGCCAGCCCCAGCCAGGATAGGCCTCGTGACTATCAGAATGCCGGTGTCACCCCTGCCGCCGCTGCGCGAGGTGATCGCCGCGCACGGGCTTCAGGCCAGCAAGGCGCTGGGGCAGAATTTCGTGCTCGACGAACAGCTGCTCGACCGCATCGCCGCCATTCCCGGCCCGCTGGACGGCCGCCCGGCCTATGAGGTAGGCCCCGGCCCCGGCGGCCTCACCCGCGCGCTGCTGCGGGCCGGAGCGCGGCTCGCCGTGGTGGAGCGCGACCGCCGCTGCTTGCCTGCGCTGGCCGAACTGGACGCCGCCTTTCCGGGACAGCTAACCATCGTCTCCGATGACGCGATGGCGGTGGACGCGCGCGCGCTGGCGGGCGAAGGCGCTCATATCGTCGCCAACCTGCCCTATAATGTCGGCACCGCCCTGCTGGTCGGCTGGCTGTCAGTCGCCTGGGAACCGCTGCCTTGGTGGTCCTCGCTCACGCTGATGTTCCAGCAGGAGGTCGCGGAGCGGATCGTCGCGCGACCCGGCGGCGATCATTATGGCCGGTTGGCCGTTCTGTCCCAATGGCGATCGACCGCAAGGATCGCGATGAAGGTCCACCGCAGCGCCTTCACGCCGCCGCCCAAGGTGATGTCGGCGGTCGTCCATATCGTGCCGACCGCCGCCCCCCCGGACGTGTCGCTCGTCTATCTGGAACGATTGACCGCCGCCGCCTTCGGCCAGCGCCGCAAGATGCTGCGCCAGAGCCTCAAAGGCCTGCCCGGCGCGCTGGAGGCGCTGGAGGCGGCGGGCATCGACCCGCAGCGGCGGGCCGAGACGCTGAGCGTCAACGATTTCGTGCGCACCGCCAGGATATTGGGCGGGGCGAACTGAGGGCGGTCGTTCCAAGCCGGATAAGCCCTGCGTCCTCGGCCCGTCCGTTATTACGATGGAAAGCGCAATATGCTCCTGCGAAGGCAGGAGCCCAGTTCGGGATGGCGGCAATGGGCTCCTGCCTTCGCAGGAGCACGGGCTTCGACCTGACGGGACAGAGCCTATCCCCGGCGTCAGGGCTTTTCGGTCGGCGGCACAGTCGGCGTCGGGACCACGTCCTTGGCGCTCAGCACCGTCGGGGGCGGCGCGCCCTTCTGGATCGCGGCGCTGAGCGAGGCAAGTGCCGCGCAGTTGCTGCCGCAGACCTTCTGTGCGGTGGCGAGATTGTCCTTCGCCTTGGCGACCGCGCCTTTCGCCACCATCGCCTCACCTTGGCCCACAAGCGCGTGGACGTCGGTGGGATCGAGCAGCAACGCCTCGCGGTACAGGCGGATCGCCTTGCCCTGAAGCCCCTGCGCCCGCGCGACGCCGGCGAGCGCAACATAGGCGGCGCGGTTGCGCGGGTCGACCGCGAGCGCGCTTTCATAAGCGTCGGTCGCCGCTGACAGGTCGCCCGCCTTCGCGGCGGCTTCCCCCGCGCGCATCCACTCGAGCGACAGGGGTTCGATCTGCGCATCCGGGCGCTGGGTCAGGCCGACGCTGGACACAGTCGTCAGCAGGGCGGCCAGGGCGATCGAGGCCGGGGTAAAGCGCATCAATGTCTCCAGTAACGATTCCGGGCGATTTTCGCGACTTTGCGGGACAATGTCCATGCCCTGTTTTTCCGGCCCTTCAACCATGGCGCAGCCGGGCGAAGAAGAAGCCGTCGGTACCGTCATGGCCCGGCGTCAGCAGCCGGCCGCCGCCATGCGCGCGGCCCACGCCGCCCGGCGGCATATCCATCGCCCAGCCTTCATGACGGTCGAGAAATGCCCGCACCTGATCGCGCCCCTCCCTGTCCGTCAGCGCGCAGACGGCATAGACCAGGTGGCCACCGGGCGCCACCAGCGGGGCCGCGAAGTCCAGTATCCGGGACTGTTCGGACACCAGCCGGTCGAGCCGGGCCGGGGTCAGCCGCCAGCGCGCCTCGGGATTGCGCCGCCAGGTGCCGGTGCCCGAGCAGGGCGCGTCGACCAGCACGACATCGGCCTGCCCCGCCAGCGGAGCGAGCGCGCGCGCCTCATGCCCCTGGTCCAGCAGCAGCGTTTCGATGCCCGTCGCGCCCGCGCGCTCGGCGCGCGGCGTCAGCCGGGCGAGGCGGGACCGGATCGAATCGGCCGCGATCAGCCGCCGCCCGCCCGCCATCGCGGCGGCGAGCGCCAGCGTCTTGCCGCCCGCGCCAGCGCACAGGTCGACCACCGTCATGCCGGCCTGCGCGTCGCAGGCGGCGGAGATATGCTGGCTGCCCGCATCCTGCACCTCGACCAGCCCCTGGGCCCAGGCGTCGCTTTGCTCGACCGGATAGCCTTCGGGCAAGCGCAGCGCGTCTGGTAGTCCGGCGACGGGAACAGCGTCCGGGAACAGCGGCGCGACTTGTTCGGGCGTCGCCTTCAGCCGGTTGACGCGCAGGTCCACCGGCGCGCGTCCCAGCAGCGCCTGCTGTTCGACCGGCTCGGCGATCAGCGGCGCGATCCAGCCGGGGACCGCCCCAGGCTCCGCGCCCTCCTCGGCCGGGTCGATGACGGCGGGGCCATGGGCCGAACCGTCGAACAGCGCCGCTATCTCAACCTGCTCGCGCGCCAGCCCGACCATCGCGGCGCGGCCGGTGGTCGGGCGCTCCCCGGCGCGGCGGATCGCCGCATAAACATGATCACGCACCGCCCGCCGGTCCTTCGACCCGGCATAGCGGCGATCCTTGAAATAACGAGCGATCAGCGTGTCGGCCGCCGGCCCGCCTTCTCGCGCGGACAGGATGATCGCGTCCAGCAGGTCGATCGCGGCCTGGATGCGGGCGGCGGGAGTCATCGCGGCTGGCCTGGCCGACGCGGGGCAGGATCAGCGCGTGGGGTAATTGGGCGCTTCCCGCGTGATCGTGACATCATGCACATGGCTTTCGGACAAGCCGGCATTGGTGATCTGGACGAAGCGGGCGCGCGCCTTCAATTCCTCGATCGTCCGGCTGCCGGTATAGCCCATCGCCGCCTTCACGCCGCCGACGAGTTGATGGATGACATCCTTGGCCGGTCCCTTGAAGGGCACCTGCCCCTCTATTCCTTCGGGCACCAGCTTCATCTGGTCCTTGATGTCGGCCTGGAAATAGCGGTCGGCCGATCCCCGCGCCATCGCGCCGACGCTGCCCATGCCGCGATAGCTTTTATAAGCGCGGCCCTGATAGAGGAAGGTCTCGCCCGGCGCTTCGGCCGTGCCCGCCAGCAGCGACCCCACCATGACGCAGCCCGCGCCAGCCGCCAGCGCCTTGGCGACGTCGCCGCTTGTGCGAAGGCCGCCGTCGGCGATCACCGGAACGCCCTGCTTCGCGGCCTCCTCGGCCGAATCCATGATCGCGGTCAGTTGCGGCACGCCGACGCCCGCGACCACGCGGGTGGTGCAGATCGATCCCGGACCGATGCCGACCTTCACGCAGTCCGCGCCCGCGTCGATCAGCGCCTTGGTCGCTTCGGCCGTGGCGACGTTGCCTGCCACCACTTGAACCTGGTTCGACAATTTCTTCACCGCCTCCACGGCGGCGGACACCTGCTTGCTGTGGCCATGGGCAGTGTCGATGACTATCAGGTCGCATTCCGCGTCAATCAGCGCGCGAGTCCGCTCCAGCCCCTTTTCGCCGACCGTAGTCGCGGCGGCGACGCGCAGCCGCCCGGTCTCGTCCTTTGTCGCCTGCGGATAGGTCACCGCCTTTTCGATGTCCTTGACCGTGATCAAGCCGACGCAGCGATAGGCGTCGTCCACCACCAGCAGCTTTTCGATCCGGCGCTGGTGCAGCAGGCGGCGCGCCTCTTCCTGCCCGACGCCCAGCTTCACCGTCGCCAAATTGTCGTGCGTCATCAGCTCGCTGACCGGCTGGGCGGGATTTTCGGCGAAGCGCGTGTCGCGATGGGTGAGGATGCCGACCAGCTTGCCGCCATTCTCGACCACCGGAATGCCGCTGATGCGGTGGCGCTGCATCAGCATCTGCGCGTCGGCCAGCGTGGCGTCGGGGGTGATGGTGATCGGGTTCACGACCATCCCGCTCTCGAACCGCTTGACCGCGCGGACGGCGTCGGCCTGCTCCTCGATCGTCAGATTGCGGTGCAGCACGCCCAGGCCGCCAAGCTGCGCCATGACAATCGCCATGTCCGCTTCGGTCACCGTATCCATGGCGGAGGACAGGATGGGGATGTTCAGCCGGATCTGGCGAGTCACCTGCGTGCTGGTGTCGGCCTGGCTGGGCAGCACATCGGATTCGCCCGGCTGCAACAGCACGTCGTCAAAGGTGAGGCCGAGGCGGATATTCATGAGGGGGTGCCACTTTCCGGGTTTTCGTGACGGCCCATGTAACCATTTCCCCCGATAACGGCTAGTGCGGCGGCCGGGTTTTTTGTCGGGGCCGAGGGCCGGCGTTCGCCCTTAGCCCCCAACAGCCTCCGCCCGCTCGATCAGCGCGCGGGCCTGCGCGACGTGCATGGCCTCGATCATCCGGCCGTCGAAGCGCTCGGCCCCGCCTGTCGCCGCCTCGATCAGCCGGCGCGCCTCGGCCAGCGCCTCGGGATCGGGGCCGTATATCCGGTTCGCCGCGTCGATCTGCGCCGGGTGGATCAGCGTCTTGCCGTCGAAGCCCAGCCCGTGGCCCTCGGCGCATTCGGTCTCCAGCCCGGCGGCATCGTCCAGCCGGTTATAAACGCCGTCGAACACCGCGACGCCGGCCGCGCGCGCCGCCAGCACGACCGACTGGAGAATAAGCGACAGACCGGCGCGGCCAGCGGCGGCGGGGATGCGCAGGTCCGCGCGCAGATCGTTGGTGCCCATGAACAGGGCCGCGACCCCCTCCCCGGCGGCGATGGCCGGGGCGGCCAGCGCGCCCTTGGCGCTCTCGATCATCGCGATCACCGGCTTTTGGGTGACGCTGAACACGTCCCGCGCCTGCCGGGGGTCCTCGACCTTGGGCAGCACGACATAATCGGCCGAGGACGCCTTCACCGCCACCATGTCCACCCCGTGCCAGGGCGTTCCCGCGCTGTTGATCCGCACCGCCTTCAGCCGATGGCCGAAGCCCTGCGCCAGCGCCTCCACTACGCCCGCGCGCGCCGCGTCCTTGTCCCCGTCCGGCACCGCGTCCTCCAGGTCCAGAATGACCATGTCGCATGGCAGGCCCCGCGCCTTCTCGATCGCCCGTGCGTTGGAGGCAGGCAGGAACAGCAGCGATCGGGCGTGGTGAATCAGCATCGGCGTACATCCCCTTTTCGGCCATCGGTTTCGCTTTCCCACGCCCTTATTTGCCGCCATAGTCAAGCTGCAACGGGGTGGGGAAATTTTCATGGTCACGACATTCGCGCTGACGCTCAGCCTGCTGGTGATCCTCTATCTGGCGGCCAGCATCAAGGTCGTGCGGCAGGGCTATCAATATACGATCGAGCGGTTCGGACGGTTCACCGAGGTCGCTAGGCCCGGCCTCAACTTCTACCCGGCCTTCTTCTACGCCGTGGGACGCAAGATCAACATGATGGAGCAGGTGGTCGATATTCCGGGGCAGGAGATCATCACCAAGGATAATGCGATGGTGTCGGTCGACGGCGTCGTCTTCTTCCAGGTTCTGGACGCGGCCAAGGCGGCCTATGAAGTGTCCGAACTCTATGTCGCGATCATGCAGCTCGCCACCACCAACCTGCGCACGGTCATGGGGTCGATGGACCTCGACGAAACCCTGTCGAAGCGCGACGAGATCAACGCGCGCCTCCTTTCGGTCGTGGATCATGCGACCAACGCCTGGGGCATCAAGATCACCCGCGTGGAGCTGAAGGACATCCGCCCGCCCGCCGACATCGTAAACGCCATGGGACGCCAGATGAAGGCTGAGCGCGAGAAGCGCGCCAACATCCTAGAGTCGGAGGGCCTGCGCGCGTCCGAGATCCTGCGCGCGGAGGGCGAGAAGGCGGCGCAGATATTGCAGGCCGAAGGGCGGCGCGAGGCCGCGTTCCGCGACGCGGAAGCGCGCGAGCGCGAGGCGGAGGCGGAGGCCAAGGCGACGCAGATGGTGTCGGAAGCGATTTCGGCGGGCAATCCGCAGGCGCTCAACTATTTCATCGCTCAGAAATATGTCGATGCGGTCAGCCAGTTCGCGACCTCCGCCAATGCCAAGACCATCCTCTTCCCGGTCGAGGCGACGCAGCTTATCGGCACGCTCGGCGGCATCGGCGCGCTGGCGAAGGAAGCGCTTGGCAGCGACGGCGCGCCGGTTCCGACGCCCCCCGCCCCGCCCCGGCGCGGGCCGTTCGGGCAAAGTCAGGGCGGCCAGAGCCAAGGCAGTCAGGGCCAGGGCTGATGGGCTGGGTCGAAACGCTCGACACCCATTGGTGGTGGATGATATTCGCGGTGATGCTGGGCATCGGCGAGATCATCCTGCCGGGCATTTTCCTCATCTGGATCGCGGTGGCGGCGGCCGCGACCGGGCTTGCCTCCTTCCTGCTGCCGATCGGCACGGCCGGACAGCTCATTCTCTTCGCCCTGCTGTGCCTGGTCGCGACCTGGGCCGGGCGGCGCTGGTATGCGGGCAACCCCGTCGCCTCGCAGGACCCGCTGCTCAATGACCGTACCGCGCGGCTGATCGGAGAGATCGTCACCGTGGTCGAGCCGATCGAGGGCGGGCGCGGGCGGGTGAAGGTGGACGACGGCGTCTGGTCTGCGCGCGGCGCGGATGCGCCCGCAGGCGCGCGCGTGCGTATCACTGGCGCCGACGCATCGGTGCTGACGGTCGAGCCCGCTGGTCTTTCAAACCCGCAGTAGCAGGCGCGATCCGGTCAAGGGACAAGCGGCGGGCCGCACGCTCCCCGTCAGCCGACGAAGGCCCGCTCGATCACGAACCGGCCGGGCGCAGCGTTCGACCCTTCGGTAAAGCCTTCCTTTTCGAAAAAGGCGGCGAAATCCTTGATCATCTCCATGCTGCCGCACATCATGATCCGGTCTGTTTCGGGATCGAACCGCGCCGCGCCGGGGATGCCCGCGAACAGCGATCCGTCCGCGACCAGCTTGTCGATGCGCTGGTTGCGATGGAAATCCTCCCGCGTGACGGTCGGCACATAATGGAATTGTTGCGCGGCCTGCTCCTCGACCAGCGGATCACCGGCCAGCTTCGCTTCCAGCTCGTCATGAAAGGCCAAGTCGCTGACCCGGCGCACCGAGTGGACGATGACGACCTGCTCGTAAAATTCATAGACATCCGGGTCGCGCGCCAGGCTGAGGAAAGGCGCAAGCCCAGTCCCGGTCGACAGCATGAACAGCCGCTTGCCCGGCAGGAGCGCGTCGGTCACCAGCGTGCCCGTCGGCTTGCGGCCGAGATAGATGTTGTCGCCCGGCTGGATCAATTGCAGCTTCGATGTCAGCGGCCCGGCCTGCACCTTGATCGACAGGAACTCCAGCTCCTCCGCCCAGGCGGGGCTGGCGACCGAATAGGCGCGCAGCAGCGGCTTGCCGTTGTCGCCGCGCAGGCCGATCATCACGAACTCGCCCGAACGGAAGCGGAAGCTGGCCGGGCGGGTGATCTTGAAGCTGAAAAGATGCTCGTTCCAATGATGGACCGACAGGACCTTCTCCACCGAAAGGCTGGCGGTGGGCTCCAGGCCCGTCTGTGCTGTGGTCACGTCGTTCAAAACCTTCTTCCCTGCCCGATGCAGCCCGCGCGGCGTCCTAGCAGACGGACGCGCTCCAGTTGCGGGCTATTCGCAATAAGTGGATAGCGTCGCGAAATGGCGGTTGCGACGCGGTAAGGCAAGGCGAAAAAAACTTGGGGGCCGGAAAGGCGGCCCTCCCCATATCCTGGCTCATGTCCGGCTCAGCCGAAAAGCCCTTTGGCGAGGCTGCCCAGTTCGTTCAGCGGATCGCCGTCGCCATCCTTGTCGAACATGCCGCCCAGCGATCCCATCAGGCCGCCGGCGCCGCCAAACTGCGCCAGCAGCTCCTGCACCTTGTCGGCCGAGACGCCATATTCGGCAGCCGTCGAAGCAAGTGCGGAAATATCGCCATTGCCGCTGGAGATCTTCGCGCCGATCTCCGCCAACAGCGCCTGCATCTGTTCGGGCTGGAGGCCCAGCTTGTCGGCGACCGCCTGAAGCCCGCCCAGATTGCCGATTATGCCGTCGAATAGGCTCATTGCGCGCACTCCTGCTCAATCCTGCGCCGAAGGATAGCACCGCCGCCAGTAACGGGAAAGGAAAAGGGACCGGAGCGCAGCGACGCTCGGTCCCTTTCAATCATCTTCGCGGATCAGGCGGCGGTCAGCGCCGCCTGGCGGACCGACGCGTCGACATGCTCCTCGAACTGCGCGAAATTGTCGACGAACTGCTTGACCAGCTTGCCCGCTGTCTCATCATAAGCGGCCTTGTCGGCCCAGGTCGCGCGCGGATCGAGGATGGTCGTGTCGACGCCGGGCACCGCCGTCGGCACCTCGAACCCGAAATTGGGATCGGTGCGGAAGTCGGCGCTGTTGAGGCTGCCGTCGAGCGCAGCGTTGAGCAGCGCGCGGGTCGCCTTGATCGGCATCCGCTTGCCCACGCCATATTTGCCGCCGGTCCAGCCGGTGTTGACCAGCCAGCAGGTGACGCCGCCCTTGGCGATCCGTTCCTTGAGCAGATTGCCGTAGACCGAGGGATGACGGGGCATGAAAGGCGCGCCGAAACAGGTGGAGAAAGTCGCGCTGGGTTCCGTCACGCCGATTTCCGTCCCCGCGACCCGCGCGGTGTAGCCGGACAGGAAATGATACATGGCCTGTTCGGGCGTCAGCCGTGAAATGGGCGGCAGCACGCCATAGGCGTCGGCAGTCAGGAAGATGATATTCTGCGGCACCGGCCCCAGATTATCTTTGGACGCGTTGGGGATGAAGTCGATCGGGTAGGAACCCCGGCTGTTTTCCGCCAGGCTGTTATCGTCGAAATCCAGCTCCCGAGTTTCGGGGTCGATCACGACATTTTCCAGCACCGTGCCGAACCTCTTCGTGGTGGCGAAGATTTCCGGTTCGGCCTCGGGCGACAGGTTGATCATCTTGGCATAGCAGCCGCCCTCGAAATTGAAGACGGCGGTGTCCGACCAGCCATGCTCGTCGTCGCCGATCAGCGTGCGGCTGGCGTCGGCGGACAGTGTGGTCTTGCCGGTGCCCGACAGGCCGAAGAAGACGGCGGTGTCGCCGTTCGGGCCGATATTGGCCGAACAGTGCATCGGCATCACGCCCTTTGTCGGCAGTAGATAGTTGAGGATGCCGAACACCGACTTCTTCATCTCGCCGGCATAAGCGGTGCCGCCGATCAGGATCAGCTTTTCGGAGAAATTGACCGCGACCACGGTTTCGCTGCGGCAGCCGTGGCGGGCCGGATCCGCGCGGAAGCTGGGCAGGTCGATGATCGTATATTCGGGCGCGAAGCCCGCCAGCTCGTCGGCCGTGGGGCGCACCAGCAGCGTGCGGATGAACAGATTGTGCCAGGCGAATTCGTTGATGACGCGCACGTTGACGCGATATTCGGCCTGCGAGCCGCCGAACAGGTCGGCGACATAGAGCTTGTCCTTTTCACCCAGCGCGGCGAAGAAATCGGCCTTGAGCGCGGCGAAATGCTCTGGCGACATGGGGACGTTGGTCGTCCCCCACCAGACGCTCGATTCGGTTTCCGCGTCGCGAACGATGAACTTGTCCTTGGCCGACCGGCCGGTATGCTTGCCGGTCTTGACGACCAGCGGACCGTCCTTGGCCAACATGCCTTCGCCATTGGCGAGCGAGGCTTCGACCAGCGGGGCGGTGCCGAGATTCCAGAAAAGCGACGCACGCGTCGGAATGCCCTGGGCCTCCAGGGTGATTGCGGATTGGGCCTGCACGCTCAATTCTCCCGATAATGATGTTCGGCCGTGGAACGACCTTCCCGAACCCACTCCTGCTGCATTATTGTGCGCAGCATGAAAATAGCCCGGATGCTTATTCGCATAGGCATTTGCCGCAGGATCGTCAAATCGCCGCGCGAACCTGTCCCTTGTTGCGACAGGTGGGACGGCCGCCCGGTTGCTTGCGGGCGGGCGCGGCTTGGTATAGCGGTCGCTGGGTTGGGCGCGTGCCGACCGCGCCCGCATGGCGCGACGATCTGGAAGACTGCATGACCGCAACCATCGCCCTGGTGGACGACGACAAGAATATCCTGACCTCGGTTTCCATCGCCCTTCAGGCGGAGGGGTTCATCACGCGCATCTATTCGGACCCCGAAACGGCGCTGAAGGCGCTGCTCGACAATCCGGCCGACCTTGCCGTCTTCGACATAAAGATGCCGCAGATGGACGGGATCGAACTGCTGCGGCGGCTGCGCGAGAAGAACCAGATGCCGGTCATCTTCCTGACCAGCAAGACCGATGAGCTGGACGAGGCGCTGGGCCTGGCGATGGGCGCGGACGATTATATCTCCAAACCCTTTTCGCAGCGGCTGCTGATCGCACGCATCCGCGCGATCCTGCGCCGCGCCGACGCCGCCCGCAGCCCCGCCCAGCCCGACGAGCCGGCCGCCGAGCCGATCGTGCGCGGGCGGCTGGAGATGGACCCCGCGCGGCATCGGGTGAAATGGGGCGGCGAGGATGTGACGCTGACCGTCACCGAGTTCCTGATCCTCGAAACGCTCGCACAGCGGCCGGGCGTGGTCAAGAACCGCAACCAGTTGATGGACGCCGCCTATCAGGACGACGTCTATGTCGACGATCGGACCATCGACAGCCATATCAAGCGCCTGCGTCGCAAGTTTCGCGAGGTGGACGGCGATTTCAACGCGATCGACACCCTTTACGGTGCCGGCTATCGCTTTTCGGAGGAATAGGCGTTTTCCGCAGGAACAGGCAAGAGGACATCGCCTCCCGATGGTCCGGACGCGTCAGCCTGACGCCACGGATATTGGCGGTCAACGTGTTCGCGCTCGCCCTGCTGGCGGGCGGCTTCTTCTATCTCGACAGCTATCGCACGCGCATCGTCGACGCGCGCCTGGAACAGTCGGCGCGTGAGCTGACATTGCTGGCCATCGGCTTGCAGGCTGCGCCGGCCGGGCGACAGGATGCGCTGATCGCCGCCTATTCGCGCCAGACGCACGACAGGGTGCGCCGCTATGACGCCGCCGGGCGCCTGGTGAGCGACAGCTTCCGGATGGACGCCCCCCGCTACAGCCTGCGCGACCCGGCGGAGGAAGCGTGGCAGCGCCATGTCGCTCGCTTCTTGGACCGAGTGGTGGACAAGATCGTGTCGGCCGATCGCCCCCCCGATTTTGCCGAACCGGCGATCGACAACGCTGATGGCTGGCCCGAAATAGTGGAGGCGCGGCGGACGGGGCGGCCCCAGGCGCGCAACCGCTATGCGCCAGACCGGACCTTCATCATCTCCGCGGCCGTCCCTCTGCCCGATGGCGGCAGCCTGCTGGCGACCGAAAACGCCCGCGACATAACCCGCATCGTCCGTGCCGAACGGCTGCGCCTCGGCTTCGTGCTGGCGATCGCGGTGCTGGCGTCGGTGCTGCTGTCGCTGTTCCTCGCGCGGACGATCGTGCGCCCGCTGCAACGTCTGGCCCGCGCCGCGATCCGCGTGCGGCTGGGCCGGGCGCGCGAGGTGGCGGTGCCGCGCCTGCCCGAACGGCGCGACGAGATCGGCATGCTGGCCCGCGCTTTGTCCGACATGAGCCATGGCCTGCGCCAGCGGATCGACGCCACCGACGCCTTCGCCGCCGATGTCAGCCATGAACTCAAGAACCCGATCGCATCGCTGCGCTCGGCGCTCGAATCGCTCGACCGGATCGACCGCGCCACCCGGCCGGACCTGCACGAACAGTTGATGACGATCGCGCGGGACGATGTCCGCAGGCTCGACCGGCTGGTCACCGACATTGCGGAGGCGTCAAGGATCGACGCGCAGCTTTCGCGCACCCGCTTCGTGTCGATCGACCTTGGCCTGCTGATCGAGCAGCTGGTCGTCGCGCGGGAGGCGCGGGGCGTGCCGCGCGGCGTCCGACTGGCGTTCGCCCGCCCCCGCCGCAATGTCGCGGTCGTGCTGGGCGAGGAGCAGCGGCTGGTGCGGGTGCTCGAAAACCTCATCGACAATGCCGTGTCCTTCTCCCCCGATGGCGCGCTCGTGAAGATCATCGCCACCGTCGCGGAAAATGAGGTGCTGGTCAGCGTCGAGGACGAAGGACCCGGTGTGCCCGTCGCCGAGCGCGAGCATGTGTTCCGCCGTTTCCACAGCGTTCGGCCCGAAGGCGAGCAGTTCGGCAAGCATTCGGGCCTGGGCCTCGCCATCGCCCGCTCGATCGTCGAGGGGCATCAGGGCAAGATCAGCATCGCCGACCGGGAGGATGCGCAAAGCGGCGCCTGCTTCATCGTCCGCCTGCCGATGGCGGTCGAGCGCGATCCGGGAATCGTGTCGGAATAGGACACTCCCCGGCCGTCATGCCGGGCTTGATCCGGCATCCATGAAGCGACAAGCCTCGCGAGGACGCAGCGACATAGCGCCAATGGATGCCGATCGGGCCCGCATGAGGTCGGATGGATGGATTGTTTCCGCTTTCCGCAACGAAGGGAGAAAGGACGGCGAGCGCCATTCCCACACCCCTCAAGCCGCGCTAAGAGAATATCCGGGGTGACATCATGGCGCGGGCTTTATCTTCCGAAACATTGCACGCGACCAGCGTCGCCATCGGCGGCCGCGCCGTGCTGCTGTCGGGTCCGAGCGGATCGGGCAAGTCCGACCTGGCGCTGCGGCTGATCGACCGGGGCGCGGCGCTGGTCAGCGACGACTATACGCTGGTCAAGCGGATCGACGGGCGGCTGATCGCGACCGCCCCCGCCAACATCGCCGGCATGATCGAGGTGCGCGGCATAGGCATCGTCGACCTGCCGCACCAGGGGGAAGCGCCCGTGGCGCTGCTGGTCGAACTGTTCGACCTGGTCGACCGTATGCCCGAAGCGCCGATGACGCGGGTGGTCGCCGGGATCGCTGTGCCGGTCGTCAAGCTGTCGCCGCTCCATGCCTCCGCCCCGATCAAGGTCGAGCTGGCGCTGAAAGCCGTGGGCCTCGCATGACCGCCGAGCCGCCTCAATCGGGCCCGCTTCAGCCGGTTCCGCCCAAATCCATTCTGCCTAAGTCCATTCTCCTCGTCTCCGGCCTGTCGGGCGCGGGCAAGACGACCGCGCTCAAGACGCTGGAGGATATGGGATGGGAGGTCGTCGACAATCTGCCGCTGGTGCTGCTCGACCGGCTGCTCGACACGCCGCTGCCCGCCGGGCATGTCGGCGCCGATCCCCGTCCGCTGGCGCTGGGCATCGACACCCGCACGCGCGGCTTCGACGCGGCGGCCATCGTCCAGCGGATCAAGGCGCTGCGCGACCAGCATGGGCATGACATCGACACGCTGTTCCTCGACTGTGCGGGCGCCGAACTGGAACGGCGCTTCGCCGAGACCCGGCGGCGCCATCCGCTGGCCATCGACCGCCCGGCCGCCGACGGCATCGCCCGGGAGCGCGAGTTGACCGAGCCGCTGCGCCGCTGGTCGGCGCAGGTGATCGACACGACCAGCCTCACCACCAACGCGCTGCAACAGGAAATCCGCGCCCGCTATGCGCGCGACCGATTGTCGGAGCCGGTGCTGACGCTCTTGTCCTTCGGCTTTTCACGCGGCGTGCCGCGCAATGCCGACCTGATGTTCGACATGCGCTTCCTGCGCAATCCGCATTGGGACGACGCCTTGCGGCCGCTAACCGGGCTGGACCAGGCGGTGGCCGACTATATCGCGCAGGACCCCGCCTATGCCGACGCGGTCGGCCGGATCGAGGATCTGCTGCTGTTGCTGCTGCCCCGATATGCGCAGAGCGGCAAGGCCTATATCACGGTCGCCTTCGGCTGCACGGGCGGCCGGCACCGCTCGGTGCATGTCGCCGAACGGGTCGCCAAACGCTTGCATCAAGAGGGGTTTTCGCCCACGGTTTCGCATCGCAATATGGAATCAGCGCCCCAGGACGCCCTGGAGAAGCGCGTGGCGGGAGGCCCGGAAGTGCAATCATGAAGCAGGTGGGCCGCGAACGAACATGATAGGACTGGTATTGGTGACGCACGGATCGCTGGCGACGGAGTTCGTCGTGGCGATGGAGCATGTCGTCGGCCCGCAACAGGCGATCGAGACGATCTGCATCGGCCCGGAAGACGATATGGAGCTGCGCCGCGCCGATATCGCCGCCGCCGTCGCCCGGGTCGATGACGGGTCGGGCGTCATCCTGCTGACCGACCTGTTCGGCGGCACCCCTTCCAACCTGGCGATATCGCTGCTGAAGGCGGGCGAGATCGAGGTGATCGCCGGCATCAACCTGCCGATGCTGATCCGCTTGGAAAGCGCGCGCAAGGTGATGGACGTGCGGGCAGCCGTCGCTGCGGCCCGCGAGGCGGGGCAGAAATATATCAGCGTAGCATCGGAATTACTGGGCAGCACCACATGAGCGACATCAGCCAGCAGGTACGGATCAGCAACAAGCGCGGCCTGCACGCCCGTGCCAGTGCGAAGTTCGTGACGCTGGCGAGCGGCCTTCCGGCGCATATCACCGTCAGCAAGGAAGGATCGGGGCCGGTCACGGGCACCTCGATCATGGGCCTGATGATGCTGGGCGCGGCGATGGGCGACCAGATCACGATCAGCGCCGCTGGGCCCCAGGCGGCCGAGAGCCTGACCAAGCTGGTGACGCTGGTCGAGGAGAAGTTCGGCGAGGAGTGACGGCTTTGCGATGCCGTCAGGGACGCGCGGCGGTCGAGCGATGGCGCGCCTTGCATCGGGAGCGCTCAGCTGGCGGAACGCCCAGCCCTTGGGGAAAAGTCGGGGGAAATGGTGCTGCCGGTGAGGATTGAACTCACGACCTCAGCCTTACCAAGAGCGCCACATGCCTATCCGATCCTATCCGTTTCCACGAAAACGCCAATAATTACTTGACTTTAAGTGAAACGCGTACGATAGTCTATCGAGCGACTTTCGCCCCCATTCTTCCAAATTTCTTCCAAATGGAAGGGGCTCCGGTCGCCGAGGCTGTCGAGGTGTGGTCATGGCGAAGTCCAACATTCGGATCACGAAGCGGGTGGTCGGCGAGCTGAAGGCCGGCGAGAAGGAACGCTTCGTTTGGGATAGCGAACTCATCGGCTTCGGCGTGCGCGTCTCGCCGAAGGGTTTGATCACCTACGTCTATCAGTATTTCCTCGAGGGCGGACGCGCCGTTTCAAGATCGGCACGCACGGTTCGCCCTGGACTCCCGAGACAGCGCGGCAGGAAGCGACCCGACTTGCCGGTCTAACAGTCGGTGGCGACGACCCGCAGCAGGCCAAGATCGAGGAACGCAAGGCGATGACGGTCGCGCAGTTGTGCGACCTCTATCTGATCGAGGGCCTGCTTACCCGAAAGGAAAGCTCGGTCAGGGCCGCACGCTGCCACATCGAGAATCACATCAAGCCGCTGCTGGGCCGCCGCAAGGTGGCCGCACTGGAGCGTTCGGACTTGGAGGGCATGCTGCGCGACATTGCCGCCGGCAAGACCGCCCGCAGCGAAAAGCGCGGCTTTCGCCGGCTCGCCCGCGTCCGCGGCGGCAAAGGCGCCGCCAGCAGCGCACTCTCTGTCTTGAGCGCCGCGCTCGGCTTCGGCGTTACCCGCAAGCTCCGCCCCGACAATCCCGCCACTGGCATCCGCAAATTTCCCAGCAAGAAGATCGAGCGCTTCCTCTCCCCTGCGGAGCTGACGCGCCTCGGCGAGGCACTTTCAGCGGCGAGCGCGCTCGGCGTCGAGAGCCCCTATGCCATCGCAGCGCTGCGCCTGCTCATCCTCACTGGTTGCCGCAAGAACGAGATCCTCACTCTGAAGCGTGCCCATATCGATGCCTATCATCGGTGCCTGCGGTTGCCGGACAGCAAAACCGGCTCGAAGGTCGTGCATCTCGGCGCGCCGGCCATGAAGGTGATCGGTGCGATCGAGGAGGTTGCCGGCAATCCCTATCTTCTGCCGGGCAAGCGGGACGGAACGCGCCTCACCGATCTCCAATCGAGCTGGGAGCGCATTCGCAAGACCGCCGGCCTCGAAGACGTTCGCATCCATGATCTTCGCCACAGCTTCGCTTCAATGGGGGCGGCCTCCGGTGACAGTCTCATGGTGATCGGAGCGCTGCTGGGTCACCGCAGCGCGAAGACGACCGAGCGGTACGCGCATCTCGCCGATCATCCGGTCAAGGCGGCGGCGGACCGCATCGCCGACGAAATCGCGCGCCACCTCGACCAGGCCATGGCGGCAGGCGCCGATCCTGCCGATCGCGACGACAACCACGACCCTTTCGATACCTATTGGAATACGCCCGCGGCCGGACCCACCCCAGCGTCGGATCCTGTCCTTGGCGCGGTGATTCGCACCGAATGGCTGGATACGCGGGCGGCGGCTGCGCGCCTTGGGTTCACGGTCGGCACGATGCAGACTTATCGGTGGATGGGTACTGGCCCCGCCTTCAGGAAGATCGGACGCCGCGTTGTCTATTCGGCCGATGCGCTCGATACCTGGGCGGCCGTTCAGCGCGATACAATTGCCCGGTCACGCTCGCAGCGTGAGCGCCAGGCTGTCCTGCACGCCGCTGATAGGCCGTCGATCGTTTCGCGTTTTGGGAATGCCGGCGCAGCATCTACCATGGCAATCACGGGATCGTCGATTCGACTCAGCCCGATTTCGATTCGCTCTGGCCCGTTGCGAATGGCGGACAAACGACAAGGACACCGCGTTGATGTTAGGCATGGGAATCACCATGCCCGGGCGGGGGGACATGCAGGGTAGCCATGGCGCGTAGCGATCTTCTCGTTTCTCGTTCGCGCTGGCGCCGCCGGCGATCGCGACGCGTTGCGTTCGACCGCCGAGGCGCTGGCTGCCGATGAGCGCGCCAAAAAGCATCACATCGTCGCGGACCGGATTCAGCGCGCGCTGGCGGCTGTGCCGATCACGCCGCCGGCACTGACAGCGAGCTCGCCCCAGCTTGCGTCGGCAAACGGTCGCGAAGCAATTCTTGAGATCACACCGCGTCTCTCGCTCGACGACCTCCTCCTTCCGCTCCCGGCCCGCGAAAGCGGCCGCCAGCTCATCGAGGAGCACCGTCGCGCCGACGTGCTCCGTGCCAGCGGCTACGAGCCGCGCCACCGCGTGTTGCTGTCGGGCCCGCCCGGGAACGGCAAGACATCCTTTGCGGAAGCGGTCGCCGAGGGGCTCGGCCTTCCCTTTTTCGTAGTGCGCTACGACGCGCTCATCGGCAGCTATCTAGGCGAGACCAACGCCCGGCTGCGTAAGCTGTTCGACTATGTTCGGACGACGCCGAGCGTCCTGTTCTTCGACGAATTCGACGCGATCGGTAAGGAGCGCGGCGACACCCACGAGACCGGCGAGATCAAACGCGTCGTCTCGTTCCTGCTCATGCAGCTCGACCAGCTGCCAAGCTATGTGATCGTCGTTGCCGCCACCAATCACGGCGAGTTGCTCGATCGTGCCGTATGGCGCCGCTTTCAGATGCGGCTTGGCGTTCCCGCGCCCGCGCGCAGTGACATCACGGTCTTTCTCGATCGTATCGTAACGGAATGGCCCGCTCAGCCCCGGTTATCTTTATCGAAGATCGCTGCCAAGTTGGGCAAGGTTAGCTATGCGGAGACCCTGGACTTCTGTCAGAACGTCCGGTGCCGACAAATATTGGGATTGGGGGAGGTATCGGTTGATGACGCCTTGCGCGTTGAGCTTGATCTCTGGACCTCGCGCGTAACACCCGAGGCCATCAATGCCGAGCGACCCGACCAAGCCCCTGCTGAGGCTGATCCCGCAAGCTGATCAGCCGCGGCCTGTGGGCCGCCAGCGCGTGATCCCCCGCCCCGAACCCTTCCCGCAAGCGCGGCAGACTGCCGCTTTCGGGCCCAAATTCACACGCCTCGCCGAGGTGCTTGCGCGCGGTGGTGACGCGCTCGCCTTACGTGCCGATGCGGCGGGTCTTGCGCCCGAACGCCTGCTCGTCTTCGAGCTTCGCGGCAGCGTGAGTGCCTTCGCGGGCGCGATCGCCCGGATCAACGGCCTCGAGCTCGTCGACGAAGAGGAGATGGAGCCCGACGCCGAGGACGATCACCCCGTCGCCTATCTGCTTGTCCCGGACATCGCCGCCCTCCGAAACCTCGAATCGTTCTGGCAAAGATGGCGGCGGGGCCAGCTCGTTTATGGCGAAACGCCGTGGGCCAACGTCTTCGAGCTCCTTCGCGATCTGCGCCCCTGGGGACCCGCGGATCGCGTTCAGCCCACCGATGCCGGTCTCCTCGCGGCCGAGATTGACGATCGCGCTGAAGACGAACCCGTGAGGCTGGAAGTCGAACTCGTGTTTCGCAGCAATGAAGCCGCCGCTGCCGAAGCGGAGGCGAATGTCAGCGCAGCGATTCGAGGGCGCGGCGGCCGGATCATCTCACGGGCGCGGATTGCCGATATCGCCTACCATGCACTGCTCGCGGACATTCCCGTCGCGGCGGTTCGCGAGATCATCGCTCGGACGCCGGAAAGCATCGCCGGGCTCGAACCGGTCATGCACATCCGCCCGCAGAGCGAGGCAACGACGATCGAGATCGCCGATCCGCTTGAGCCCGATCCGGGCCGCGCCGAACCGCGCCCGCTCGGCGAGCCGATCCTCGCGCTGCTCGACGGTGTGCCGGTCGCGGCCCACCGCCTCCTCGCCGCCCATGTCGATCTCGACGATCCCTTCGATCTAGAGCGCGATGCGGTGATTTCGTCACGCGCCCATGGCACCGCCATGGCCTCCCTGATCATCCACGGTGATCGCAATCGCGCGGAAGAACCGTTGCCGCGCCAGATCCATGTCGTGCCGGTGATGGGCGACGGCGACGCTTTTCCCGCCGACCGCCTCGTGATCGACCTGATCTTCCTCGCCGTGACGCGCCTGCGCGAACAGCGTCCAGGCATCGTCATCGTCAACCTGTCGCTGGGCAACCGCCGCAGACCCTTCCATGGCCAACTATCGCCTTGGGCCCGTCTGCTCGATCGGCTCGCTTACCGCCTCGGGCTTCTCTTCATCGTCAGTGCCGGTAACCAGACAGGGACCTTCGATGTGGAGGCCTATCCGACCGGCTTGGCTTACGAGGGCGCGGACGGTGTGCATCGTGCCACGTCCATGATTACCGCGCTCAATGCGGTCATGGCCGATCGGCGCATGCTCGCACCCGCCGAGACCGTGAATGGGGTAACCGTCGGCGCCTGCAACAGCGATGCCGTGCCTGCCGGTGACCGCGCGCTGGCGCGTGCGTTGATAGATCCCTATCCCGATCATTCCGCTGCGAACCCGTCCAGTTCGCTCGGCCCCGGATTTGCGCGCTCGGTCAAGCCCGACATCCTGATGCCGGGTGCGCGCGAGCACATCCAGGTCGTGCGCAACCATGCTCATATTGAGGTTCGTCCAGAGCCGGCGTCGCGTGGTGCGGGGCTCAAGGTTGCAGCTCCCCCACGCGATGGTCGCGAGAACCTCGATGGCTACACCAACGGCACCAGCGCCGCAGCGGCCCTCGCTTCGCGCACCTGCCATCGCATTCATGACGCTCTCGAAGCAGCCTACGGCGATGATTTCCTCCGCCTTCCGCCGATCAGTCGCGCCGTATTGCTGAAAGCCCTCCTGGTGCACCCGGCGCGCTGGCCCGAGGATATCGCCACGCTCATCCGAGATACGGTCGGACCGCGCGGACGCGGTCAGGCACCGCGCCAGAAGGATAATATTCGGCGCTTCCTCGGCTTCGGTTGCGTAGAAGCGGACGACGCGGTTGCTTGCGCGGCTGACCGGGCCACCTTCTTTGCGACCGGCACGCTGCCGCGCGATCGCACCGTCACGGTCAATGTGCCGGTACCGCTCGCGATCGGTGGTAAGGCCCGTCCCCACATGCTGTCGGCAACGCTGGCATGGTTCACGCCCGTTGCGCCGGGGCGCAAAAGCTACCGCAGCTGCCGCTTGAAGATCCTTCAACCCGATGAGATCGCCGCTCTTGCGGTGGCAGCCCATGGCAACCAACCCGATCAAAATCAGACCAATAGAGGCACGATCTATTCACGCCGCTGGAGCGGCGACGGGGCACCGGTCGACGGTGGTGCTACCGCTCCGCGAGAGCAGCCGCAGGGATTGGCCGCGCTGGTGTCGCGCGTGCTCGGTCGGACCGGTGACGAGCGCGCGGCGGTGCCGGATCCAGCCCGGGAAGCAAGTGGCGATCGTGCGGCCGATCGCAACGGCGGGGCGGTCCGGGAATCAGGCAAGGATCAGGCGGACATGCGCGCCACGCCTGCGAAGCCAGGCAAGGATGCGGTAATAGCCGTGGGGCCGATCCGGCGAACAGTGATCAGGCCAAGGCGTTGCGCGCGATGATGGCTGCGCGAGAAAGCGCGCCTCGCCAAACTGCCCCGTCAGTGCGCGAGGCGATGGCGGCGGCAAAGAAGGCAACGGGCGTTTCGCGCGATCAGGACTATGGAGCCGAGCGGTGACGGAGAGTGCCGGCACGGGTGGCGGCGGCGGACGAGGATCCGAGCCGGTGGTCCAGCAGATAGCTTTCCTCTCGGCGGTGGCCGCGATCGCTGCATGCTGGCCGTTGGTCCGTCAGCTTATTCCAATAGAAGGACGCTTCGCGCTCGCCGATCTCGTGCGCGCATTGGGCGCATCGGCATACGCTCGAACCATGGATCGACCAGCGCTGGGCCTGGCTTGCTGTCCATGGCTATCATCTGTGGTTCGCACTGGCCGCGCTCCCGGGCGTGATCGCGGCCGCCATCGTGCAGGGCGCCGATCGCCGAACTTTCTGGCCGCTCGTGCATGCCCCGATCGGTTGGCTCGGCGGAAGCGCGCTGGGCTATTGGCTCTACACGAGCTTTCGCGCCGACAGCTGGCCGCTGGCGGTGATGATGCCGGCGTCCTTCGGCTTCCTAGGTGGCGCCATCGCTGCCCGGCTTGCCGTCAGCCCGCGCAAGGTCACGCATCTGCGCGGTACGCGCGTCGGCGTATTCACTGGGGGACGTGGCGGGCGCCTGCGTGCCCGGCTCACCGGCGGCGTGACCCTCGCGGGCGTGCCGCTGAGCCGGGAAGATGAAACTATGCACGTGGCCGCGATCGGCGCGACCGGTTCGGGCAAGTCTACGGCGCTGCGCGCGCTCATGGCGGACGCGATCCGTCGTGGCGATCGGCAGGTCGTGGCCGATCCCGATGGCGCGGCGATGAGCGCGTTCTTCGAACCGGGCGACGTCATTCTCAATCCGTTCGATCGGCGCTGCGCGCGTGGGACCTGCTCGGGGAAATCGAACGGCCGGGCGATCATGCCTTTCTCGCGCAATCGGTTCTGCCCCACCTCGGCATTGGTGAGCACGATCAGTGGATCACCTATGCCCAGCAGCTGCTCGCGGCGGCGCTGGAGAATTTCAGCCGGCTCGGGCTTGGCACGACCAGCGACTTCATCACGACGCTGGCCTCAGGATCGCTCGCGGAACTGAAGCTGCTTTGCCAGGGGCACGGCGGTGGCCCGCTATTTCGAGTCAGGTGGCGAGAAGATGCTGGGCAGCATTCTGGGGACGCTGGCGCCAACGGTCGGGAATCTCCGTTTTATTGGCGAAACGGACGGTGAGCCGTTTTCCATCCGCAAATGGGTACGATGCGGAGCAGGGTCGCTTTGGCTACCCTACACCGCCAATCAGGTGGCGGCGCTGCGCGGGCTCATCTCCTGCTGGATGAACATTGCCATTCTCGAGACGCTATCGCTCCCACCCGATCGCCACCGGCGGATCTGGTTCCACATCGACGAGCTGGATGCGCTCGGGCGCATTGAGGGACTGAAGGACGCGCAGGCCCGGCTCAGGAAATTTGGCGGCTGTGTCGCGATCGGCTTTCAGTCATCCGCCCAAGTCAAAGCCGTCTATGGTGAAGGCGCGCACACGATCATTGAGAATTGCGGAAATCTCCTGCTTCTTCGCTCAGGTCTCAGCGAGGGCGGCGGGACCGCCGAACTCGCCTCCGATCTAATCGGTAGCCGCGAAGTCGAGCGGGATGATGTGAGCAGTTCCCGAACCCGTGGTCGCTACACATCGAGGTCGACGTCGATGCAGAGTAAGCGCACGGTCGAGGAAGTGGCCCTGGCCAGCGAAATCACGCAGCTTCGAAACAGGCAAGGCCTTGTGAAGCGAGCGACGGCGGCGGAATGGCGTCGGACGCAATTCCCATTCATCGAGTATTCCTCTCGCGTCCCAGCATTTCTCTCGAACGAAAAAGCGTAGCACGGCGCTAATGTTTGGAGCAGTCGCAGGCTGACTTTCTGCCTGTCAGCAGCGACAGCAGTCGTCCAGTTCGGTCTCATCCATGACCGCGAGGCGCCCTCGGCAAGCTCGATGGGGCGCGGAAGACCATTGTGGCACCCTGCCACCCAGTCGGCCCCAGCTATGAGCGATGTATGGGAATGGCCTTCCAGGTCGACGATGGCCGACCGGATCGACCGAGAAGGCCCGGACAGAAAGCTCCGCTCATCGCTTTTCAATATTTTGTTCAGCCTAATGCGGCGCCCCAGGTGCACAAGCGTGGGATTATTTGAAGAGCTAAAGGCCTTGAGAAGAATAGAATTCGCCGCAGCACGCTTGCTGACAACCGCTTTGCGTATGGGGAGGCGCCCACATCAAAAAATTCACATAATCCTCGCTAATCGTTATCTAATCGATCGAATACAAGGCGCGACGCTCGAGTCGTACGTTTCTAGCTTGCCAACGACTCCAACGGCGATTTAATCGCGATTGTCGATTATGCGGATCTTTGCAAGCTACCGTCCGGATCTGGATTCCGGACCTAGTGCCATTTCTGGCTCAATTCGAGACGCCGGTACCCTAGTCATTATCTGACCTATTATAGTTGCGATGCGAACTCGCCGCCGCCTCCAGCATATCCCGAAAGCAGGGAGTCGACACTCCGTGTGACGAAAACATCGAGTGGTATCCTGGGCGGCGCTCGATAGATTTCCCGGCGGAACCCGTAATATGTAATACCGCCGTGAAATAGCCAATAGGCCTCGATCTCGTCAGGGGTTATGGATCCGCGATCCCTGACCTCTCCGCGCAATTCATCGCAGATCATCGAGATGATGTGTTCCTCAACGAAAGCGTGCCACCATCGGTGAATATCCAAACCTTTGATGCTAGAGTGTAGATAAATCAGCAGCCATTCTCGCTGAAAGATGACCTCCGTATAAGCCAAATAAAACTCGATCAGCCGCTTTCGGAGGGGTTTTGTCCGGTCGGTGACGAGCGCGGTCCATTCGTTTCTCCACCCGCCGATGAAGACTCGGTCATACACTGCCTTAATGAGATCATCCTTTGACCGAAAATAGCGGTAGATAAGCGGCTGCGTCACTCCGAGCCGCGTTGCAAGACCCTGCGTTCCCCCCTCGAAACCAAATTCCGCGAAGTGAAGGATCGCTGCCTCGAGTATCTGTTCTCGGCGTGAGTCCGGGGTACGGCGCTTGGCTCGTGGCGGTAGCTCGGCCGGGTCCGGCCCAGCGCCGACAGCCTCTTTCTTCGGTTTGGACATGCGACCACCGTTGCACAAGTGGAGAGCAGCTCAAAGTGGATGATGTGACTGATCGCTCATTTCCACACCGCCGCCTGACTTGCATGAACCGACGAACGGGATTGACACGATTCTTGTTTATAGGTTTATAAACAGTCAGCCAAGTGGCGCGACTCCGCTGCCAGCCTGGATCGAGCGAGGGGACAGCCAATGCGGCGCTATGATGAAGCGATGTTTGATATGACGCATTTGCGCGAGGTCGCAGAGCGTTGCAGCAATTGGGGCAAATGGGGGGATCAAGACGAGATTGGGACGCTGAACTATGTCGGGCCGGACCAGATTGCCGGGGCCGCGCGACTGGCGAAACGCGGCAAGGTCTTTTCTCTCGGCCTGAACTTCGACGAGAAGGGCCCTCAGGCGGGTCTTTTCGGAAAGCGCTTCAATCCGATCCACACTATGCTCGCGACGGGAACCGATGCGGTGGCCGGCAATCAGGACGCGGGCGGCATCCGCTACGCGGACGACATGGTATCGTTGCCGAACCAGTGCGGCACGCAATGGGATGCCCTCGGTCACATTTTCTATGACGACAAGATGTGGAACGGCTACGATGCCCGCCTCGTCGACAGCCTGGGCGCGCACCGGTGCAGCATCGACAAAACGAAGGACAAGATGGTCGGCCGCGGCGTCCTGCTCGACGTCGCGCGACACCATGGCCTTGAGTTCCTTGAGGACGGTACGGCGATCACCATCGACGATCTTGAAGCGACCGCGGCGGCACAGGGCGTCGAAGTACGTCGCGGCGACTTCGTCATCGTCCGAACCGGCCAAATGGGCCAGCGCCTTCGTTCCGGGAGCTGGGGCGGCTATGCCGGCGGCGACGCGCCGGGCCTCGCGTTCGAGACGGCGGATTGGATCTTCAAGTCGGAGATAGCAGCTATCTGCACCGATACCTGGGGTTGCGAGGTTCGCCCGAACGAAACAACCCAGGCGAACCAGCCGTGGCACTGGGTCGTGATCCCGAAGATCGGAATCACGATGGGTGAGATTTTCTATTTAGAGGAGTTGGCCGAGGATTGTGCGGACGACAACGTCTACGAATTTCTTTTCGTCGCGCCGCCGCTGCCGATCACACGGGCGGTAGGATCGCCGATCAATCCGCTGGCAATCAAGTAGCTCAAGCGATCATCTTCGGACGATCGGGTCTCAAGGAGACTTCCATGGCTCATAAGGTAATCATCAGTTGCGCCGTGACCGGCGCGATCCACACGCCCTCCATGTCCCCCCACTTGCCGATCACGCCGCAGGAGATCGCCGAAGCGGCGATTCAGGCGGCCCAAGCCGGTGCCGCAATCGTCCATCTTCATGCGCGCAATCCGGAGGACGGTCGCCCCAACCAATCACCGGAGGCCTTTGAGCCATTTCTGCGCGTCATCAAGCAGGCGACTGACGTGGTGGTAAACCTTACCACGGGCGGCTCGCCGTATATGAAGGTTGAGGAGCGTGTCCGGCCTGCTGAAACGTGGAGACCGGAGGTGGCGAGCCTGAACATGGGCTCGATGAACTTCGGCCTATTCGGGATGCTTAATCGGTACAAGGAGTTTAAGTACGAATGGGAAGAGCCTATGCTGGAAGGGAGCCATGACTTGGTATTCCGCAACAGCTTCAAGGATATTCGCTACGCGCTCGACACGTTGAACTCCAGTGGAGCCCGGTACGAATTCGAGTGCTACGATACGGCCCACCTTCACAACCTGAAATATTTCTACGACGAAGGCTTAGTCAAGGCACCCTTGTTCATTCAGACCTGCCATGGCCTGCTGGGCGGCATCGGCACGCATCCAGAGGAGGTGCTCCATATGAAGCGCACCGCCGACCGCCTGTTTGGCGACGCATACCGATGGTCGGTCCTTGGCGCGGGCAAGGATCAGATGCGGGTCGCCGCGCAGGCGGCTTCGATGGGTGGCCATGTCCGCGTTGGTTTGGAAGACAGCCTCTGGATCAGACGCGGTAAGCTCGCCGTGTCCAACGCCGAGCAGGTCGTCCAAGTGCGGCGCATCATCGAAGGTTTGGGCCACGAAGTTGCCTCGCCTGACGAGGCGCGCGCAATCCTCGACTTGAAGGGCGGTGATAAGGTCGGCTTCTGATCTGCTTCAGTGCCGGCCTTCGCTAGTGATCCGCTTCTGACATTCGATACCGCTTGAGGCCAAGTTGCACTTGGATGTCCGATCTATTCGGACCACTGGAAATCTTTCGTTCTGGTGGATTTTACGATTTTGACATTTGCAGATCCATCCCAGCGACCAGGACATGCAAATGTCAAAATCATTCCACGGGCGTAGTGGGTTCCGCGATAGCGATAGGTGACGCTGATGGACGCTGCGCCTACACGAAGAATTGCTCGGACGGCGGAGTCGAAAAACCCAATTCCGCCTCACTCGAGGGAAGCGAGGATCGTCTCTATTCGAGAGACAGCTCGCGGTGCCTTCATGAAAAGCGTCGCCTTACGTTTGACGAACGTCGGCGGCTGAAGGCTAGCGCGGCGCAATTAGGAGCACTTGGCATGGATTTGTTCGACCTGACCGGCAGGGTCGCTATTATCACCGGTTCATCGCGAGGCATCGGCAGGGCGATCGCCGACGCATTAGCATCTGCGGGCGCGACGGTCGTGATCTCCAGTCGCAAGCAACTCGCATGCGACGATGTGGCGGCTGCCATCAACGCTCGGCATGGCGCGGGACGCGCGATCGCTATCGCCGCGAGCCTATCGGACAAGAGGGCGCTAGAGACGCTGATCTCGGAGACGAGAAAGCGGCTCGGACCGATCGACCTGCTTGTCTGCAACGCGGCATCAAACCCTTACTATGGTCCGATGGCGGGGATCAGCGACGACCAGTTTCGCAAGATTTTCGACAATAATGTGTTGGCCAACCACTGGTTGATCACGATGGTCGCACCGGAGATGATTGAACGGCGTAATGGATCGATCATCATAGTGTCCTCGATCGGCGGCCTCATCGGGTCGGATGTGATTGGCGCCTACAACGTCTCGAAGGCGGCCGACTTCCAACTCGTACGCAATCTCGCGATGGAATTTGGACCTCACAATGTGCGGGTCAACGCCATAGCGCCAGGCGTCATCCGCACTGCTTTTGCCAGAGCTCTCTGGGAAGATCCAGCCGCAGAAGCTCGGCTCAATAGCGCGACACCGCTCGGCCGGATCGGCGAACCCGAGGAGATCGCCGGCTGCGTGGCGACAACTACGATGGCCGGTTGAGCGGCAACTATGATGGCCGGTAGG
>JARYGO010000022.1:0-48852 GCA_033795485.1 Sphingobium sp.
CCAACCTTGGCAAGGTTGTGCTCTACCCCTGAGCTACGCCCGCTCTGGCGGCCGATCGGATGATCCTCTCGGCGGGTGAGGCGTGGCACCTAGCAGCGGTTTTCGGGGTCGGCAAGGGGAAAATAGGTAAAAAAGCCCCGGCCCCGAACTGCCCGCGCTAAAGTGCCCCAGCTCCACCGGTTTCGGGTTGCGCGCGCGGGGTGACGCTTCCCATATGGAGGCGTATAGGCGGACGCGCCCTCGCCAGGGGGCGGATATGCGCAACAAGCATCGGCAGGAGACAGGCAGTGGCGACTTTGGGCATGAGCGAGCAGGACAAGGCGGCGGTGGAGGCTTTCCGCCGCGATGTCGTGGAGCCGTCGCGCACGTCGCTGGTCATCATCGACTTCTGGGCCGAATGGTGCGGCCCCTGCAAGCAGTTGACGCCGGTGATCGAAAAGGTCTGCGCCGACTATGCGGCCAAGGGCGTCCGCCTGGTCAAGATCAACGTCGATGAAAACGGCTTCATCGCCAGCCAGTTTCGAGTCCAGACGATCCCGACCGTCTATGCGGTGTTCCAGGGCCAGCCGGTCGCGGACCTCAGCCAAGCGCGGACCGAGGGGCAGTTGAAGCAGATGCTGGACCAGCTATTGGCTCAACTGCCGATCGAATCGGATGAGAAGGCGCAAGCGCAGGAGATCGCTCCGCTGATCGCGATGGGCGAGGAGTTGCTGGTCGCCGGCGAGACCGAGCGCGCGCGCTCCGTGTTCGAGCAGATCGGCGCGATGGCCCCCGACAATGTCGAGGTGCTGGCGGGTCTCGCCCGCGCGCTGATTGCGCTTGGCGAACTGGACGAGGCCGCGGCGCTGCTCGACAGCTTGCCGGCCGACGCGGCCAAGGACCCGGCGATCGACCGTGCCCGCGCGGCGCTGACCCTGGCCCGGGATGCGCGGCCGGTGGCCGACCTGTCGGCGGTCGAAGCCAGGGTCGCCGCCGATCCGGACGATCATGAGGCGCGGTTCGAGCTGGCGGGCGGCTTGATGGCCAATGGCGATCGCGATGGCGCGGCCGACGCCCTGCTGGAGATCGTCCGGCGGGATCGCGAATGGAATGACGGCGCGGCGCGCGCGCAATTGCTGACCCTGTTCGGGGCCGTGGGTCTGGAGGACCCATGGGTCGCCGCCCAGCGCCGCCGCCTGTCGCAGATCCTGTTCGCCTGACGCGCGGACGAGACTCATGCCCGGACAGCGCATCTCCGTCTTTCCGCTGGCCGGCGCGCTGCTGCTGCCGGGAATGCAGTTGCCGCTCCATATCTTCGAGCCGCGCTATCGCGCGCTGATCCAGGATGCGGTCGCGCGCGACCGGCGGATCGGCATGATCCAGCCGCGTGGGGGCGGAACCGTCCCGCCGCTTTTCTCGGTCGGGTGCCTGGGCCATATCGCCGAGATAGAGGCGCTGGACGACGGCCGCTTCAACATCATCCTGAACGGCATCGCGCGCTTTCGCGTATTGCGCGAACTGGACGTGACCACCCCCTTCCGCCAGGTCGAAGGCGAGATCGAAGGGACGACGGACGAAGGCGACGACATATTGGCGGCGATCGAACGCGCGGCGCTGGAACAGGAATCGCGCCGTTTCGCCGAGGCGCTGGGCTATGTCGTGGACTGGAGCGCGGTGTCGCGGCTGGACGATGCCGCCCTCGTCAACGGCATCGCTCAGATCGCGCCGTTCGACGCCGCCGCCAAGCAGATATTGTTGGAGGCCGACTCCTTGAGCGACCGGGCGGAAAAGACGATCCAGCTCATGCAGTTTTTCGGCCGCGCCGAACGCGACGGCGGCGCGACGATGCAATGAGCGGCGAAGCGCCCCCGATCGACCCATGGCTGCTGGGCAAGCTGGTCTGTCCGGTCACGCGCGCGCCGCTGCGCTGGGACGCGGCGACGGGCGAGCTGGTATCGGACGCCGCCGCCCTCGCCTTTCCGGTGCGCGACGGCGTACCGGTGCTGGTCGTGCGGGAGGCCCGGCCGCTCCCCGCTATTTGAACGCGGCGATACATTCCACTTCCAGCGGCGCGCCCATTGCCAGGCCATCGGCCCCGAAGGCGCTGCGGGCGGGCAGGCGCTTGCCCTCGAAATAGGGAAGATAGGCGGCGTTGAAGCGCGGCCAGTCGGCCATGTCGTCCAGCATCACCGTGCATTTGACGACATGGCCGAAGTCGAGGCCGTTGCTCGCCAATATCTTGCCGATCCCGTCCATCGCGCCCTTCACGGCGGCGTCGAAACCCTCCTTGTGCGGGTCCATCCCCTCGGGCACCTGGCCGATCTGGCCGGACATATAGAGAGTGTCGCCGACCCGGACCGACGGGGAGAAGGGCAGCTTGGCGGGCAGCGGCTGGGGCTTGGGCGCGCCCTGGGCGAGCGCGGGGCCGGCGACCAGCAAAGCGGCGGCGGCAAATAGCATCTTCAGCATCTTCATTCTCCTTTCAAAGGCGCGGCAGGGCGGCAATCAGCCGTTCGATATCGCGCATGTCGTTATGCACCGAGGGCGAGACGCGGAAGCGATTTTCCGACAGCGAAATCCGCACCCGCGCCTTCGCCAGAGGATCGGCCAGCACGCCCTTCGCATCGGCGAGCGCGCAGGCGAGCAGCGGCGTGGCGGTGCCCGGCGGCGTCATCAGGCGATAGCCCCGGCGCGGCAGTTCCTCCCGCAACGGCGCGAGCAGCGCCTGCGCGTGGGCCTGTATCCGCTCCACCCCGATCCCGCCGATATAGTCGAGCGAATGGTCGAGCTGCGCCGGGACCGCATGGCTGTAGGTGCCGGTCGCGAACTGGCCGATCGCGCCCCGCTTCACCGCATAGTCGACGATATCGCTTGCGCCTTTGCCCGGCGGATCGAAGGGATAGACATGGGTTTGCGGTTCCGACAGGCGCGGCCCGATGTCGGCGGCGCCCGGCGCGGCGAAGCCGTAAAAGCCATATTGGGTGCGCGGCAGGCGCGAAAGCACCTCGCGGCGGACATAAAGGAAGCCGAGGCCGAAATCCCCCATCAGCCATTTATAGGTGGCGCAGGCGGCGAAATCGACGCCACTGCCGTGCAGGTCGATGGGCACCGCGCCGGCTGCATGGATGATGTCGGCATAGACCAGCGCGCCGACCCCATGCGCCATATCGCAAACCGCCTTCAGGTCGTGCCGGAAGCCGTTGACGGTGGACACGAGCGAGAGGCAGACGAGCTTCGTCCCCGGCACGATGGCGCGGCGCATGTCGTCAAGATCGATGCGCCCGTCCCGGTCCCGGACCCAGTGGACGTCGACGCCTTGCTTCGCCATTTCCGCATACATAGGGAAGGAGGCGAAGAAGTGCAGCGTGTCGGTGACGAGCCGCCCGCCGGCCTTGCCGACATGCTGGTCCGGATAGCCCATGGCGCGCAGCACCATCTGCTCGCCCATAGTCGTGCTCTGCACCCAGGTCACTTCATCCGGAGCGGCGTTGACCAGGCGGGCGAACTTCGCCAGCACCGCGCCCATGTCCGTCCGTGGGCGCGCGGCGGCGGCCGGGTCCATGGTGCGGCCAGCGACATAGGCGGCGATGGCCGCCTGCGCGCCCAGGCTGATCGGATGGGTGGCGGCATTGTCGAGATAGGCGAGCGGCGTCGCGGCGAAAGCCGCCTTGTCCGGGAGCGTCGGCGCGGCTGCTCCGGCGGCGCGCGCGGCGCTTGCCGCGACCGGCGCCGCCAGCGCGGCGGCGATCGCCTGGCGCCGCGACAGGGTCATGCCAATACCCGCTCCAATGCGGTCTTGAAGGTCGCCATTTCCGCCGGCGAGCCGAAGGAGACGCGGACCCAGTCCTCCATATGCTTGCGCGGACCGCCGATGAACACGCCCTGCTTCGCCAGCGCGGCGGTCACGGCCGCGCCCGGCCGGCCGACATGGATCATCATGAAGGAGGCCTGGCTCGGGATATAGCGCATCCCGCGCCCGTCGAGCCAAGCCTGAAGATCGTCGCGCACGGCGGCGTTGTAGCGTTTGCGTTCCGGCAGCAGCGCCGGGTCGAGCAGGCTCGCCTCGGCCGCGACGGCGGCGGGCATCGGCGTGATGTTGACGCCATAGTCGAGCAGCGCGTCCAGCAGGTCCTTGCGCCCCGCGACTAGGCCGCAGCGCAGCCCCGCCAGCCCATAGATCTTAGAGAAGGTGCGCGTCACCAGCACATCCGCGCCCTTCGCCACCAGATCGAGGCAGGATTGCGCGTCGCTGAAATGAATATAGGCCTCGTCGATCAACAGCACCGATCCCTTGGGCTTGTTCGCCAGCAGCCAGTCGATGTCGGCGCGGGTGATGACCAGGCCCGTCGGATTATTGGGATTGCACAAATAATAGACGCCGGCGTCGGGCGCCGCCGCCAGCAGCGCGCGCACGTCGCCCGCATAATCGCCCGCCAGCGGCACGGGCACGGCGCGAGTCACGCATTTGCCGCCACGGCCGATGAATCCCGAATCGAAGGTCGGCTCGAAATAGGCGATCGGGCGAGCGCTGCTGGAAAAGGCGAAGGCGACCGAGCGCAACGGCATGAAGGAGCCGGGATGCACGGTCACCATCTCCGGCGTCAGCCCGTTCTGCCGGGCGAACAGCTTTTCGACATTGCCCGCGAACGCCATGCCGTATCGGCCCGACAGCCGCTCCAGCCCGGCCAGGGCGGAAAGCGCGGCCGCGCCCGGTCCCAGCGGGCTTTCATTGCTGTTGATATAGACCGCGTCGGTCAGCGTCGCGACCATGCCCCTGGCGTCTTCGGGCAGGACAACAGCGCGCCCGCGCTGGGCCAGTGCGGGCGCGCCACCCGCCATCACGGGCAGCGCCGCCGCCGCGCCGATCCCCGCGCGGACCATCTGCCTTCGGGACAGGCCGTGGAATGGGTCGCCCATGGTCAAAGCCTCCCTCATTTCGCCTTCCCAGCGACGCGCTTGACGTCGGCCTCCGTCACCGGCTGCGGATAGGCGTTGCCGAAATTGGTGCGGATATAGCCGACCACCGCCGCCACCTGCGCCGGGGTCAGCAATTCGGAGAACCAGGGCATGGCCCCCTGCCCCTTCATCACTACCTTGATCGGATAGTCGGCGTTGGCGAGCTTCTTGTTGCGGGCGAGCGCGGGCACCGTGCCGCCGCCCGAGCCCGTCGCATTGGCCATATGGCAGGCCGCGCATATCTGCTTATAGACCTGCGCGCCATCGGGCAGCGCCAACTTGGCGGTCCGGCCGCCCGGCGAATCCGCTAGCGCCGGCCCGGCGGCAAGGCCCGCGAGCAGCAGGGCGGCGGCGGGAGCGATGGCGCGCACGTCAGGCCGCCTGCGCGCGGGCATGGATCTGGCTGATCGCGTCGATGCCGGACAGCAGCGATCCCTCCATCCAGCCGCCATAATAGCTGGCATGTTCGCCCGCCAGCACCACCCGCCCGTCCAGCGTCACCAGATTTTTGTAATGCGCTTGGCGGTTCTCCTCGTTCCAGGAAGAGACGCAGCCCAATATCCAGGGCACGCGGCTCCACGGGACCGAGACGCCGTTCAGATATTCGGCGCGATATTGCGGATGGAATACCGCGCCCTGCGTCAGCGCCGCCTCGATCCGCTCCTGCGGGGTCATGCCGGCAAGCTGGAACCCGGCGAGGTCGCGCGCGAACGCGCCCAGCAGCACCGCCGGCCCCGGGGTGAAGAAACGGTCATTGGGATAGGATAGCTGGGTGATCGGCTGGTCGGTGAAGCTGTGCCCGCCATAGATATTGTCGTCCTCCTCCCAGAAGCGCCGCTTGAACTCCAGCCCGATCTTGACGTGCCCGCTATAGGGCACCGCCTTCATCGCGGCCTTCAGCGCCGGGGACACCTGCATGTCGACCTGGGAGATGATCGACAGCGGGATCGTGCAGACGCACCAGTCCGCCTTGACCTCCGCCATCTTGCCGCTGGTGATATCCTTATAGCTGACGGTCACGCCCTTGCCATTCTGGGCGACCTTCACGACCTTGGCGTTATAAGTGATGGATTTGCCGACCTGTTTGGCGAAGGCCTTGCCGATCATGTCCATGCCGCCGGTCGGCTGGAACATCGTCGTCTGCATCACATAGCTGAAATAGAAGGACATCGCGGTCCAGACCTGCGGGTCGAGCACATCCTGGAGCCGCGCGATCTGCGAGGGCGTCGGCGCGCCCTCCAGCCCGCCGCCGGGCGCCCGGTCGTAACCCCGCTGGGCCGACACCCTGATACTGCTGGTATAGGCCATATTGTCGTCGAGCACGCCCCAGTGGCGCAGCGCCTCCAGCAGCTTTTGCTGATCCTCGGCGGTCAGCCGGTCGTCGAGCGCCTTGCCGTTGATAGCCTTGGCCAGAAGGTCGGACGTATGGCCCTTGAAGTCGGTCGCCACCTCCTTGTAGCGCATCGGCTTGCCGCCGAACGCCTCGCTGGAATGAATGAAGCCATTATGGTTCATCTGGATGAAGGGTTCGAGCGCGACGCCGAACTGGCGGCAATAATAGAGCAGGCTCTTATGATGATGCGGGATGCGCCACGGGCCGGGATTGAGATAGTTGCCGGGCGCGAAACCGACCTTCTGCACCGTCCCGTCGCTCTCGGTGAATGTATCGCCGCCGCGCAGCGTATAGTTGCGGCCGCCGGGACGATCCTGAAACTCCAATATCCTGACCGAATAGCCGGCCTTCTCCAGCTCATAGGCGGCGACCATGCCCGCGAGCCCCGCGCCCAGCACGACCACGGACGCGCCCGCCTTGGTTCCCGTCAGCTTGGGCGGCCCATCGAATTGGGTCTCGGCGGCGTGGCCGAGCGCCGTCATCGCCTGATAAAGGGCGGCGGCGCCACCGGCCTTGCCGATCGCGCTCAACAACTGCCGCCGGGTCGGCGCCATCCCGTCCGTCATCGTCCCGTTCCCCCTTTGCCGATGCGTCTGGCAATCGACCGGGCTTCGACGCGCTGCGTCCCGGCCGTGGAAAAGGTCGGTCAGGGCGCCTTGGCGGCGATCGCCTCGATCTCGACCAGTTGCTGCGGCCGGGCGAGGCCGGCGATCTGGAAAGCGGAGCGCGTCGGCAGGTTGGGCTGGTCGGCCGTGCCGAAGAACTTCTTGAAGCTGACGGTCATGCCGTCACGGTCCATCTTGCCGCCCAGCCTAGGGTCGCCGACCAAGAAGACCGTCATCTTGACGACATCGCCCATGGTGAGGCCCATGGCCGCAAGCTGGGCTTTCATCTTGGTGAGGATGCTCATCGTCTGCACCTCCGTATTGCCATAGGCGTCGGCGCTGTCGGTATCGGCCGGGTTGATCGGCGACGCGGTCGCGCCCGACAGGAAGATAAGCGTGCTGCCCGGCGGCACGGTCGCCGAACTGGCGATCATCGCGCCGGACGCCTGCTGGCGCTCGATCCCGGCGGCCTGCGCGTTGCTCGCGATCAATGCGGCGGCGGCGAAAACCGCCCCTGACCATAGCTTCATGTCATTCCCCCTTTGCCAAGAAAAGGCCGGCCCGCCCCAGGCGGACCGGCCCCTTGAAGCCCCGTTAGAATTTGAAGTCGAGGCGGGCGTAATAATAGCCGCCGGACGTGCTGTAGGGGCCATGGCCATAATAGGCGTCATAGGCGCCCGAGCCGTTGATATAGGGCGACTGGCCGACGGGGACAGTCACGCCTTCCAGCAGCTTGGGTATCTCGGGCCGCTTGTTGAACAGGTTGTTCGCGCCGACCGAGAAGGTGACGGCCTCGGTGAAGTCGTAGCTCGCCTCCAGATCGGTGATCGCCGTCGCCTTGACCACGCCGTTGAAGTAGAGATTCTCGGTGTTGGTGAGACCCGATCCGGCGGCGCCGTCGGCAATGATGAAGCCGCCCGACGGCACGACCGTGACCCTGCCGGCCGACGTCGTCTGGAAGGCGGGACGAACAAGGACGCTGGTCTTGCCGTAGAAGGTCTCGCGCAGGTTCAGCGTGAACTTGCCGGTCTTGAACAGCGCGTTGGCGACAACCTTATAATCGGGCGTGGAGCGCTCGATATTGCTTTCCGACGCCGCGTTGAACAGCGGATAACCCAGCTTGTTGTCGGTGATCTTGGTCTTGTTGTAGTTCGCCGTCAGCGACAGGTTGAGGCTGCCGAAGTCGAGCGCGACCGGATAGGTGGCCGAGAAGTCGACGCCCCATGTCCGCGTGTCGATGCCGTTGGTGAAGCTCTGCACGCCCACCGTCTGAAGGGCAGTGTCGAGCACGATGCCCGCCGCCGCGAGCGCATCGAAGATGGCGGCCGCGCCGGGCTGGACCACGCCGCCCTGGACGGCGTTGCGCGACGCCGTGCCGGAGATCCGATCCTTGATCTTGATCAGATAGCCATCGACCGTGATCGCCAGCTTGGGCACCGGCCGCATCACGAAGCCGGCCGAGAAGTTCTTCGACTTTTCCGGACCCAGGGGCCCGAAGCCCAGCAGCGCGGCGGCCGGCGTACCGGCCGGAAGCTGCGCGATCGCGCTCGTCGGGCCGACGTTGATGGTCGAATATTTCTGTTCGGCAAGGGTCGGGGCGCGGAAGCCCGTGCTGGCCGTGCCGCGGATCGCGAAGGCGTCGCTGAAATCGTAGCGGGTCGTGATCTTGCCGATCAGCGTATCGCCGAAATCGGTATAATCCTCGTAGCGGCCGGCAAGGTCCACCGTCCAGCCATCGACCGGCGCCACGATCACGTTGGCATAGCCGGCGCGCGAGCTGCGCTTGAAGCGGCCGGCGTCGGTGGCCTTGTAGCCGGGGAAGGACTGAACGCCGGTCTTGTAGGTCGAATAGAAATCGCCCGCGACGATCTCATAGGTGTCCCTGCGATATTCGCCACCGAAGGCGAAGGTGAGCGGATCGGCCATGCCGACGTCGAATTCCTTGCGGATGTCGGCGGTGACCGTGGTCTGGCTCAGGCGGAAGCCGCCGTCATAGGCCTTGTCGGGCGTATTGGGCGTGCCGATGCCCGCCAGGGAGGCCGCATAGCTTTCCTGCCAGACTTCGCGGTGCGCCGAGGCTTCGGTCCAGATATCGTTCTTCTGATGGCCATAGGTGGTGCTGATGTCGTAGTTCCAGCCGCCCGCGACCTCGCCCTTGGCGCCGACGGTGAAGCTATATTCATCCTCCAACGCGTGCTGGAGCGGCACCATGCCCCAGACGCCCGTGTCGCTGTAGCAGATATTGGGATCATAGGCTGCCGCGGTGACATTGCCGCCCAGATTGCCCACCTCATAGCAAATGCGCTTGGGATGGCGATATCCCTGCTTGGCCCAGCCTTCGCGACGGGCATAGTCGCCGAAGCTGTAAAGCTCCACCCCGCCGAAATCATAGCCCATATTGTAGAAGGCGAGGCTTAGCTGCGTCTTGGGCTGGCCACCGTTTATACCGGCGAGCGCGTCGCCAGTGAGGTTGGACCATTGGGCTGGCGCGTTGGGCTGGAGCGAGCCGTCCAGGCGCGTGACCTGCGTCTGGCCGGTGCCAACCGTGGTGTAATCCTGACGGCGATGGAACAGGGTCAGGTTGAAGAAACCGTCCTCGCCCAGCTTGAAGCCCATATTGCCCGAGGCGGAGAAGAGTTCGCCCTCGCTGTCATAATATTGGCCGCCGGTGACCTTGAAAGTGCCGCCTTCCGTGTCTTCCTTAAGGATGAAGTTCAACACGCCCGCAATCGCGTCGGTGCCGTAGACGGCGGCGGCGCCTTCCTGCAACACCTCGACGCGCGCCACCGAATCCGGCGGAATGAGGTCGATGCTGGGCGCGGCCGATCCCGCAAAGGCACCCAGCACCTGAAGGATGCCGTTGCCGTGACGGCGCTTGCCGTTGACGAGGACCAGCGTGTGGTTGGGGCTTAGGCCGCGCAGGCGCGCCGACAGCGAGAAGCTGGAAAGGTCGGTGCCCTGCGTCTGGGCGGTGAAGCTGGGAACGATTTGCGTCAGAACCTGATTGAGGTTCGGCTGGCCCACATGGCTGATCGCCTCTTCGCTCAGCACCTGCACCGGCGCGGCGGATTCCGCCGCCTGCATGCCGACGGCGCGGGTTCCGGTGACGATGATTTCCGCCCCTTCGTCGACCTGCGGCGCTTCCTGCGCAAAGGCGCAGGCCGACCAGGATGACGCCAGGATCAGCGATAATTTCAAAGCCGCTCGCTTGTTCATGTCTCAACCCCCTTTGGTATTTTGTAATTGCCAAAGGGGTAAACGGGCGTAGAGAGCGAAAACCTCCACCTACTCAGATAGTTTTATTACATTTTTGCGGATTATTTTATATCATCGTTTCAAAATAACCATCCATGATTTTCCCAAGGTGCTTACCCCGCAAGTGCAAAGCGCGATGGAATACCGGCCTATTTTGCAATCATATCCTGTAGCGGATTTTTGCCTGCTTCTTCGTTTACCTTGGATTGGTCGCCGCTTCTTCGTTCAGGACCGCAGCGCCTCCGCGATCAGCTTGCGGGCTTCCTCACCCTTCCAGTCCATCGCCCCGATCACGCGCGCGACCTCCTTGCCCTGACGGTCATAGAGTATCGTGGCCGGAAGCTGGCCGGTCGCATAGTGGAATCCGAACTGGTTGTCCGGGTCCATCCAGCCCTTGAGATGGGGCAGGTCGTGCTTGCGGAAGAAGGCGGGGACGAGCTTTTCGCCCTGCGTATCCTGGGAAATGGCAACGACCGCGAGATCCCCCTGTCCATGATCCGCCGCCACCGCGTCCAGCGTCGGCATCTCCGCCACGCAGGGCGCGCACCAGGTAGCCCAGAGATTGACCAACAGCGCCTTGCCCGCGAAATCTTGAAGGGTGGCGTCGTCTCCTCCGGGCGCCGCGAAGGTGAAGCTGGGTGCGGCCTCGCCCGCCTTGGAACGGTCCACCCGATAGCTGAAGCCGCCCTCTCCCCTGGCCGCGCCGGATGCGGCCCCGGAAGCGCCAGGTGGGACTTCGCCGCTGGCAGTGACATTGCCTTGCCCCGGCGGCGGCGATTGCCTATCGCATCCCGCCAGCATCATGGTCGCTAGGCCGCCGGTCAGGAGCAGTGTCATTACGGATCGCGAGGAAGAATCTGGCAAGGCTTCGAGCTCCAACAGCATGTGGGGCGGCCGGTTCGCCGCCGGGCCGGCGTCGGTCATGCGGGAGATAAACGCCTCCATCCCCTTCGACCAGCGCCTGTGGAAGCAGGACATAGCCGGGTCCAAGGCGCATGTCGCCATGCTTGGCGCGCGGGGCATCGTTTCGCCGCGGGACGCCGAGACGATCGCTCAGGGGCTCGATACGGTCGCCGAGGAATATGCCGCGAACGGCGTGCCCGTGGACCTCGACCTTGAGGATATCCACATGGTCACGGAATCGCGGCTGGCCGAACTGATCGGGCCGGTCGCGGGGCGGCTGCACACCGCCCGATCGCGCAACGATCAGGTGGCGACGGATTTCCGGCTGTGGGTGCGCGACGCGATCGACGAGGTGACGGCCGGCCTCATCGCCTTGCAACGCGCCCTGCTGAAACGCGCGAGCGAACAGGCCGACAGCGTGATGCCAGGCTTCACCCATCTCCAATCGGCCCAGCCGGTGACGCTGGGCCATCATCTGATGGCCTATCATGAAATGATCCGCCGCGACCGCAGCCGCTTCGCCGATGCGCGCGCGCGGCTGGACGAATGCCCGCTAGGGGCCGCCGCCCTCGCGGGAACAGGCTTTCCGATCGACCGCCATGCGACCGCCGCCGCGCTGGGCTTCGCCAAGCCGACCGACAACAGCCTGGACAGCGTGTCCGACCGCGACTTCGCGCTCGATTACCTGATGGCCGCGACGCAGGTGGCGCTGCATCTGTCGCGCCTGGCCGAAGAGTTCATCATCTGGGCAAGCCAGCCTTTCGGCTTCGTCAAGCTGCCCGACGCCTATTCGACCGGCAGCTCGATCATGCCGCAGAAGCGCAACCCGGACGCGGCCGAGCTGGTGCGCGGCCATGCCGGGCGGATCATGGGGTGCATGACCGCGCTGTGCGTGACGATGAAGGGGCTGCCGCTCGCCTATTCGAAGGATATGCAGGACGACAAGCCGCCGGTGTTCGAGGCGCACGACCTGCTGGGCCTGTCGATCGCCGTGATGACGGGGATGGTCGACACCGTCACTTTCCGCGCCGACCGGATGCGGGCCCTTGCTGAAAGCGGTTTCGCCACCGCCACCGACCTCGCCGACTGGCTGGTGCGGGAGGGGAATATCCCCTTTCGCGAGGCGCATCATATCACCGGCCGCGCGGTCGCGGCCGCCGAGGATGCCGGCGTGCCGCTGCCCGACCTGCCGCTTGCGACGCTGAAAGCCATAGACGCGCGGATCGACGAGCGCGTGTTCGGCGTTCTGACCGTCGATGCGTCGGTCGCCAGCCGCCGCAGCCATGGCGGCACAGCGCCGGACCAGGTGCGCACGCGCATCGCGCAGGCGCTGGCCGAACTGGAGGCAGAAGGATGATCGGGATGCTGAAGCGCGGACTGACGGTCGCCGCCCTGGTCGCAACGCTCGCCGCATGCGGCGGGCGCGAAGCGCTGAAGCCGGTGGCGGGCCAGCGCCTGCCCGCCGTGCCCGTCGGCGCCGCGACCGCGCCCACGGGCCAGCAATTGACGACGCCCTCCACCCAGGCGCGGCCCGAGCGCAACGTGGAGCTGCTGCGCCAGTCGGACGAGCGGAAGGACGATCCGTTCGACCTGCCGCCCGGACATGATCGGGGGAATTAAGTGGATCATTTCGACTATCGGGACGGCGCCATGCATGTGGAGCAGGTGCCCATGGCCGCCATCGCCGACGCCGTGGGCACGCCCGTCTATGTCTATTCCACCGCGACGCTAACGCGGCATGTCGGGGTATTTCGCGAAGGGCTGGCGGCGCTGAACGATCCGCTGATCGCCTTCGCGGTCAAGGCCAATCCCAATGCGGCGGTGCTGGCGACGCTCGCCCGGCTGGGGCTGGGCGCGGACGTGGTCTCCGGCGGCGAACTGCTGCGCGCGATCGCGGCGGGCATCCCGGCCGACCGCATCGTCTTTTCGGGCGTCGGCAAGACGGCGGAGGAAATGCGCCTCGCCCTCGACCACGACATCTTCCAGTTCAATCTGGAAAGCGAGCCGGAAGCGGAAATGCTTTCCGACGTCGCGCTGTCGATGGGCAGGCGCGCCCCTATCGCCTATCGCATCAACCCGGACGTCGACGCCGGCACCCACGCCAAGATTTCGACCGGCAAGTCGGAAAATAAGTTCGGCATCCCCCTTGACCGGGCGATCGCCTCCTACGCCGCCGCGCGCGACCTCCCCGGCCTGGAGGTGCGGGGCGTCGCCGTCCATATCGGCAGCCAACTCACCACCCTAGTCCCGCTGGAGGCCGCCTTCGTCAAGGTCGGCTCGCTGATCGCCGCGCTGCGCGCGGAGGGTCACGACATCCGCACCGCCGATCTGGGCGGCGGCCTTGGCGTGCCCTACGATCCCGCGCAGCCCGTGCCGCCGAGCCCCGCCGCCTACGGCGAGATGGTGACGCGGGTGACGCGGGGATGGGACGTGCGCCTGCTGTTCGAGCCGGGGCGCGTGATCGTCGGCAATGCGGGCGCGCTGCTCTCGCGCGTCATCCGGGTAAAGCAAGGGGCGAGCCAGCCCTTCGTCATCGTCGACGCGGCGATGAACGACCTGCTGCGGCCCAGCCTCTACGACGCCTGGCACGATATTCGCGCGGTCACTCCATCGGGCAAGCGAACGGCGTCCAATGTCGTGGGACCCGTGTGCGAGACCGGCGACACTTTTGCCATGGGGCGGGACATGGACGCGGTCGCGGCCGGCGATCTGGTCGCCTTCATGACCGCCGGCGCCTATGGCGCGACCATGGCCAACACCTATAATAGCCGCGCCCTGACGCCGGAGGTGCTGGTGTCGGGCGATCGCTGGGCGGTGGTGCGCGCGCGCCAGCCGCTGGAAACGCTGATCGCGGGCGACAGCGTACCCGACTGGATCGGCGCGGGCGACAGCGCGGATCGGGCCGCGGATAAGGGCGCGGACTGACCATGCACAGCCTGCCGCTGTTCCTGCGGCTGGCCGGCCGCCCGGTGATCCTGATCGGAGAGGGCGAAGCTGCGGACGCCAAGCGGCGGCTGCTGGAGCGCGCCGGGGCGGTGATCGTGGCCGAGGAGGAGGATGCCGCGCTGGCGATCGTCGCGGATGGGGACGAAGCGGCGGTCGCGCGGTTGCGGGCGCGCGGCATCCTGGTCAATGCGGTGGACCTGCCCGGCCTGTGCGATTTCACCCTGCCCGCCATCGTCGAGCGCGATCCGGTGCTGATCGCCATCGGCACGGGCGGCGCGTCGGCGGGCCTTGCCAAGATGATCCGCCAGCGGCTGGAGACCATCCTGCCGGCGCGGCTGGGCAATCTGGCGCGGGCATTGTCGGGCGCGCGTGCGGTCATGACTCTGCGCTGGCCCGAAGCCGCCGACCGCCGGCGGGCGCTCGACGCCGCGCTGGCGGTCGGCGGCCTGCTCGATCCGTTGCGCGAGGATGCTGCGGACGGCGTCCAATCCTGGCTGGCGGGGACTCACGAGAGCGCCGAGAGTCGGCTGATCCGCCTGCCCCTCCACTCGACGGACCCCGACGAGTTGACGCTCCGCGCCGCCCGGCTGCTGGGGGAGGCCGACCGTATCTATCACGACCCCGCCGTCCCGTCCGCGATCCTCGATCGCGCGCGGGCGGACGCGGTGCGCGTCGCCGCCGCCCCGCCCGGCGGTCCGGGCGAGGGCCTGTCACTGTGGCTGACGCTCGCGCCATGACGCGCGTCTTCATCCATGACGGCGCGAAGGCGTACGAGATCGACCTGGCCGCCTATGGCGCGCGGACCGCCAAGCCGCATTTCGCCTGGGTCCATGTCGACGGGCGCGCGGAAGATGCGCGGGCAGTGGCGGCGCAGTGCGGCGGCATACCCGACCCCGCGCTGTCCGCGTTGCTGGCACACGAGACCCGACCCCGCTGCACGGTCATGGGCGACGGCGCGCTCATCAACCTGCGCGGCCTCAGCGCCCTGACGGGCGAGGGCGGCGATCCGTTGGTCTCCATCCGCATCTGGGCGGACGACGCGCGCGTCCTGTCGGTCAGCTATCGTCCGCTGGCGGCGCTGGAGCCGATGATCGCGGACATGCTGGCGGGCAAGGTCCAAGATCCCGGCGACCTGATCGCCGGGATTTCGCAGCACATCACCGAGGCGCTGGACCCCAATGTCGCGGACCTGGGCGACACGCTGGATTCGATCGAGAGCGCCCTCACCGATCATGGCCCGGCCGAGGCGAGGCGGCAGGTGTCCGACACCCGCGCGACCGCGATCGCCTATCGCCGGTTCATCGCCCCCCAGCGGCAGGCGCTGGAGCGGCTTTCGCTGGCGGAGGCCCCCTGGCTACAGCCGGAGGACCGGCTGCATTTGCAGGAAGCGGCCGACCGCTGCGCCCGCATGGCCGAGGAGTTGGAGGCCGTCCGCGAACGGTCGGCGTTGGCGCATGAGGAACTGACCGACCTGCGGGCCGAGCATATGAACCGCCAGGCGCTGATCATCTCCGTCGTGGCGCTGGTCTTCCTGCCGCTGACCTTCATCACCGGCCTGCTCGGCATGAATGTGGAGGGCATCCCCTTCGCCCGCGAACCCTGGGCCTTTTGGGGCGTGGTCGCGCTGTGCATGGCCATGGCGGCGGCCATCGCAGGCTGGTTCGCCGCGACGCACTGGCTGAAGCATTAACGGGCCTGGCCCGATTAAGTGAGCACGGCCGATCAGGACCGGCTGAGGCTGAGACGCGCCACTTCCTCGTGCAGCGCCTGGATGGAGGCGACCAGCCGCGCGCGATCGCGCTGCATGTCGTTCAGCGCCTCGCGAGTCTCGCCCAGTTCCATGGCGCGCCGGGCGACCCGCGCATCAAGCTCCGCATTGTGGCGGCTGAGCGCACCGATCGCATCGGCCCGCGCCGCCACATGACGCAGCCGTGCGTCGAGCATGTCGAAGTCGAAGGGCTTGACGACATGATCGTCCGCGCCGGCCTTCAGCGCCTCGACCGCGCTGGCGCTGTCGACGCGTCCGGTAATCATCACATAGGAGGCGTGGGGAGCCGCGCCCGATTCGCGCGCGCGCTGCATCGTCGCGACGGCGGGCAGCAGGGTCAGCCCCATGTCGATCAAGACGATGTCCATCGGCCGGGTGACGAGCAGGTTCAGCCCGACAAAGCCGTTTTCCGCCAGCGCCACGTCATAATGGCGGTGGGACAGCCGGCGCGCCACCACGGCGCGCGCCGTGGGATTCTCGTCGATCAGCAAGAGCCGGAGCCGGCGGGCGCCGGCGGACTGCGCCTGCCCGCCATGCTCGGCCCGCCTGTCGTTCCCGCGCTTGAAAATCCGCATGGCGTCCATCCCATTTCCCTGATCAGGGCATAGGAAAGACGGCCCAACAAATGGTTAACGGCCCGCCAATATTACGCCCGATTTAATTGGCCGCCCTGGCCCGGCCGCCATAGCCTTCCCCAGCACATCAATCGCGACAGCGGGGAAGCACATGCAGGATTATCAGGGACAAGTGACGCAGCTCGACATCGACGCCATCGCCGACATGCGGGCGCCCATCGGCCTGGTCCGCGCGGCCGACGGCGAGTCCCTGGACATCAGCCTGATGGATGTGGTTATCGCCATCATCGACATGCCCTGACGCCATGGACGCGCTGGCTCGCGCGGTCGCGCTGGCGCAGGCCGCGCCGTCGCTGGACGCCGCATGCGCCCAGATCCGGCCGCTGCTCGCCGACATCGGCTGGCTGGACCGGCTGATCGGCGACCAGTGCCGCGCCATGGCCCGCGACCCCCTGCATCTGCCGCCGCTGCGCGCGAGCCGGGTGGGGCCGACGCGTCATCTGCTGCTCGCCCGGACCGAACGTCTGTGGATGACCGTCACGGTGATCGACCCCGTTGGAGAAGTGGCGAAGGAGGGGTCGATCCATTTTTCCGGGCGCTACACACTGTGCCGGGTTCTGGGAGCCGAGCCGCTGCGCGTGCAGGGCTTTGGCTTGCGCGGCGAACGCGCCGTCGCGACGGGAGAAGCGGTGCAAGCGCCCGGAACGGTCATCGAACTGGACGAGCAGGTCGCGGCTTGGCGGATCATGCCGGGCGAGCGTCCGGTGACGATGCTGCGGGCCCAGATCGCGCCGCCTGGCCCGGTCATGGCCCATGTCCACGATCCGGTCAGCGGCGCGCGCCTGTCGAGCAGCAGCGGGGACGAAGGACATGCGCGGTCGCTGATGATGCTGTCGCTGCTGCGCCTGCAAAAACGCACCGACGCCGCGCCGCTGTTCGAGGAAGCCGTCGCCGCCGCCCTGCCCCATCAGCGCTGGGCGGCAATGCGCGAATATCTGGCGTTGGACACCGCCGCCGCGCTGCCGGCGCTCGAAAGCATGGCGACGCGGGACATCGACGCTGAAGTCCGCGCATTGGCGGGGGCGACGCTGGCGCAGGCACAGGGACCCACCCGGTGCCCCGCCTGATCACGACCGCGCCGGTGGCGCCGATCGACCTCGACGCCCTAGTCGACTGGTGCGAGGGTTCGGATTTCGATCCAACTCATGAAGAGGGACTGGCGGCCGCCGCGCCGATACTGGCGGGCCTCGCCGCCAACCGCACCTTCCTGTCCGATATGGCGATCGCCGAGCTGAAGACCCGATGCGCCGGGCAGCGCCAGGACAATCCCTATTCGGCGCAGGTCATGCTGTTGCGGCCGGCGGGCGGCAAATATGTGCTGCGCGCCGCCTTCTGGCCGTCGTCGCGCGATCATGTGGTGCGGATGAGCGGCTCCGCCCCCTTCCTCTACGACGTGCCGCACGACCATGGCTTCGATTTCCTGACGGTCGGCTATCTGGGTCCGGGCTATTGGTCCGATTATTACAGCTATGACGCCGCGCCGGTCGCTGGAGCGGCGGGCGAGAAGGTGGCGCTGCGCTTCGTCGAGCGCAGCCGGCTGGCGGAGGGCAGGATGCTGCTCTATCGCGCCAACAGCGACATCCATGCCCAGCGCCCGGCCGACGCCCTGTCCGTCTCGCTCAACATCCTCGCGATTGCACCTGACCAAGGCTGGCGGCGGCAATATCGCTTCGATCTGGAGCGGGGCACGATCGCGGAGGTCATGACCCTGTCGAGCGCGCAGATGCTGCTGGAGATCGCCGTCGCGGCAGGATCGGCCAACGGGTTGGACATCGCCCATGATTTCGCCCGCCGCCACTCGGTCGACGCGATGCGCGAAACCGCCTGGCGCGCGATTGGCGATCATCATCCGGGCTTAGACGGAGTCGCGCATCTGGAAGCGGGGGCGCGCAGCAGCAGTCCGCTGGTCCGTCGCCAGAGCGTTCACGCCCTGGGATTACTCCGAAATGAACCTGGTTGAACTTGCGCGGGACAAGAAATCACGGCCGAATTGACGCCATCGAAACCGGGGGGCTGGTCGAAAAGTGGAAGCGCAAAGGCAGCTTTTCCAGACGGAGCGGGCGGACCTCGCCAGCATCGCCCACGCGCTGCGCGGTCGAGGGATCGCGCTGTCGCTGGCAGCTCCTTCCGACGCATGCGGGCAGACGCGCATCCTGACGATCGGCGAAGACAGGATATTGTGGCAGGCCGCCGACGACCCGGTCGCCCGCGCCCGCGCCTTCAGCGAAGGGCTGGACGAGGTGGTGGGTCCGTGGATGGATGCGGACGAGGCGTTCGCGCGAATCCTGCGCCGGGTGCGCGAGCCCATCCGTGTGCCCACTGTTGGACCTTCGGACATAATGTGCGGCGACCTGTGCATCCGCCCCGCCTACCGGGCGATCGAGCGCGCGGGAAAGCCGGTCCGCCTGGTGGCGCGCGAATATGATCTGCTGCTCCACCTCGCCCGCCAGCCCGGACAGCCCGCCAGCCGTATGGACTTGTTGCGCGCGGTCTGGCGGCTCGATTTCGATCCCGGCACCAACCGGGTGGAGGTGCATGTCTCGCGCTTGCGCGGCAAGATCGATCGGGGTTTCGCGTGGCCGATGCTGCGCACGGTCAAAGGGCGCGGCTATGCGCTATACCCGTCCCCGGCAGGCTGATCGGCGGCGAGCTGCCAGCATCATCCCCCCACAGGGCGGCGCCTGATTGAGTATAACAATCCTCCGTTCGCTTCGAGTCCCTCGACTGCCTGCGAAGGCAGGCGCTCGGGACAGGCTGAAGTCGAGAAGCCCTCGTGCCGATATCTCGACTTCGCTCGATACGAACGGAGGTTGGTTCAATCTGAATGGGACAAAGCCAGCTACTCGTTGTGAAATGGCTGCTGTTCCGTCCGAGCGGAGAGGGAGCCCGATGGCTTTTGCCCTGCATCGCCAACGAAGCGGGGGCATGAACTCTGCTCGCCTGTGAAGGGCCGTCAACAGTCGCGAGCTCATCCACTGTTCGAGAACGACGCCAGCGAAGCCCCGCTATTGTCCCCGCGCCATCGTCTCCCCGCGGTTCCGGGCGGCGGTGAGCGTTTCGATCAACAGCGAGACCAGTCGGTCATCGGCATCCAGCACGTTCAGCCCTTCACGCGTCATGCCGCCGGGGCTGGCGACTCGGTCGGCCAGCAGCGCCGGCCCAGCCTCGGCGGTCGCGGCCATGGTCGCGGCGCCCTGGACGGTGGCGAGGGCAATGCGCGTGGCCTGATCGGCGGGCAGGCCCAGCGCCGCCCCCGCCCGGCCGAGCGCGTCGATGAAACGGAAGAGGAAAGCCGGGCCGCAGCCGGAAAGGGCGGTCACGGCGTCGAACTGCGCCTCGTCCGTGAACCATTCGGCAAGACCGAGCGGCGTCATCAGCGCGTCGGCGCCGGCGCGGGCGGCCTCGGACGTTCGCACATCCCCGTGCAGCGCCGTCACCCCCTGGCCGATGCCGACCGGCAGGTTGGGCATGGCGCGGACGATGTCGGCAAGGCCGGGAAAGCGGGCGCGCAACGCGCCGATCGGCGTTCCCGCCAATATGGAGATCAGCCGCGTGTCGGGCGCGCAGAGCGGGCGGAGCGCACGCGCGACCCCCTCGATCTGCTGCGGCTTCATCCCCAGCAGGATCGTCGTTCCGGCGAGCAGGACGGCGGGATAGTCGGTCACGACCGCTATCCCGGGCGCGACCGGACGACCGCTGGGCCGCAACACTGTAACTGTCCGGGTGTCCAGTCCGCAGGCGAGCCAGCGGGCCAGCATCTGCCCCGCCATATTGCCGCAGCCGACGAGGAAGAGATGGTCAGGAAAGGACGGCGTGGGGACGGAGGGCGCGGAGGACATTGACGGGCGGAAGGTCAGGCTTCGCCGCGGGTTTCGATCAGGCTGGCCGAAATCGCCTCCGATGGGCTTTTTCCGCCCCACAGCACGAATTGGAAGACCGGATAGAAGCGCTCACATTCGTCGATCGCCGTTTCCACCAATATCTGCGCCTGATCCAGCGTCATGGTGCCGCCCGGCCCCAGCAGCGCGCCATGGCGGAACAGGATGATGCCGCTCGACGACCATAGCTCGAAATGGCCGAGCCAAAGCTGTTCGTTAATGAGGCCCAGCGTTTCGTAGATGGCCGGGCGCTTTTCGTCCGCCACCCGGATGTCGGGCAGCGCCAGCAATTGCAGCACCTGATCCTCGTCCCGCCAGATCGCCCGCAACTCATATTGCGCCCAGCTTCCCTGGGTATTGGCGACGATCTCATCCTCGCCGGCATGTTCGAAGCTCCACCCATGCGCCTCGAAATAGGCGGCGAGCATGTCTATCGGCGCGGCTTCCTGACCGGACTGTTCATATTCGTCGCTATCCATCATCGTCCGAAATCGCCGTTCTGCATAATCGCGGCGGCTTAGCATCCCGCGCGAGGAAAGAACAGGACGGAACCGCGCGTCTTACAACGCCGTGTCGGCCTCCGGGTCGGGGCCCGCCTTGGGCTTGCGCACGGTCTTCGTCACCACGGGCGCCTCTCGTCCCTCCAGCGCGTCGACCCGCGCCTTCAGCAATTCGATTTCCTCGCGGGCGGAAGCGGCGAGCGCCTTCACCGCGTCGAACTCCTCGCGCGAGACAAAGTCCATGCCGCCCATGAACTGCTTGGCCTTTTCCCGCGCATTAGCCTCGAACTCGCGGCCCATGCCCGCGAACGTGCCCGCCGCGCCGTTCACCAGCTTGGCCAGATCGTCGAAAAAGCGGTTCTCACTCTGCATGATCGGAAACTTTCCTGTGAGGCGGCCTCGCGGCACATCAGCCTATATCTGGGTGCGAAGGGCGGGCGCTACAAGGGTTTCCGCATTGGGGTTGAGGCGGTCGATCTCATAGGTGAGGAAGGCGGCGAAGGCCAGCCAGGCGATATAGGGAAGCAGCATCAGCCCGGCGAGCATACGTATCCGCCAGAACAGCGCCGTGGTGACGAGCACGACGAGCAACAGCACGACAAGAAGAATGAGGGCGTCGTCCACCTGATGCGCGCGGAAGAAAAGCGGCGACCAGAGCAGGTTGAGTAGGAGCTGGACGAGGAACAGAGCGATGGCGAGGCGGCGCAGCCGGGCGCCGCGCGCATGAAGGATGATGGCGAGCGCCAGCGCCATCAGGATATAAAGGACTGTCCAGGCGAAACCGAAGGCCCACCCGGGCGGCATCAGGGCAGGCTTTTCCAGGGCGGCGAACCAGCGATTGCCATAGCCGCTGTTGGCGATCTTTCCCGACAGGAAGCCCAGGGCCACGACCACCGGCACCGTGAACAGCGCCCAGCGCAGATAGGCGAGGCGCAGCTGCCCCCGGGAGGCGATCTCGTTCATCGGCAGCGCTGTTCCACGATCATGTCCGTCCTTCGACCCATCTGGATCATTCGGCGGCGTCGGGCGATCCCGTAAGCGCCGAATCCAGCTTGCGGCTGACGGTTTGCGGAGAAACCGTGCGTCCTGCAACCCGCGAATAGAAGATCGGGATCAGGAAAAGCGTGATCAGCGTCGCCAGCGAAACGCCGAACACCACGACCACGCCGATGCTTTGCCGCGACGCCGCGCCCGCGCCGCCGCGAATGACCAGCGGCACGGCGCCGATCACCGTCGCGATCGAGGTCATCAGGATGGGCCGCAGGCGGCGGGTCGCCGCCTGGCGGATCGCCTCGGCCACCTCCAGCCCCTCGTCGCGGAGCTGGTTGGCGAACTCGACGATCAATATGCCGTTCTTGGCCGCCAGGCCGACCAGCATGACGATGCCGATCTGGCTGTAGAGATTGATCGAGCCGCCAGTGAGCGCGAGGCCCAGCACGCCGCCCGCGACCGCCAGCGGCACCGTGGCGATGATGACGCCGGGGTGGATGAAGCTTTCGAACTGCGCCGCCAGCAGCAGGAAGACGATGACAATGGTGAGGGCGAACACCAGCCAGATCGACCCGCCGGTCTCGCGCAGCGACTGGCTTTCGCCGCGATAGCCGATCGCCAGCACTTCCGGCGACTGGCGTGCCTGATCCTCCAGGAAGGTAAGGCCTTGGCCCAGCGAATATCCGGGCGCGAGCGCGGCCGTCAGGGTGATGGCGCGCAGCTTGTTGAAGCGGTTGAGCTGGCGCGGGCCCGCGACCTCGCGCACGGTGACCACGGCCGAAAGGGGCACCAGCGCGCCGGTGCGGGTGCGCACCTGTATGCGTTCTAGATCGGCGGTGGTCTGGCGCCCCTCCTTGTCCGCCTGCACCAGCACGCGATATTCCTCGCCGCGATCGACATAGGTGGTGACGCGGCGCGATCCCAGCAGGCTCTGGAGCGCCTGGCTGACCGAGTCGACCGACACGCCCAAGTCGCCCGCGCGCTGCTGGTTCACCTCGATCCGCATCTGCGGCTTGGTTTCCTTATAGTCGCTGTCGAGGTTGATGAGGCCCGGATTGTCGGCGGCGGCGGCGATGATCCGATCACGCGCGGCGACCAGCCCTTCATAGGTCGAACCGGCGATCACGATATTGACCGGCAGGCCGCGCCCGCGCCCCAGGCCCGATCGCGGCGCGGCGTTGCCCCGCACCCCCGGCTGCTGGGCGATGGTCTTGTTGATCGTGTCCGCGACCTCGGCCGTGGTGATCGTGCGGTCCTCCCAGGGGCGGAGGAAAGCGATTACGTTGCCGTTGTTGAAGTCGTCGCTGGTGCCGAAACCGCCCGGCGTGCGGACCACCAGATTCTGCAATATGCCCTGATCGCGCAAGGGCTTCAGATCCCTCTCGATCTTTTTCATATAGTCGAGCATGCGGTCATAGCCCGTGCCCTCGGCCGCGCTGATCTGGCTGTCGACGACGCCGGTATCCTCGGCCGGCGCCAGTTCGCTGGGGATCAGCATGAAGAGCCCTCCCGCCACGCCAAGGAAGGCAAGAACCATCAGCAGCGGGATCAGGGGCTTGCGCAACGCCCGGTCGAGCCAGCGCGCATAGCCGCCCTCCAGCCGCTGGAACCGGTCGTCGATCCAGCGAGCCAGACGGCCGCGCTCGCTGTTCTTGAGCAGCTTCGAGCACATCATCGGCGCTAACGTCAGCGAGATGAAACCCGAAAAGGCGATCGCCGCGACCATCGTGACCGCAAGCTCGCGGAACAGCAGGCCCGTCTGTCCGGCCAGGAACATGACCGGCACGAACACCGCGCAGACGACCAGCGTGGTGGAGATGATCGCGAAGCCCACCTGCCGGGTGCCGAGGAACGCCGCGACCAGCGGGTCTTCGCCCTGCTCGATGCGATGATAGACATTTTCCAGGACGACGATGGCGTCGTCCACCACCAGGCCGATCGCCAGCACGAAGGCGAGCAGGGTCAGGAGGTTGATCGACAGGCCGAGCAGCCACATCGTCGCGCAGGTCGCGAGCAGGCAGATGGGCACGGTGACCGCCGGGATGATCGTCGCCCGGATCGAGCCCAGGAACAGGAAGATGACGATGATGACCAGGATCGCGGCCTCGACCAGCGTATCATAGACGTTCTCGATCGCGCGGCTGATGAATAGGCTTTCGTCCGATCCCACCGCGACCTGCATGCCCTCGGGCAGATCGAGGTCCTTCAGCAGCGCCTTGGCCCTGTCCGCTACCTCCAGCGTGTTCGCGCCGGACTGGCGGATTATGCCGAGGCCGATCGCGGTGCCGCCATTGGAGCGGAAGGAGCTGTAGGGATTTTCGGCGCCCTCCTCGATCCGCGCGACGTCGCCCAGCTTGACCTGATAGCCGTCCGCGCCCCGCCCGACGACGAGGTTCGCGAACTCTTCCGGTGTGGCGAAGGGCCGTTCGACGCGCAGGGTCTGGTTCTGCTGCGCCGATTCGAAGCGGCCGGCGGGCAGCTCCACATTCTGGGATCGAAGCGCGGCTTCGACATCGGCCGGGGTCAGCGCGAACGCCGCCAGCTTTTCGGCATCCAGCCATATCCGAGTCGAGGGGCGCGCCTCGCCGCCGATGAACACGCGCGCGACGCCGTCGATGGCGGAGAAGCGGTCGGAGATGTTGCGGTCGACATAGTCGGAAATCTGGATCTGCGACCAGCCGGGGCGCGAAAAGGCCAGGAACAGGATCGGGCGGGAATCGGCGTCGACCTTGCGGATTTCCGGCGCGAACGCATCTTCGGGTAGGTCCTGCACCGCGGAGCCGACTCGATCGCGCACGTCGTTGGCGGCTGAATCGATGTCGCGCGACGGGTCGAACTCGATGCTGATCTGCGACTGGCCGTCCTGGGAGCTCGACGTGATCGTCTGGATGCCCTGGACGCCCGCGATCGCGTCCTCCAATATCTGGGTGATGCGCGTCTCTATGACCGAGGCGGCGGCGCCGGTATAGATGGTCTCGACCGACACGACCGGCGGATCGGTATCGGGATATTCGCGCACCGACAGGCTGATGAAGCCGACAACGCCGACGATGCACAGCAGGATGGCGACGACGGCGGCGAAGACCGGGCGGCGGACGGAGACGTCGGAAAGCTGCATGGCGGCCTGCGCCCCTATCGCGACGCGGCGGGAGGACCGCCGGCGCCGCCCTTAGGCTTTTCGCCGGGCAGGCGGACAGTGGCGCCGTCGGACAGCTTGACCACGCCGTCGGTGACGACCGTCTGTCCGGCGCGCAGGCCGCCGGTGATCTCCACCTTGCCGTCCTGGCGGATGCCCGTCTCCACCTTCGTGCGCTTCACCTTATGATCCTCGATCACGAAGACATAGCGATCCTCGCCGTCGCCGACGACCGCCAGTTCGGGCACCGCCAGCGACTGGCGCTGCCGCGCCAGGATCGTGACCGTCAGCAACATGCCGGGCTTCAGCGCGCGATCGGGATTGGGCAGGATGGCGCGGACGCGCACGGCGCGAGTCGCCGGGTCGATCACCGGATCGATCGTCGCGATCGTACCGCTGAACGGGCGATCGGGCCAGGCGGCGGACACGGCCTTGATCGTCTGGCCTTCGGCGATGGTGGAGAGGCGGGTTTCGGGGACGGTAAAGTCGAGCTTGATGCGCGAGATGTCGCTGATCGTGGCGATCGCCGTCCCGGCGGTCACGACCGCGCCGGGCGACACGGTCCGCAGGCTGACATAGCCGGAAAAGGGCGCGCGGATGATGCGATCGCCGATCGAGGCGCGGGCGAGTTCGGCCTGGGCCCGCGCGGAGTCGGCGGCGGCGATCTGCGCCTCCAGACTGGCGCTGGTGGCGAAGCCACGGTTCTTGAGCGCCTCGATCCGCTGCAATTGCCGTCCGGCCTGAAGGGCCTGCGCCCGCGCCGCCGCCAGCTCGGCATTTTCCTGCCCCTGCATCAGCGTGGCAACGACCTGCCCCTTCGCGACATAGCCGCCGTCTGCGAAATTGATGGAGCTGATCTTGTCCGTGACGGGCGCGGAAAGGACCGCCTGTTCGTTCGCCAGTGCGGTGCCGACCGCCTCGACCGCGTCGGTGAAGGTGGTGGCCGCGACCGGCGCGGCCTCGACCAGCGGAGCGGGACGCGCCTTTTTCTCCTCACCCTTGCCGCAGGCGCCAAGGGTGAGGACGATCATGAATATCGGGAGCATGGATCGCATGGGGACGCGCTAACCGGCCTTTCGGGGCGACGCAACAGAAGCATTTGTCGCAAGATGTAATGACGTGACGGGAAACGAATGCCGCTCAATTATCCGCCAAGCGCGCCGCCAGCAGAAACTCGACATTGCCGTGCGGCCCGGTGATCGGGCTGGGCACGATGCCGGCGACATGCCAGCCCCGTTCCTCCACCCAGAGGCGGACCTGCCGACAGACCCGGTCATGGATTTCAGGATCGCGCACGACCCCTCCCTTACCCACTTCCTCGCGCCCCGCCTCGAACTGCGGCTTGATGAGCGCGACCAGCCAGGCGCCCGGCGCGGCGAAGGTCAAGGGCCGCTCCAGCACCTTCGAGAGCGCGATGAAGCTGGCGTCGCAGACGATGATGTCGACGGGTTCGGGAATATGGTCGGCCGTCAGGATGCGCGCGCTGGTCTGTTCATGGACGACGACGCGCGGATCGGAACGCAGCTTCCAGGCGAGCTGGTTGGTCCCGCTGTCGACCGCATAGACCCGCGCCGCGCCGCCGGTCAGAAGCACGTCGGTAAAGCCGCCGGTCGAACTGCCGACGTCCATCGCGACCATGCCGGACGGGTCGATGGCGAAATGGGCGAGCGCATGGGCAAGCTTGACGCCGCCGCGCGACACCCAGGGATGGTCGCGGCCGCGCACCTCCAGCGGGGCGTCGTCGGGCAGTTGCTGCCCCGCCTTGTCGACCTTCCGCTCGCTGGTAAAGACATGGCCGGCTAGGATCAGGGCCTGCGCGCGGGCGCGGCTCTCGGCCAGGCCGCGATCGACGAGAAGCTGGTCGGCGCGCGCCTTCGCCATCAGCCAGCCAGCGCGACCAGGGTGGCGGGGGTCAATATCTGCGGCAGGACGCGGGCGTCCTTCCCCGGCGCATACCAGAGATAAAGGGGTACGCCCGATCGCCCCCGCGCTTCCAGGAAACGCGTGATGGCGGGATCGGCGCTGGTCCAGTCGCCGACCATGACCGTGACTCCACCCTTGTCCAACGCGGCGGCGGTCTCGGCGCGGTCGATCGCCGCCGCCTCGTTCGCCTTGCAGGTCAGGCACCAGTCGGCGGTGAAATAGAGGAATACGGGCGTGTTCGCGGCGCGAAGCGAGGCGAGCTTCGCTTCGTCAAAGGGAATGGCGGCCCCCTGTTCCGAAGCGGCGGCGACCGCCGGGCGCTCTGCCGGCAGCAGGAGCGTTCCCGCGATGCTGAATAGCAGCAGGACGATGCCCGCGACCGCCCAGCCGCCCCGCCCGATGCGCTGGCGCTGCCCCAGCCACCAGAGCGCGAGGCCCGCGCCGAGGGTCAGGGCAAGGCCCAGCGTCATGCCCGGCACGCCCCGCTGCTGCCCCAGCAGCCAGGCGAGACCCAGCGCCGTCACGAACATCGGCAGCGACAGAATCTTCTGCACCCGGCCCATCCACGCGCCGGGCTTCGGCAAACGGCGACGGAGCGCCGGGACATAGGCGAGCAGGACGAAAGGCAAAGCGAGGCCAAGGCCCAGCCCCGCGAACACCGCAAGCGCCGCGACCACCGGCAGCACCAGCGCCGCACCCATGGCCACGCCCATGAACGGCCCGGTACAGGGCGTCGCGACGAAGGCGACCAGCGCCCCGGTCCAGAAAGCGCCGAACAGGCCGCCCTTGCCCGCCAGCCCCTGCCCGCCGCCGAATGCGGGCAGGTCGAACAGGCCCGCAAGGTTGAGCGCGATGCCGGTGACGAGCAGCAGCAGCAGCAGGATGATGCGCGGGTCCTGCAACTGGAACGCCCAGCCAGCCGCGAGGCCCGCTCCGCGCAGCGCGAGCAGAAGGCCGCCGAGCGCCAGGCAGGCGAGGATCACGCCCGCCGCATAGGCCAGCGCCTCGCGGCGCACCGTGCGTTCGTCCCCGCCCGCTTTGGCGAGGCTCAGCGCCTTCAGGCCCAGGATCGGAAAGACGCAGGGCATGATGTTGAGCAGCAGGCCGCCCAGGATCGCGCCGCCCAGCGCCAGCAGGGTGGCGGCCGCCGCGCCGTCCCGCGCCGAGGCCGGAGCCACCGGGCCGGGGCTGGCGGTCAGCAGGAAACCGCGATGGTCGCCGGTGCGCAGGACGGCAGTAACGGGGCCGGTGGCGCCCTTGCCCGCCTGCGTCTCGATCAGAATGCGGTCGCCGTCGCGCACCGCCTTTTGCGGCGCGGCGTAGCTGGCGAAGCCTTCGCTCAGGGGAAAAAGATAGAGGTCGTCCGCCGCCGCGCCGGCTGGATAAGGAATCGAGACGCGCAGCCCGCCGCCCTCCACGGCATAGGTGGCGCGCACGCCCAGCGGCCGAGGCAGACGCGCGCGCCATGAGTCGAAGGTGGCGCGATCGGCCGGCGCGACACGGCCGTCGCCGATACGCAGGTCCAGCGTCAGGTCGCCACTCTCGGGCACGCAGACCTGACGGGTGCAGGCGAGCCAGTTGGCGCGCGCGCGGATCGGCAGGCGATCGCCGGGTCGCGCGGTGGCGGGCACGGACAAGGTCGCCAGAACCGCATAGGGCCCTTCATAGACATAGTTCATCAGGCCGGAGATCAGCAGGGTTTCGGGCACCGGATAGCGCAGCGCCCCGACCCGCGCGCCTGTCGGGAGGGTCCAGTCGACCGTCATGCCCAGCCCCGCGTCGCCGGGATTCTCCCAATAGCCGTGCCAGCCCTGCCCGGGCTTCATGGCGAAGGCGATCGTCACCGTCCCGCCCGGCGCGGGCGTCGCGCTTTCCGCGACCAGGCGCGCGGCGATATGAGGGGCGCCGCCTCCGAACGCGCCGGCGGGGGCGGGCGATGCCTGCGCCGATGCGGCCCAAAGCGACGCGCAGGCGGCCAGCGTCATCAGAAGGACATGAAAAATCCGCATCGGGCCTCTGTTCGGGTGCGTGCTCGCGGGCTAGGTCCGGGGGCGTTCGCCGTCAAGGTCGAGGGAGTATCCAATTGAAGTTCGCCCATGCCGCCGCCGCGCTGATGCTCGCCCCCGTCCTTTGCGCCCTTCCCGCCACGGCGCAGACGAACCCGCCGCGCGCCGCCGCGCCCGCCTCCGCGCCCGCCGGCCCGCCCAAGCTGATCGTCGTCATCGCGGTCGACCAGTTTTCCGGGGACCTCTTCAACGAATATCGCGCCAGTTTCGAGGGCGGGCTTAAGCGCCTGACGACCGGCGCGGTGTTCCCGCGCGGCTATCAGAGCCATGCCGCGACCGAGACCTGCCCCGGCCACAGCACGATCCTGACCGGCGGCCGTCCCGCCCGCACCGGCATCATCGCCAACACTTGGTTCGACCTTGGGGCCGCGCGCAAGGACAAGGCGGTCTATTGCGCCGAGGATGAAAGCCAGCCGGGCAGCAGCAGCGGCGACTATATCGCCTCGCCCGTGCATCTGCGCGTGCCGACGCTGGGCGGGCGGATGAAGGCCGCCAACCCGGCGACTCGCGTCGTGTCGGTCGCGGGCAAGGATCGCGCGGCGATCATGATGGCCGGACCGACCGCCGATCAGGTCTGGTGGCTGGGCGGGCCGCAAGGCTATGTGAGCTACAAGGGCGTCGCCACTCCGCCGCTGGTCGCCAAAGTCAACGAACAGATCACAGCGCGCTTGACCCAGCCGAGCGCCGGCATGGAGTTGCCCCCCCAATGCGCGGCCAAGGACTTCGCCGTCAGCGTCGGCGGTGGAAAGACCGTGGGCAACGGCCGGTTCGCGCGCGCGGCGGGCGATTTCAAGGCCTTCCGCGCCTCGCCCGAACAGGATGCGACGACGCTGGTGCTGGCCGCCGCCGCGATCGAAACCATGGGGCTGGGCAAACAAGCGCAGACCGACATCATCTCCATCGGCCTGTCCGCGACCGACTATGTCGGCCACACCTACGGCACCGAAGAGACCGAAAGCTGCATCCAGATCGCGCGGCTGGACCGCGAACTGGGCGCCTTCTTCGACCGGCTCGACAGTCAGGGCATCGACTATCTAGTGGTGCTGACCGCCGACCATGGCGGCCACGACCTGCCCGAGCGGCATCGCGAAAACGCCATGCCGATGGAAGCGCGGGTGGATGAGGCGCTGACGCCCAAGGCGCTGACCGCGGCGATCGCGGCCAAGACGGGTATCGGCGGCAAGACCCTGATCTGGGGCGACGGCCCGGCCGGCGACCTTTATATAGACCGCGACCTGACGCCCGCGCAGCGCAAGGCGGTGGAGGCCGAAGCGCTTCGCGTCCTGCGCGCCCATCCCCAGGTGCAGGCCGTGTTCACGAAGGCGGAGATCGCCGCCACGCCCAGCCCGTCCGGCCCGCCCGAAAGCTGGAGCCTGATCCAGGAAGCGCGCGCCAGCTACGATTCCCAGCGCTCGGGCGACCTGCTGCTGTTGCTGAAACCCCGGATCACGCCGATCGTTGACCCGACCAAGGGCTATGTCGCGACTCATGGATCGCCCTGGGACACCGACCGCCGCGTGCCCATCCTGTTCTGGCGCAAGGGGGTGCGCGGCTATGAACAGCCGCTGGGCGTCGAAACCGTCGACATCATGCCGACGCTGGCCGCGCAGATCGGCCTGCCGGTCGACAAGAGCCAGATCGACGGGCGCTGCCTGGACCTGATCGCCGGCGAAGGGGATGGCTGCGCCGGCCGCTGATCCCGGTTCTTTTCGCATCTTCCCAGTCGTTAGGTGATTCCACCTCGCGTCGGAATGCTATAGGTCCGGTCCATGACCCGGTTCACCGTCAATGACCGGCCCGTTCAGTATCGGATGGACCCGGACACGCCGCTGCTGTGGGCGCTACGCGATGCGTCGAACCTCACCGGCACCAAATATGGCTGTGGCACCGGCGATTGCGGCGCCTGCACGGTCGACATAGATGGCGAGGCGGTGCGATCCTGCCAGATCAGCATCGGCAAGACCGAAGGCCGCTTCGTCACCACGATCGAGGCGCTGTCGCCCGATCGCGGTCATCCGCTGCAACAGGCGTTCGCGGCCGACAATGTGTCGCAATGCGGATATTGCATCCCCGGCATGATCATGGCCGCATCGGTGCTGCTGCGGCGGACCAGCGATCCCAGCGACGAGGAGATCGACGCGGCGATCACCAATATCTGCCGCTGCGGCGTCTATCCGCGCGTGCGCGGCGCGGTGAAGCGCGCGGCCCGGATCATGCGCGGCGAGGAGCAGGTCGCCGCCGCGCCCCCGCCCGGCGTGACGCCCGAGGACGCGGCGCGGACGGTTCCCGCGCTCAAGAAGCCGTGACACGAAGGCGGCGCGCCCGCCGGATTCTTTCTGCAAGCTGACGAGTCAATTCAGCGTCTCGACATCGCGCCACTCTTATTGAGGAGACACAATGGGCCGATCGGTGCGCCCTTTAGAGGAAAGTCAAAGGCGATGTTCAGGAAGATGATGCTCGCGGGGTTGATGACCGCGACCCTGTTGAGCGCCGCCGCGCCGGCCCAGGCCCAGCGCAGCGATGAAGGCCGTGGCGGCGGACGTGGCGAACGCGGGAACTGGAACGGCGGCGGCAATGCCGGTGCCGGCTGGCGCGGCGGCGATCGGGCGGCGCAACCGCGCGCGGACCGTTCGCAGGGCCAGCAGGTGCAAGGCGACAGGGGCGCGCAATGGCGCGCGCAGCGCATGGCCCAATCCGCGCAGGCTCAGCCCTCGACCCAGCCGCAATGGCAAGGCCGGCAGGAACAGCGGCGGCAGGGGGATTGGCAGGCTTCGGCCCAGAACCGCCAGGGCTGGAGGCAGGACGATCGCCGCGACGGACGTGACGGCTGGCGGGACGATCGGTCGCCGCGCGCTGGCGGCTGGAACGGCAATGGCCGGGTCGATAACGGCCGCCGCTTCGACGACCGCTCGCGCTGGAGCAACCAGCGGCGCTGGGACAATGGCTGGCGCAACGACCGACGCTACGACTGGCAGAATTATCGCTCGCGCTATGGCGACCGCTACCGCGCGGGCCGCTATTATGCGCCGCGCGGCTGGGACTATGGCTATCGGCGCTTCTCGATCGGCATCTTCCTGTCCAACATGCTCTATGCCGACAATTACTGGCTGAACGATCCCTACAGCTATCGCCTCCCCCCGGCCTACGGCTCGCTGCGCTGGGTCCGCTATTATGACGACGCGCTGCTGGTCGACGTTCGCGACGGCTATGTCGTCGACGTCATCCACGATTTCTTCTGGTGACGAACGAACATCCTTCCTGAACGGGCCTTCAGGAACAATGGCCCCGGGGCGGCGACGCCCCGGGGTCTTTTATATTGCGGATCGGAACGCGGTGGTGGCAGAGACTTGAGCTATGAACGATCCGGTCATCGACGATGGCGGCGTGGCGTCCGCTCACCGCGCCGCAATAGGACAAGCGGTGCGCGCCCGGCTCGCCCGCAACCCGATGGTCAGCCCGATCCCGGCGCAGGGGTTCGAGATTTATGGCCGCCACGACTTCCTGTCGGCGCAGGAATGTGCGGGGCTGCGCGCGCTGATCGACGCGGAGGCGCAGCCATCGACATTATTTTCCGGTAGCGCCAATCCCGAATATCGGACCAGCCATAGCTGTCACCTCGATCCCTGGAACCCGCTGGTCCTGGCGGTCAGCGACCGGCTCGCCGCGCTGACCGGAATCGCGCCCGAAAATGGCGAGACCTTGCAGGGGCAGCGCTACACGGCGGGCCAGGAATATAAGGTCCATTGCGATTATTTCCCCGTCACTGCAAATTATTGGCCCCGCATGCGCGATTCGGGCGGCCAGCGCTGCTGGACGGCGATGATCTATCTCTCCCCAGTGGAGGCGGGCGGCGAGACTCATTTCCCGCGCTGCGAGTTCATGATTCCCCCGCGCGAGGGGATGATCCTGATCTGGAACAATCTCGATTCTGACGGTGCCCCCAATCCGCTCAGCGTCCACGCCGCCCGGCCGGTGGAGCAGGGCGTCAAATATGTCGTCACCAAATGGTTTCGCGAGCGGCCCTGGACTGCCTGAGCGGCCGGCGGATCGTTACACTTTACGACATAGATGACTGGTTCCTGACCACGTCATTCGCTGCCCGTTCAGCCCGGCGGTCGCATAAGGCTCCTGTCGGCAGAGGAACCCGTCGCCCCCCTTTGGCGGTTCTGCCGACACTGTTCAGCCAGAGCTGAAGGGAGAGAAGATATGCGTAAGATCATCATGTTAGGCCTTCTGGCCACCGTCATGCCGGGCGTCGCCCAGGCGCAGACCTATCGCGAAGCCCGCGAAAGCCAGCGCGACGTGCGCGAGGAACGCCGGGACCTGCGCGAGGCCCAGCGTCGTGGCGACCGCCGGGACGTGCGCGACGCCCGCGGGGACCTGCGCGACGCTCGTCAGGAAGCGCGCGAGGACTGGCGCGACTATCGCCGCACCCATCGCGACGTCTATCGCGGCGGCAATTGGCGCGCGCCCTTCCGCTACAGCCAGTGGAATGTCGGCGCCCAGCTTCGCCCCACCTATTACAGCTCGCGCTATTATATCAGCGATCCCTATCGCTATCGCCTGCCCCGTCCGGGCGCGAACCTGCGCTGGGTGCGCCACTATAATGACGTGCTGCTGGTCAATGTCCGCACCGGCCGCGTGATGCAGGTGCATCGCGGCTTCTTCTGGTGATCCAGCGGTAGCGCCCGATATTATGGCGGCCCCGGAGCTTAGCTCCGGGGCCGCTTATCGTTGATGTAGCATTCCTCTCGAAAAGTCCCGGCCTTCCAAATGACCGCGCCGCCCGTTTCCGGGCGGGCGCGGTCGATGATACGCCTGAGCGCATCACCAGTCCGAAAGGGGGTGGACCGACATGGCTAACGTTTCCGAAGCCTTAATGTTCCGTCGTGGAGCGTTCAGGCGAAGGAACTTCGCCCAGCGCCCGCGCGATCAGCTTTCGGCTGTTGTCGATGCCATATAGGGCGATGAAGCTGCCCATGCGGGGGCCCTGATCGGCGCCCAGCAACGTCTGGTAGAGCGCCCTGAACCAGTCGCGCAGTTCCGCGAAACCAAAGGCCTCGTCCTTGCCGATGGCATAGACGATATTCTGAATCTCCTCGGTCGAGGCATCGGCGGGCAGCGCCGCCAGTTCGGCGTCCAGCCGGCGCAGCGCGGCCGCCTCCTTCTCATCAGGCGCGCGCGGCTTCAGCGTCGGCGCGACGAAATCCCGATGATAGGCGAGGGCATGGCCGATCAGCGCGTCCAGTTCCGGATAGGTCGCCGCGTCGGCGTCGGCGACATAGTTGCGCAGATAGCCCCACACCTGCTCGCGCGTGGCGTCGCCCATGACGCCGACCAGGTTCAGCAGCAGGCCGAAAGTGACGGGCAGCCGTCCTTCGGGCAGCTTGCCGTCATGGATATGGTGGACCGGGTTGCCCAGTTGCTGCTCGATCGGCTGGTTCGGATAATTGACGCGGAACTGCCAATATTCATCCACCGCGCGCGGGATGACGCCCATATGCAGCTGCTTCGCCTTCTTCGGCTCGCGATAGGCGTAGAAGGCCAGGCTTTCCTGCGGGCCATAGGTCAGCCATTGGTCGAGGCTGAGGCCGTTGCCCTTGGACTTGGATATCTTCTCGCCCATTTCGTCCAGGAACATCTCGTAATTGAAACCCTCGGGCGGGCGGGCCCCCAGCGCGCGGCAGATTTTCGAGCTTTGCGTCACCGAGTCGATCAAGTCCTTGCCGGCCATCTCGTAATCGACGCCCAGCGCGACCCACCGCATCGCCCAGTCGACCTTCCATTGCAGCTTCGCGCCGCCCGACAGGATCGACTGCTCGATCGTCTCGCCCTCGTCCTCGAAACGGATCATACCCGTTTCGGCGTCGACCACCTCGACCGGCACCTGAAGGACGATGCCGCTTTTCGGGCTGATCGGCAGCACGGGGGAATAGCTTAGCTGCCGTTCCTTGCGCAGCGTCGGCAGCATGATGTCCATGATCGCCTGATAATGACGCAGCACGTTGCGCAGCGCGTCGTCGAACGCGCCCGAACGATATTGCTCGGTCGAAGACATGAATTCATAATCGAAGCCGAAGCGGTCGAGAAACGCGCGCAGCATCGCATTATTATGATGGGCGAAGCTTTCATACTGGCCGAAGGGGTCCGGAATCTGCGTCAGCGGCTTGCCCAGATGCGCGCGCAGCATGTCGCCATTGGGCACATTGTCGGGCACTTTGCGCAGGCCGTCCATATCGTCGCTGAACGCCACCAGGCGCGTCGGCACGTCGGACAGGGCGTGGAAGGCGTTGCGCACCATGGTCGTGCGCAGCACCTCGTTGAAGGTGCCGATATGCGGCAGGCCCGACGGGCCATAGCCGGTCTCGAACAGGATATGGCCTTTTTCCGGTGCGCGCCCTTGCTCGATCGCCGGATAGCGCTTCAACAGCTTGCGCGCTTCTTCATAGGGCCAGGCTTTTGCGGCAAGCGCGGCGGCGCGCAGGGGATCGGATGGGGTCATGACCCTGCTCCACTAGACCGGGCGGGTCTGAAAGGAAACGCCGTCCTGCTAAAAATAGCCCTGCTAAAAATGGCGCGGTCGGGCCGGATTTTCAATCTTCGTTAACCCTGTTGCCCGATAACCGAGCCCGGAGGCATCATGCAGATACAGCGTAGTCGCGAACGCGTCCTGGTCGAAATTCCCGTCGTCGTGACGACTGTGCTGGACAGCATGGAAGGCGTCATCGTCGATTTGAGCGAGGGCGGCGCGCAGATCGTCGGATGCAGCCTGGCGCCGAAAACCCAGTGCCAGATCGATTTGGACGGCTATATCGTGTTCGGCACGGTGCGCTGGGCGGAAGAGGACCGGATAGGCATCCGCTTCCCCTTTCCCATGACCGAAGGCCCCCTGTTCGAGAAGCTGGAAAGCGCCAAGGGGCCCAAGCGCGCCCCGGCGGCTTACCAGCCTCCCGTGCAAGCGCCGCGACCCGCTCCCCATGCCATCCCGCGCCCCGCCATCGGTGGCGGCGGTTTCGGCCGCAGGGGCGCCTGACGCCGGCCCGGCGGCGCGGATTTCACCGCAAAGCCGGTTTCCCTTTTGTTCCGATCCGATTAAGCGGGACACGTGATCGACCCCGCCGCCCTGCCCGCTCTCCACGCCAGCCATGGCGGCGTCTGGCTGCGCGAAGGGGATGAGACTCGCGGGCTCGCCAAAGGGCAGGCGATATCGCGCGCGGCGGAAACGCCGGTGCTGCTGCTGAACGCCCCGCTGACGGGCCAGCGGCTGGGCTATCCCGAACTGAACGGTCTCGATCTTCTGGAATTATGGGCCTTCGTCCATCCGGCGCGCTTCGTCGTGCCCACGGCCAAGGGGCTGGCGCAGGCGCTGGCCCTGCCGCCGCCGCGGGATGAGGCCGATATTCCCGAATTGTTGCAGGCGGCGGCGCGCGCGCTGATCGCGATACTGGCCCTGCCCGATTGGCGCGAGAGGGAGGGCGCGTGGACCAGCGCCCAGTCGCTGGCCCGGCTGCGCTGGCCATGGGCGCCGCTGGTCGCGCCCCGGATCGCCCATCCGCGCGAGGCCGAGCGCTGGCTCTTTTCCAAGCTGCCCGAGTGGGAGGAGGCCGCCCCCCGCCCCGCCCCCCGGACGGTGAGCCTGAACGGCGACGCGGTGCGGGATCGGCTGGACAGGCTGACCGGCGCGGGGGCCGAGACCCGGACCGGCCAGCGCGACTATGCCGAGGCCGCCGCCGCGACCTTCGGCCCCAAGCAGATGCGCGATCAGCCCAACATGCTGCTGGCGGAGGCCGGCACGGGCATCGGCAAGACGCTGGGCTATCTCGCTCCCGCCTCGCTCTGGGCGACGGAGGCCGGCGGGACGGTGTGGATCTCCACCTATACCAAGGCGCTGCAACGCCAGCTCGACCGGGAGACGCTGCGCCTGTTCCCCGACCCGCATGTCGCGGCGAAGCGCATCGTAGTCCGCAAGGGGCGGGAAAATTATCTCTGCCTGCTGAATCTGGAGGATGCGTTGCAGGGCGGCTTCGCCGGGCGCGCGGCGATATTAGCTCAGCTCGTCGCCCGCTGGGCCGCCTTCACCAAGGATGGCGACATGATCGGCGGCGACCTGCCGGGATGGTTGCCCACGCTCTTTCGGCGCAACGGATCGACCGCGCTCACCGACCGGCGCGGCGAGTGCATCTATGCGGGCTGCCCCCATTATCGCAAATGCTTCATCGAGCGGTCGGCGCGCGCCTCCGCCGACGCCGACATCGTCATCGCCAATCATGCGCTGGTGATGATCAACGCCGCGCGCGGGCGGGAGGCGGGCCAGCGCCCGACTCGGGTGATCTTCGACGAGGGGCATCATCTGTTCGACGCCGCCGATTCGACATTTTCCGTCGCGCTGTCGGGGGCCGAGGCGATCGAGCTGCGGCGCTGGATCATCGGCCCGGAAGGCACGTCGCGCGGACGGCGGCGGGGCCTGGCCGCGCGCCTTTCCGATGTCGCCAGCTACGATGCCGAGGGCGGCGAAGCGATCGAGGCGGCGCGCGCCGCCGCCCAGGCCCTGCCGGGCGACGAATGGCTGAAGCGAATCGTCGCGGGCGACCCGTTCGGCCCGGTCGAGCGGCTGCTCGCGGCGGCGCGCGGCACGGTCTTCGCCCGCGCGGCTGAAAATGGCGAAGCGGACGCGGGTTATGGTCTGGAGACCGAACTGGCCGAACCCGACGGCGCGCTGGTCGACGCCGCGCAGGAGGCGGCGCAGGCGCTCGACGGGCTGCTGCGCCCGCTGACGCGGCTGGGCAAGCGGCTGGAGGCCGTGATCGAGGATGCGCCCGACTGGCTGGACGGCGCGGCCCGCGCGCGGATCGAAGGGGCGGTGGCGTCGCTTGGCTGGCGCTGCGACCTGATCGCGGCCTGGCTGGCGCTGCTGGCGCGGATCGGCGGCCCGGCCGACGCCGACTATGTCGACTGGCTGGCGGTCGACCGCTTCGAGGGGCGAGAGTTCGACATCGGCATCCACCGCCACTGGCTGGATCCCACGCGCCCGCTGGCCGAAACCGTGCTGAAGCCCGCGCAGGGCGTGATCGTCACCTCCGCGACGCTGAAGGGGGGCGGCGACTGGAGCAATGCCGAGCAGCGCAGCGGCGCGCTCCACCTGCCGCGCGGCGCTGCGCGATTCGAGGCGGCGAGCCCGTTCGACTATCCCGACGCCGCGCAGGTGCTGGTCGTCACCGACATCAAGCGCGGCGACATCCCGGCTCTGTCGGGCGCCTATGCCCGGCTGATCGAGGCGGCGGGCGGGGGCACGCTGGGCCTGTTCACCGCCATCCGGCGGCTGCGCACCGTCCATGCCCGGATCGCCGACCGACTGGCGCGGGCCGGGCTGCCGCTCTACGCCCAGCATGTCGATCCGATGGACACGGGCACGCTGGTCGACATCTTCCGCGACGATCCGCGCGCTTCGCTTCTGGGCACCGACGCCCTGCGCGACGGGGTCGACGTGCCCGGCCATTCGCTGCGGTTGGTGGTGATGGAGGGGGTGCCCTGGCCCAAGCCCACGGTCCTGCACGCCGCCCGGCGGCTGGTCGGCGGCGGCAGCGCCTATGACGACCGGCTGATCCGGGCCCGGCTGGCGCAGGCGTTCGGTCGGCTGATCCGGCGCGCCGGCGACCGGGGCAGCTTCGTCATCCTGTCGGCCGCCCTGCCCAGCCGCCTGCTGTCGGCCTTCCCCCCGGGCGTGCCGATCCGCCGGGTGACGCTGGACGAGGCGATCATCGCCGTCAGCGACTCCGCGCAAGGTGCCTTCCCGATATCGTCGGGACATCCAGCGCTTGGCGCGGGCGGGCCGTTGGTGCATCAGGGGGGCGAATCGAACCGCGACGATCGGGAGAGCGAATGAAGCGGCTGACCCTGTTGCGCCACGCCAAGTCCGACTGGGACGATCCAGTAGCGCGCGATTTCGACCGGCCGCTCAACCGGCGGGGCCGAAAGGCTGCGCTGCTGGTCGGCCAATATGCCCGGTCCAGGAAGATGGCGTTCGACCATCTGGTCGCCTCCCCCGCCGCGCGGGTCATGCAGACGCTGGAGGTGTTTTTCGAGGGCTATGGCCAGACGCTGGAGGCCCAATGGGACCGCCGCATCTACCTCGCCTCCCCCGCGACGCTGATCGACGTGATCCGCGACCTTCCCGAAAATGCCGAGACCGCGCTGATGGCGGGGCATAATCCCGGGCTGGAGGATTTGATCCTGGAGCTCGTCCCCGACGATGCGGGTCCGCTGCGCGAGGATGTGGAAGTCAAGTTCCCGACCGCGAGCCTCGCCGTGCTGGACCTGAATGTCGACCGCTGGGCGGACGTGGCGGACGGCTGCGGCGCGTTGATCAGCTTCACCCGCCCGCGCGATCTCGATCCGGCGCTGGGTCCCGAAACGCGTTGAAGCCGGTCCACTGGCGCGTGGCGCGGGCGCATGACGCGCCCGCCCTTTCCATCCTGGGCGGCGCAACCTTCCTCACCAGCTTCGCCCACGATCATCCGGGGCCCGCGCTAGTCGATCATATCCGCCGCGCGCATGGCGAGGATTATTACCGCGCCGCCATCGCCGATCCCCATAACCATGTGCTGATCGGCGAGACTCCGCTGGGCGCGCTTGTCGGCTATGCGATGCTGACTCGGCCCGACCTGCCGGTGCCGGTGGATGACGTGAGCGACATTGAACTCAAGCGCATCTACCTGCTGCCCGGATGGCAGGGCGGCGGCAATGGCGACCCGCTGATGGAGCGGCTGGCCGAGGAGGCGGCGCGGCGCGGCCGCCGGCGGATGCTGCTCGCCGTCTATCCCCAGAATGACCGCGCCCGGCGCTTCTATGCGCGGCACGGCTTTAAGCAGATCGGGTCGATGACCTTCATGGTCGGGGACGTTCCGTTCGAGGATTTGGTCTATGCGCGCGATCTGGCATAGGCGGCGACGCCCGCGCGCCGCTATTCCCCCACCGCTCGCGCCAACTGCGCCCGGATGGCTTGCAGCCGGGCGACCAGGTCCGGCACTTCGCTGGGCGGTTCGGCTGGCGGGGTGGCCGGAACGATCGCGCCGCCCTCGTCCGCCAGCGCCTTCTGCGCGCCGCGCACGGTGAAACCCTCTACATTCAGTAGCTGGTGGATGCGGCGCGCCAAGGCCACGTCGGCGGGCCGGTAATAGCGGCGGTTGCCCGACCGCTGGAGCGGACGCAACTGAGGAAAGCGGCTTTCCCAATAGCGCAATATATGCTGCGGCAGGCCCAGTTCGGCGGCCAGCTCGCTGATCGTCAGAAATGCGCCCTCAGTCTTGTCCATGATGAACAAGTCTGCACTTATAGTTGGTTAAAGGTCAACCTTGGTAAGATTTCCCATGCCGGCGCGCGGCGCGATATTTCAGATCCCCGAGACGCGGTCGCGCATCGACTGGCTGGCGCGGAAGGTGAGGACGCGGCGCGGGTCGATCGGCACTTCGACCCCGGTCTTGGGATTGCGGCCCATACGCTGGTTCTTGTCGCGCAGGACGAAGGTGCCGAAGCTGGAAATCTTGACATTCTCCCCCCGCTCCAGCGCGGCCGTCATATGGTCGAGTATGGATTCAACGATCGCCGAAGCCTCGGCCCGGGAAAGGCCGATATGACGGTTGACGCTTTCGGCCAGATCGGCGCGCGTCAGGGTTCCGTTGCTGCTCATCCCGTCCCCTTTTCGCCCTTCCAAAGCCCCAGGGATCACCGGGCGAGGGCGATCGCCGCGAAATGTGCGGCATCCGCAGCGATTCGGCAAGCTTTCGGGCTGTAAGGATTGAACAATATCGGGACAGGAGCGGAACGACCCGCCGCCCGATGCTCGGCGTCAGACCCGCAGGACGCAGGCCCCCCAGGTGAAGCCGCCGCCCATCGCCTCCAGCACCAGCACGTCGCCGGGCCTGATCCGCCCGTCGCGCATGGCGACGTCGAGCGCCAAGGGCACCGACGCGGCGGAGGTGTTGGCGTGGCGGTCGACGGTCATCACGACCCGGTCGGGCGAGAGCTTGAGCTTGCGCGCGGTCGCGTCGAGGATGCGGGCATTGGCCTGATGCGGCACCAGCCAGTCGATGTCTGTCGTGGCCATCCCCGCCGCGTCCATCACTTCCTTCAGCACGGCGGCGAGGTTAGTGACGGCATGGCGGAACACTTCCTGCCCCTTCATCCGCAGCTTGCCCACGGTGCCGGTCGTGGACGGGCCGCCGTCGACATAGAGGAGGCCATTATGGCGGCCGTCGGCATGGAGCTTCGTCGCCAGGATGCCGCGCGCCGCCGCGGCGTCACCGGAGGTTTCCTGACCTTCCAGCACCACCGCGCCCGCGCCGTCGCCGAACAGGACGCAGGTCGTGCGGTCCTGCCAGTCGAGGATGCGGCTGAAGGTTTCGGAGCCGATGACGAGCGCCCGGTTCGCCGTCCCCGCGCGGATCATGCTGTCGGCGACGGTGATCGCATAAAGAAAGCCTGAACAGACGGCCGCCACGTCGAAGGCGACGCAATCGTCGATGCCGAGCGCCGCTTGGACGATGGTGGCGCTCGCCGGAAAGGTCTGGTCGGGGGTCGCGGTCGCCAGGATGATGAGGTCGATCGCGCCCGCGTCCAGCCCCGCCGCGTCGAGCGCCGCGCGCGCGGCCTGCGTCGCCAGGGTCGCCGTGGTTTCCCCGTCGGCGGCGATGTGGCGGTTGCGGATGCCGGTCCGCTCGACGATCCATTCGTCACTCGTATCCACGGTCTCCGCCAGTTCGGCATTGGAGACGGCACGGGGCGGCAGGGCCGAGCCCGTGCCGAGCAGGACGGAACGGCGCGTCACTTGGCGGGCATCTCCAAACGGGGCGAGGACGCCCCACCTGGTTCGACGGTCGCCATGTCCGCCGCGATCCGGCGGGTAATGTCTTCTTCCAGCAGGCGCGCGGCGACATGGACGGCGTTGGCCACGCCCTTTTCGGTGGCGTTTCCGTGGCTCTTCACCACCACCCCGTTCAGGCCCAGAAAGACCGCGCCATTATGGTTGTTGGGGTCCAGATGATGCTTGAGAAGGTGCATCGCCGGCCTGGAGATCAGGAAGCCCAGCTTCGAGCGGAGCGAGCTGGTGAAGGCGCGGCGCAGCACGTCGGTTACGAAGCGGGCGGTGCCCTCCGCCGTCTTGAGCGCCACATTGCCGGAAAAGCCGTCGCACACGATCACGTCGGTGTCGCCATGGCTGATCTTGTCGCCTTCGGTGAAGCCGTCGAAGCGCAGCGGCAGCTTGGCCTTGCGCAGCACGGCGGCGGCGGCGCGAATCTCGTCCGTGCCCTTCATATCCTCCGTGCCGATGTTCAGCAGGCGGACGCGCGGGGTGTCGAGGTCCAGCGCGATCCGCGCATAGGCCGCGCCCATGACCGCGAACTGGATGAGGTTGCGGGCGTCGCATTCGGTGTTCGCGCCAAGGTCCAGCATCACCGCGTCATTGTCGCCGAGCGTCGGCAGAAGCGCCGCCAGCGCCGGCCGGTCGACGCCGGGCATGGTGCGCAGCGCGAGCTTCGCCATCGCCATCAGCGCGCCGGTGTTGCCGGCGGACACGGCCGCGCCGGCCTGGCCTGCCTTCACGGCCGCGATCGCCATGCTCATCGAGCTGGTCTTGTTGCGGATGGCCGCGCTGGGCTTGTCGGTCGCCGCCACCGTGGTCGCGGCGTGGACGACGTCGGACGCCGCGCGCAGATTGGGGTGATTTTCCAGCGCGGCCCTGATCTGCCGCTCGTCCCCGAACAGGGTGAAGCGCAACCCGTCGTGGCGATGACGGGCAAGCGCGGCGCCCGCCAGCATCACGCGCACGCCACTATCCCCGCCCATCGCGTCGATTGCGATTCGCGGCTGGCTGCTCACTTATGTCACCCCTTGTTCGGGAGATTTACGGCAAGACGCGTTGCTTACGCCCCGACGGCGACGATTTCGCGGCCGTTATAATGGCCGCAGGCCTCGCAAAGATTGTGCGGGCGCTTCAGTTCGCCGCAGTTCGCGCATTCATTGAACGCCTCGACGCGCAGCGAATCGTGGCTGCGGCGCATGCCACGGCGGGATGGGGACGTTTTCCTCTTTGGGACAGCCATATCGGCACCTATTTTCCGTATATCAAGGTCTGTGCGACTGGCCGGATTCCGCTGGACGAGGCTGACGGCAATGGAGCCGCAGACCCGTGCGGCCCGGTTGATCGCGAAGCCCTGCGCCTATAGCCGTTTTTGGCGCGGGCGCAAGTCCTTCCTTGCGCGGGAAAGCGCCGGCCATCATGGTGCCGCATGTCCAGCATGTCGCGCCATGCGACAAGGAGGGGATATTCGCCAATGCTGCTGCCCGTCACCCTCACGCTCGCCGCCGCCTGCGCCTTGCTCAATTTCTGGCTGGCGACGCGTTGCGTTCGCCTCCGCCTCGGCCAGAAGGTGCTGCACGGCGACGGCGGCAACGCCCTGCTGGGCAAGCGCATCCGCGCCCATGCCAATTTCGTCGAATATGCGCCGATCATCCTGATCCTGATGGGGCTCGTCGAAATGGCGCTGGGGTCGTCGCTGTGGCTATGGGTGGCGGCGCTGCTGTTCGTTCTGGGCCGGGTCGGGCACGCCTTCGGCATGGACAGCGACCAGCCCGGTTCCGCGCGCAGACTCGGCATCCTGCTGACCTGGGGCGTGATGCTGGGGCTGGCCCTGACGGCGCTCTACGCCGCCTATGCGGGTACGCGCGAGGTGCCTGCGCTGCCCAGCCTGTCAGCCCGGGCCTGAGCTGTTCATCGGCGCTGCGCCCGCCCGCGCCAGCACCGAATCGGCGACGAACGGATTGGTCCGCCGCTCATGGGCGAAATTGCTCATCGGGCCATGACCGGGCACGAAGGCGGTCTCGCCCCCCAGAGGCCATAATTTGGTGGTGATCGCCTCGATCAGATCCCGATGATTGCCGCGCGGGAAATCGGTGCGGCCGATCGACCCCTGGAACAGCACGTCGCCGACGATGGCGAGGCGGCTGGGCGCATGGTGGAACACGACATGGCCGGGCGTGTGGCCGGGGCAGTGCAGCACGTCGAGCGTTAATCCCCCCACCGTCACCACATCGCCGTCGACCAGCCAGCGGTCGGGCTCGAACACGCGGCCGTCCATGCCATATTTCAGGCCGTCTTCGCCCAACCGGTCGATCCAGAAGCGGTCCGCCTCGTGCGGCCCCTCGATCGGCACGCCCAGTTCCTTCGCCAGCACGCCCGTCTGGCCGCAATGGTCGATATGGCCATGGGTGACGAGCAGCTTTTCGATCTGGACGCCATGTTGGGCGGCCGCCGCCTTCAGCAGCGGCAGGTCGCCGCCCGCGTCGACGAACGCGCCCCGCATCGTCGCGGTGCACCAGAACAGCGTGCAATTCTGCTGAAAGGCGGTGACGGGTATCAGGGCGGCTTTGAGCGGGGGCGTGGTCATGCCCGTGATGTGGCGAAGCCGCGCGCCCACGGCAAGCCCCTTGGGACGATGTCGATCCGCCTTAAGCGTCGGCGGCGAAGGGTTCGGCCAGGCTGATGCTGTCCAGCACCTTGGCCGTCTCGTCCCGCACCCTTAGCATCACCCGGTGCAGCCGGCATTCCGATTCGGGCAGGCAGTTCGTGCAGGTTTCATGCGCGAAGCGGCTGGCGCAGGGGGTCAGCGCCAGCGATCCGCGCGTCAGCCGCACGATGTCGCCATAGCTGATGTCGATCGGCGCCAGCGCCAGCCAATAGCCGCCGTCCCGCCCACGCTGGGTCGCGACTAGTCCCTCGCGCGACAGTTCGGACAGGATGACGGTCAGGAACTTGGCTGGAATGTTCTGGCGCGTCGCTATCTCCCCCAGCGGCACGGGCCCCTGGCGGTAACGATCGGCAAGATGCTGGAGCGCGCGGATGGCATAGCGGGTCTTCTGCGAGAGCATGGATCCGTTATTCGCGCGCGCACGCGATTTTACAAGCGGGCAGGCGAGCTTTGGCCGCTATTGCCCCGCCGCCAGCGCCGCGCGCGCCTGCCCCGGAAAATCGCTGAACAGCCCATCCACCCCGGTCGCGGCGACGGCGCGGACGAAGCCCGCGAAATCGCCCCGCCCCTGCGGGTCGTCGGGCCGCTGATAGGGGGCGGGCAGGAACATATTCTCCATCCGCAGCGTCCAGACATGCACTTGCAGGCCCGCGTCATGGGCGCGGCCGACCAGCGCGGTCGGCCCCTCCGGCGCGATCAGCATCAACGCGGCGGGCCCCAGCCCGTCGGCATAGCCCGCGATCGCCTTCAGCCCCTCGACGCTCAGCATGTCGGCATAGGTCGTGCCGGGCAGGTCGGCGGGGCCGCCCTGCGCATCGACGAGCTGGACCAGGCGGAGGCGGGTGGCCTCGCGCAGCGCCTTCAGGTTACCGACCTCGAACGACTGGATGAAGACCGGGTCGGCCTCGGTCGCATAGCCATATTTGCCGAGCAGCGTCAGCAGCGCCTGCTGGTGCGGCAGGCCGATGCCCGCGAAATAGCTGGGATGCTTGGTCTCCGGATAAAGGCCGATGCGTCGCCCCGTTTCCGCCTCCTTGGCGCGGACGAGCAACATGATCTCCTCGAAAGTCGGGATAGGGTAGAGGCCGTCGAAGCGCTTGTTGGCCGGGCGCTGCTCCGGCAACCGCTCGCGGGCCCGCAGCGTCCGCAACTCCGCCAGAGTGAAATCCTCGGTGAACCAGCCGGTAATCTCGACGCCGTCGATCGTCTTGGTCGTGCGCCGGTCGGCGAACTCGGGATGGTCGGCGACGTCGGTGGTGCCGCCAATCTCATTTTCATGGCGGGCGACCAGCACCCCGTCCTTGGTAAGCACTAGGTCGGGTTCGATATAGTCGGCCCCCTGGTCGATCGCCCGCTCATAGCTTGCGAGCGTATGTTCGGGCCGCTCGCCGCTGGCCCCGCGATGGGCGATGATCAGCGGCTCGGCAAGGGCGGAGGCGGGCGCCATCAGCGCGGACGCGAGCGCCAGCAGCAAGGCGAAGCGGAAACGCCGCGGCATGCCATTCCCCCTCCCCGTCCGGCTCACGCCTTCTCCAGCGCGGTTTCGTAGGTCGACGCCTTGAAGCCGACCACGGTTTTGCCGCCGACATCCAGGATCGGCCGCTTGATCATCGACGGGTTGGCGACCATCAGCATGATCGCCTTGTCGGCGTCGATATGGGCGCGGTCGCCCTCCGGCAGCGCGCGGAACGTGGTGCCGCCCCGATTGAGAATCGTCTCCCACCCATGGTCGGCGACCCAGCCGCGCACCGTCGCCTCGTCGATGCCCGACACCTTATAATCGTGAAAGCTGTAGGCGACCCGTTCATTGTCCAGCCAGTTGCGGGCCTTCTTGATCGTGTCGCAATTCTTGATGCCGTACATGGTGGCGGGCATGATGCTTATCCCTGGCGTTTGAGGGCGGTGACTTCGATCTCGATCTTCATGTCCGGCCTGATGAGGCCGGCGACCAGGCAGGTGGCGGCGGGGCGGACATCCCCGAACACCGCGCTCAGCGGCGGTCCGATCTCGTCCCAATAGGCGGGATCGGTGATATAATAGGTGGCGCGCACGACATCGGCAAAGGCGAAGCCGGCCTGCTCCAGCGCCGCGCCGATGACCTTGAGCGCATTGGCGGCCTGATCGGCGACGCTGTCGGGCATAACCTTGGTTTCGGGATCGGCGCCGGTGGTCCCGGCGACGAAGCACCAGTCGCCCTGAACGACGGCGCGCGAATAGCCGACTTGCGCCTCGAAAGGCGAGCCCGAGGAAATGAGGGTGCGGGTCATGATGATCCTGGACTGATGACGATGGGAGTCGGGCGTGCTTGTGACTTGGGCGCGCACCGCTGTCCAGCCGAAATGGCGGAAAAGCCGATGCGGTAGCGCGCCTTTCCCCCGATCCCTAGCGCGGGCATGCGCCGGCGCGCACGAGCCGAGGGAACGGCTGGATCGGCTGGGCCGTTGAAGGGGCAGAACCCCTCCCGCGAAAGGACCGCGCCATCATGGAACGCCCCACCGACCAGCCCCTGCCCCCCGACGACGAGGAAAATGCCGAGCAGGATGATAGCGGCGCGCAAGCCAATGACGTCGCCGACGATGCGCGGCTGCGCGGCACCGACCTCAGTGAGGATAGCGAGCGCGGCGGCAGGCCCAACCCGGCCCAGATCATCCCGGACGACACCCCCGACCTCGTCGACAAGATGAACGAGATGAACCGCAGCGGCCATATCGACAACGGCGCCTTCGCCGGCGAGCCGATGATGGACGATGAGGAAAGCAGCCTCGGCCAGACCGACTATGACGAGGACGACGAACTGTAGCCGAGAATTCCATTTATAAGAAAGGCGGGCGCGGGATTTCCGCGCCCGCCTTTCTATGATCGATGGATGTGCCTTAGCGGCAGCTCACTCCGCCGCGGTCGATCTCACGGCCCAGCAGCGCGCCCGCGCCGCCGCCGAGCAGCGTGCCGAGCAGGTTGGAGCCGCCGCGATCGAGCTGGTTGCCGATCACGCCGCCCAGGGCCGCGCCGACGATGAGGCCGGTGGTGCCGTCGGAGCGGCGGCAATAATAGCGGTTGTCCGAGCCGCGATAGATGCGGGTCTGACGCGTCACGCGCATCGGCGCATAGTTGCCGCTGCGATAATAGCGTTCCGCATAATAATTGCGGTAGCGCGGATCGGGCCGGTTATAGTCGTAATTATAGACAACGCGGCTATTGTTGCGGCGATCCTGCCGGACGTCGCGGCGGTCGTCCCGCCGATCCTGGCGATAGTCGCGGCGGTCTTCACGTCGCTGCGCATTGCTCTGCGCGGCGGCGGGCACGGCAGTCAACGTCACGGCGCCCAGCGAAAGGGCGATCAGGGCTTTGTTCAAGGTAATAGGCATTGCCATGGCTCCTTCTTCTATTCTGGAAGGGGAAACCTGCGCCTCGCGCTAATGTTGCATGAACGGAATAAAACAGATCGTTCAGGGAGGGTTGATATAGCCGGTGCGGACGGTCAGAAGACGCTGTCGACGGCATTGCGCTGCTGCGCCGTCAGCGTCTGCGCATTGTCCGCATCGTCCTGCCTCCCCTCGCCATCATCGGCCAACCCGACATATTGGATGGCGGTCAGGATCACGAGGATGGCCCAGAGCAGGGCCATCCAGCGGCTGGTGAACAGGGAACGGAGGCGGACGCCGAACATGCGCGCCATCATGGGCCAGCGACGTTAAGGACCGGTAACGCCTTGCCTGCCGCCCGAACGGGCATGGATCAAGGCGCTTTCAGCCATATATTGCGGAGGCCGGGGACAGCGGAAAGAAATGCCATGCCAGTGCGGCGCCGGCACTTCCGTCACGCGCCGCAGCGGCGAGCAGCGCTCGTCCGACGTCCTACTCCGCCGCGATCCCTGCCGCCTTGAACATGTCCGCGTCGCCCTCTTCCGGCGCGGCGTCGTTGGCTTTCAGCTTCTTCCGGCGGTCGAAGCTTTCCCAGACGTCGTTCCACTGGCCGCGGGTCGCGCCCTTGCTATATTCGGTGGCGCGGGTCTCGAAGAAATTGGCGTGCTCGACGCCGTTCAGCAGCGGGGCGAGCCATGGCAGCGGGTGGTCCTCGATCATGTAGATGGGCTTGAGCCCAAGCTGCCCCAGCCGCCAGTCGGCGATATAGCGGACATAGCGCTTGATGTCCTTGGGCGTCATGCCGGGGACCGGCCCCATTTCGAACACCAGGTCGACGAACGCATCCTCGATCCGCACCGTCTTCTGGCACATGTCCATGATGTCGTCCTTGACCGCCGGGGTCAGGCACTGGCGTTCGGCGCAGAAGGCGTGGAACAGCTTGATGATCCCCTCGCAATGCAGGGTCTCGTCGCGGACGGACCAGGTGACGATCTGGCCCATGCCCTTCATCTTGTTGAAGCGCGGGAAGTTC
>JARYGO010000036.1:0-2079 GCA_033795485.1 Sphingobium sp.
GTTCGCCCTCGTCGCGCTCGCGGTAGCGCGCGAGCACGTCATGCTCGAGCGTTCCAAGGTCATCGCCGACATGGCCTTCGCGCGTCGCGACCGCGACCTCCGTGCCGTGGCTCACGGTCAGAATGCCGTTGCGCACCGCGCAATAGCCGGGAGCGCCATCGGGGCCGCGCCAGGAGACGATCGAGACGCCAAGCGCGGTCAGGAAATCGGCATGGCCCGACAGGATGCCGAAACTGCCGCTGGCATCCTCGGCGCGAACCGACGCGACATCGGCGTCGACGAGGATCGCGGTCGGATCGGTGATGCGCAGCTTCATGCGCCCTGCCCCACGCGAGAGCGTGCCTCTTCAATATCGCCCACCATGTAGAAGGCGCTTTCGGGCCAGTCGTCGGTCTCGCCCGACAGGATGGCCGCGACGCCCTTCAGGGTATCAGCCAGCGCCACCGAGCGGCCGGCCTGTCCGGTGAAGGCCTGGGTCACCATGAAAGGCTGGGTCAGGAAGCGCTGGAGCCGCCGCGCCCTGCCGACGATCAGCCGGTCTTCGCGGCCCAGTTCCTCGATGCCGAGCAGCGAGATGATGTCCTGGAGCTCGCGATAATGCGCGATCGTCTCGCGGGCCTGCTGGGCGAGCGCGTAATGATGATCGCCCACGACCTGCGGATCGAGCAGGATCGACGAGGATCCCAGGGGATCGACCGCGGGATAGATGCCTTCGGCCGCCATGGCGCGCGAGAGCAGAATGGAACTGTCGAGATGGGCGGAGATGGCGGTGACTGCCGGGTCGGTGAAATCGTCGGCGGGCACATAGACCGCCTCGATCGCGGTCACCGCAGCCCCATGCACAGAGGCGATGCGCTCCTGCAGCGCGGCCACCTCGCTGGCCAGCGTCGGCTGATAGCCGACGCGCGAAGGCATGCGTCCAAGCAGGCCCGACACCTCGCTGCCGGCCTGGACGAAGCGGAACACATTATCCATGAGCAGCAGGACGTTGCGCTTCTGCTCGTCGCGGAAATGTTCGGCGATGGTGAGCGCGGTCAGCCCGACCCGCCAGCGCGCGCCCGGCGGCTCGTTCATCTGCCCGAAAACGAGCACGGTCTTGTCGATCACACCCGAGCCGCGCATGTCGGTGAGCAGCTCATGGCCCTCGCGCGATCGCTCGCCGATGCCCGCGAACACTGAGACACCCTCGTAGCGGGCGACCATCGCGTTGATGAGTTCCATCACCAGCACGGTCTTGCCCACCCCCGCGCCCCCGAACATGGCGGCCTTGCCGCCCTGGGCAAGCGGTGCGAGCAGATCGATGACCTTGATGCCGGTCTCGAACATCGCCGTCGCCGCGCTCTGCTCGTCGAGCGGTGGGGGTGCGCGATGGATCGGCCTCAATGGCACATCCGGTCCGAGCGGCGCGCCGCCGTCCCCCACCTGCCCGGTCGGCGTAAGGAGCCGCCCAAGAACCTTGTCTCCGACCGGAACCGCGATGGGTGCGCCTAAGGCCACCACGCCGACATTGCGCGCCAGACCGGAGGTCGGCTGAAGCGCGACGGCGCGGACGGTCCGATCATCAATATGGCTCTGCACTTCCGCGACCAGCGGGCCTGACGCCGCATCGATGCGCAGTGCTTCATTGACTGCGGGCAGCGGCCCTTCGTCGAACTCGACATCGAGGACGGGACCGCGGAGCGCCGCAATCCGGCCGAGCCTGGCTATGGACGGTATCACGCCCATGCCGGTTGCCGGGTCAGACCATAATCATGCCCGACCGTGCCGCGATCATGACGGGACGGGTAGAAGTCGCTGCCCGCGGGCACGACATGGACGACAAGCCAAAAGTGCATTGGCTGAGCGTCGCAGGCAAGCCGCAGATTCGGCATACGTAGAGTTACCGATTCTCTCTGATTCAGCCTCGCCGAATATCGGCGGCGCGACGCGATGAGCCTCAGGCCAGGGCTGCATGCCCGATACGCTGGAGCTTAGACGCGAAGAGAAAGGTTCATCGTCCCATGCCCTATCCGGTCGATCAACTTGCCGCGCTCGCCAAAGCGAATGTCGGCCTGATGCTGAAGCTCGCCGAAGTCGCCC
>JARYGO010000023.1:0-46226 GCA_033795485.1 Sphingobium sp.
GTCTCGCGCGCGATCACCTTGCCGCCGATCGCCGCCTGGATCGGGATCTTGAACAGGTGACGGGGGATCAGGTCCTTCAGCCGCTCGCACATATGCCGCCCGCGCGCCTCGGCGGCGGAACGATGGACGATCATCGACAGCGCGTCGACCGGCTCGTTGTTGACGAGGATGCCCATCTTGACCAGGTCGCCCTCGCGCGTGCCGATCTGATGATAGTCGAACGAGGCGTAGCCGCGCGAAATGCTCTTGAGCCGATCGTAAAAGTCGAACACGACCTCGTTCAAGGGCAACTCGTAGGTGATCTGCGCCCGGCCGCCGACATAGGTCAGGTTCTTCTGGATGCCCCGCCGATCCTGGCAGAGCTTCAGGATCGAGCCCAGATATTCGTCGGGGCAATAGATGACCGCCTCGATCCACGGCTCCTCGATATAGTCAATATAATTGGCCTCCGGCATGTCCGCCGGATTATGCAGTTGCTGCACCGACTTGTCGTTCATGTGGATGTCGTAGACGACCGAGGGCGCGGTGGTGATGAGGTCCAGATCATATTCGCGGCTCAGCCGCTCCTGGATGATCTCCAGATGCAGTAGGCCCAGGAAGCCGCAGCGAAAGCCGAAGCCCAGCGCGGCCGACGTCTCCATCTCGAACGAGAAGCTGGCGTCGTTGAGGCGCAGCTTGCTGATCGAATCGCGCAATTTCTCGAAGTCGGCGGCGTCGACGGGAAACAGGCCGCAAAAGACCACCGGCTGCACTTCCTTGAAGCCCGGCAACGGCCGCGCGGCCGGGTTCTTGACCGTGGTGATCGTGTCGCCGACGCGCGTCTGGCTGATGTCCTTGATCTGCGCGGTAATGAAACCGATCTCGCCAGGGCCAAGCTCGGGCAGCGGCTCGATCTTGGGCCGCATGCAGCCGACGCGGTCGATCAGATGCTCGGTGCCGCCGATCATGAACTTGATGCTCTGGCCCTTCCTGATGACCCCGTTGATGACGCGGACCAGGATGACGACGCCCAGATAAGGGTCGTACCAGCTATCGACCAGCATCGCCTCCAGCGGCTTGTCGCGGTCGCCCTTGGGCGCGGGTATCTTCCTGACGATCGCTTCCAGCACCTCGTCGATGCCTAGGCCCGACTTGGCGGAGGCCAGCACCGCCTCCGACGCGTCGAGGCCGATCACCTCCTCGATCTCCGCGCGCACCTTTTCCGGCTCGGCGGCGGGCAGGTCGACCTTGTTGATGACGGGCACGATCTCATGGTCATGCTCGATCGACTGGTAGACGTTGGCGAGCGTCTGCGCCTCGACCCCCTGCGCTGCGTCGACGACCAGCAGCGCGCCCTCGCAGGCGGCGAGGCTGCGGCTCACCTCATAGGCGAAGTCGACATGGCCCGGCGTGTCCATGAGGTTGAGTTCATAGGTCTCGCCGTCTTTGGCGACATAGTCGAGGCGCACGGTCTGCGCCTTTATGGTGATGCCGCGTTCCTTCTCGATATCCATATTGTCGAGCACCTGGGCCGACATCTCGCGATCGGTCAGCCCCCCGGTGCGCTGGATCAGCCGGTCGGCCAGCGTCGATTTGCCATGGTCGATATGGGCGATGATGGAAAAATTGCGGATGCGCGAGAGGTCGGTCATAGCGCGCGCCGATAGCAGGCCTTTCCCCCACTGTCAGCAACGCTGTCGAACCGCCGGCGGCCCCGCGGACCGTAGGCACAGGCCATGGCCTGTGCTAAGGCGCCAGCAACGGGATCGCGCGCATAGCTATAAAATCTTCACGCCAACCATGTTCAGGGGAGTGGGGCATGTTCAGATTGGTTACCATGCTGATGGCGAGCGCGCTCGCCGTCACCTCGACGATCGCCGCCGCGCAGACCGCGACGACCTCTTCAGGCAAGACATATAAGGACGGGACGACCAAGGGCGCGTCCTCCGGCCGCCGCGATCAGGAGCGCAACACGCGCGAAATCCCGCGCTGCACCCGCATGATCGGCACCGTCGCGATCGTCGAGCCCGACAACCAGTGGTGGCGCGAACTGAGCCTGGGTAGCCCGGAGGCGATCCTGAAGGTCTTCATCCAGCAATCCGGCTGCTTCCGCATCGTCAATCGCGGCCGCTCGATGCAGAGCCGGGCGATGGAACGCGCGATGGCGGATTCGGGCGAATTGCAGGCCGGGTCGAACCTGGGCAAGGGTCAGGTCAAGGCCGCCGACTATTATCTGGAGCCCGACATCGTCTCGTCCAACCGCAATTCGGGCGGCGGCGGCATCGGCGGCGCGCTGGGCGGCCTGATGGGGGGCTTTGGCGGCGCGGTCCTTGGCGGCCTCAACATCAAGAAGAAGGAAGCCAATGTCACCCTGTCGATCGTGAACGCTCGCACGACCGAGGAGGAGGCGCTGACCGAAGGCTATGCGCGCAAGACCGACATCGGTTTCGGCGGCGGCGCGGGCGGCGGCTGGTGGGGGGGCTTCGCGGCGGCCGGCGGCAGCGGTTACCAGAATACGGAGATCGGGCAGGTCATCGTCCTCGCCTATCTGGACGCCTATACGAAGCTGGTGACCCAGCTTGGCGGTCTGCCTGAAAACGCGGCGGCGGCGGCTCCGGTCGCGCGCTGACGGCTCGGACGCTCGAAAGGGACGTCTTGCGCCAAGGACGTCCCTTTCATGTCAGTTCTGCGGCGCCAGCCCCGTTGCAGGGACGGCCCGCCGATGTTTCCACCACGTCAGGATCGCGTCGGCCGCCGGCCGCTCAACCAGCCGGTTGACCAGCGCGCCCAGCGTGAGCGCGACCAGAAAAGCCAGCAGGAAGGCCGTCCAGGGGCCAAGCCCCGCCGCGTTCGCCTTCAGCATGACGACGAAGCCGATATGCTGGTGGATAAGGTAGAAGGAGTAGCTGATGCCGCCGAGCCAGGTCAGCGGCCGCACGGCGATCCAGCGCAGCCATCCGCGCATCATGCTGGCGAATATCGCCAGCAGCGCCACCGCGACCAGGGCGATGTCCGGCGTCTCGGTCGCCGCGACCGTCAGCAGGGCGGCCGCGGCATAGGGCGCCTGCTGCCTCCAGCGCCGCTGGCCGGACCAGATCCGGTAGCAGAGCATGCCGATCATGAAGAAGGGCATGTAGCGCAGCACCAGCAGCATCACGACCCGTTCGGGCATGCCCGGCCAGGCGAAATGGAGCCAGCGCAACGCCAGCCAGCCGAGCAGAAGCGGCTCCAGGCGCTTGAGGCCCGCCACCTTCCACAGCGACACCATGCAGATATAGAAGCCGATCTCCACCGTCAGCGTCCAATAGGCGCCGTCCACCTCGGGCATGAAGGCGAAGCCCTGGAGCATCGTCATATTGGCCAGGACGGCGGCCGGACCGACCAGCAAGGTCCAGGCATGGGCCAGATATTCGACCGACAGCGTCATCAGCATCGCCACCAGATAGGCGGGGTAGAGGCGGGCGAACCGATTGATCAGGAAATCGGCCACCGTGCGGATGCGGTCGAGGGTGAAGAAGATCGCGAAGCCGGAAATGGCGAAGAACAGCAATACGCGGTAATTGCCGCCGGGAAAGCTGAACGGCACATGCGCGGCGGCGGGAAACACCGCATGGAAGCGGGTCGAATAATGGAAGATCAGGACGCCGAGCGCGCCGATCCCCCGAAGCGCGTCAAGTTCGGTTAACCGACTCCGGGCGGGCGCGGGCATTTCCATGGCCGCGCCATAGCAGAAGCGAAGCGGTCAATCCGGGAATATCGTGGTTAATTCAGCGCCTTGGGCTCAATTTCTCATTCCCGGAACGGCCAGCGCGCGGCCATGTCAGGGTTAAGGCCACCGCCCGCCGCTACAAATCGACCCCGGCCGCGATCGCCTCCAGCTTGCGGATGCGTTCCTTGAGATCGGCGACCTCGATGCGGGTCGCGGCCGACGGCGGCGCGGCGTCCTCCGGGCGGCGGAGCAGTTCCGCGCGCTTGAGGTCGAGCCAGTCCTTCCACCCGCGCAGCGCGGTAAGGGCGACGATCGCGACGCCGCCCAGGCTGGCGAGCGCGATGATCACGTAGAGCATGGTATCGGGCATGACGATGTCTCCCTTGATGCGATCGAAAGGCGGGACCGGGGCGCCGGCGCTCAGTCGCGGCCCTTGAGCTTCTCGAACTCGCGGTCGAGCGCGGTCGAACTGTCGGTGGCGAGCCGTTCGAGCACCGCCACCCGGTCCTTCAGCGCGCGCACTTCCTCGCGCAGCCGCTCGGCTTCGGGATCGGGGCCGCGCCGGACCAGTTCCTCCCCCTTGTGGCGGCGCACGACGCCATATTTGGCCTTCAGCACTTGGGCGATCATGACGATGCCGACGATGCACACGACCATGGTGAACGGATTGTCGATCATCTGTACTCCTTCGATTGGCAGTGCGGCGCGCGATCGGGCCACTCTTTCCCCTGGCCGGATCAGCGCAGCGCGTCGATGTCGCGGGCGGTGCGGACGGCGGGATCGGTGGCGATCCTCTCCAGCACCGCAATGCGTTCCTCCAGGCGGCTGATGCGGCCCACCAGCTTTTCGTTTTCACTCGACAGCAGGTCGATTTTTCGATCGGCGTCGGCGCTGGTTCGATGAACGGTATTGCCGTTGTCGTCGGCCAGCGGATAGCCGTTCGCGGCCCTGATCCAGGTGGTGATGACCCAGGCGCCCATCGACAGGGCGACGATGGCGACGATGAAGGACGGTCCTGCAAAGCTCATGACGGGCAGCTCCCCTGTTACTGGCGCGCCATTCAGCGCAGGCTGTCGATCTCGTCCGCCAGGCGCGTGTTGCGGCTGGTATAATAGGTCTCGATATCGGCCAGGCGGCGGTCGATGTCGCGGAACTTGGACCGCACGTCGCGGGTGGAGCGCGCCGGATTAGTGCGCACCCCCTGCCAGAACTTCTCGTCGTCGCGATCCGAATAGAGGCCCATGGGCTTGGCGTCGGCGAAATAGGCGGCGGCGAAATAGGCGATCAGCGTCCAGGGGAAGGCCCCCATCAGCGTCACCAGCACCGCGCCGACCCGGACCCACACGACGTCGATCCCGCTATAGTCGGCGATGCCGGAGCATACGCCCATCCATTTGCCATTCTGCTTGTCGAGGTAGAATTTGGTGCGGCGGGCAGTCATCTTCAGTTCCTCCGATCGAAATCATAGTCGCCCGGCTCCGCGGCGCGCGAAGGCCGAAAGTCGGGATTGTCGGCGGCGACGATCCGTTCGACCGTCTGCAGCCTCTCCTCCAGACGGCGGGCGAGCAGGTGGAGTTCGTCCAGCAGCCGCTCATCCTCGTCGGTGATCTTGGGGGCCTGCTTCCACTTGGTGATATAGTGGAAGATCAGCCAGGGCATGCCGATGAAGAGCATGCCCACGACGACGATGGGGACAAGGACATCTTCCATCTCAGGCGTCCTTGTTCATCGAGGCCTTGAGCGCCGCGAGTTCGGCGTCGACCTTGTCGCTCGCCTTCAGCTCGGCGATCTCCTCCTCCAGCGTCTTGGGCGCGCCGCCCAGGCCCATCGCGTCCGCGCGGCCCTCGGCCATGTCGACCCGGCGCTCCAGCATGTCGAAGCGGGCGAATGCGTCGTTGACCTTCTCGCCGGCATAGGCCTCGCGCACCTTCAGGCGGTTCTGCGCGCTTTCCATGCGGGTGATCAGGCTGTTCTGGCGGGCGCGGGCCTCGCGCAGCTTGGCCTGGAGCTTGGCGATATCCTCTTCGGACGCGCGCAGGGCGTCGTCGAGCACCGCGATCTCCTGGGCGAGCTGCTCGGCCATGTCGGTCGCCTTCTGCTTTTCGACCAGCGCGGCCTTGGCCAGATCCTCGCGGTCCTTGCTCAGCGCCAGTTGCGCCTTTTCGGTCCAGCTTTCCTGAAGCGATTCCAGGCGGGCGATATGGCGGCGCATCTCCTTCTGGTCGGCGATCGTGCGGGCTGCGGACGCGCGCACCTCGACCAGCGTCTCCTCCATTTCGAGGATGATCATGCGGATCATCTTCGCGGGGTCCTCGGCCTTGTCGAGCAGGTCGGTGACGTTGGCGGCGATGATGTCGCGGGTGCGGGAAAAAATACCCATGTGAACTTCACTCCTGGTCTTCATGTCTGGCGCCGGGGCGGGCGAGAGGGGGGCTGTCCCCCGCCCCGGCCGGGATATACGACCGCCTATGCGAGATAGCGGACGGTCGCGGGGGTCTGCTCGGCGGTGGCGAGAACGGTGGTTTCGCTGGCCCGGGCCGGACCGACGGCGGAAAGGATCATGGTCGATCCGAACAGCACGGCGGCGATGGCGACGGACAGAGTCTGGCCGATCTGGCGCACCTCATATTTGTTTTCGTTGCGCATTGCTTACTCCCTGAACCTTGGCCTTCAACGTGGGACCGCCTTTTATCCGGCGGCTTGTCCATGGCATTGCAGGGGCCGTGCCAGTTTGGAAAAAGGCGCGGAAAACGGCGCTTTTTTATCTCTCTCCACATCTGGCGGCCCTATTTCTTCTTGCCGAAAGTTGGGAAATATGGCCAACTTTTGGGATGGAGAAAAATACGCAATTCGTCGGCCAGTCCTTCGCCTTTCTCGACGCGGTCGAACTGGCCGGGCGAGCGGCCGAACTCAACCGGCCAGTGCTGGTGATCGGCGAGCGGGGGACCGGCAAGGAACTGATCGCCGAGCGGCTTCATCACCTGTCGCCGCGCTGGGGCGAGCCGCTGATCATCATGAACTGCGCCGCGCTGCCCGAAACGCTGATCGAGGCGGAACTGTTCGGCCATGAGCAGGGCGCCTTCACCGGCGCCACCCGCGCGCGGCCCGGCCGGTTCGAGGAAGCCGACGGCGGCACATTGTTCCTCGACGAGCTGGGCACACTGTCGATGGCCGCGCAGGAGCGGCTGCTGCGCGTCATCGAATATGGGGAGGTCACGCGGATCGGGGCGTCTCGCCCGCTGACCGTCGACGTACGCATCGTCGCCGCGACCAACGAGGATCTGCCCGCCGCCGCCGAACAGGGTCGTTTCCGCCCCGACCTGCTGGACCGCCTGAGCTTCGAGGTTATCACCCTGCCGCCGCTGCGCGCGCGCGAGGGCGACGTGGCGGTCCTAGCCGAGCATTTCGGGCGGCGGATGGCGGCGGAGATCAACTGGCCGCAATGGCCGGGCTTCGCCAAGGCGACCATGGCGGAGATGGAGGGCTATGGCTGGCCCGGCAATGTGCGCGAGCTGCGCAACCTGGTCGAGCGCGCCGTCTATCGGTGGAACGAGCCCGGCCGACCGATCGATCGGATCAGCTTCGACCCCTTCGCCTCCCCCTGGAAGCCGCGCCCGATGATGCCGCGCATGCCTCGCGCCGACGATGATGCCCCGCCCGCTGGCGCCGAGCCGCGCATGTCTCCCATGCCCTTCGACGGAGAGATCACCGATCTGAAGGCAGCGGTGGACGCGCATGAGGCGGCGATCGTGCGCGCCGCGCTCGAACGCTATCGCTACAATCAGCGGGCGACGGCCAAGAGCCTCAGCCTCAGCTACGACCAATTGCGCCACTGCATGAAGAAGCATGGGCTGATGGCGTCATGATCCTGCTGGACATCGGCTTTCGCACGACGGCGGACAAGCGGGCGGCGTTTCTGGCGGTAATGGAGGAGATGGTCGCCGGGTCGCGCGCGGAAGCGGGATGCCTGACCTATCGGCTGACGGCCGCGATCGACGATCCGCTGACCTTCCATCTGCTGGAGCTATGGAAGGACGAGCCATCCTATCTGGCCCATCGCGACGGCCCGACGCTGACCCGGCTGCGCGCGCCGCTGGCGCAATGCAGCGCCGTCTTCCGCTATGAGCGGTCGAACGGCGCGATGGCGCCCTATACGCCGCCCGAAGGACAATGAAGCGATACTGCGCGAGGAGGAGGGGTCGAGGGACCCGGAGCGGTCTTCGGCAAAAGGCTGAGGGGGGAAGCCTGTCCGAACCGCATCCGGGTCCACTCTGCTGCCCCGCTCCCATTGTCGGGCGAAGCCGGGCCGCATCGGGGATATGGGGCGCGGTATACGGGTTTCAAGGGGCAACCCATCGTCTTTACGCAGTTGACGCTTCCGCCCGACATGCCGCATGGCTCCGCCCATGTCGGATCAGCAGCATAGCGACGCGCCCCTGCGCCTGTTCAACAGCCTCAGCCGCGCGGTCGAACCCTTCGCCCCGATCGAGCCGGGTCACGCTCGCGTCTATAGCTGCGGGCCGACCGTCTATAATTATGCCCATATCGGCAATCTGCGCGCCTATGTCTTCACCGATACGATGCGGCGGACGCTGTTGTGGAAGGGGCTGTCCGTCACCCACATCATCAACATCACCGATGTCGGCCATCTGACCAGCGACGCCGACGCGGGCGACGACAAGATGGAGGCGGCGGCGCGCGCCCAAGCCAGGAGCATCTGGGACATCGCCGCCCATTATACCGACGCCTTCAAGCGCAATATCGCCGATCTCAACATCATCGCGCCGACCGAATGGACGGTCGCGACCGATTATGTGCCGCAGATGATCGACTTCGCGCGAGCGATCGCGCCGGCCCATTGCTATGAGCTGGAGAGCGGCCTCTATTTCGACACCTCCACCGTGCCGGATTATGGCGCGCTGGCGGGCGGGCGCGACGACGCCGCCCGCCAATCCTCCGAAATGGCCCGGATCGACCCTGTCGCGGGCAAGCGCAACCCGTCGGACTTCGCCATCTGGCGCAAGTCGCCGCCTGGCGAGCAGCGGCAGATGGAGTGGGACAGCCCCTGGGGCAAGGGCGCGCCCGGATGGCATCTGGAATGTTCGGTGATGAGCTTGGGCCGGCTCGGCCAGCCGTTCGACATCCATACCGGCGGCATCGACCATCGCGAAATCCATCATCCGAACGAGATCGCGCAGAACCAGGCCTATTGCGGCTGCACCGGCGCGGATGCGGCACAGCCCGGCTTCACCGGCGCGCGCTGGTGGATGCACAATAATTTCCTGGTCGACCGGAGCAAGGGGAGCGACGGGGGCAAGATGAGCAAGTCGAAGGGCGGCTTCACCACCCTTTTCTCGCTCATCGACCGGGGCGTGCACCCGATCGCCTATCGCCTGCTGTGCCTCAGCGCCCATTATCGTGGCGAGCTGGAGTTTTCGGGCGAGAATCTGGGCGCGGCGCTGACCCGGCTCAAGCGGCTGGTGATGGCGGTCGAGGGGCTGAAGGCCAGGGCCGAAGGGGTCACCTGGCAATCGCCGCGCCTTGACTATCTGCGCGCCAACCTGCATCCCAAGCTGGTCCCGCTGCTCGAACAGTTCGACGCCGCTATCGCCGACGACCTGATGACGCCGCGCGCCCTGCCGCTGCTGGAAGAGGCGGTGGGCATGAAGAAGGTGCCGGTGGACGAGAAACTGTGCCTGATCGCGGCCTTCGACCAGGCGCTGGGCCTCAGCTTGCTGACGCTGACTCGCGCCGACCTGCGCATCGCGCCCAAGGATACGGCGATCACCGCCGAAGAGATAGAGGCGGAGCTGGAGCGCCGCCAGGCTGCGCGGGCGGCGAAGGATTTCGCCCTGTCGGACGAGATTCGCGACGCCCTGGTCGCGCGCGGCGTCGAGGTGATGGACGGCGATCCGCTGCGCTGGGAGTGGAGGCTGGCGCTGGATTGAGGGGCATCGCGCAGAACGCCCCCCCGATCAGCGATCGTCAGTCGCGCAGCAGATCGTTGATCCCCGTCTTCGAGCGGGTCTGGGCGTCCACGCGCTTGACGATGACCGCGCAATAGAGGCTGGGCCCCGGCGTTCCGTCGGGTAGGGGCTTGCCCGGCAGCGATCCCGGCACGACCACCGAATAGGGCGGCACTTCGCCCATGAAGATTTCGCCGGTCTCGCGGTCGATGATCTTGGTCGACTGGCCGATGAACACGCCCATCGACAGCACCGATCCCTTGCCGATCCGGACGCCCTCCACCACTTCGGAGCGCGCGCCGATGAAACAGTCGTCCTCGATGATGACCGGGTCGGCCTGGAGCGGCTCCAGCACGCCGCCGATGCCTACCCCGCCCGACAAATGGACGTTCCTGCCGATCTGCGCGCAGCTACCGACCGTCACCCAGGCGTCGACCATCGTGCCTTCGTCCACGAACGCGCCGATATTGACGAAGCTGGGCATCAGGATCGCGTTCTTCGCGATATGCGCCCCCGCGCGGGCGAAGGCGCCGGGCACCGCGCGGAAACCGGCGGCGCGAAACTCCGCCTCGCCCCATCCGGCGAACTTGCTCGGCACCTTGTCCCACCAGTAGCCGCCGCCGGGGCCGTTCTCGATCAGCGCGTTGTCGTTGAGGCGGAAGGACAGAAGAACCGCCTTTTTGAGCCACTGATTGACCTGCCATCCGTCCTCGACCGGCTCCGCCACGCGCCCCTCGCCGCTGTCGAGCAGCGCCAGCGCCGCCGCCACGGCCTCGCGGACCGGCCCCTGCGTCGTCAGGCTCACATTGGCCCGGTCCTCCCAGGCGGCGTCGATGGTGGCGATCAGGTCGGTGGTCATGCGTCTTTCCCCAATATGCCGGCCAGGAAGGGCCGTAGATGATCGGTCTCAAAGTCCACGAAGTCGGGATGATGGCCGTGCCCGCCGGCTTCCGATCCGTTATTGACCCAGATGGTGGCCATGCCGATCGCCTTGGCGGGCTTCAGGTTGCGCGCCATGTCCTCGAAAAAGGCGGCGCGCGCCGGATCGACATCATAGGCGGCGCATAGCTGCGCATAGCCGGCCGGATCGGGTTTCGGCACATATTGGCAGGCGTGGATGTCGTGGATCTGCTCGAACAGGCCCGACAGGCCCAGCCTGTCCAGCACGCGCCCGGCATAGGCCGCGTCGCCGTTGGTGAAGATCAGGCGACGCCCCGGCAGCGCGGCGATATGCGCGTTGAGAGCGGGGTCGACCTCCAGCCGGTCCATCGAGATGTCATGGACATGATCGAGGAAGCCGCGCGGATCTATGCCATGATGGCGCATCAGCCCCGACAGGGTCGTCCCATGCTCCAGGAAATAGCGCTTCTGGACGGCGCGCGCGGCCTCCGCGTCGCAGCCCAGCAGCGCCTGGATATATTCCCCCATCTTGACATCGATCAGCGCGAACAGGTCCGCCTTCGCCGGATAGAGCGTATTGTCCAGATCGAAGATCCAGCAATCGACATGGGCGAGCGCGTCAAGCATGGGCGCGGCCTAGTCGCGGCGGTGCCGCAGGGCAAGCCGGTTCATGCCGCCGGGCCGCCCGACGAAATCAATCCGCCAGCGGCATGTCGCCGTCATGATAGAAGGCCCGAACCGCCTCCCACCCTTCCTGTGCCGTCTCGACCCAGGTGAAGAGATTGAGGTCGGAGGGGGAGATCACCCCCTCCTCGGCCAGAGCCTGGAAATCCACGACGCGGGTCCAGAATTCCTTGCCGAATAGCAGGATCGGGATCGGCTTCATCTTGCCAGTCTGGATCAGCGTCAGCAGTTCGAAAAATTCGTCGAACGTGCCGAAGCCGCCGGGAAAGACCGCCAGGGCGCGCGCGCGCAGCAGGAAATGCATCTTGCGCAGCGCGAAATAGTGAAACTGGAACGACAGTTCCGGCGTCACATAGCTGTTGGGTGCTTGCTCATGCGGCAGCACGATGTTCATGCCGATCGATTCGGCGCCGGCATCGGCCGCCCCGCGATTGGCCGCCTCCATGATCGAAGGGCCGCCCCCTGAGCAGACGACGAAATGCCGGTCGCCCTCTTCGGTCACCGGATAAGCGCCCGCCATGCGCGCCAGTTCGCGCGCGACCTCGTAATAATGCGCTTTCTTCGCGAGATTTTGCGCGATCCGCCGCTGCTCGTCGGTGGTCGCCGCCGCGATTCGGGCCTGCGCCTCCTCGGGCTGCGGGATGCGCGCCGAGCCGTAGAAGACGAAGGTCGATTCGATCTTCGCCTCGTTCATCAGCAGTTCGGGCTTCAGCAGCTCCAACTGGAAGCGAACCGGCCGCAGATCCTCGCGCAGCAGGAAGTCGTTGTCCTGAAAGGCCAGCTTATAGGCCTCGCTGCTGGTCTGGGGGGTGGCGACGGCCTGGCGCGCGGCGCTGGCTTCCTGGCGGGCGGGGCGGAACTTGCGTTCCTCTATTTCCTTGTTGGTCATCCATCCGCGCCTAACCGCGCGATGCGCCAAATCCAAGAGGCTTGGGACTGATCGACGTTCGGTTCGGGCAGAGCCGATCGGTCCTAGTGGCAGAATCCGCCCTTGCCGCCCATGTCGAAATGCAGATGATCCTTGTGCGCGGCATTATAGTCGGGGCCGAGCACCGTGCGGAACCGCTTGCAGGCGCTGGTGTGGACGATCTTCAGAAATTGCCGCGCGCGCCCGTCCCCGCCCCATCCATCCTTGACGGTGATGCGCCGCCCGTCCTCCAGAACGAAGGCGGCAACGTCCACCGCATTACTGTGCGCATGTTCGCTCAGCTTGCCGCTGCCCGCGATCGGCCGGCAGTTATAGGTGCCGAACGTGTCGATGCGCGCGATTTCCGTCCCGAAGATCAGCCGCGCCGCCGGCTGGACGGCATAGCGAGACCAGGCGGCGAAATTGGCCGCCAGCGGACAGGTCATCGCGCCCAGATTGGTCGCGGGCACGCCGATGTCGAGCAGTTGCACGCTGTTCATCGCGCTGCATCCGCCCCCGAAGCTGCGGTCGGGCAGCGGGTTGAAGCGCACGTCGATCGACGACAGCTTGGCCATGCATTGTTTGAGCGTCGGCGACGGCTGGGCGGGCCGTGCGGCCGGACGGGTCGCCGCGCCGCGAGGCCGCTCCGCCGCCGGAATGCCGCACGCCGCCAACGCTAGCGTCGCCCCCAGCAGCAGGGCGGCCGGCAGCCGCCGCACACGAAAAACATGGCCCATGATGTCGCCCATCGCTCCCCTCAAATAGCAGAAGATGGTAAGCGCCGCGACATTATGGTTGCTTAACAGGCGTTACGGCCGATCATGCCTTAGGCACGGCCCGCCCCGCCACGCGAGGTCAGGGCCGGGACGCCACGGCGCGTCTTTCCTTGACTAATCTCCCGACATCTTTAGAGGGGCCGGCGGGCCACGCGGTCCCAACGCCGCGCGTGCTCTCTGCAAGGAGACGCATTACATGACTGACCTTACCGCCGCGGGCGCCACCATTGCGCCTGCCGAAAAGCCCGCCATCCGTCCGGCGCGCCCCTTTTTCTCCTCCGGTCCCTGCGCCAAGCCTCCGGGCTGGAGCGCCGCCGCGCTCGCCACGCAATCGCTTGGCCGCTCGCACCGCAGCAAGATCGGCAAGACCCGGCTCGCTTATTGCATTGACCTGATGCGCGAGCTTCTGGACCTGCCCGACACACACCGCATCGGCATCGTGCCGGGATCGGATACCGGCGCGTTCGAAATGGCGATGTGGACGATGCTGGGCGCGCGTCCTGTCACCACCCTCGCCTGGGAAAGCTTCGGCGAGGGTTGGGTGACCGACGCCGCCAAGCAGCTCAAGATCGATCCGACCATCATCCGCGCCGATTACGGCCAGTTGCCCGACCTTTCGGCCGTCGATTTCAGCCATGACGTGCTGTTCACCTGGAACGGCACCACCAGCGGCGTGCGCGTGCCGAACGCCGACTGGATTTCCGACGATCGGGAAGGCCTGACCTTCGCCGACGCCACCAGCGCGGTGTTCGCCTATCCGATCGACTGGGCGAAGATCGACGTCGCCACCTTCTCCTGGCAGAAGGTGCTGGGCGGCGAGGGCGCCCATGGCGTGCTGATCCTGGGCCCCCGCGCGGTCGAGCGCCTGGAAAATTACACCCCCGCCTGGCCGCTGCCCAAGGTCTTCCGTCTGGTGTCCAAGGGCAAGCTGGCCGAGGGCGTATTCAAGGGCGAGACGATCAATACCCCGTCGATGCTGGCGGTCGAGGATGCGATCTTCGCGCTGGAATGGGGCCGCTCGGTCGGCGGCGCGCAGGGCCTGATCGCCCGCAGCGACGCCAATGCGGCGGCGCTCGACAGGATCGTGGCGGAGCGCGACTGGCTCGGCCATCTCGCCGCCGATCCGGCTTCGCGGTCCAAGACGAGCGTATGCCTGACCGTGGCAGACGCGGACGAAGCCTTCATCAAGGCTTTTGCCGCGATCCTTGAAAAGGAAGGCGCGGCGTTCGACGTCGCCGGCTATCGCGACGCGCCAGCGGGCCTGCGCATCTGGTGCGGCGCCACCGTCGATGCCGCCGACATAGAGGCGCTGGGGCCATGGCTCGACTGGGCCTATGCCGAGACCAAGGCCGCTTAACTTTCCAAGCCGTGCTCCTGCGACAGCAGGAGCCCAAGGTTCCGGGGCGCGCACCTAGCCGCCCTGGGCTCCTGCTTTCGCAGGAGCACTAGCACAAGGAATCATGAAATGCCCAAAGTCCTTATTTCCGACAAGATGGACCCCCGCGCCGCCGCGATCTTCCGCGAGCGCGGCATCGAGGTCGACGAGATCACCGGCAAGACCCCGGAAGAACTGATCGCCATCATCGGCGACTATGACGGCCTCGCCATCCGCAGCTCGACCAAGGTGACGAAGGCGATCCTCGACGCCGCCACCAATTTGAAAGTCATCGGCCGCGCCGGCATCGGCGTCGACAATGTCGACATCCCCGCCGCCTCGGCCAAGGGGGTGATCGTCATGAACACTCCGTTCGGCAACTCGATCACCACCGCCGAGCACGCGATCGCGCTGATGTTCGCGCTGGCCCGCCAGCTGCCGGAGGCCGACGCCTCGACCCAGGCGGGCAAGTGGGAAAAGAACCGCTTCATGGGCGTCGAGGTCACCGGCAAGACGCTGGGCCTGATCGGCGCGGGCAATATCGGTTCGATCGTCGCCGACCGGGCACTGGGCCTGAAGATGAAGGTCGCCGCCTTCGACCCCTTCCTCACCGCCGAGCGCGCGGTCGACATGGGCGTGGAGAAGGTGACGCTGGACGAGTTGCTGGCCAAGGCGGACTTCATCACCCTGCACACGCCGCTGACCGACCAGACCCGCAACATATTGAGCCGCGAAAATCTGGCCAAGACCAAGAAGGGCGTGCGCATCATCAACTGCGCGCGCGGCGGCCTGATCGACGAGGCGGCGCTCAAGGATGCGCTCGATTCCGGCCATGTCGCGGGCGCGGCGCTCGACGTGTTCGTGACCGAGCCGGCCAAGGAAAGCCCGCTGTTCGGGACGCCCAATTTCATCTCAACGCCGCATCTGGGCGCATCGACCGATGAGGCGCAGGTCAATGTCGCGCTCCAGGTGGCCGAGCAGCTTTCCGATTATCTGCTGAACGGCGGCATCACCAACGCGCTGAACGTGCCGTCGCTTTCCGCCGAGGAAGCGCCCAAACTGCGGCCCTATATGGCGCTCGCCGAAAAGCTGGGGTCTCTGGTGGGGCAGCTTGAGGGCGATCAGATCACCGGCGTCGCGGTGGAGGTCGAGGGCCAGGCCGCGCAGCTCAACCCCAAGCCGATCACCGCCGCCGTGCTGGCGGGGCTGATGCGCGTCTATTCGGACACGGTGAACATGGTCAACGCCCCCTTCCTGGCGAAGGAACGCGGCCTGGACGTGCGCGAGGTGCGCCATGACCGCGAGGGCGACTATCAGACGCTGGTGCGCGTCACCGTGACGACCGAAAATGGCGAGCGGTCGGTCGCCGGCACCCTGTTCGGCCATGCCAGCCCGCGACTGGTCGAACTGTTCGGCATCAAGGTGGAGGCCGATCTCGCCGGCACCATGCTCTACATCATCAACCAGGACGCGCCGGGCTTCATCGGCCGGCTGGGCAGCACGCTGGGCGAGGCGGCGGTCAATATCGGCACCTTCCACCTCGGCCGACGCAACCAGGGGGGCGAAGCGGTGCTGCTGCTGTCGGTCGACGGCACCGTCACCGAGCCGCTGCTGTGGGACATATGCAAGCTGGCGGGCGTCAACAAGGTGAAGCTGCTGCGCTTCGCCTGACTTGCGACAAGGCCGTTCGGTTCGGTCGAGATGGGGCTTCAGGAGGGTGTTCTCGACAGCTCGAACCGAACGGAGGCAGGCAGGAAGCGAGCAAGCAAGGGTGGCCTGGCCCTGAAATTGCGCTAAAGGCCCTTCCCATGACCATGATCCCCCCCGGCCTGCTTCCCGAAGGCCTGTCCGACCGCCTGCCGCCGCTGGCCGAGGCCTCCGCGCGGCTGGTCCGCAGGGTATTGGATACCGTCGCCACCCATGGCTATGAACGAGTCATGCCGCCGCTCGCGGAGTTCGAGGATACGCTGATCCAGCGGCTGAAGTCCGCTCGGGCGCAGGACCTGCTGCGCGTCGTCGACCCGGTGTCGCAGCGCAGCCTGGCGCTGCGCCCGGACATGACCGCGCAGGTCGGCCGGATCGCCGCCACGCGGCTGGCTGCCGCGCCGCGTCCGCTGCGCCTGTCCTATGCCGGCCCGGTGTTGAAGCTGCGCGCCAACCAGTTGCGCCCCGAGCGCGAACGGATGCAGGTCGGCGCGGAACTGATCGGCACCGACAGCGTCGCCGCCGCCGTCGAGATCGTCAATGTCGCGATCGAGGCGTTGCAGGCCGCCGGCGTCAAGGGCATCACCATCGACTTCACCCTGCCCGACCTGATCGACACGCTCGCGGCCGGGCCGCTGCCGCTGTCGCCGGCGGAGACGGAGGCTGTGCGCGTCGAACTGGACGCCAAGGATGCGGGCGCGCTCGCCGCGCTGGGCGCCAGCGCCGCCGCCTACCAGCCGCTGATCGAGGCGACGGGGCCGTTCCACGCCGCGATGGACAAGCTGGAGGCGCTCAGCGCCGTTCATGGCGGCGCGCTCGACAGCCGGATCGCGGGGCTGCGCGCCATCGCCCGGCCGATCGGCTGGGACATCAGCCTGACGCTGGACCCGACCGAGCGCCACGGCTTTGAATATCAGAACTGGTTCGGCTTCTCGATCTTCGCCGAGGGTTTCACCGGAGAAATCGGCCGGGGCGGCAGCTATTCGATCCTCCGCGCCGACGGGTCGGAGGAGCCGGCCGTCGGCTTCTCGCTCTATCCCGATCCGCTGATCGACGCCGGCGTGGGCGGCGACGCGCCGCGGCGGCTGTTCCTGCCGATCGGCCATGATCCGGCGCGCGCGGCCCTGCTGCGGGGCGAGGGCTGGCACACGATCGCCGCCTTGTCCGAAGCCGAGGACGGCGCGGCGCTGCGTTGCACCCACTGGCTCGACGGCCCGGAGCCTCGCGCCTACTGACATGAGGGGCCGCTTGACCCCCCTGCCGCAAGCGGCTAACCGGCCTTCCGCACAGGGCGTGTAGCATCCCGCAGCGGGAACAGGCCCACTCGATTCAAGTCCGGTCGCCGAGTCCTGTCGAAGGGCGGCCTGGGCTCGCTCTGGCAGGGCGGAGTCGTATAAGCATGGCAAATGTCACCGTGATCGGCGCCCAGTGGGGCGATGAGGGCAAGGGCAAGATCGTCGACTGGCTGTCGGAACGCGCCGATGTCGTCGCGCGCTTCCAGGGCGGCCATAATGCCGGGCATACGCTGGTGGTCGGCGACAAGGTCTATAAGCTCTCCCTGCTCCCCTCCGGCATCGTCCGGGGCACGCTGTCGGTCATCGGCAACGGCGTGGTGCTCGACCCCTGGGCGTTTCGCGACGAAGTGGCGAAACTTGGCGGCCAGGGCGTGGAGATCACGCCCGATAATCTCCAGATCGCCGAGACCTGTCCGCTGATCCTGCCGTTTCACCGCGACCTCGACGGGCTGCGCGAGGATGCGAGCGGCGCGGGCAAGATCGGCACCACCCGGCGCGGCATCGGCCCGGCCTATGAGGACAAGGTCGGCCGCCGCGCGATCCGCGTGTGCGACCTCGCCCATCTCGACGACCTCGCGCCCCAGATCGACCGGCTGACCGCGCATCACGACGCGCTGCGCGCGGGCTTTGGCGAAGCGCCGATCGACCGTGACGCGCTGATGGCGGAGCTGCGCACGATCGCCGAATTCATCCTGCCCTTCGCCCAGCCGGTCTGGCTGACGCTCAACCGCGCCAAGGCGCAGGGCAAGCGCATCCTGTTCGAAGGCGCGCAGGGCACGCTGCTCGACATCGACCATGGCACCTATCCGTTCGTCACCTCGTCGAACACCATCGCCGGCACGGCGGCGGCGGGCACCGGCCTTGGCCCCTCGGCCGCCGGCTTCGTGCTGGGGATCGTCAAGGCCTATACCACGCGTGTCGGCTCCGGCCCCTTCCCCACCGAGCAGGAGAATGAAGTCGGGCAGCGGCTGGGCGAGCGGGGGCATGAGTTCGGCACGGTCACCGGCCGCAAGCGCCGCTGCGGCTGGTTCGACGCGGTTCTGGTGCGCCAGTCGGTCGCGGTATCGGGCCTGACCGGCATCGCGCTCACCAAGCTGGACGTGCTCGACGGGTTCGACGAGCTGAAGATCTGCGTCGGCTACAGGATCGGCGACAAAAGCTATGATTATCTTCCGGCCCACAGCCAGGACCAGGCGCGGGCGCAGCCGGTCTATGAAACGATCGGCGGATGGCAGGAGACCACGGCGGGCGCGCGGAGCTGGGCCGATCTGCCCGCGCAGGCGATCAAATATATCCGCCGGATCGAGGAACTGATCGGCTGCCCGGTGACGCTGGTGTCGACCTCCCCCGAGCGCGAGGACACGATCCTGGTCCGTGACCCCTTCGCGGACTGAGCGCGATGGCCGAGCAACGCTTCGAGCGGCACAAGCAGCCCTGGACTCCGGACGAGATCCAGAAGCTGCACACGCTTGCAAAAAAGGGCATGGCCCTGAAAGCCATCGCCAAGGCGCTTACCCGCAGCGAGGAATCGGTGAAGCTGCGGGCGAAGAATGACGGCCTGACCATCGCGAAGCTGCGGTGAAGAAGCCCCCTCCCTTCAGGGAGGGGTCGGGGGAGGGCCTGTCACATTCCCATGCGCCCCAGTGGCTCAGCCTTGTCCCGCTAAGATGAAAGCCGTGTTCCTGCGAAGGCAGGAACCCAGTCCCGCCGCTCGAACTGAGCTCCTGCCTTCGCTGGAGCACATAGCCCCCCATCAAATCCTGGGGCCAAGCATCTTGCTAGGCCACCGCCTCCACCACCGCCGCGCGCAGGTCGGCGATGCCCATCCCCTTTTCGCTCGACGTCGCGATGATGTCGGGATGGGCGGCGGGGCGCTTGCGGATGGCGTCGGCGGTCTTTTGCGTGATTTCGGCCAGCGCGCTCGCCTTGATCTTGTCCGCTTTGGTCAGGACGATGCGATAGCTGACCGCCGCGCCGTCCAGCATGTCCAGCATGTCGTTGTCGACATCCTTGATGCCGTGGCGGCTGTCGATCAGCACCAGCGTGCGCTTCAGCGCCGACCGCCCGCGCAGATAATCGTTCACCAGGAAACGCCAGCGCCGCACTATGTCCTTGGGGGCCTTGGCATAGCCATAGCCCGGCATGTCGACCAGACGGAAGCGCAGCGGATCGCCCACGTCGAAGAAATTAAGCTCCTGCGTCCGCCCCGGCGTGTTGGACGTGCGGGCCAGTCCGTTGCGGTTGGTCAGCGCGTTCAGCAGCGAGGATTTGCCGACATTGGACCGGCCGGCAAAGGCCACCTCGTTCACCGGCATGCCCGGCAGATGGTCGAGCGTCGGCGCGGATTTTAGGAAGGCGATCGGCCCCGCGAAAATCCTGCGGGCCTCCTCGATGGGGTCGATATCCTGTTGCTCGTTCACGCCACAATCCGTTCGGTTCGTGCCTGTCGAGAACGGCGCGCGAGAAGAAGTCTCGACGGGCGCGAACCGGACCGGCTGGGTGCCTTAATGGCTATTTCGCCGTTTCCGCGCTCAGCACCGGGTGGTGCCTGTACAGCCACCATTGCTGCGCCATCGACAGGCAGTTGTTGGTGATCCAGTAGACCAGCAGGCCGGCCGCGAACGGGGCCATGATGAACATCATCATCCACGGCATGATCGAGAAGATCTGCTGCTGCATCGGGTCCATCTGGGCCGGGTTCAGCTTGAACTGGAAATACATGGAAATGCCCAGCAGCAGCGCTAGTACGCCGATGCCCAGGAAAGCGGGCGGGGTGAAGGGCAGCAGGCCGAACAGATTGAGGATATGCAGCGGGTCGGGCGCGGACAGGTCCTTGATCCACAGGACGAACGGCTGGTGCCGCATCTCGATCGTCAGCATCAGCACCTTGTAGAGCGCGAAAAAGATCGGGATCTGGATAAAGATGGGCAGGCACCCGGCCAGCGGATTGACCTTTTCGGTCTTGTAGAGCGCCATCATCTCCTGCTGGAGCTTGGGCTTGTCGTCCTTATAGCGTTCCTGGAGCGCCTTCATCTTGGGCTGCACCGCCCGCATCGCCGCCATGCTGGCGAACTGGCGCTGGGCGACGGGGAACATCAGGCCGCGCACGATCAGCGTCAGGCAGATGATCGCCACGCCGAAATTGCCGATATGCTCGAACAGCCAGTGGAGCAGTGCGAAGATCGGCTTTTCGAACCAGTAGAACCAGCCCCAGTCGATCGCCCGGTCGAACAGGGCGACGCCCTGGTCCTGATAGGCCTCCAGCGTCTTGACTTCCTTGGCGCCCACAAAGAGCCGCGTCGTCTGCGTCACGGCCTTGCCGGGCGCGAGCATGACCGGGTCGAGCGTCAGGTCGGCCTGATATTGAGTGCCCGCCCCCTTGCGGAATTGCGCGGCGACCGCCGCCTTTTGATCCGGCACCAGCGCCGATAGCCAATATTTGTCGGTAAAGCCGATCCAGCCGCCGTTGGACTGGAAGCTCTGCGAAGCCGGGCCCTTGTCCAGATCCTTGTAGTTGACGTCATAATTGGCCGCGCCGTTGAACACGCCCATGGGACCCACATGGATCGTCCAGGTGTCCGGGTCCTTGGGAATGCTCGACCGGCTGATATAGCCATAAGGCCTGACGCCGACGGTGCCCGCGCCGCTGTTCGACACTTTCTGGGCGGCGGAGATCATGTAATTCTCATCGACCGTCAGGCGGATCTCGAAAAGCTGGCCCGCGCCGTTGTTCCAGCGCAGCGTCACCGGGCTGGTCGGGGTCAGGGCGCTGCCCTCCGCCGTCCAAACCGTGTTGCGATCGGGGCCTTTCAACCCTTCGCCCTGCCAGCCGAAGCCGGCGAAATAGGCGTCCTGCGTGCCGCTCGGCGAATAGAGCCGGATGGCGGGCGAATCCTTGGCGATCGTTTCCTTGTAGGTCGGAAGGATGATGTCGTCGATGCGCGCGCCGGTAAGGTTGATGGAGCCGACGAGCTTGGGCGTGCGGATCGGAATCCGCGGGCCTTCCTTCAGCACCAGGGCGCGGTCGCGGATCGCGGCGGGGCTGTCGGCGGCCGGGTCGGCGCCGGGCGCGGCGACCGGCGTGGTCTTGCCGCCCTCGATCCGGGTCGCGGGCGGATTGGCGGCCGGGAAGAAATATTGGGAGACATAGGGCCAGCCGAACAGGATCAGCGCGGTCAGCACCACGGCCAGCACGATATTCTTCTTGTCGTCCACGCGTTCTGGCTCCCGCCTTGGTCTATTCTTTGTCAGGGAACGGGGTCATAGCCCGACCCGCCCCACGGGTGGCATCGCATTAGCCGCTTCACCGCAAGCCAGCTACCCTTGAACGCGCCATATTTTTTGAGCGCGTCGATCGCATAGTGCGAGCAGGAGGGCGCATAGCGGCAGGAGGGCGGCAGGACGCGCGACGGCCCGATCTGCCATGCGCGCGCGACCAAGATGAGGATGCGGGCGATCATGCGCCGCTTCCCTCTTCATATGCTCCGGGGGCGGCGGATAGGAGGGGCAAGCGCCTCACTTCGCCGGCTTCGCCACCTTGCGCAGCGCCTTGGCAAGCTCGGCGCGCAGCAGGGCGAAGTCGCGCTCGATCCCGCCCGCGCGGCCGATCAGCACATGATCGGCGCCGCTCAGGCCCAGCTCGGGCAACAGCTCCCGCGCCAATACGCGAAAACGGCGCTTCATCCGGTTCCGGACGACAGCGCCGCCAATCTTCCTGGTCACGGTAAAGCCGACCCGCTTGGCCGGGTCGCCGTCGCGCCGGTCGCGCACCAGCAGCACGAAGCCGGGCATGGGCGCCCGCACGCCCCGATTGGCCGCCAGAAAGTCGGCGCGCCTGGCCATCACGACCAGGCCCGCGGACAGGGCGGCGTCGCTCAGGCGCTCAGGCTCTTGCGGCCGCGCGCGCGGCGGGCGCGCAGGATGTTGCGGCCGCCGACCGTCGCCTGGCGGGCGCGAAAACCGTGACGGCGCTTGCGAACCAGATTGCTCGGCTGATAGGTGCGCTTCATCGTTCATTCCTCAAATACAAATAGCGAATCGGGCATGACAAAAAAGGGCCGCTAGCACGAGCGGCCACAAGTCAGGGGGCGTCCGATAGGGAAAAGGGTGTGCGAAGTCAATTCCCCGCGCCGCGCTTAATCCACGCCGCGCCGCGAGGGCGGCACTTCCATGGCTCGGGGTTCCGCCGTTCCGCCCGTCAGGCGGTCGCCGCCGAAGTCTCGCACAGCTCCGCCAGCTGATCGGCGACCTTCCCCCATCCGTCGGCGAAGCCCATCGCCTCATGGCTCTTCTTCGCCTCTTCGTCCCAATGGCGGGCGGCGGCGGTATAGCGGGTGCCCTCGCCTTCCGGCTCGAAGCTGGTGATAGCGGTCATGAACGGCTTTTGCGGCACCCAACCGGCCTTGTAGGCATCGGTGCTGACGATCCGCCGATAGGGCTCGACCTCCAGGAATATGCCGTCATGGGGGAATATCTCGCCATCGGGCCCATGCATCGTCACCGCGAAGCGGCCGCCGGGACGCAGGTCCATCTCGTCGATCGTGACCGTCCAGGGCTTGGGGCAGAACCAGTCGGCGGTGAGGTCGGTCCACACCTTCCATACGATCTCGGGCGGCGCGGCGATGAAGCGCGTGACGCTCAGTTCCAGATTGTCGTCGCTCATACCGTCTCTCCCTCAAAGGCCGCTTCGAGCGTCGCTATATCGAGCTTCTGCATCTTCATCATCGCCTGCATCATCCGGCTTATGCCCTCGGCGTCGCCGCTCTTGTACATCGCGTCCATCGCGACGGGCACGAGTTGCCAGGACAGGCCATATCTATCCTTGAGCCAACCGCACGGCCCCGGCGCGCCGCCGTCGGCGGTCAGCGCGTCGAAATAAGCGTCGAGTTCCGCCTGGTCTCCACAAGCGACCGACAGCGAAATCGCCTCGTCGAAGCGGAAGTCCGGGCCGCCGTTCAGCGCCTGATAGCTTTGCCCGAACAGGGTGAACTCGACGACCAGCGCCGTGCCCGCCTCGAACGGCGCGGGAACGCCATGATCGTGCGGATAGCGGCTGACGAAGTCGATCGAGCCGCCGAAGATGCCGGTGTAGAAGGCGGCGGCTTCCTCCGCCTCGCCGTTGAACCACAGACAGGGGGATATCTTGCTCATGTCTCTCTCCCTCACCCGGCCTTCATGCCGACCACAGCGAACATCGCGCCCTGCGGATCGAGCGCCTGGACGATCCACGCCCCGCCCGGCACCTCCATCGGCCCGGCCACGACCGTGCCGCCGCCCGCCTTTATCTTCTCATGCGCGGCGTCGATGTCGGCGACGGTGAAATAGAAAAGCCAGAGCGGCATCGGCAACTCCGCCGGCTTGGGCATGATCGCCCCGGTCATGCTCTGGAAATCCGCGCCGCCGCTCTGCGACAGGAGTTGGTAGGTGCCCATCGGCCCCATATCCATCGCATCGCCCTTCGCCCAGCCGAACTGGCCGGTGTAAAAGGCAAGGTCCGCGTCAAAATCGCCGCTATGCAGTTCGTGCCAGCCGACATGGCCAGCCGCCATCGGAGGCGGGGCGTCCATCCCCTCGGGGCTGGAGCCCTTGAGCAGCATGAAGGTCGCGCCGCCCGGATCGCTCATCACGGCGAAGCGGCCGACGCCGGGGATATCCTCGGGCGGGCGCTTGACCGTGCCGCCGGCCTGGGCCAGCCGCGCGCACTCCGCGTCGACATCGACCGCGCCGATATAGCCGCCCCACCAGGGCGTCATGCCGTGATCCTTCGCCTCCGCCGGAATCGTCATGATCCCGCCCATCGGCCCCGCGCTGCCGGAAATAATGGTGTAGTCGCCCTCGAAATCCGCAGCCCCAAAGGAGGCCGTGGTCCAGCCGACCACATCGCTATAAAAGGCGATCGCCGCCTGCGGGTCGCTGGTCATCAGTTCGTACCAGAAGAATCTGCCTTCATGGTCGGCCATCATGCGTCTCCCTTGATAACGGAAGTCTGAAGGATAGTGGGACCGCTCAGCCTTTCTCGTCGAGCAGGACCGCAAAGCCGCCATAGATCATGCGCGCGCCGGCAAAGGGCATGTCCTGCCCTTCCTGGGGCTTCATCCGCTCATCGGCCATCACCTTTTCGACGCCGGCGTCACGCGCTTCCTTCGACGGCCATTCGATCCAGGAAAAGACGACCTCCTCCTCTTCCTCGGCGATGACGCTGGTGCGGAAGTCGTTGACCTTGCCGGCCTTGATGTCGTCGCCCCAGCATTCGACCACGCGGGTCGCGCCATGCTCGATGAAGATCGGCGCGGCCATCGCCGCCAGGTCCTTATAGGCCTGGCGGTTGCCCCTGGGCACCGGAACCACGTAACCATCCACATAATGCATTGTCTTTCTCCTATGCCATGAGATTGGAAATCGGTGCGGCGGCGGTCAGGCGGCAGATTGTGGTCTCTGCGCAAAATCATCTTCGGGCCGTCGGCTGTCGTCCCTCTCCATCGATCATCGGGCAGTCAGCGAGTCGCCCGCTTGAACTTCTTGGGCTCAATGATTATATAATGCAACTTATAAGTTATAAAATATAACCAAGGACCTTCGTTGAGCAAAAGAGCCTATTCCGACGGTTGCGCTGTCGCCCATGCGCTGGACATTATCGGCGACCGCTGGGCCATGCCGATCATGCGCGAATTGCTGCTGGGGCCCAAGCGCTTCACCGACCTGCGCGCCGGGCTGCCCGGAATCAGCGCCAATGTGCTGACCCAGCGGCTGGAGGAGCTGGAGGCGGAGAGCATCGTCGTGCGGCGTCGCCTGCCCCCGCCGGCCGCCAGCCAGATCTACGAGCTGACCGAATGGGGCCTCGAGTCGGAGATTTTGTTCAGACTGCTGGGCCGCTGGGCCTGCCGGTCGCCCACCATGCAGCCGGGCAAGCCGATGAGCGTGGTTTCGGTGGTCATGTCGATGCGGACGATGATCGACCATGCGGCCATCGGCGATCTTGAAGGGACGATCGGCTTCCGCTTCGGCGAGGATCAGTTCCGCGCGGCCTTGAGCGAAGGCGGGTTCACCATCGAACGGGGCGCGGCGGCGGGCGCGGATCTGGTTTTTACCGGCGACCAGAATGCGTTGGTGGCGGTGCTCTATGGCGGGCAGAGCCTAGACGCGGTGGCCGGCGCGCTCCAGGTCGAGGGCGACCGGACCCTGGCCGAGCGCTTCGCCGCGCTGTTCCCCCTGCCGCCCAAGGCGCCCTCGATGGTGGAGACGAAGGCATAGTCTGTCCGAGTTTGTCCTGCCAAATAGAAGCGCGGAGTGCTCCTGCGGAGGCAGGAGCCCAGTTCGATGCTGGACTGGGTTCCCGCCTTCGCGGGAACACGGCTACCAAGATTAAGTCCGGAGTCTGTCCCTGATCGAACAGAATGCTCTGCTTCCGTTCGCTTCGAGCGAAGTCGAGAAGCCTGCGCGCCAACAAATGAGGCCGATCACTCCGAACGGGACAAAGTTCAGCGGCCGAGCGCGGGCCAGTGGTTCGACAGCCCCGCGCCTATTTCCCCATCCCGCTCCGGGCGCTCGCCACCGCCGCCTTCAGCGCATCATAGCCGACCGCGCCGTTCAGCACCTGGCCGCCGATGACGAAGGTTGGCGTGCCGCTCGCCTGCAATTTCTGGGCGAGGGCGATGTTGGACTGGATTTCCGCGTCATATCGAGTCGCGACCATCGCCGCCTCCGCCGCCTTGCGGTCGACCCCGACCCTGGCGGCGGCGGCGAAGATGGTGTCGCGCGTCACTCGGCCCGCATCGTAGAGCGCCTTGTGATAGGTCGCATATTGGCCCTTCTCCGCCGCCAGCAGCGACACCTTGGCCGCGTCCGCGCTTTGTTCCGAAAGGATCGGCAGTTCGCGATAGACCAGCTTCACGCCCTTGTCGTCCGCCAGCAGCCTGGCGATGTCGGGCAGCGAGGACCGGCAATAGCCGCAGGCATAGTCGAAAAACTCCACGACGGTGACGTCGCCCCTGGCCGCGCCCTCCCACGCCCCGGCATAGGGGGTTTCGATGGCGGCGCGATTGGCCTCGATCGCGCCGCTCATCCGCCGGGCCTGCAGTTTCTCGATCGCTTGCGGGATGATCTCGGGATGCGCCAATATATAGTCGTGGACGATCTTCTCGATCGCGGACTTGTCCGTGCCGGACACGGCCGCCGGCGCCTGCACCGCGAGCGCGGTCCCGGCCGCAGCGGCGGTGAAGGCGAAAAAACCCAATAGCATCTGCATCTTTCTGTTGGAGAGGGCGGCGCGGAAAGTGGCGGGCGCATCTGTCATCGCTTCTTCCGATTCTGCTCGACGGCGGCGCGGCTGACCATCGCTATATCCTGGGCGCGCAGATAATCGACGGTGCCGGGCTTCAGCCCCTGCATCGCCGCGTCGGCGCTGCGCAGCGCCATCTGGTCCTGCCCCATCATCTGGTAGCGTTCGGCCGTCGCCAGCGCCGCGCGCGGAATGTCGCCGCGCCGTTCATAGACGACGCCCAATTGATACCAGGCGAAGGGGTTTTCGCGATCGCGCGCCACCGCGTTGCGCAGCACCGCCTCGGCCTCGGCGAAATTGGCGTCGTCCTCGGTCGCGATCAGCGCATGGCCCAGCAGCACCGCCAGCAACGGCTGGTTGGTCTGCGCGACGGCCTCGCGCAGCGGCGGGATCGCCTCCCTTGGTCGCCCGCTTTCCAGCAGCACCTGCCCTTTCAGCTCCAGGAAATAGGGATCGTGCGGCGCGGCGGCCAGCAGCGCGTCGACTTCGTCCAGCGCCTTTTGCGGATAGGCGCTTTTGTGCCAGGCATAGGCCCGGGCATAATGGGCCGGGATCGACTGGTCGGTTTCGGGATATTTGCGCAGCGTCTGGTCGGGCTCCGAAACGAAGCCGACCAGCTTCGCCTTGATTCGCTCGAACCGCGCCTCCAGCGCCGGATCGACCGGCCGTTCCCAGGCCGGATCGACCGTATAAACCTCGCGCAGCACGGTGATGCGCTCCCCCGACAGCGGATGGGTGCGGCCGTAACTGTCGTCCTGCGGGATGGCGAGGCGATATTCCTGGTTCTGCAACTTCTTGAAGAACTCCAGGCTGCCGCGCCCACTAAGGCCCGCCGCGCTCAGATAGCGAGCGCCGGCAAGGTCGGCGCTGCTTTCCTGCGCGCGGGAGAAGGCGAGATATTTGCCCATCGCCGCCTGCTGCCCCAGCGCCATCGCGCCCATGCCCGCCTCGCCCGCGCCCGCGGCCATGGCCGCCGCGCCGACCAACAGGCTGAGCAGGGTGATGCCGGTGGCCGCCTTGATCCCCTCGGCCGACCGGATGATATGGCCGCCTTCGATATGGCCCAGTTCGTGCGCGACCACGCCCTGCAACTGGTTCACATTGTCGGCCTGGGCGATCAGCCCGCTATGGACCCACACATATTGGCCGCCCGCGACGAAGGCGTTGATCTCGGGATCGTTGAGGACCAGCACCTGCACGTTGCGCGGGTCCATGCCCGCCGCCTTCACCAGCGGCGCGGACATGTCGCCCATGAACGCCTCGGTCTCCGCGTCGCGCAATATCTGCTGCGCCAGCACCGGGCGCGCGAACAGGGCCAGCAGCGCCAGCGACAGGGCGGCCAAGCGCAAGGCCGAGCGCATCAATCGTCCAGCCGGAGAGAGTAAACGCCGCTCACCCGATCCGTCCTGACGCGGCCAGCCTGAACCACAAGTGAAAAGGGGCGCCCGATCGGCAAAGGGCCGCCGCAGTCCGGCGATCCGGTCCCGCGACGGCCCTTTGTCATGACGTTCCCGCCAGCCCTTACTGGCCGAAGGTGCGCTGCCACCAGCCCCGGCGCGGCGAGCCATCGGCATTTTCGCCCTCGGTCTCCAAGGCTTCGGCCGCCGTATCGGCTTCGGCGCCCGCCTGCTCGGCCGGAGCAGGGGTTTCGGCGGGCGTCGCTTCGGCGACGGCTGGTTCCGGCGCCGGTTGCGCCGTCGGCTCGCCCGCCGCTTCGGCCCCCGCCCCGGCAGCATCTGCTACCGGCGCTTCGGCCTGCGCATCCGCCTTCTTCCTGCGGGTCCGTTTCGGCTTGGCCGCCGGTTCTTCCGCAGCTGCCGGCGCCTCGGCTTCCACCGCTGCGTCCGCCTTTTTCTTGCGGGTGCGCTTGGGCTTCGCGGCAGGCTCCTCGGCGGCCACGGCTTCCGCCGGTTCCTCGGCGGGGGCAACGGCCTCGATCGCTTCCAGCGCTTCCGGCGCGATCGCTACCGCGCCTTGCTCCGCCGCGTCCTTCTTGCGAGCGCGGGGCCGGCGACGCGTCTTGGGTGATTCCTCGGCGACAGGCTCCGCCTCGATATCGGCAACCGGCTCGGCCAGATCGGCATTGGCCGGCGCGCCATCGGTGAAGGCTTCGACGACGGCTTCCACCTCCGCCTCGCCGACCGCTTCGGCGTCGCCGCCCTCGCGCCGACGGCGACCGCCCCTGCGGCCACGTCGGCCACGGCGACGGCCCTCGCCATTCTCGCCGCTTTCCACGGCCTCGACACGCTCGTCCTCGGTGGTCTCGGCGGCTTCGTCGCCCTCTTCCGACTCCTGCTCCTCGCCGGCTTCGGCCTGCTCGCGCGGACCGTCTTCCTGGCCCTCCTCGCGATTGCCGCGACGACCGCGACGGCGGCGGCGACGGCGACGGCCGCCTTCGCGCTCCTCGTCCCGCTCGCCACGGCCCTCGCTGCGCTCCTCGCGCTCGGCCTGCTCCTCGACCTCGTCCTCGACCTCCTCCTCTTCATCCTCGATGAGGTCCAGATCGTCGTCTTCGGTCGCGAGCGGCGCATAGCTGACCACGCGTTCGGGGCGGGGGCCGCTGGCCTCCACCGACATACGCGCACCCTCCACCTCGCCATCGGGCAGGATCATGATCCGCACGCCGTAGCGCTGCTCGATCTCGTCCAGTTCCATCCGCTTGTTGTTGAGGACGTAGAAGGCCGCTTCCTGGCTGGCGCGCAGGGTGATGCAGTTGCCGCGCCCACGCGCCGCTTCCTCCTCCAGCATGCGCAGCGCGCTGAGGCCCGCCGACGAGGCGGTGCGGACCAGGCCCGTGCCCTCGCAATGCGGGCATTCGCGGGTCGAGGCTTCCAGCACGCCGGTGCGCAAGCGCTGGCGGCTCATCTCCATCAGGCCGAAGCCGGAAATGCGGCCGACCTGGATGCGGGCGCGATCGTCCTTCAGCGCCTCCTTCATCGCCTTCTCGACTTTACGGATGTTGGAGTTCACCTCCATGTCGATGAAGTCGATGACGACCAGGCCCGCCATGTCGCGCAGGCGCAACTGGCGGGCGATCTCGCGCGCGGCCTCCAAATTGGTGGCGACGGCGGTCTGCTCGATGCCATGCTCGCGCGTCGACCGGCCCGAGTTGATGTCGATCGACACCAGCGCCTCGGTCGGGTTGATGACCAGATAGCCGCCCGACTTGAGCTGCACGACCGGATTGTACATCGCCGCGAGCTGATCCTCCGCCCCCGCGCGCTGGAACAGCGACACGGGGTCGGCATATTGCTTCACGCGGCGCGCATGGCTGGGCATCAGCAGGCGCATGAAGTCCCTGGCGGCCTTGTAGCCATGCTCGCCCTCAACGATCACTTCCTCGATATCCTTATTATAGATATCGCGGATCGCCCGCTTGATGAGGTCGCTGTCATTGTGGATCAGCGCCGGGGCGGCGGCCTTCAGCGTGTTTTCGCGGATTTCGTCCCACAGGCGCGCCAGATAGTCGAAGTCGCGGCGGATCTCGACCTTAGTGCGCTGGAGGCCGGCGGTGCGGACGATGCAGCCCATCGAGGGGGGCAGCGCCATGTCGGCGATGATCGACTTCAACCGCTTGCGATCGGCGGCGTTGCTGATCTTGCGGCTGATCCCGCCGCCATGCGAAGTGTTGGGCATCAGCACGCAATAGCGGCCGGCGAGCGACAGATAGGTGGTCAGGGCCGCGCCCTTGTTGCCGCGCTCCTCCTTGACGACCTGGACCAGCAGCACCTGGCGGCGCTTGATGACGTCCTGGATCTTGTAACGGCGGCGCAGCGCCATGCGCTTGCGGCGCAGTTCGTCGGCGGCCTCGTCGCCGCCGCGGCCACGGCCGCCCTGCCGCTTGCCCCGTCCCTCTTCGCCGCTTTCCGACTCCGCGTCGGCTGAGGCGGCGTCCTCGCCTGGTTCGCCCTCGTCATCCTCGGGATGGTCTAGCGGCTCAACGGTCTCGATCGCGCCATCGGCGTCGGCGTCGCCCTCGTCATCCTCATCGTCGAAATCGGCGCGCAACGCGGCCTCTTCCTCCGCATGCTCGCGCTCCTCGCGCAGCAGCGCTTCGCGATCCTCGCGCGGGATCTGGTAATAGTCCGGGTGGATTTCCGAAAAGGCCAGGAAGCCGTGGCGGTTGCCGCCATAATCGACGAACGCCGCCTGGAGCGACGGCTCGACGCGCGTGACCTTGGCCAGGTAGATATTGCCCTTGAGCTGCTTGTGCTCGGCGGACTCGAAGTCGAACTCCTCGATCCGGTTACCTTTGACGACCGCGACCCGGGTCTCTTCCCGGTGGCGCGCATCTATCAGCATACGCATTGTCATTCATGATACTCCAGCGCGGGCGACCGACGGCTCCGGGCCGGGTCGCCGCGCGACGATGATGGGACGGCAGGTTCGGGCGCGCCGATAAGGGCGCGGGTCGCTGCGGCGTCCGGTTTTGAAGGATGGTAATCGTGTCTGCTGCATCGGCATGGCCGGCAAAGCCGCCGGTCCCGTCCACCCGCGCCGCGTCGCCCGTCATCGGGATCGGCGGGAGATGGAAATCATGCCTCATTCAGCGTCAACCTGTTCGATCTGGGCAGGGCGAAAATCCATGCCGCAGAATGCGTTAAAGTCACCGAAAAGGCCGCTCGCCATGCGGGCGCGCCCTTCGCGACGATGTTAGGGGTAGCAGCCAACAAGGGCCGGAGCAACGGGCGCATGAAATATAGTTGCCCCATTCCGTTCACAATCTTCGCTCCTCCGGGCGCAGCTAACGGTATAATGCTGAAATTGTCGTTAACCATCCCATTTCACCGGACGAGGAGCGATCATTCCCAATTTCCGATTCAGCGCAAGATTGTGCTGGAACAGGTCTGCCACCCATCATGATTTACGGCTGGACGGCCGCCGTCCATGCGTTGCACAAGCGGCCCATGCTTGTTGGCCTTGTCCTTGTAAGCGGCCTGCTGCCGGCGTCGCCGGCATCGGCGGGCGGCCTGGAAACCCCGGTCGCGATGAGCGCGCGGCCGCCCAGGCGCGTCCACAGCATCACCGTGCCGATCCCGCCCGCCGCCAGCGGCATCGCCCTTCCACGCGTCGAGGGCGCGCGCGACGGCGCTCGTCCGCTGGTGGTGATCGACGCCGGCCATGGCGGCCATGATCCCGGCGCGATCAACAAGGAGACGGGGCAGCGCGAAAAGGACGTGACGCTGGGGATAGCCCAGGCGATCCGCGACCAGCTGGTGAAGGCCGGCCGGGTGCGCGTGGCGCTGACTCGCGATGACGATCGCTTCCTGGTGCTGGAGGAACGCTATGGCATCGCCCGCAAGATGGGCGCGGATCTGTTCATCTCCATCCACGCGGATTCGGCGGAAAATAGCGAGGCGCATGGCGCGACAGTCTATACATTGTCGGAAACCGCGTCGGACCGGGAGGCGGCGCGCCTCGCCGCGCGGGAAAACCGCGCCGACATCCTCAACGGGGTCAATCTGGGCGGGCAGTCGGGCGACGTCTCCTCGATCCTGATCGACCTCACGCAGCGCGAATCGATGACCATCTCGGCCAGTTTCGCGCGCCTGCTCCAGCGCGAGGCGGCCCCCTTCATGCCCTTCCGAAGCGCCTATCATCGCTTCGCGTCGCTGGTGGTGCTGAAAGCCCCGGACACCCCATCGGTGCTGTTCGAGACCGGCTATATCAGCAATGCGCAGGATGCGGCCTTCCTCGGCTCGCGCGAGGGGCAGCGCAAGGTCGCCAGCGGCGTCGCTCGCGCGATCGAGGTTCATTTCGCGCGCAAGCTGGCAGTGAACTGAGGGAGCGAACCGGCTAAGCCGACGGCTTTTCGCTGTAGAGCGCGGGGAACATCGCCTTCAGCGCCGCGATTTTGGGCGCGTCCCAGCGGACGATATAAGGATGGCGCGGATTGCGGCGGGCGAAGTCCTCATGCGAGGCGTCGGCATTTTGGAAGCCGGTGAAAGGCTCGACCCGCGTCACGATCCTGTCGTTCCACAGGCCCGCTCCGCCCAGTTGCGCCAGATAGGCCCTCGCCGCCTTGTCCTGCTCCGCGTTCAGCGGAATGAGGGCGCTGCGGTATTGGGTGCCATGGTCGGGACCCTGATAGTCGAGCGTCGTCGGGTCCGCGATCACCGAGAAGAAGATGCGCATCAGCGTGCCGTAGCTGACCTTCGCCGGGTCGTAGGTGACGCGCACCGCCTCGGCAAAGCCCGTGTCGCCCCTGCTGACGCGGTCATAATCGACCTGCCGACCGCGCGGTCCGCCGGAAAAGCCCGACACCGCCAGATGCACGCCCTTCACATGGGAGAAAACGCCCTCCACGCCCCAGAAGCAGCCGCCCGCGAAGATCGCGGTCTCCAGCTTTCGGGTCGGCGCGGCGTCGACCTTGGGCGCCGGCGCGTTGACGACTCGCTCGGCATGAACGGGGGAAGCGACGGCGAGCGCCGCCAGCACCGCCAGGAAAATGCCGTCAGAGCGCCGCATGCTGGCTGTAGGGGGACGCGACCGCCGTCTCGGTCCGCAGCGGGCTTTCGGGCGAGGCGAAGGCGAACATGCCGACCGCGCCAAGGGCGAAGCCGCCCAGAAAGCGCAGGAACAGTTCCGATCTCATAAACGCCAACATGGCCATGCCTCTCACTTCAAAATTGCTCAATCGGCCTGCGGGCCATGCCTTAGAAACCGGCGGCTTGCGCTGCCCTGAACATCGCTGCGGTCGACAGCGAAATTCGACTAATGACGGTGGTCCCGCGACGAACGGACGCATCCAGTTTCCTTATGCAACCTGTATATAGAGGCCTCGCCACCCTGCACAAGGTAACGCCCTGAAAATCACCGTTTCTGTTTGACGTATCACCGGAAGCGATCCCGTCGCTATTTCAGGGCGGCGCAGGCTTCCTGGATGCGGGTGCAGGCCTTTTTCAGCACGTCTTCCGAGGTCGCATAGCTGATGCGGAAGGCCGGTGAGAGGCCGAAGGCGCCGCCATGGACGGCCGCGACCTTGGCCTCGTCCAAGAAATAGCCGATCAGCGTCTCATCGCTGTCGATCCGCACGCCCTTGGGCGTGGTCCGGCCGATCAGCCCGCTGGCGTCGGGATAGACGTAGAAAGCGCCTTCGGGCACCGGGCAGTCGAGGCCGGGCGCGTCGTTCAGCATCGCCACCACCATGTCGCGCCGCTTCTTGAAGGCGGCGTTGCGCTCCTCCAGGAAGCTCTGGTCGCCGGTCAGCGCGGCGACGGCGGCCGCCTGGCTGATCGAGCAGGGATTGCTGGTCGACTGCGACTGCAACTTGCCCATGGCCTTGATGATCCATTCGGGGCCCCCGGCGAAGCCGATGCGCCAGCCGGTCATTGAAAAGGCTTTGGAACAGCCGTTGACGGTCAGGACGCGGTCGTAAAGGTCCGGGCACACCTGCGCGATCGTGGCGAAGGGCGTGGGCGCGTACCAGACATGCTCATACATGTCGTCGGTCATGATGAGGACATGGGGGTGACGCCGCAGCACCTCGCCCAACCCCTTCAGTTCGTCGGCCGAATAGGCCGCGCCCGAGGGGTTGGAGGGCGAGTTCAGCATCACCCATTTGGTGCGCGGCGTGATCGCCGCGTCGAGCTGTTCGGGGGTGATCTTATATCCCTGGCTCGCCGGTCCCTCGACGAACACCGGGGTGCCGCCAGCGAAATTGACGATGTCGGGATAGCTGACCCAATAGGGCGCGGGGATGATGACTTCGTCCCCCGCGTCCACGGTCGCCACCAGCGCGTTGAACAAGGTGTGCTTGCCGCCCGAGTTCACGCTGACCTGGGCGCGGCCGTAGGTCAGGCCGTTGTCACGGGCGAATTTGTGGATCACCGCGTCCTTGACCGCCGCCGTGCCGTCGACATCGGTATATTTGGTCTGGCCGGCGCGGATCGCGGCGATCCCCGCCTCCTTGACGAAATCGGGGGTGTCGAAATCCGGTTCGCCCGCCGACAGGCCGATCACGTCCACGCCCTGCGCTTTCAGCGCCGTTACCCGGGCGCTCATCGCCAGCGTGGCGGAAGGCTGGATGCGGCCCAAGGCAGCGGAGGTCTGGCTCATGACAAGAATCTTTCTGAAAATAACCCCGGTCCGCAACGGCGGCGGACGGGGCGTCCCATAGGGCGCAACTTCTAAATGGGCAACCGTCGCGCGCGCAAAATCAGGGCGCGAAAGGGACGCCCGGCTCCCCTTCGCGCCACGGCGGCACGCGCAGCATCGCCCGCGCGAACATCGCCGACCCGGCCTGCTCCGCCAGCCAGCGCCGGATGTGGGGCAGAGGCAGCGCGGCGAACCAGCCGGGGTCCACCGCCGCGAACTGGCGCACGAAGGGAAAGATCGCCATGTCAGTGAACCCCATCGACGCGCCCTCCAGAAAGGCGCCGGACATCAAGCGCCGCTCCAATTCCCCCAGCATCGCCACCCCGGCATCGCGATGCGCGACCGGATCGCCGCCATGGCGGTCGGGATATTTATAGCGGTCGAGATGATGCTTGAAGGCTCCGTCATTGGCTGCAATCAGATCGGCGGCATGACCAGCGGGCCAGCCGCCGAAGTCGTTCGGCGCCAGGGCCCAGCGCATGATTTCCAGGCTCTCGTCGATCACCCTTCCGTCCGGCAGGACCAGCACCGGCACCGTGCCCTTGGGCGAGGCGGCAAGCATGGCCTGAGGCTTGGCGCGCAACATCACTTCGCGCAATTCCACCGCCCGTCCACCCGCCAGCAGCGCGAGCCGCGCGCGCATCGCATAGGGGCAGCGGCGGAAACTGTATAGGATCGGCAAGGACATCAGCGAAGGCCCGCCTATTTCAGCGAGGCCGCCACCATGCCCCGCGCGGCATTGCCGATGAAGAAGCCCTTTTCCAGTTGATGGGGCCTGATGTCGCCTTCCACCGCCTCGCCCAGGTCGATCAGGCTGCGCCGCAGGATGCCGGGCAGCAGGCCGCGCGATAAAGGCGGGGTCACCAGCTTGTCGCCACGCTCGACGAAAATCGAGGAAAAACAGCCCTCGGTCAGATAGCCCTGCTTGTCGATCATCAGCACCTCATAGGTGCCGCCACGGCGAAGCGCGTCGCGATAGAGCGACCTGTCGCTGCTCTTGTGCGCCAGGCGGGGATCGTCGGCCGGCGCGTCGCGCGGCACCACCGCCACCTGCATGATCGGCTGGGGCCAGGTGCGATGCTCCCGTACCTCGATGGCGATCGCCCCGCCGCGCGACACCAGCAGGCGCACCCGGCTGCGCTCCCGCAGATGGAAGGTCGCGGCCTGCAATTCGTTGCGCACGCCATGCCGGTCGAAGCTGAACCCCAGCGCATCGGCGCTGGCCTTCAGCCGTTCCATGTGCAGATCGAGCAGGCGAATGCCTTCGAGCGGGTCGAAGGCCATGGTTTCCAGAAGGTCGAACCGTCCATCGGCCAGCGGCATCACACTCCGTCCCTGTCCCCGTTCCCAATCGCCGCCGTCACAGCCCCGCCAGGAAGCGTCCCTTGGCGAGACACTCGGCCCATTCGTCGTCTACCCGCGAGTCCGCGACCACGCCGGAGCCAAGCCCGATCCGCCCCGACGCCGCCCCTTCTTCGACGCAAATGGTGCGGATGGCAACATTGAAGGCGGCATTTCCTTCGGGGTCGATCCAGCCCATCGTGCCGGTATAGACGCCGCGCGCGGCCGGCTCGACCGCGTCGATGATCTCCATCGCCCGCACCTTGGGCGCGCCGGTGATGGAGCCGCAGGGGAACAAGGTGCGCAGCACGTCGACCGCGCTCAGCCCCGGCAGGATGCGCGCGCGCACGGTGGACACGAGCTGATGCACGGTCGGGAAGCTTTCCACGTGGAACAGGTCGGGCACCGTCACGCTGCCCGCGCACGACACCCGCGACAGGTCGTTGCGCAGCAAGTCCACGATCATCAGATTTTCGGCCCGCTGCTTGGCGTCCGACGCCAGCAGGCGCGCGGCGGCGGCGTCCGCCTGTGGATCGCCTTCCCGCCGCGCCGTCCCCTTCATCGGCCGCGCGGTCAATTGCCCCCGCACCAGGGTAAAGAAAAGCTCGGGCGAAAAGGACAGCAGCGTCCGTCCGCCGCCCCGCCCCCCGTCCGGCCCGCCCGTCCGCATGATCCCGCCATAGCCGGCCGCCGCCCGCCCCCGCGCCGCCGCGTAGAGCGCCATCGGATCGCCGGTGAAGGGCAGGTCGCAGGGAAAGGTCAGGTTGACCTGATAGATGTCGCCCGCGCGGATCATGTCCTGCACGGCGGCGAAGGCGACGCGGTAGGCAGCCTCGTCGATCAGCGGGCGCAGCGGCCCGGCCGCGCAGCTCGCCGGATCAGGCAGCAGGCCGGGGACCGCCGCCGGATCGATCAGCCGCACCCCCTCGAACACTCCGAACCACAGCAGCGGCGCGCCGTCCTGCCGCCGCCGCGCGGCCGGGGCCAGCCGCTCCTCCAGCGCCAGACCCGCCTCATAGGACAGATAGCCCGCGACGTGCAGCCCGGCCTCGCGCGCGTCGGCGATCCGGTCGAGCGCGGGCTGCACCTCTTGCATCGAACGGGCCTCCACGATCGCCACCGGATCGCGGTAGAGCCGCGCGGGCGCAGCGCCCCGGACGCGCGCATCGTCGAACAGGGCAAAGGCTTCGTCGGAACCGGGCAGGCGCATGGCCGGGTGTCTTAACAGGCTTTGATGCGGGGGAAAGAGGGAGGACCGGCGCGGGGAGGACTGGCTGGGGCGCATTGCGCTTCGTCCGCGCTGGCTTTACCGGATGGAGCCATGGCCGACCTGCCGCCCCCAGACGCCGCCCCGCGCCCCTTCGGCCCGGCGCTGGCCCGCGCCCTGCGGGGCCGCTGTCCCGCCTGCGGCGAGGGGCGGCTGTTCGCGCGCTTCCTGAAGCCCGCCGCCGCCTGCCCCCATTGCGGCCAGCGTTGGGACCGGCATCAGGCCGACGACTTTCCCTCCTATATCGTCATCCTGCTGCTGGGCCATATATTGGTCCCGCTGATGATCGAGGTGAACAGCGCGCTCGCCATTCCGCTGGGCGTTCAGGCGATATTATGGCCCCTGCTCGCGCTGCTGCTCGCCGCCGCGCTGATCCAGCCGGCCAAGGCGGCCGTCATCGCCTTTCAATGGTCACGCAGGATGCACGGCTTTTCGTAAGCGACGACGATTTTTAATCCGGGAGCTTCAGGAAATTGTCCTGCATCGCCGCGCGCAGAGACTCGTCGATCCTGCGCCGCCCTTCCGCGCCATGGGTCACGACCGTTGTGTCGCATGTGGCGACGCATGCGCCCTTCTGGAAAGCCGCCGACGATATCGTCCAGCTCGTGGTGCCGATATGGCCGATCGCGCAATGGATGTCGAAGGGATAGGGGAAGTGCGATTCCTCGATATAATTGAGCGACACCGCGGCGACGAGCCAGCGGACCCCCTGTTCCTGCGGGTGACGGCCCAGATGATGGTGGAACCGGATGCGGGCGGTTTCGAACATGGCGGAGATGGCGACATTGTTCACATGCCCCATCGTGTCGAGATCGCCGAAGCGGGTATCGAGGCTGGTGACAAAGGCATAAGCATCGGGGCTGAGGCGCCACGCGTCCGGTCTGGCCATTATCGCAGATTCCTTGTGCTTTTGGGGCGTCTTACTCCGCGCCGCGCCTTATGCAAATCACGCCCGCGAAATTGCCCCGGTTGCGACCTTTTTAACACAGGGCAGATTGATTCGGGGCGAAGGAGCCCGGCGCATCTTCAGCGTTCCTGGGCCACGCCCTCTATATAGTCGATGCGGATGCGGACCCACGCGCCGATCTGCGGCCGCCCGCCGATGCTGGGCGGCCGCACCAGGAACTGCCAGGCGGCCAGCCGCACCGCGCGGCCGAAGCCCGAGCCCAGCGGCTGTTCGCCCAACACCCGGCAATTGTCGACATGGAAGCGGTCGACCGTCTGGCAGGCGACCAAGCCATAGCCGGTGCGCGGGCCGTTGGCGGGCATATAGGTGGACAGTTCCGCATTGGTCGGCCGCCGATACCAGTCGGCGTTGAACAATTGCTCGCCCCCCGGCCCTTCGCCCGGACCATAAGCAAGCCCGCTGTCCTTGCCCTTGCCTTCGCCGCTGCCGCCGTCGCCGCGCTTCGCGAACCGGCCGATATCGGCGGCGGCGAGGTCGCTGCGGCTCATTTCGATGAAGGGAAGATTCGGCGTGGGCGGCGTCTCCTTCTTTTCGGGCGGCGCCTGGGTGGTGACGGTGCGGGGCGCGCCGCCGCTTTCCTTCGGCTTGGGGGCGGGCGCCGGCTTTTGCGCGCCGCTCGCCTGCGGCTTGGGAGAGGGCGCGAGCGTGAAGCTGACCGGCATCCGCTTGTCCTTGCGCGGCTCGACCAGCGTGGGCGCGAGCGTCAGCAGCATCAGGAACAAGAGGACATGCACGGCGACCGCCAGCAACAGCGAGAGCGCCCGGCGCGACGCGGGATTCTGGCGAAGCGCTTCATAATGGATGGGGATGCGGGACAGGAACGAGGACATGGAGGGACGAACCTGAAAGCGCGTTGGAAATATCGGGCCCGGACAAGAGCCGACAATTCGATGTCGTGGCGATTTTCCGGCGTGCCCCCGTCCGCCGGTCTGTCGCCTTATCGCTGTGCCGCCCTTAAGCGGTCGGCCCCTTTTCCGCAACGGCGATTGACAGGCGCGCGCGAGGCGTCAGAATAGAACATATAGGGAACATCTGATGCGCGAGTCGTCCACCAGCCTCGCCGCTTTGCGGCGCACCATAGCCGCGCTGGACCGGAGCCGGCCAGAGGGCGACGCGGCGCGCTTCGCCACCGGCCATCCGGGGCTGGACGCAGCGATGGGCGGCGGCCTGGCGCGCGGGCGGCTGCATGAGCTGTTCGCGGAACCGGAGGAAGCGGGCGCGGGCGCGGGGATGTCCCTGCTCCTGGGGTGGCGCGCGGCCGGGGAAGGACAGGCCCCGCTTTTCTGGCTGCGCAGCCAGGGATCGGCGCGGATGGGCGGCGCGCCCTATGGCCCCGGCCTCGCCGCTCTCGGCATCGCGCCCGACCGGCTGCTGATCGGCACGCTGGCCGACAGCGCCGCGCTGCTCCAGGCGGCGCTCGACGCGCTGCGCTGCCCGGCGCTGGGCGCGGTGGTGATCGAGACGCGGGGGCCTCAGCCGCTGATCGACCTGACCGCCAGCCGGCGGCTGGCGCTGGCGGCCGAAGCCTCCGGCGTCACCGCGCTGATGCTGCGGATCGGCGATGCGCCCGCCCCCAGCGCAGCCGAGACTCGCTGGCGAGTCGCCGCCGCCCCGTCCGCGCCGCTGCCCGGCGATGCGCCGGGGCACAGCGCCTTCGATCTACGGCTGCTGCGGCGGCGCGCGGGCCCGGACGGCATGGGCTGGCGAATGGAATGGCAGGCGCATCGCGGCGCCTTTGGAGAATGGAACGGTGGACGAGACGATCTTGGACGGGAAGGAGGAGCGCAGCCCACGACGCTATCTGGCGCTGTGGTTTCCGTTCCTGCCGCTCGACCGGCTGCAGGTCGCGCGGCCTGATCTGTGGACCGCGCCGGCCGGCGCCGCGCAGGGGCCTGCCGCCATCGTCGCGAGCGTGCGCGGGGCGATGCGCCTCGCCTGCCTGGACGCGGATGCGCTGGCGATCGGACTGACGCCCGGCATGACGCTGGCCGACGCGCGGGCGCGCGAACCGGCCCTGCGCGCCTTCGACGCCGATGACCATGCCGATCAGGACTGGCTGGAGCGATTGTGCGACGGCTGCGCTCGCTATACCCCGCTCGCCAGCCTCGATCCGCCCGATGGCCTGATGCTCGACATCAGCGGCTGCGCGCATCTGTGGGGCGGGGAAGCGGCGCTGGCCGACGACATCAGCGGCCGGCTGGAGCGGGCGGGGATGCGCGCGCGGCTGGCCTTCGCGCGCACGGCGGAGGCCGCCCATGCCCTTGCCCGCTACCCCGCCCCCGCGCCCGACGAGGCGACCGCCATCCGCCGCCTGCCGGTCGAGGCGCTGCGGCTCGACCCCGAAAGCGCGGTCGCGCTGCGCCGCGCCGGCTTACGGACGGTGGGCGACCTCGCCGCGCGCCCGGCCGCCGCCCTGGCCGCCCGCTTCGGGGAGGAAGCGGTCGACGCGCTTCACCGCCTGCTCGGAAAAGCCGCGCGGCCGATGGCGCCGCGCCGGCCGCTTGCCGCGATCCGCCTGGACCGCCGCTTCGCCGAGCCGGTGGGCAGCACCGCCTATGCGCTCGCCGTGCTGGAGGGGCTGGCCGAGGAAGCGGGCGAGCGGCTGGCCGAGCGGGGCCAGGGCGGCCGACGCTTCGAGGCGCTGTTCTTTCGCAGCGACGGCCTCGCCTTCCCGCTGCGGGTCGAAACCAGCCTGCCGGTGCGCGAGGCCGCGACCCTGATGCGCCTCTTTCGCGAGCGGATCGACAGCCTGTCGGACCCGATCGACCCCGGCTTCGGTTTCGACATGGTGCGCCTGTCCGTGCCCATGACCGAACCGCTCGCCCCCAGCCAGCTCGCGCTCGAAGGCGGCGAGACGCGACCGGAGGAGGATGTCGCCCCGCTGGTCGACCGCCTCAGCACTCGCGTCGGACGTCGACGCATCCAGCGGATCGTCCCCCGGGACAGCCATATTCCCGAACAGGCGCAACTCGCCCTTCCCGCCGTCGAATGCCGCGCGCCCGCTCCCTGGGAAGCAGCGCCCACGCCCGACGACCCGCCGATGCGCCCGCTGCATCTGTTCGACCCGCCCCAGCCGATCGAGGTGGTGGCGGAGGTTCCGGATGGCCCGCCGCATCGCTTCCGCTGGCGCCGCGCCCTGCATGAAGTCACCCGTTTCGAGGGGCCCGAGCGCATCGCCCCGCAATGGTGGAAGGCGCCCGACGGCGCGCTGGAAGGCCATGACCGCACCCGCGACTATTATCGCGTGGAGGACGCGCGGGGCCGCCGCTTCTGGATTTTCCGCCATGGCCTCTACGGCACGGAAGCGGCCCATCCCGGCTGGTATATGCACGGCCTGTTCGCATGAAGCGCCGCGGCCCCGATCCCGCCAGACCCAAATCGCAGGACGCGCGCGAACGAGCGGCGGCCGAGCGCGAAGGACGCCGGCGGGACGAACCCCGCCGCCCCGCGCCGCCCAGGGAGGACGCGCCACCCTTCGCCGAACTGGTCGCCGCCACCAACTTCTCCTTCCTGCGCGGCGCGTCCCACGCCTCCGACATGGTCACCCGCGCCATTGATCTGGGCTATGCCGGCATCGGCATCGCCGACCGCAATACGGTGGCGGGAGTGGTGCGGGCGTGGACCGCGCTCCGCGATGCGCCGGACAAGGCGCGCGCCGCTCTGCTGAAGGAAAAGCGCGAACGCGAAGGGGAAGACGCCGTCCTTACGGCCGCCGAACAGGCCTCCTGCGAGACCGACCTCAAGCTTGTCGTCGGCGCGCGCCTCGTCTTCGACGACGGCACGCCCGACATCATTGCCTACCCCTCCACGCGTAAGGGCTGGGGCGAACTCACCAAATTGCTGACCGTCGGCAATCTGCGTTCGATCAAGGGCGACTGCATCCTCCATTATGAGGATCTGACCGCCTATCTCGACGATCTGCTGCTGATCGTGATGCCTACATCTTCAGCAACTCCGCAGACAGCCCTCCGCAAGCCGCCGGTAGAGTATGACTATGCCGAGCGCCCTTCGAAAGAAGCCGTCCGGCAAGCGCATCTGAGCCTCGTGCCTCCCGTCCGGCCCAGCGACCTTAAGGAACTGCTGGTGCGCCTCAGCCGCATGGCGCCCAACCGTCTGTGGCTGGCGGCCCCTCTTTCCCGCAGCGGAAAGGATGACCGCGATCTGGCGCGGCTATCCCGGCTTGCGCAGGAGGTGGCCGTGCCTTTGCTGGCGACCACCGACGCCCTCTATGCCACGCCCGAACAGCGTCCGCTCCACGATATCCTCAGTTGCATCCGGCAGGGCGTGACGCTCAAGGATGCCGGCCGCAAGCTGGAAGCCAATGCCGAACGCCATCTGAAGGCCCCGGCGGAGATGGCCCGCCTCTTCCGCAAATATCCCCAGGCGCTGACGGAGAGCGAGCGCCTGCTGGGCCGCATCCGCTTCACCCTGGGCCAACTGCGCTACGAATATCCCCATGAGCCCGTGCCGGAGGGATGGAGCGCGCAGGACTGGCTGGAGGAATTGACGCTGTCGGCCGCCCACGCCCGCTATGGCCCGCGCATACCTTGGAGCGTCCGCAAATTGCTCGACAAGGAATTTAAGCTCATCCGGGACCGCGGCTACGCTTATTATTTCCTGACAGTCCACGACATCGTCGCCTTTGCGCGCAGCAGGAAAATTCTGTGCCAGGGCCGTGGATCGGCCGCCAATTCGATGATCTGCTTCCTGCTGGGCGTCACATCGGTCGATCCCGAAAAACATGACCTGCTCTTTTCCCGCTTCGTATCGGAGGAACGCCATGAGCCGCCCGACATAGACGTCGATTTCGAGCATCAGCGCCGCGAAGAGGTCATGCAATATGTCTATGAGCGCTATGGCCGTCATCGCGCCGGGATCGCCGCCACCGTCATTCATTATCGCTCGCGCAGCGCCCTGCGCGAAGTCGCCAGGGCCATGGGCCTCAGCGAAGACGTATCCACCCGCCTCTCCAGCACCATCTGGGGCAGCTATTCCGACGAGGTGAAGGATGCGCGGATCGCCGATGCCGGTTTCGCCCTCGGCAATCCCGAAATCGCGCGGCTGCGCGGGATCGTCGATCAACTGCTGGACGCGCCCTTCCCCCGCCACCTGTCGCAGCATGTCGGCGGCTTCGTCCTCACCCAGAACCGGCTCGACGAAACCGTGCCCATTCACAACGCCGCGATGGCGGAGCGCAATTTCATCGAATGGGACAAGGATGACATCGACGCGCTCGGCTTGATGAAGGTCGATATATTGGCGCTGGGTATGCTCACCTGCATCCGAAAGGCCTATGATATGATGCGCGCGCAGGGGCTGGGCGATCATGACCTTAGCAGCGTCGATCTCGATTCCAGCGACCCGGCGGTGTATGATATGTTATGCAAGGGCGACAGCATCGGCGTCTTCCAGGTCGAAAGCCGGGCGCAGATCAACATGCTGCCCCGCCTCAAGCCCCGCAAGCTTTACGACCTGACCGTCCAGGTGGCGATCGTTCGTCCCGGTCCGATCGATGGGGACATGGTCCATCCCTATCTGCGGCGGCGGGAAGGCAGCGAGCAGCCGGAATATCCCTCGCCCGCGCCGCCCCATGATCCTGACGAGCTGAAGGATCTTCTGGGCGAAACCTATGGCGTTCCGTTGTTTCAGGAGCAGGTGATGAAGCTCGCCATCGTCGCCGCGGAATTTAGCGAGGCGCAGGCCAATCAGCTTCGCCGGTCGATGGCGACCTTTCGCCAGGTCGGCGGCATGGACAAGTTCCGGGACAAGCTGGTCGGCGGCATGACCCGGCGTGGCTACAAACGCGATTTCGCCGAACGTTGCTACAAGCAGATCCAGGGGTTCGGCAGCTACGGCTTTCCCGAAAGCCATGCCCTGTCCTTCGCCCGGCTCGTCTATATCTCCGCCTGGATCAAATGCCACCAGCCCGCCATCTTCGCCTGCGCCCTGCTCAATTCGCAGCCGATGGGCTTCTACGCCCCCGCCCAGCTTGTCCGCGACGCGCGCGAGCATGGGGTCGAGGTGCGCGATGTCGACGTCAACGCCAGCGGCTGGGACAATGATCTGGAGCCGCTGCTGCGGTCCCGCAACGGCGCCAGTGGGGAAGGCGCCGGCCGGGCGCTGGCCCTGCGCCTGGGCTTGCGCCAGATCGACGGTTTTCGCGAGGGCTGGGCGGAGCAGATCGCCGACGCGCGCGTGTCGGACGGCCTCTTCGCCTCGATCGAGGATCTGGCCCGCCGGGCCGCCCTGCCCGCCCGCGCGCTGCGCCTGCTGGCCGACGCCGACGCCTGCCGTTCGCTGGGGCAGGATAGGCGCCAGGCGCTGTGGGAAGCGCGGCGCACCCCGTCGGACGAGCTTCCCCTGTTCGCCGCCGCCCGCCGGCGCGACCAGGACGTCCGGGAACTGGGCGAAGAGGCCGACGCCGCCCTGCCCGCCATGGTCGCGTCCGAGCATGTCGCCGCCGATTACCATATGACGCGCCTGTCGCTGAAGGGGCATCCGATGCAGTTCCTGCGCCCCGTCTTCGCCGCCGAAGGGGTCTTGAGCTGCGCCGACACCGCCGCCGCGAAGAACGGCGCGCGGGTCCGCGCGGCGGGCATCGTCCTGGTCCGCCAGCGCCCCGGCAAAGGCAACGCCATCTTCATCACGATCGAGGATGAGACCGGCATCGCCAACATCCTGCTGTGGGCCCGCCTGTTCGAGAGGCAGCGCCGCCCAGTCATGGCCTCCCGCCTGATGGTGGTGGAGGGCGAGGTCCAGCGCAGCAAGGAGGGCGTCGTCCATCTGATGGCGACTCGCGTCCACGACCGCACCGCCGAACTGGACCGTCTGTCGCAGGACCACAGGCCCCGGACCGCCGCCCTGCCGACCGCCGACGCGTTCCTCCGCCCCCAACATCCCCGCAATGTGCGCATATTGCCGAAATCACGGGATTTTCATTAGCGCGGTTACTTTGCGCCTCCCGCACCGTGGTGCGTTGCACGGCCTGATCGAGCGATTTGAGGCCAGAGCAGATATGCGTGCAGCAGCCGAACCTGGCGCGATAGAAGTCAGCCATGATCGACCAGTCCCTTGGGGAGCAGCAGCCGATATCCCGCGACATAGCGGCCGTCGATCACGGATCTATGAACTCATCCGGTCGGGCGACGTCGACACCGTGAAGGCAGGGCGCGCCACATTGGTCCAGTATCGCAGCCCCAAGGCGCTCACGACAATGAGCGACGTCGAGGGCGGCTGACGCCCCCCGCCTGATCGGCAGCCTGCTTCACTCAGCCGTCGATCTGCGCGCCCTCGCGCCCGTGCGAGCACGGACAGGCTGCTTGCGCCGTGATGCGTCTGACGGCCGGAAGCAATGTGGCCTCCGGCCGCCCGTCCGCAGCCCGTCAGATTTGCGCCAACCCGCCATCGGCGAACACTTCGCTGCCGGTCATGAAGCTGCTGTCGGGTGACGCCAGGAATGCCGCGACTGCGGCGACCTCCGATGGCTCGCCGACATGGCCGATCGGCGTGGTGGCGCCCATTTCGATCATAGCATCGCGGCCAACGACTTCCTCGGCAAGCTCGGTCAGCGTCGGTCCGGGAGAGAGCACATTGACGCGGAGTCCGGTGCCGCGCAGATCCTAGGCCCAGCTGGCAAAGTTGCGCACCGCCGGGGCGTCACGCTGCCGGTTCGGCGCTGGCGCTACGACCATCGCACCGCCGTCGCCGCGCTCACCCCAACTGCGATGCTACAGAACACGCCGACGCACCCAACACCATCGGCGCCACAATGTGCTCGCGCAAATCCATCTAATAAGCTTGAACCATCCCGGCTGCCCTCCATACCCAGCAGCATGCCGATCTTGCTCGCGGCAAGCCTATCGACGGTCAATTAAGGCATCTCCGAGATTGGCGCCTTTGCCGCCGAGCAGGTTCTTGTCACCTAGGGTCAGGACTCATTGATCACAGCCAGAAGATGACCGTTGCTGCGAGGGCGATGGCGG
>JARYGO010000024.1:0-41198 GCA_033795485.1 Sphingobium sp.
CGCGCCCGCCGCGACATCCGCGCCGCCGCCGCGCGCGGCTCAGCCCGCCCCTTCTCGCCCCGCGCCCCAGACGTCGATGCTGTCGCGCAGGGAATTGCAGGATAAGCTGCTGCGCGAGGCCGAAGAAGCCCGCATGTCGGCGCTGGAAGATGCGCGCCGTCGCGAGGACGCGGCCCGTCTGGCCGCGATCGAGGAGGAAAAGCGCCGGGCCGAGGATAATCGCGCCACCGCCGATCAGGTCGAGGCAGCACCGACGACAGCGCCCGCGCCAGTGCCCACGTCCGCGTCGGCCCCGGCCGCGCCCGTCGAAGCGCCGGCTCCGGCGGCCCAGCAGCCTGACGCCCCGGCCGCGCCGAGCGAAGAAGGCGCTGCCGCGTCGACGACCGCCGCCGCTCCGCCGCCCCGCCGCTTCACGCCCGTGACCCCCCTCAAGCGGCCCGAGCCCGCCAAGCCGGACCGCAACAAGCGGGGCGACGACAATCGCCGCCAGTCGGGCAAGCTGACCGTCACCAAGGCGCTGGCCGACGACGACAGCGCCCGTGCCCGCAGCCTCGCCGCGCTAAAGCGCGCCCGCGAGAAGGAACGGCGCGCCCATTATTCGGGCGGCTCCGCCCCGCGCGAGAAACAGTCGCGCGACGTCGTCGTGCCCGAAAGCATCACGGTGCAGGAACTCGCCAACCGCATGGCCGAAAAGGGCGCGGATCTGGTGAAGGCGCTGTTCAAGATGGGCACCGCCGTCACGCTCAACCAGCCGATCGATCAGGACACGGCCGAACTGCTGGTGGAGGAATTCGGCCACCGTATCCAGCGCGTGTCCGAGGCGGATGTCGAGATCGGCATCGAGGGCGAGGTCGACGCGCCCGAGGTGCTGAAGCCCCGCGCGCCGGTCGTGACCATCATGGGCCATGTCGATCATGGCAAGACGAGCCTGCTGGACGCGCTGCGCGGGACCGACGTGGTCGCGGGCGAAAGCGGTGGCATCACTCAGCATATCGGCGCCTATCAGGTGACGACCAAGGGCGGCGACGTCATCACCTTCCTGGACACGCCGGGCCATGAGGCTTTTTCGGAGATGCGCGCCCGCGGCGCCAACGTCACCGACATCGTCATCCTGGTGGTCGCGGCCGACGACGGGCTGATGCCGCAGACGATCGAGGCGATCAACCACACCAAGGCGGCCGGCGTGCCGATGATCGTGGCGATCAACAAGGTCGACAAGCCGGAGGCCAACCCGCAGAAGGTGCGCGAACGCCTGCTGGAACATGAGATCGTGGTCGAGGATATGGGCGGGGACGTGCAGGACGTGCAAGTGTCCGCGCTCAAGAAGACCGGCCTTGACGAACTGATCGAGAAGATCCTGCTCCAGGCCGAGCTTATGGAGCTGACCGCCAATCCCGATCGCGCGGCCGAGGGCAATGTGATCGAGGCCCAGCTCGACAAGGGCCGGGGCGCGGTCGCCACCGTGCTGGTCCGCAAGGGCACGCTGAAGGTCGGCGACACCTTCGTCATCGGCGCGGAAAGCGGCAAGGTCCGCGCGCTGGTCAACGACAAGGGTCAGAATGTGAAGCAGGCCGGCCCCTCAACCCCGGTCGAGGTGCTGGGCCTGTCGGGCGTGCCGATGGCGGGCGACCAGATGACGGTCGTCGAGAATGAGGCGCGCGCCCGCGAGGTCGCCGCCTATCGCCAGGAACTGGCCACCAAGAAGCGCACGACCAGCGCGCCGACCAGTTTCGAGCATATGTTCTCGGCCCTCAACACCACGATGATCGAATATCCGGTCGTGGTGAAGGGCGACGTGCAGGGTTCGGTGGAGGCGATCGTGAGTTCGCTGAACCGCATCTCCACCGACGAGATCAAGGTGCGCATCCTGCAATCGGGCGTCGGCGCGATCACCGAGAGCGACGTGACGCTGGCGGCGGCCAGCCGCGCGCCGCTGATCGGCTTCAACGTGCGTCCCAACGCCAAGGCCCGCCAGCTCGCCGAGCGCGAGAAGATCAGCCTGCGCTATTATGACGTGATCTACGACTTGATCGAGGAAGTCCGCAACGAAATGGCGGGCCAGCTCGCGCCCGAGCGGATCGAGACGATCGTCGGCCGCGCCGAAATCCTTCAGGTCTTCCCGGCCGGCAAGAAGGATAAGGCGGCGGGCCTGCTGGTCATGGACGGCGTCATCCGCAAGGGGCTCAGCGCGCGTCTCACCCGCGACGACGTCATCGTCTCGCGCACGACCATCGCCTCGCTCCGCCGCTTCAAGGACGATGTGTCCGAAGTGCGGGCCGGCATGGAGTGCGGCGCGATGTTGCAGGACACGAATGACATCAAGGTCGGCGACACGCTGGAACTGTTCGAGGTCGAGGAACGCGCGCGGACCTTGTGATTTGGGGGAAATCGTCAACGATCCGGCTGATGGCGGATCGTCGACGGTCCCTCGCGCCTTTTCATATCCCGCTCCGTCTCTCCTGGAATAGCGACGCGCGCGCTGTTGCGGGCGCCTGCCTTTTTCTGGAAATGGTCCGGATAACCAGCCGATTATGATTGGAGCGTCGATTAAGGGCAAGGATCGCTCCGCCCCAAACATAAGGACTTCGACAAGCCCGGTCCGGAGCGGCTAGATCGTGATCCGCTTAGATTGAAGCGGATTGTGTCTAGAACGTCGAGCCTAAATCAGAACCGTTCATTTCGAGCGGAGGTTCGAGCCTGTCGAGAACCGAAGTCGAGAAATCTGCGCTTCGCTGGAGTTCTCGATACGCCTTCTCGACAAGCTCGAAGGCTACTCGAACCGAACGGGCTGTGGTTCTGATTCAACGCTCGCCCTATAGCTTCCTTTGTTTTCCGCGTTTTCCGAGTCATCAGGTGATTCTACCTGGCTTGAAAATGCTCTAAAGGGTTCGCCATCGTCCCCTCTGGAACCGGCATGCCCCAGTCTCTCCTCACCTTGGTCACCACCGAACTCGCGCAGCCTGTCGACGACCCGCGCGCCGCCGTCATGGCGGGCGCGCTCGCCGCGCGCTATCCGGGCGCGGCCCGCGCCGTCCTCTTCTACGGCTCCTGCTTGCGCGAGCGGAACCTCGACGGGCTGATGCTGGACTTCTACCTGATCGTTTCCGACTATGCCGCCGCCTATGGCAAGAGCTGGCTGGCCGCCGCCAACCGGCTGATCCCGCCCAACGTCTTTCCCTTCGAGCATGGTGGGCTGATCGCCAAATATGCGGTGCTGAGCGAGGTGGATTTCGCCCGGCTGTGCGGGGAGGGGGCGGACAATGTCTCGGTCTGGGCGCGCTTCGCTCAACCCGCGCGGCTGCTCTGGGCTGCGGACGACCTCGCCCGCCAGCGCGCCATCGCCGCCGTCGCCGGGACCGCGCCGACGCTGTTCGGGCTGACGCTGCCGATGCTGCCTACCGGGACGGAGGCGGACCCGGTCGCGATCTGGAAGGCGGGGTTCGCGCTGACCTATGACGCAGAGCTGCGCGCGGAAAGGACCGGGCGATCGGTGTCGATCGTCGACAGCGACCCCGGCCGATACCAGCGGATGGGCACGGCGGCCCTGCGCGTGATCGAGGGGCGGGAGCGGGCGTCGCCGCCCGCCGCCGCGAAACGCTGGCGCGGGCTTCAGCGGCGGGGCAAATGGCTGTCGGTGATCCGGCTGGCCAAGGCCAGCTTCACCTTCGCGGGCGGGATCGACTATCTGGCCTGGAAGATCAACCGCCACGCCGGGACGGACATCCGGATCAAGCCGTGGCAGCGGCGCTGGCCGCTGCTGGGCGCGCTGACTATGCTGCCCGCGCTGATCCGGCGTGGTTCGATTCGCTGAGCGCGACCGACACCGCCTGGGCCAGCCCCGCCAGCGTATAGGGCTTGCGCAGCAGGTGATGGCCGCCGAACTGGGCGCTGTCGACCACATCGCCTGCATAGCCGGTGACGAACAGCACCGGCACATGGGCCAGGCTCGCGGGCAGCTTCTGCACCATTTCCGGGCCGGTCATGTCGGGCATCAGCACGTCGCTGACGATCAGGCCGATGTCGCCATGGCTTTGCAGCATCTTGGCGGCGTTGGCCGGATGGTCGCAGGCGACGGGCAGATGGCCCAGTTCCGCCAGCGCCGCCATCGTCTGCTTCAACACGCGCGGATCATCCTCCACCACCAGGATGCGGGTCGGCGGTTGCAGCGTGTCGATGTCGCCTTCCGGCGCCGCCTGTTCGCCCGCCTGGCCCTTCGCGACCGCGCGCCGGGGCAGATAGAGGTGGACGCTGGTCCCCTTGCCGACGTCGGATTCGATCCGGATTTCCCCCTGCGACTGGCGGACGAAGCCGAAAATCTGGCTAAGGCCAAGGCCGGTGCCCTTGCCCACCGGCTTGGTCGTGAAAAAGGGCTCGAACACGCGCTCCAGCACGTCCGGCGCCATGCCGCTGCCATTGTCGGTGACGGTCAGCCGCACATGGTCGCCGGCCGCGCAGTCGCCGATCTCGCCGGCCGCCAGCACGGCCTGCCCCGTCTCGATGGTCAGCGCGCCGCGTCCGTCCATCGCGTCGCGCGCGTTGACGCACAGGTTGAGGATGGCGTTTTCCAGTTGATGCTGGTCGACGAACACATGCCAGCCCTTGGCCTGCCCGACGAAGGTGACGATGATCTGGTCGCCGATCGTGCGGTCGATCAGGTCGGCCATGCCCCGCACCAGCCCGTCGGGCTCGAGCGCTGCGGGCAGCAGCGGTTCCGACCGGGCGAAGGCGAGCAGCCGCCGGGTCAGCGCGGAGGCGCGATTCGCGCCGTCCATGGCGTTGTCCAGATGGAGGGCCGCGTCCTGGGGCGCCAGCCGGAGCTTGCGCTTGGCCAGTTCCAGTCCGCCGACGACCACCGCCAGCATATTATTGAAATCATGAGCGATGCCGCCGGTCAACTGGCCCACCGCCTCCATCTTCTGCATCTGGCGCAGGCTGTCCTGCGCGGCGGCGCGCTCGGCCGCTTCCTGTTCCAGCCGGATGTTGGCGTCGCGCAGCTCGGCCGTGCGCGCGGCCACCGCCGCCTCCAGCCGGTCGGCGCGCTCGGCCTCCTCGTCGGCCATTCGCCGGGCGTTGCGCCGGTCGGTCAGGATCATGTTGATGATCCACACGCCGAACAGGATGCAGACCAGCAGCACCAGCCCCATGAGCTGCGACGTCTTGCCCGCCTGCGCGTTGCGGTCCCCCGCCAGGCTGACGGCGACGCTCCGCTCCTGCAGCCGTCGCGTCTCGGCGTCGGTGATCTTGCCGATCATGCCGGTCATCCGCGTCAGATCGTCGGAGGTCCCGGCCTTATGGAATTGCGCCAGTGCGCCCATTTTCTGGTCATAGGTGGTCCGCAGCCCGATCTCGCTCAGCCGCTTGCCCCGCTCGTCGAACGCTGACTGGAGCGCGTCGACATTCTCGCGCTGCCATCCCGACTTGCGGGTGGCGAAGGCTAGCGATTTGAGCTGCCCGGCGGCGGCGCGCCATTGCGACTGGAACAGGCGGCCGGTGTCGGGGTCCAGGCTGATGACGTATCGGGCCAGCGTCGCCTCCGCCCTCGCGGTCGTCCCCTCGAACTTGCGGACCAGGGCGATGACCTCGAAACTCCGGCGCTGTTCGTCCAGCGCCTTTTCATGGTCCGCCTGCGCGGTGCTGGCGCTGTAGAGCAGGGCGCCCAGCGCGCCCGTCAGCAACAGGCCCAGCAGCAGCGGCAGCGTCCGGCGCATGAGGATGCGCCAGCCGCTTTCGCTTTGGTCGTCGGAAGGATGTTCGCCGGCCATGCGCTGATAGTAGCGCAACGAGGAAGCGTTAGAAAGACGCGATGAAGCGCTGGAACATGTTGTCAGGCGTCGCTTAATATCCCCACGGCGCGGCCCGCCGCCTCGAACATGCCGATGATCTGGCCGACCTGGGCGTCGCTATGCTCGGCGCACAGCGAACAGCGCAGCAGGAACGTCCCCGCCGGGGTCGCGGGGGGGCGCGCCATGTTGACGTAGAGGCCCAGTTCCAGCAGCGCCTGCCACATCGCCACCGCCTGCGCCTGGTCGGTCAGGATGACGGCGATGATCGCCGATTGCGGCGTGCTGGTGCCCAGCGTGAAGCCGAGGTCAGTCAGCGCGCCGTGCAGCCGCCGGCTGTTCTTCCACAGATGCGCGCGCTTTTCGCCGGCGTGCATCAGCTTGCGGATGCTGGTCGCGGCGGTCGCGACGACGCTGGGCGGCAGGGACGCGGTAAAGACATAGGGACGGCAGACCAGGCGCATCACCTCGAACTTGGGATGGTTGGAGACGCAGAAGCCGCCGACCGTGCCGACCGACTTGGAAAAGGTGCCGACGACGAAGTCGACATCCGCCTCCACCCCCTGCTCCTCATAGACGCCACGGCCGTTGGGGCCGAAAAAGCCCATGCCATGGGCCTCATCCACCAGGATCATGCAATTGGGATGCTTGCGCACCGCCGCGACCATGTCGGGCAGCGGCGCGACGTCGCCCAGCATCGAATAGACGCCCTCCAGCACCACCAGCTTCAGAGCGTCGGCGGGCAGGCGGCCCAGGCGCCTGTCCAGATCCTGGACGCTGTTGTGGCGGAAACGCACGATCTCTGCGTCGCCCAGGAAGCAGCCGTCATAGATCGAGGCATGGCTGTCGGCGTCCAGCACGACATAGTCTCCCTTGCCCGCCAGCGTGGAGATGACGCCGAGATTGGCTTGGTAGCCGGTCGAAAAGACCATGGCGGACGTGGTGCCGTAGAAATCCTTCAGCGCCTCCTCGACTTCCCTGTGCCCCTGATAGGTGCCGTTGAGGACGCGGCTGCCGGTCGTGCCTGATCCGAAATCGTCGAGCGCCTGCTTGCCCGCCGCGACCACGTCCGGGTCGAAGGTCATGCCCATATAGTTATAAGTGCCGAGCAGGATCGTCTCCTTGCCCCGGATGACCGCCAAGGTCGGCGACTTCACCTCTTCCATCACGATCGCGAAGGGGTCGCGCACGCCGGTCGCCAACAGCGCCTCGCGCTCGGCGATCAGCGAATCGAACTTAGAAAAAAGGTCGCGCGCGCCTGGTATCTCGGCGGGGGTTCTGGCGTCATGCGCGGTGGCGGTGGCTTCGGTCATAATCTGTAATCCGTTCGTTCGGGCGGCATCGGGCTTGCCGGGATGCGCCTGTCGGGACTTGGTGCGGCCCCTGGACTTCGGCCCGGCCGGAACCTCCGCCCGCAAGGGCCGGGAAAATAGCGGCGCTCAGCTATTCTTCAGCTTGGCGACGGCGTCCACGAGCTGGCCGATCGTCTCGATCTCCGCCTGCATGTTCATGGTAATGACGATGTCGAACTCATCCTCGACCGCCGCAACGAAATCCATGACCGTCAGGCTGTCCCATTCCAGATCGCCGGCAAAGGTCGTGCCTTCGCTCAATTCCACACCCTTCTTGTTGAAAGGCGTGATCTGCGCGGCGACGCTGTCGAAAATCTGGCTGCGATCCGTCATATGCTATGCTCTTTGGTCAAAGGGCGGCTTTTGCCCCCGGCCACCCGTATTTGGCAAGGGAATAAGGCGGCAATCGGGCATGATCCGGCCCGAATGTGCCGGCGATGCGCCCGCCATGCGCCGCCGCCGCGTCACCGCACGGGGATTTCAGCGGAAATTGTCGGCGTAGGCCTGGATCTTCAGCGTCTTGGGGCCCTTGGGCAGGACGATATAGTCGATCCCTTCCTTTTCCGCATAGGCGCGCGCCGCCGCTTCGGTGGGAAAGGTCAGCTTCACCTGCTGCCGCGTGTCGCCCGACCCGGCCCAGCCGGTCAGCGGATCGGGCTTCTTCGCTTCGGCGGGCGCATATTCCAGCACCCATTTGTCGGTCCGCGCTTTGCCGGACTGCATGCCGTTCTTCTCGATCGGGTGAATGCGCGCGGCCATGGCCGTAAAACTCCTGCGAAATGCCCAGCCTGCGTTGCACCAGCGGGCGGGGAGTCGTCAAGGCTCGCGTTGGGCGGTCAGGGCCTGGTACGCGCGTCCGCCCGCTTGGTGCGCAGCGTGGCCGCCGCGCTCGCCGGATCGTCGGGCCAGGGGTGACGCGGATAGCGGCCGCGCATTTCCTTCGCCACCGCCGCCCAGCTTCCCGTCCAGAAAACCGGCAGGTCGCGCGTCGTCTGGATCGGCCGCCCGGCGGGCGAGGTGAGGCTGAGCACCAGCGGGATGCGCCCAGATCCCACGACCGGATGCTCGGCCAGGCCGAACAGCGCCTGCACCCGCAACTCGACGCGCGGTCCGCCCTCGGCCGCATAATCGATCGCATGGGTGCTGCCGGCGGGGGAGCGGAAATCGGGCGGGGCGAGCCGCTCGATCCGCTGCTTGCCCTCCCAGCCGATCAGCCCCTCCAGCACGGCCGACAGCGCCGAACGGTCGATGTCCGACAGGCGGCGCTTGCCCGCGAGCAGCGGTGGCAGCCAATCGTCGAGCGTGGCGAGCAGGGCCGCGTCCGACAGCGTCTCCACCCCGGCGAAGTCGCCGCGCATCCGCAGCGACCGGGCGGCGTCCGACCAGGGGAGCAGCGACAGTCCGCCCTGCCGTACGCCGTCCACCAGCGCCGCCGTCACCGCCTCCGGATCGGGGCTGTCGTCGGACCCCGACGACAGGCGCACCGCGCCCAGCCGCCGCTCGCGCGCCGCCTCTATGCCGCCGGTGTCGGGGCGAAAGCGGACCGTGCGATGCTGGACGATGCGCTCGGCGAACAGCGCCAGAACGTCGGGCTCGGTGATCGGCGCGGCCGACAGGATGCGCGCGCCGGCCGCGCTGCCCTGCACCTCGCCCACCGCCAGCCAGGCTTCGCGGGCGAGCGGGCTCGCGGGATCGAGGCGGAAGCCGCGCCCGCCGACGCTCGCCCATTCCGCGCCGTCGGCAGACCGGCGCTTCGCCACCCGGTCGGGAAAGGCGAGCGCCAGGCATAGGCCGACGGCGTTCTCGCTCGCCACCCCGCCCGCCTTCGGGAGAGCGGGCAGCAGCCCCGCCCACCGTTTCGCCAGCCGCCGCCCGGCCTCGGCCCGCTGCCCGCCCTCGCGCCGCCAGCGCTGGAGCCGCAGGGTCAGGTCGGCGTCCGGCCCGCCGATGCCGCGCTCGCCCAGCAGCACCGCAACCTCGGCCGCCACCGTGGCCAGCCCCATCTCGGCGGCCCGCACTAGCATATGGGCAATGCGCGGGGCCAGCGGCAGCTTCGCGAGCGCGCGGCCATGGGCGGTGATCCGGCCGTCATCGTCCAGCGCGTCCAGCGAACGCAGGCGCGCGCGCGCCTCGGCCACGGCGGCGGCCGGCGGCGGGTCCAGCCAGCGGAGCTGCGCGGGATCGCTGACCCCCCACAGCGCGCAGTCCAGCAGCAGCGCCGACAGGTCGCTTTCCATGATTTCCGGCGGGTCGTAGGGCGGCATCCCCGCGCTCGCCGCCGCTTCCCACAGGCGATAGGCGACGCCGGGCACCTGCCGCGCCGCGCGGCCCGCGCGCTGGGTCGCCGCCGCCTGGCTCGCCCGCTCGGTGACCAGCCGGGTCACGCCCGCCGCCCGGTCATAGCGCGGCCGCCGGGCAAGGCCGCTGTCGACGACGATGCGCACGCCGTCGATGGTTAGGCTGGTCTCCGCGATCGAGGTCGCCAGGATCACCTTGCGCCGCCTCTCGCGCGACGGGCGGATCGCGGCGCGCTGCGCGCCCGGCTCCAGCGATCCGTGCAGCTTGTGGACCTCGGCGGCGATGTCGGCGATGCGCTCGGCGGTCCGCTCGATCTCGGCGACGCCCGGCAGGAAAGCCAGCAGGTCGCCTTGCGCCTCTTCCATCAGCGCCCGGCGGATCGCGCCCGCCATCTCATCCTCGATCCGCCGTTCGGCCTGCCGACCGATATGGCGCAGCTCCAGCGGCTGGATGCGCCCCTCGCTCTCGACTACCGGAGCGGGCCGCCCGTCATCGCCCATCAGCGCGGAAAAGCGCGCGCCGTCCAGCGTCGCGGACATCGCCACCAGCCGCAGGTCGGGCCGCAGCGCCCCCTGCGCGTCCAGCGCCAGCGCCAGCCCGAAATCGCTGTCCAGGCTGCGCTCATGCACTTCGTCGAACAGCACGGCCGATACGCCCGCCAGTTCGGGATCATCCTGTATTCGGTTGCGGAAAATTCCCTCGGTCAACACCAGCAGCCGCGTGCGCGCGGACTGGCGGCTGTCCATGCGGGTGGCGTAGCCGACCGTGCCGCCCGGCTGCTCGCCCAGCATCTGCGCGATCCGCTCCGCCGCCGCGCGCGCCGCCAGCCGGCGCGGCGACAGCAGCAGCACTTGGCCCGAACACCAGTCCTCGTCCAGCAGGGCGGGGGCCACGGCCGTGGTCTTGCCCGCGCCGGGCGGCGCGACCAGCACGGCGTTGCGCCCCGCGCGCAGGCGGGCGAGCAGGTCGGGCAGCACGGCGTGGATTGGCAGTGGAGGGGAGGGCGGGACCGGCGACGTCATCGCATCCCTGTCGCGCCATTTCGCCGTCGCTGCAAAAAAAATCGCGCGTCATGTCACATGGGGCGGCGCCATCTCGTCATATCGGCGCACCCAAATGAAAGGACGCATGTCATGACTGCCAAGCTGGACCCCTTCGCCGCCGCTCCCACCGTGATGAAAAGCTGGTACGCGGCCTCTGCCGCGATCGAAAAGTCGCTTGAACCCACCCTAATCGAGCTGGTCAAGATCAGGGCGTCGCAGATCAACCAATGCGCCAACTGCATCAACATGCACACGGCCGACGCCCGCGCGCAGGGGGAGACGGAACAGCGCATCTATCTGCTGTCGGCGTGGCGCGAGGCGCCCTGCTACACCGATCGTGAGCGCGCCGCGCTGGAATGGACGGAGGCCTTGACGCGCCTGTCGGAAGGGCACAGCCATGACCAGGCTTATGACGCGCTGAAATGGGTGTTCACGCAGGAGGAGCAGGTGAGCCTCACGCTGATGATCAACATCATCAACGGCTGGAACAGGATCGCGGTCGGCTTCGGCTTGTGGCTGGAGCCGGCTTCCGCCAAGGCCGCCGCCTGATGGACTCAGCCCTATCCAACGGCAGGGCTCCGGACGATGCCGCGGCGGGTTTCGACCCGCTGCGGCCCAGGCTCGTTCGGATCGCCTATCGGATGCTGGGGTCTGTCGCCGATGCCGAGGATGTGGTGCAGGAGGCGTTCATCCGCTGGATGGGCGCGGACCGCGCGATGGTGCGCGAACCTGAAGCCTTTTTGCGCCGCACGGTGACCCGGCTCTGTCTCGACCAGTTGAAGTCCGCGCGGCGGCGGCGTGAGGCCTATGTCGGGCCATGGCTGCCCGAACCGGTGATCGAGGAGGCGGAGGAGCAGGATGACGTCACCCTGCCGCTGATGCTCGCGCTCGAACGCCTCTCGCCGCTGGAGCGCGCCGCTTTCCTGCTGCACGACATATTCGGCGTGGCGTTCGAGGAAGTGGCGCTCAGCATCGGCCGCGATCCCGCCGCCTGCCGTCAGCTCGCGGCGCGGGCACGAACGCATGTTCGCGAGGTCCGGCCTCGCTTTCAGGTCGAAAGGCAGCATGGCCTCGCCATCGCCGAAGCGTTCTTCGCCGCGTCGCGCAGCGGTGACATGGGCGCGCTGGGGGCGATGCTGTCCGCAGATGTTGGCCTTTATTCGGACGGCGGCGGTATCCGCCCGGCCGCGCCGCAACCGGTACTGGGCCTGGACCATGTGATGAAGATGCACCGGTCGCTGGCCGTGCTGTACGGAAAATATGGCTCCCGGCTGGTGCGCGCCTGCCTCATCAACGGCTTGCCCGGCTTCATCACCCGCGAAGCCGATGGCGAGTTCCAGACCACGGCGTTGGACATCGTGGAAGGCCGGATCACGGCCATCTATGTCATGCGCAATCCCGAAAAGCTGCGGCACCTGCATTGAAGCGCGCGCAACGGTTCCGCCCTCACCCGAACAGATAGATGTGGATCGGGTTCTTCGGGTCCAGCAGCATCTTCGCGGTCAGCGCCAGCGACATGACGATCAGCAGCGGCTTGATGATCCGCGTCCCGAACCGCATCGCGGTATGCGACCCGATCTGCCCGCCGACGACGCTGCCCACCGCCATCGCGAAGCCCGCCATCCACAGCACATGCCCGCCATGGATCATGGTCAGCAGGCCCGCGACATTGCTCGCCAGATTGGCCGCCTTGGTCTGGGCGGTCGCACGCACGATGCCTAGGCCGCCGAGCGCCAGGAAGATGGTGGCGTAGAAGGCGCCGGCGCCGGGTCCGAAAAAGCCGTCATAGAAGCCGACGACGCCGATCAGCAGGCTGAGGCCCGCCATGCCGACCCGCTGGTGCCGGTCCATCTCGCCGACCCTGGGCGAGAAGGTGAAATAGGCGGCGAGCGCGATCAGCAGCGCGGGCATCAGGCCCGCCAGCAGCGACGGATCGACTCGTTGCAACAGCCATGCGCCGCCCACCGACCCGATGAAAGCGGCCAATATCGTCCATTTATAGGCCCGGACATTCATATGCCCGGCGCGGGCATAGGCATAGCAGGTGCCCGCCGTGCCGATCGAGCTTTGCAGCTTGTTGGTGGCGACAGCGGCGACCGGCGGTATCCCCGCCGCCATCAGCGCGGGCAAAGTGATGAGGCCCCCGCCGCCCGCGATCGCGTCGATAAAGCCCGCCATCAGCGCAGCCGCCATCAGGAAGGCGATGAGTTCGGGGGTCAGGGTCACGGGCGGTCCAGGCAGGATAAGCCCCTCCCCTTCAGGGGAGGGGGAAGGTGGGGGATTTGGGCACAGCGCTCTGCGAGGCTCGCCCCACGCTATGAAGGGTGGGGCAATGAAGGGATGCCTCAATAAGCGCGCGCTATGGCGAACTCGACCGCTTCGGTCAGCGCCGCCTTGGCGTGCCCGCTGGCGAAGGGGCCCAGCGCGTCGATCGCCCGCTGCCCATAATGGCGCGCGCGCGCCAGCGTGTCGGCGATGGCGCCGCTGCGGCGCAGCAGGGCGGTCGCATGGGCGAGGTCCGCGTCGTCGACCCGGTGCCCGGCGATCGCGGCCTTCCAGAAGGCGCGATCCTCCTCGCCGCCGCGCGCATAGGCCAGGATCACCGGCAGCGTCACCTTGCCGTCGCGGAAATCGTCGCCGGCATCCTTCCCCATGGTCGCGCCGTCCGATTCATAGTCGATCGCGTCGTCGATCAGCTGGAAGGCGATGCCCAGGTTCCGGCCATAGCTGTCGAGCGCCTGTTCCTGCGCCGCGTCCCGCTCCGCCACCACGGCCGAGATGCGGCAGGCGGCGGCGAACAGCGCGGCGGTCTTGGCGCCGATGATGTCCAGATATTGTTCCTCGCTGGTGTCGATTCGGCGCTGCGCGCTCAACTGGTTGACCTCGCCCTCCGCGATCACGGCCGACGCGTTGGCCAGGATCTTCAGCACCTTCAGCGATTCGGCCTCGACCATCAGCTCGAACGATCGGGAGAAGAGGAAATCGCCCACCAGCACGCTGGCGCTGTTGCCCCAGATGATGTTCGCGGTCTTGCGGCCCCGGCGCAGCCCTGACCCGTCGACCACGTCATCGTGCAGCAGCGTGGCGGTGTGGATGAACTCGACGGCGGCGGCCAGCTTGTAATGGCGCGTGCCCGCATAGCCGACCAGGTCCGCGCAGGCGAGCGTCAGCATCGGCCGCATCCGCTTGCCCCCGCCCGCGATCAGATGACCGGCGAGTTCGGGGATCAGCGGGATGTGCGACTGCATCCGGTCCAGGATGACGGCATTGACGCTGTTCATGCCGCTGGCGACCAGCGCCATCATCCGTTCCAGCGAGGGCGGACCCGCTCGCTCCGCCGCGCGGCCGATGAGATGGACGTTTCCGGGTGCAGGTGCAGTCATGTCGGCCGCTCATGTGGCGGCGCACCACGGCAAAGGCAAGCGGAATAGCTTGCGCGACGCGGCGGAAGGCGCAAAAAAGCGGGCCGCTTACAGGAGGGACCAACGTTGGACGAGACATTGCAGCGCTACCGCGAGAGCATCGACAATATCGACGCGGCGCTGGTCTTCATGCTGGCCGAACGGTTCAAGGTCACGCAGGCGGTTGGCCGCTACAAGGCCGAGCATGTGCTGCCGCCCGCCGATCCGGGGCGGGAGGAGAGGCAGATCGCGCGCCTGCGTCAACTCGCGCTCGACGCCAGGCTGGACCCCGATTTCACCGAGAAGTTCCTTCGCTTCATCATCGACGAGGTGATCCGCCATCATGAGCGGCTGCGCGAGCGCTGACTCGGCGCTCCGGTCCTAGCCGGACGGATAATTTTCATGGCCGGCGTTTGGCCACAGGAAATTGGTGTAGGTCGCCATCACGCTGAAGCTTTCCGACCGCACCTGATGCCACCAGCCGATCGGGATATACAGCAGGTCGCCCGCCTTCAGCTCCACATCCAGTCCAATGGTCGGAAACCTTACGATCATGCTGGTCAGCCATGGTGGTGGACCAGCAAGCTCTTAACCTTTCGCACATCATCCTGTGAGACGATGGAGGATATCGGCTTATATGATGTGATGATGAGCGCGGAACAGAATAGCTTGAATAGTGCTGCGCAGCGCAGAGTGGAGCGTCACTCCGTGCTAATCGGCGTCAAGGTGCGCAGGCCCGGCGAAACATGGTTCGCCAGCCGCATAGCCGATCTGTCCATCAGCGGTTTTCGCCTCGACAGCTTCATGCAATTGAGCGCCGGCGCTGATCTTTGGGTCATGCTTCCGGGCTTCGAGGGACGCCGCGCTCGGGTGCTCTGGACCAGGGGACATGAATCGGGCTGCGTCTTTGAACGGCCGCTGCATCCGGCAATCCTTGATCATATCGTGCGCCAGCAGGAACAGAGCGCCGCCGGTAATTAGACATGCGCCCGAGAAGCGGCGACGGGAGAGCGGCCCTTGAAAGGCTTGCCCATAATCCCCGTGCAGGCGTTGAAAGGGGCGGTTTTCAGTAGAGGTGGGCGGCGGGCTGGGTCCTGCCGCCGGGCAGGGCGGGCGTTGGCACGGCGCTGATGGCCTGCGATGGCGCTGAACGGGAGGCACGAGCCCGGATCATGTCGTAGTCGCTGGCCTCAATGAAATGACGTCACCCAAGATGCGGCGTCGTGGGCTGGCAGCGCGGTTCGCGCCGGGCCGTTGCCGGAACTGGCTGCGGCGGTCGATGCCGGGGTGCGGCGGTCCAACATCCATCGCAAGAGCGGCCGAAGCTCTTCGCCTCCATCGCCGCTAATCACGCGAACCAAATCCCAATCCCGTATCAGGCCGCCGCGCTGTCCTGAAATTGCAGGGCTGCGAGCCGGGCATAGAGGCCGCGCTGCGCGATCAACGCCGCATGGTCGCCCTGCTCCACGATCCGGCCCTGGTCCATGACGATGATGCGATCGGCCGCGCGAACGGTCGCCAGCCTATGGGCGATCACGATCGTCGTCCGCCCGGTCATCAATCGCGCCAGCGCATCCTGCACAAGCCGCTCGGATTCGGCGTCCAGCGCCGATGTCGCCTCGTCCAGCAGCAGGATCGGGGCGTCGCGCAGCAACGCGCGGGCGATCGCCATGCGCTGACGCTGACCGCCCGACAGACGGGTTCCGCCTTCGCCCATATAGCTGTCGAGCCCTTGGGGCAGATCGCGCAGGAAGCTTTCGGCATTGGCCGCGCGCGCCGCCGCCCAGATATCCTCGTCGCTCGCGTCCCAGCGCCCATAGCGCAGATTGTCGCGCGCCGACGCGGCGAAGATGACGCTGTCCTGCGGCACCATCGCCATCATGCCGCGTACCGCCGCCGGATCGGCTTCCGTCAATGGCACGCCATTCAGGCTGACCGTCCCCTCGTCGGGATCGTAGAAGCGCTGGGCGAGCTGGATCAGCGTCGATTTGCCCGCGCCGGACGGCCCGACCACCGCCACCGTTTCGCCGGGCGCGATGTCTAGGTCGATGCCGTTCAGCGCCGCCATGTCGGGCCGGGTCGGATAGTGGAAATGCACACCCGCAAAGCGGAGCCGCGCGCCGGCCGCTTCGGCCGGTATCGCGCGCGGCGAGGGCGGGGCAACGATGGCGGGCCGCGCCGTCATCAGCTCGTGCAGCCGGCTCGCCGCGCCCGCGCCGCGCAACAAGTCGCCCCATACTTCGGAGAGAGAACCGAAAGCGCCCGCCACCAGCCCGCCGGTCAGGACGAAGGCGGCGATGCTGCCGCCCGACAGCCGCCCGGCGGCGACATCGACCGCGCCCTGCCACATGACAGCGGTGATGGACCCGAAGATCAGGGCGATGACGATGGCGGTCATCCCCGCGCGCAGGCGGATGCGCTGGCGGGCGGTGGCGAAGCCGCGCTCCACGGTCGCGCCGAACCGCTCCGCCTCCCGCGCTTCCTGCCCGAAGGACTGGACGATCTTCATCGCGCCCAGCACCTCGGTCGTGATCGTGCCGACATCGGCCAGCTTGTCCTGGCTGGCGCGCGACAGCGACCGCACGCGCCGGCCGATGCCGATGATCGGGACGAGGATCAGCGGGATGCCCAGCAGCAGCATCGCCGCCAGCTTAGGCGCCAGCGCGAAGAGGTAGAGGAGCCCGCCTATGCCCGTCACCATGTTGCGCAAGGCGACCGAGACGGTCGTTCCCACCACCTGGTCGATGATCGCGGTGTCGGCGGTCATGCGCGAGGCGATTTCGGACGGACGGTTCTCCTCGAAAAAGGCGGGCGCCTGGCGCAGCAGATTGGCCTGCGTGTCGCGCCGGATGTCGGCGACGACCCGCTCGCCCAGCCAGGAGACATAATAGAAGCGCAGCGCCGAGGAGATGGCGAGGATGACGACGATCAGGAACAGATATTGGAACCAGCGGCCCATGTCGCCGCCGCCTTCGCCGCCAAAGCCCCGGTCGATCACCAGCTTGAACCCGCTCGGTATGGCCAGCGTCGCGGCGGACGAGACCAGCAGCGCGAGCGCCGCCCCGGCGATCCGCCCCGGATAGCGGCGGGCCGCTGCCCACAACATGCCAAGGCTGCCCAGCGGGGGACGCGCCTCCTTTCCGGTGGATGGCTGGTCTGTCTGCTCCATCGACGGGCGCTTAGACTATTTGGTGGGCAAAGGGAAACGGCCGCGCGCGAGCCGAGATCGGTCCGGGCGGTGTTCGCCGATGTTCAGGACGCGGCCGCCGCCTGCTCCTGGCCCTGCGCCAGCAGGGCTGCCAGAGCCAGGAGGCGGGCGGGGTCGGCCGATCCGGTCAGCGCGAAGGCGGTGTCGCCGCTTTCCCAATAGGCGATCGAGTCATCGGCGCGTTTCGCCAGCAGCGGCTTGGCGTCGGCGGGCGTATCGGTGCGGTCGGCGAACAGCGATACCTGCTCGCCGCGCGCCGTCGCCAGCGACAGGGCCACCGCGGGGCCGTCGGCTGTCGGATAAAGCTGCACGTCGCGGACCTGCCATCCGGCGGGCAGGGTCGGCAGGACGATGCCGGTCGACAGCGCGATCTCAGCCGCGTCGACGCGGGTGCTCTCGATCTGCGAGGTCATGGCCTGGCGCAACAGGCCGGTGCGGTGGGATGCGGCGGCTTCGTCCAGGAAGGTCTGAGCCTGCGCCGCCTGGGGAAATTCGCCCATTTCCCCCCGCGCGATCCAGCCCGCGCCAACCAGCGCGGCAAGCCCTGCGGCCCGCGCCAGATGCCGGAAGATCCGGCCGCGATCATCGTCGTTGGCGGCGGGCATGGAGGTGTCGCGCCGCCGGCCGACCAGCGTCCCCTTGGTCCCGTCGTGCATCAGGCGGAAGTCGATATGGGGCCAGCGCTCGCGCCAGCGCCGCGCGACCAGGCGCTCGCCCGGCCGCGCGGCATCGTCGAGCAGCACGACGCCAGTGGGCGAAAGGCGCGCGAACAGACTGTCGGCCGCGCCGCGCACCAGCGGATGCACGGACCAGGGCGGCCCGTCGATGATGATGAGGTCGATCTGATCGGGCAGATTGTCGATCGCATACCAGCGGCCGGGCCAGTCGGCGACCTGCGCCTCCAGCGGCGCGTGGCGGATATCGACCGACAGGCCGTTGTCGGCCAGCCAGGCGCGGGTCGCGTCGACGAAGCCGCCATGCTGGTCGAAGCTGTGAAGCTGCCCGCCGCCATGGAGTTGCAGCGCGCGCGCCGCCACCAGCGACGATGCGCCCGCCCCCAGCTCGACCACATGGGCCGGGCGCAGCCGCGCGATTTCCCGCACGATGTGGCGCAGGAAGCCGACATCGGCCTTCCAGCTTCCAAGGTGGGGGAGGGCGTCATGGGCGAGCCCCAGTTCGTCCATCAGCGCGCGCTTGTCCACCTTGCGCCCGCCCGACAGGCTCATCAGCAGCCATGGCCAGCCGATCGCGCCGAAGCCGATCCGCCATGCAAGATCGGACAGGCTGCGGTCCGCGTCCCCCCTCTCTTCGGCCAAAGGCAGAAATCCGGTCAGGTCGCGCGATGTCACTGGTGCAGAATCCTTAGGATGGGATGGGGGCTAGGCAGGCTGATCGTCATCGCATAGGCCCATTTCGCACAGCGTCAATAAACCGGGACCAGCAACGCCGATGACCGCCCTTATTTCCGCGACCGTCGAACGTTGGCCGGTGGCGGGGGCCTTCATCATCAGCCGGGGCGCGAAAACGCATGTCGATGTCGTGGTCTGCACGGTCGGTGACGGCGCGTATCGGGGGCGTGGCGAGGGCACGGCCATCTATTATGAGGGCGAGACGGCGGAGTCCTGCGCGGCCGCGATCCGCGCCTATTCCGGGCCGCTCGACCGGCAGGCGCTGTTGACGCACATGCCACGCGGCGCGGCGCGCAACGCGCTCGACTGCGCGCTGTGGGATCTGGAAGCGAGCCGGATGGGCGTTCCGGTCTGGCGGCTGGCGGGACTGGACGAGCCCGCGCCGCTCGCCACCGCCTTCACCATCAGCCTGGGCGATCCCGACAGGATGGAGGCCGACGCGCGGACCGCTGCGGCGCGCGGCTTCGGGCTGCTCAAATGCAAGCTGACCGGGGAGGGCGACCAGGCGCGGATCACGGCGGTGCGCGCGGGCGCTCCGGACGTGCGGCTGATCGTCGACGCCAATGAAAGCTGGCATGACCGCGACTTGGCGGGCGAAGCGGCGGCCCTGGCCGCGCTGGGCGTGGAGATGGTCGAGCAGCCGATCCGGCACGGGCAGGAGCAGCGCCTTTCGGGCGTGGCCGCGCCCATCCCCTTCTGCGCAGACGAAAGCTGCCATACGCGCGCCGATCTCGACCGGCTCGGCGCCTTCGCCGCCGTCAATATCAAGCTGGACAAGGCCGGCGGGCTGACGGAGGCGCTGGCCCTGTCGCGCGAGGCGCGCGGGCGGGGCTTTCGCGTGATGGTTGGCTGCATGCTCGGCACCTCGCTCGGCATCGCGCCCGCCGCGCTGGTGGCGCAGGGCGCGGACTGGGTCGATCTGGACGGTGCGCTGCTGCTGGCGGAGGACCGCGATGGGGCGCTGGCGGTGGACCGGGGGATGCTGACGCCGGGCGCGCTGTGGGGCCTCGGCGGCTCCTAGATCGACATGCGCTTCATGCGCCGGGCTTCTTATCGCTCAACAGGCCGAACCGGTTGAACGTCCGCATAGGGCATGATCATCGTGCCGTCGGGCGCGGCGGTGAAGGTCGTCTGGGTCGGATAGGCGAACTCCAGCCCTTCCGCGTTGAAGCGCTTGAGGATGGCGAGGCCCACCTTGTGCCGCGTCATGAAATAATCCTGCCCATCGGGATCGGGCACGTCGAACTCCAGCTCATAGTCGAGCGAACTGGCGCCGAACGCGACCATGCCGCAATGAATGAACTCCATCCCGCATTCCTCGACCACTTCGCGCATCATCTCGGGCAGCGCTTCCGCCTTGTCCTGCGGCGTCTGGTATATGAGGCCGAGCGCGAATTTCACGCGGCGGCGTTCCAGCGTCTGAAGGCTCGTGATTTCCTTTTGCAGCAGGTTGGCGTTGGAAATGACCTTCTTCTCGCCCGTCATCGCGCGCAGCCGCGTGGATTTGAGGCCGATCTTCTCGACCCGCGCGGTCGTCTGGTCGTAGGTGATGATCTCCCCGCGCCGGAACGGCTTGTCGAAGATGATCGAGAGGGCGGCGAACAGGTCGGAGAATATGCCCTGCGCGGCAAGGCCGATCGCGATGCCGCCGATGCCAAGACCGGCGATGAGCCCAGTCACGTTGACGCCCAGATTGTCGAGCACCACCACGACGGCGACGGCAAACAGCGCGACCGTCACCAGGATGCGGATGATGCCCATCGCGTTGGACAGCGTCTCGCTGCCGCCATCCTCCCCGGTCTTGCGCTCGATCAGGCCCAATATGATCTCGCGCAGCCAGATCGCGCCCTGGAACACGGCCGCCAGCGTGAAGAGGAAGCCGATCGTGCTGGCGACGGCGGCGGGCGGATGGGCGTAGCCGGAGACCAGCCGCGCCGCGACCATCACCATGAAGAAATGGGTCGTCTTAGCGAAGGCGCGGGCGATGACCTGGGTCAGGCCCAGCGGATCGCCGGGCTTTCCCTTCATCCGCTTGCCGAATTGGGCGAGGGCCGCGAGCAGCAGGTAGATGAGGACGCCCGCGCCTATGGCGATAGCGATCTGGACGATATGCTCGCCCAGCCAGGCGATCGTCTGGTTCCAGCTTTCGCGCAGGTTCAGCGGCTTGGCGGGCGGGTTGAAGATCGGAACGTCTTTCTTGTCGGCCATGTCCATCCTTGGGTCGTCTGTTCAGGCGGCGATCGCCAGCGGCGCGTCGGCCGCCACCTGTTCCAGAAAAGCGATCAGTCCGCGCTCGTAACGAGACAGATAGCGCGTCTGGCGCGGCAGGCGAAGCCCGGCGCGCCATTCGTCCTGCGCCTTGCCCCGGTCGGCCGTCGCCAGGTCTATGAGGGTAGGATGGATATAGCTTTTGCGGCTGATCGCCGGTGTGTTGCCCAGCGCCAGGGCGACCGGCGCGATCATTTCCTTCAGCGAGACATGGCCGCTCGCCAGCGTCTCGAAGGCGATGGTCGATGCGCCCCAGGTGCGGAAATGCTTGGCGGTGAAGGCGCCGCCCATGGCTTTGGCGATATAGGCGTTGACGTCGGACGAGGTGATCGGCCGGGCCACCCCTTCTTCATCCAGATATTGGAACAGATGCTGTCCGGGCAGATCCTGCATCATGCGCACGAAGCGCAGCAGCCGGACATCGGTGATCCGCTGCTGCTGCTCCTTGCCCGACTTTGCGCGATATTTGAGCGTCAGCGCCTTGCCCGACAAGTCGACATGGCGGCGGCGCAGGGTAGTCGCGCCGAAGCTCTTGTTCGTCGTTGCATATTGTTCATTCCCGACCCGCAGCTTGGCGATGTCGAGCAAGCGGACGACGGCGGCGAGTGTCCTTTCCTTGCGCAGCCCGCGCGCCGACAGGTCGGCCTCCACCGCCATGCGGAGCTTCGGCAGTGCGCGGCCGAAGGCGGGGCATCCGGCATATTTCTCCGCCTCGCGCGCAGCGCGGAAATCGGGATGGTAGCGATATTGCTTGCGCCCGCGATCATCATAGCCGGTCGCCTGGATATGGCCGCCGGGGTCGGGGCAGAACCAGCAGTCGCGATAGGCGGGCGGCATCGCCACGGCGTTCAGCCGGTCGATCTCCTCCCGGTCGGTAATGCGGGTGCCGTCGGGGCGAAAATAGGCCCAGCCCCGCTTCAGCCCCTTCCGCGTGATGCCGGGGCTGCTGTCGTCGGCATGGACGATCTGGACGGTGGACATGGGGTCTGGTCGGGCTTTCCTGTTCGTCCCTACAAACCCGTCGTTCGTCGCTTCGTTCCGCAACAAGCCCGGCGGGCGAGGGTTGCAGGGTCGAGAATGCCGACATCAGGAGACACATCATGCCCGCCATCGACCAGACCAAAATCCTCATCCTCGCCACCGACGGCTTCGAGCAATCCGAGCTTTTCGGCCCGCGCGACGCGCTGATCGGCGCGCGCGCCACCGTCCATCTCGCTTCGCCGGAGAAAGCCCCGATCCAGGGCATGGAACATGACGAGAAGGGCGCGACCATCACACCGGATCTGACGCTGGACGAGGTCGATCCGGACGAATATGACGGGCTGATCCTGCCCGGCGGCGTCGCCAATCCCGACGCGCTGCGCACGCACGACAAGGCGGTGGAGATCGTCCAGGCGTTCGACGACGCGGGAAAGCCGATCGCCGCCATCTGCCACGGACCCTGGATGCTGGTGGAAGCGGACATCGTCGCCGATCGCACGGTCACCTCCTGGCCGTCGCTGCGCACCGACCTTGAAAATGCCGGCGCGACCTATGTAGACCGGGAGGTGGCCATCGACGGCAACCTCATCACCAGCCGCAAGCCGGCCGATATTCCGGCCTTCGTCGATGCGTTCAAACAGGCCGTGACGCAGCCCGAAACCACCGCCGCTTGACGCCGGTGGCCAGCGTCGCGACGCCGTGGCCCCGCCAGTGGAGCGGGGCGCGGCGCAGCGTCGCCCCGTGGGCGAGCGTCAGCAGCAGGCAGGCGCTTGCCGCCGGGACGCTCCAGGACAGGCTGGCGGGGAGGAACCAGCCGATCGCGCTGAACATCCCGGCGCCCCCGCCCGCCAGCAACGCGGCGCGCGGTTCGCCGTCGGGACCGCGCAGCCAGAAGGCGCCCAGCATCGTCCCGCTGACAAAGAGCGCGGCATAGCGCAGCGGCGCGGGCGCGCAGCCGACCCGCGTCAGCCCCTCGACGACCGCGCCCAGCAGGATCATCAGCGCCAGCAGTCCGCCGCGCGGCAGGCGGGCGATAGGCCGGACCATCAGCGGATAGAGAAGCAGTTCGCCCAGCAGCGCCGCTTCAAGCGCGGGCCACCCGCCCGCCACGGTCGCGACTAGCCACAGCACATGACGTCTGGGCCGCATCCGTAAATGACCGCTCCAGCCCCGCAGGGTCCGTCGCCGGTCCCACAGCCGAAGCAGGAAGGCGGACAGCAGGAACAGCGCTTCGATGAACCAGGACCCGTTGGCAGCCATCATGCCGGCCGCGCCTGCTGGAGGGGCGCGAACAGCGGCCGCATCCCTTCCGCCTTGCGCCGGCGGGCCAGATAGGTGTCGAGGCCGATCTGGAGCGACAGCATCATGAAGATGAACGGCTGGTAGGCGATGCCGACGAACAGCGACCCCAGCATATAGACCATATGCCCCTGTTGCAGCGCGAGCGCGAGCGGCGAGACCCAGGCGAGATCGGCCTCCTGCCGCCCGGCATAGCGCCGCCGGATCATCTCGGTCCGCGCGAAGGTGACGCCATGCAGCGCCAGCCAGAGCAGCAGGCCCAGATAGCCCTGCTCGCCCAGCATCTCGAAATAGCTGCTATGATAGGCGCGGCCCTTGTCGGTGATCATCTGCATCTCGACCCGCGTGCCCGCCCCGTCGCTGACGACGCTGCGCATGGGGTAGGTGAAGCTGTTCTGGAGATAATTGTCGAAGCCGCCGCCGCCCGGATGCTCCTTCACATAATCGAGGGTCCAGCTCCACACGGCGAGGCGGGTGGAGGCGCTTTCGTCGCTGTCGTGGCTTTCGATCGTCTGCATCCGCTGAGTGAAGCTGGCGGGCAGGAAGGGGATCGCCATCAGCGCGGCTAGCGCCATCAGCGGGCCATAGACGAACTTGCGCTTCGAGCGCAGCAGCATCAGCCCGGCCAGCAGGACGATGCAGAGCAGGCCGGTGCGCGCCTCCGTGCCGATCGGCATCAGCAGGCACGCGCCGCACAGCGCATAGCCGAACAGGCGCACCCGCCAGTCGGGCGGAAAGATGGTGCCGTGCCGGGTCAGCCACAGGATCAGCGGGATCAGCGCGATTGCGACGCAGGAGATGATGCTGCCTTCATACAGGCCGGCATTGTCGGTGATCATCAGGTTGAGGACGCCATAGCCGCCGCCCGACAGCGCCGTCTTCATGCCGCCGTTGATGATGATGGTGCTGACGCTCAGCACCATGAACAGCGCCAGCGCTTCGATCCGCAGGCGAGTGCGCAGCACCACGGGCAGGAAGATGGCGAAGATCATCGCCTTCCACACCCAGGCCCATTTCGTCGCGGCCTCGATCGGAAAATCGGCGGTCGCGGTCGTATAGCCGCACCAGCCGAGCAGCAGCAGCATCAGCAGCTGACGGAAGGACAGGCGGCAATCCTTCTTGTCGTCCACCGCCAGCCATGCGCCGACCGCGAGGATGAAGGCGATCAGCGAGATCGGGACGGAGTTCAGCAGATAATAGGACAGCCGCTGGGGCGACACGATGTCGATATAGGCATAGACGGCGATCAGCAGGAAAGGCCGCCGGAACCCCAGCAGGAAGAATATCGCCAGAAAGGCGATGAAGAACAGGTCACGCATCGGCTGGAGCCTGCGCGGTTTCGGGCACCGGGTCGCGATCCAGATCGTCCCGCGACAGCAATCGCCAGGCGGCCAGCAGGATGAGGCCGTGGCTGATCAGCAGGGAAAGCATGTCGATCATGGGGTCTGCTCAGTCGTCCGGCCGTCATCATGGGCGCTTGGCCCCCTCGCGCTTTCCTAACGCGGTAGAGTTTATGGGACGTTAAACCTTTTCAGGCACATCGGGCCTGTCATGACCCGCATCCTTCATGTCCTGGACCATAGCCTGCCGCTCCACAGCGGCTACACGTTCCGCACCCGTGCGATCCTGCGCGCGCAGATCGCCAGGGGCTGGGAGGTGCGGGGCATCACCGGCCATCGCCACAGCGCCGCCTGGGACCATGCCGATGAGATGGTCGACGGCCTGCGCTTTCACCGTACGCCCGGTAGGCCCGCGACCGGCAACGCGCTGATCCGCGAATGGCGCGACATCGCCGCGCATGCCGATGCGATCGACACCCTCGTGCGCGCGTGGCGGCCGGACGTCATCCACGCCCATAGCCCGGTGCTGAACGCCATCGCCGCCCAGCGCGTCGCGCGCCGCCACGCTATCCCGATGCTCTACGAGATTCGCGCTTTCTGGGAGGATGCGGCGGTCGGCAACGGCACCGGGACGGAGGGCAGCCCGCGTTACTGGCTGACCCGCCAGCTCGAAAGCCACGCCGTGCGCGCCGCCGACGCGGTGGCGGTGATCTGCGAAGGGCTGAAGGACGACCTGATCGCGCGGGGCGTGGCCACGGACAAGATCATCGTGTCGCCCAACGGCGTCGATCTCGACCAGTTCGGCACGCCCGCGCCGCGCGATCCGGCGCTCACGGCCCGGCTGGCGCTGGAGGGCGCGGAGGTGGTCGGCTTCATCGGCAGCTTCTACCACTATGAGGGGCTGGACGATCTGATCGCCGCCATGCCCCTGCTGGTGGCGTCGCGGCCGGCGGCGAAACTATTGTTGGTGGGCGGCGGCCCGCGCGCGAATGCCCTGCGCGCCCAGGCGGCGGCTTCGCCCTGCGCCGACCGGATCGTCTTTGTCGGCCGGGTGCCGCATGACCGGGTCGAGGATTATTATGCCCAAGTCGACGTGCTGGCCTATCCGCGCAAGGCGATGCGCCTCACCGAACTGGTGACGCCGTTGAAGCCGCTGGAGGCCATGGCCCAGGGCAGGCTGGTCGCGGCCTCCAGCGTCGGCGGCCATCGCGAACTGATCGAGCATGGCGTCACCGGCACGCTGTTTCCGCCCGATGATCCGGCCGCGATCGCCGACGCGCTGGCCGCGCTGCTTGCCGACCGGAGCGGATGGGACGCGCGCCGCGCGGTCGCCCGCGCTTTCGTCGAGCGCGAGCGTAACTGGTCGTCAAACATTCTGCGTTACGAGCCGGTTTACCAAAGGTTGCTCGCGTCGTCGCAGCGAACGCGCGCGGTCGCCTGAGAAGGAACGGACGATTGGCTAAGCGGCTCGGTGGGATGGGCAGACAGGGAATGATGGCGCTGCTCGCCGGGACCGGAGCGGCGCTGGCCGTGCTGTCGGCGCCGGTCGGCCTGCTGGAAATGCTCGTCGGCTCGGCGGGCATCTCCGAAGCACTGCCCGCCGCCGCGCCGCCGCTGGGCCTGAACGCCCGATTGCTGATCGCGGGCTTTGCCGCCGCGATGGCCGTCGGCATCGCCTGGGCCGTTACGGGATATGATCACAGCGCCCCTGGAATCGGGGCCGCGAAGGGAGACAGGAAAATGGGTTTCGCCTTATCAAAGCTGGCCGGATCGAGACTGGGCGCGCTGACACGCGCGCGAGTCACGGAATCCGCGCCCTCCGCGCCGGTGCTGCGCCGCGCCGACGCCCATCCCGACGCGCCCGCCCGTCCGCCGATCTTCGCTAGCCGGGATTTTGGCGGCGAGGATATCTTCGCGCATTTTTCCGGCGAGGAAGCCGAGGAACGGGGTGTGTCGGCGATGGAGGTGGGTCTTGACCTGCCCCGCGCGCCCGCGCCGCTCGACGAAGCCGAACTGGCCGATGTCGCCGCCGTGGCCCCGCCGATCGCGGCCCGCGCCGTGGGGCCGGTGCTGACCGGCCCCAGCTTCATGCCGGCCTTCGCGTCACGGCCGGAGCAGCCGGAGGTGATCGACATGCCCGCCGTCTTGCCGTCGGTCGTCGGGCCGGAGCCGCTGGAACCCCGCCCCCTCGACTCACGGCCGCTCGCGACTCTGTCGATCGGTGAATTGACCGAGCGGCTGGAGCGCGGGCTGTCGCGCCGCTCGCCGGCCGGCGGGGCGGCGGAAGCACGGGTCATCGCCGATATGCCCGTGGTTCCGCCCGTGCCCGTCCGCGACCATGTCGAGCCCGATCTGGACGAAGCCCTGCACGCCGCGCTCAATTCCCTGCGCACCATGGCGTCGCGCGCGCGCTGACACTTGTGGGCAGTCACCACTCCTCGATCGTCAGCGCCGACAATTCGAGCGTGGCCATGGGCGCGCCATCGGCCGCATAGGCGATATGCCGCGCGTCGGCGATGATGTCGGCGACGAAATGGCCGTCGAGGGCGAAGGGGGCGTCCGCCAGTCCTTCGACCATATTCTCCAGCCGGGCAGGGACATCCGCCCCGCTCAACCGCAGGATCATTTCGTGCCGCCGGCCCTGGAACAGCGCGCTGGCCCAGGGCCGGCTGGCCGTGCGCACCACCTCGCACGGCCCGTTCGCCCGCGCCAGTAATTGACGGAGCAGGCGGGGCAGGGGATCGGCCCGCCGCTCCGGCGTCGAGCGCCCGCCCTTTTCGTTGGACGAGAAAAAAGAGGTCAGGCTTGTCATGCGCGCTGACTCCTGCGATATTCGTTCACGAAATGTTCTACTCTTCTCCGCATCCTTTCACTGGGTTCGCGTCCCCGGCGCAGATCGTGAACCAGACGCGGATCACGCACCGCGTCCCGGCCGAAGCGGGTCGGCGCAATGCCGGTTTCCTTCAAAAATATCTCGATAAATCGCAGCAGGTGCATCGCACATATCCTCCTCCCGCCGGGACTCGCCCCGTGCGAGTCCGTCACTGGCTCCTGTGTCGTAGGGGATTTCCTACTTGTCTAGGAAAAATCCTATCGCTATGGAGGAATCATGGTTGATGGACTGGAGGGACTCGATGCGCGGCAGGCGCTGGATCGGCTGATCGCCGCGCATGGCGTCAATTATTCCGATCTTTCCACGAAAGTGCTGAACCGCAATCCCGCTTATATCCAGCAGTTCATCAAGCGCGGCTCGCCGCGCAAGCTGGACGAGGACGACAGGCGGCGCCTGGCCCGCTATTTCGGTGTGGACGAGGCCGTGCTGGGCGGGGGGCGATCGGGCCGGGGTGAGTCCGCTACCGCCGCTGTTCGGCATCCTTTGTCGCCCCGTCCCGCCTTCCCCGTGCCCGCGGTCGTGACCGTGCCCCGGCTGGCGCTGGGCGCGTCGGCAGGGGCGGGATCGCTGGATGAGGATGAGCGGGCGGCGGGCGGCATGGCGTTCGATTCCGCCTGGCTGCGCGACCTGGGCGTGCGCGGCGAGCAAGTGTCGATCATCCGCGTCGACGGCGAATCCATGGCGCCGACGCTGGGGCATGGCGACGACATCATGGTGGATCATCGCGATGGCGCCGATCGGCTGCGGGACGGCATCTATGTGCTGCGGCTGGACGGCGTGCTGATGGTCAAGCGAATCGCCGTCGGCCCGCAGCGGGGACGGTTTTCCGTCTTGAGCGACAATAGCCATTATCCCGACTGGCCGGACATAGACCCCGATCTGGTCGCCATCGTCGGTCGCGTGCTGTGGGTGGGACGGCGAGTGGGGTGAGCCCTTGGCAATGGCAGCGCGACCTTGTCCCGCTATCGCGCGTCGCTATATCCCGCCGGTCCCCTTCGGAGCTTCCCCGCCATGAACGACAATGCGCCCGTCATCGCCAAGGGCATCGAATGGCGCGGCGCGCGCATGGCGCTGGCGACGGTCGTGTCGACCTGGGGATCGGCGCCGCGTCCGCGCGGCAGCCATATGATCGTGCATGAGGACGGCCGGTTCGAAGGCTCCATTTCCGGCGGCTGCGTCGAGGCGGACGTGCTGCAACGGGCTGCCGAGGTCATCGCCGGCCGGCCTAGCCATGTCGAGACATATGGAGTCGCCGATGGCGACGCGTGGGAGGTGGGCCTTCCCTGCGGCGGAGAGATCACGGTGCTGGTGCAGGCGGTCGGCGAGGGGGGCTTTGATCCCGACAACTTCCAGCGGATCGCGGCGGCGGCCGCCGCCGGAGAGGGCGTCGCGCTCTCCACCGATCTCGACACCGGCCGCACCATGCCCGGCGTGGTGGAGGGCTGTTTCGTCAACCGCTACGATCCGCCCCGGCGCTTGCTGATCGTGGGCGCGGTGCAGATCGCCCAGTCGCTGGTGCCGCTGGCGCAGGCGATCGGCGTGACGCCGGTGGTCATCGACCCGCGCGGACGCTTTTTGACGCAGGAGCGGTTTCCGGGCGTGGAACTGGACGATCGCTGGCCCGACGAGGCGATCGCCGCGCGAAACCCGGGCCGCTCCACGGCGATCGTGACGCTGAGCCACGACATCAAGATCGACGATCCCGCCCTGGAGGCCGCGTTGCGGGCGCCGACCGGCTATGTCGCCGCGCTGGGATCGCGCCGCAGCCATGCCGCCCGGCTGGAGCGGCTGGGCGCGATCGGCTTCGGGGCGGAGGATTTGGCGCGGATCGACGGACCCGCTGGCCTCGACATCGGCGCGCTGGGCGCGGCGGAGATCGCGCTGTCGATCGCGGCCGGCATGGTGGCCGGGTTCAACGCGAAGCGCTGACGCCGTTCAGCAGCAGCGCCCGCCATTCCTGCCGCCATAGCGTGCTTCCTGCCGGTCGCGGAAAAAGGCGACGCGGTCCATCACCGGCTGTCCGGGATGATGCTCGCCCATGTGCCGCAGATAGGCGTCATAGTCCGGCATTCCGACCATCAGCCGCGCGGCCTGCCGCAGGGTGGCGAGCAAGGCGCTCATTCGGCGGGCACCATCGCGGCGGGGATTTCCTGCATGGACGGAGCGACCCGCCGTCGCGCAGCCAGGCAGGTGCGGATGGTGAAGCCCAATATCGCCAACACAACCGCCAGAAACAGCGCGACCAGCGCCGCGTCGACCCGGTCGTTGAAGATGATCCGGTTCATCTCGTCCATCGACTTGGCGGGGGAGAGGAGTTCGCCGCGCGCCGCCGCTTCGCTGAACCGGGCGGCATGGGCCAGAAACCCGACCTTGGGATCGGCGGACGCGAGTTTCAGCCAACCCGCCGACAGGGTGCAGATCAGCAGCCAGGCGGTGGGGAGCGCCGTCACCCAGGCATAGCGGTCCTGCTTCATGCGGAACAGCACGGCGGTGGAGAGCATCAGCGCGACGGCGGCGAGCATCTGGTTGGAGATGCCGAACACCGGCCACAGCGTGTTGACCCCGCCCAGCGGATCGGTGACCCCCTGATAAAGGAAGAAGCCCCAGGCGGTGACGCACAGGCCCGTGGCGATGAAGCCGGGTATTTGGCTGCTCGTCCGCTTGAACGAGGGCACGGCCAGAGCGATCAGGTCCTGGAGCATGAAGCGCCCGGCGCGGGTGCCCGCGTCTACGGCCGTCAGGATGAACAGCGCCTCGAAAAGAATGGCGAAATGATACCAGAAGGCCTTCATCGCCGGACCGCCGACGACATGGGAGAATATCTCCGCCATCGCCACCGCCAGCGTCGGCGCTCCGCCCGCGCGGGAGATGATGCTATGTTCGCCCACATCCTTCGCCGTCTGGGTGATGAGGTCGGGGGAGATGGGGAAGCCAAGCGCGGTGACGGCGGCCGAAGCGCTGGCGGCGTCGGTGCCGATCAGCGCGGCGGGGCTGTTCATGGTGAAATAGATGCCGGGGTCCAGGATCGACGCACCGACCAGCGCCATGATCGCTACGAACGCCTCCATCAGCATCGCGCCATAGCCGATCATCGGCGCATGAGCCTCGCTGGCGATCAGCTTGGGCGTGGTGCCGCTGGAGATGAGGGCGTGGAAGCCCGACACCGCCCCGCAGGCGATGGTGATGAACAGGAAGGGGAAGAGGCCGCCGGCCCAGACCGGGCCATTACCGCCGACAAACTGGGTGAGCGCGGGCATCCGCAGCGGCGGGGCCATGATGACGATGCCGATGGCGAGCGCGGCGATCGCCCCGATCTTGAGGAAGGTCGACAGATAGTCGCGCGGCGCGAGCAGCAGCCACACCGGCAGAACGGACGCGACCGCGCCATAGCCGATCAATATCCAGCAGAGCGTCAGCGGCGCGAAAGTGAAGATCGGCCCCCAGACCGGAGAGGCGGCGACCGCCTGCCCATAGATGATGGCCGCGAGCAGCCCGACCAGCCCCAAGAGCGACACTTCGCCGATCCGCCCCGGTCTGATCCAGCGCGTATAGGCGCCCATCAGCATGGCGAGGGGCACCGTGGCGGCGACGGTGAACATGCCCCAGGGACTCTCGGCGAGCGCCTTCACGACGATCAGCGCCAGCACGGCGAGGATGATGACCATGATCATGAAGGCGCCGAACAGCGCGATCGTGCCCGCGACCTGGCCCATCTCCATGCGGATCAGTTCGCCCAGCGACTTGCCGTCGCGCCGCATCGAGATGAAGAGGACCATGAAGTCCTGCACCGCCCCAGCAAGGACCACGCCGACGATGATCCACAAGGTGCCGGGCAGATAGCCCATCTGCGCGGCCAGCACCGGCCCCACCAGCGGGCCGGCCCCGGCAATCGCCGCGAAATGATGGCCGAACAGCACGGCGCGATCGGTCGCCACATAGTCGAGCCCGTCGGCGCGGCGGATGGCGGGCGTCGGGCGCGCCGCGTCGAGCCGCATGACGGCGCGGCCGATGAACAGCGCATAATAGCGATAGGCGACCAGGAAGCAGGACAGCGCCGCCGTCACGATCCACAGCGCGCCGACCGCCTCGCCGCGCGACACGGCCACCACCCACAGGGCCACCGCGCCGATGATGGCCAGGATCAGCCAGGGAATATGCCGGGTCATCAGCCTCTTGCGCTCCATCGTTTCATGACCGGCACCCTAACCGCAAATGCGGCCAACTCAACCGGGGGCGGCAAAAAGCGGGACGCCGTCAGTCCGCGCGCATCACCTGACGGATCGCCCGCACGGGGGGCGGGGGAGAGGCCGCCATCGGCTCCGCGCCCGCGCCATAGATGAGGCCGATCCTGCGCCGAAGGTCGAACCCCGCCAGCTTCGGCCGGGCGACGCCCTCCGCGCGATAGCTGTCCGGCATCACCGTGACGCCAAGGCCGCTCGCGACCAGTTGCAGCACCCGCTCGTCATTGGTCGATTTGAAGGCGAAGTGCGGCCGGACCCCGCGTTCGGTGAAATGGCGGCTGGTCTCCGACAAGGCTTCGCAATGCCGCCGGACCATCATCACATTGTCGCTCAGCGCTTCGGCCGGGACGGTCCGCCGACCCGCCTGCGGGTGCGAGTGCGCCACCGCGAGCGCATAGCCTTCCTCGAACAGCGGCTCCTCCAGGAAGCGGTCGCCCCCGCGTCCCACCAGGGTCAGCGCGCAATCGACGCGGCCGCGCGCGACGTGGCCGATCAATTCGCGCTCGCTGCCCTCGACCATCTCCACCATCGCCTCGGCGTCCATGTCGCGCATAGCCTCGACGATTCGCGCGACCGTCGCGCCGGGAATGCTGCGGAGCAGGCCGAGCCGCAGCACCGGCCCTTCATGCGCGCCGGTCACCGACTGGTGCGCGAGATTGAACTCGCTCTCGATCCGCCGCGCATGGGCCAGCAGGTTCGCGCCCGCCTGCGTCAATTGCACCCGCTGGCTGCTGCGCAGGAATAGCGGCTGGCCCAACGCGCGCTCCAGCTTGGCGATGCCGACCGACAAGGTGGGCTGGGACACGTTGCACTGCGCGGCGGCGCGGCTGAAGGTGCCATGATCCGCCACGGCCAGGAAATAGCGGAGCTGATAGCGGTCGATCATAGACATCATCTATAATGATGTTTCGATTCTTTCAATTTTGATCGCCATCGTCCCTGCGCTACCTTGAGCCCAAGGAGAGGCCAGATGACTGATTTCGATTTCGCGCTGGGGGAAACGGCGGACATGATCCGCGATACGACCGCGCGCTTCGCCGCCGACCGCATCGCCCCGCTGGCGGCGGAGATCGACGCGAACGACCGTTTCCCGATCGAGCTGTGGCCGGAAATGGGCGCGCTCGGCCTGCATGGCATCACCGTGGAGGAGCAATGGGGCGGCCTTGGCCTCGGCTATCTGGACCATGTCGTGGCGCAGGAAGAGGTGGCGCGGGCCTCCGCCTCCGTAGGCCTCAGCTATGGCGCGCATTCCAACCTGTGCGTCAACCAGCTTCGCCGCTGGGGCAATGACGATCAGCGCGCCCGTTATCTGCCGAAACTGGTCAGCGGCGACCATATCGGCAGCCTCGCCATGTCGGAGGCGGGGGCCGGGTCCGACGTCGTGTCGATGAAGCTGAAGGCCGAGAAGAAGGGCGACCGCTACATCCTCAACGGCACCAAATATTGGATCACCAACGCCCCCTATTCCGATACGCTGGTCGTCTATGCCAAGACCGGCGAGGGGAGCCGGGGCATCACCACCTTCATCATCGAAAAGGGCTTCCAGGGCTTTTCCATCGGGCAGAAGATCGACAAGATGGGCATGCGCGGATCGCCCACCGCCGAACTGGTGTTCGACGATTGCGAGGTGCCTGAGGACAATGTGATGGGTCCGCTGAACGGCGGCGTCGGCGTGCTGATGTCGGGCCTGGATTATGAGCGCACCGTATTGTCCGGCATCCAGCTTGGGCTGATGCAGGCCTGTCTCGACGTGGTCCTGCCCTATGTCCGCGACCGCAAGCAGTTCGGCCAGCCGATCGGCGCGTTCCAGCTGATGCAGGCCAAGGTCGCCGACATGTATGTCGCGCTCAATTCGGCGCGCGCCTATGTCTATGCGGTGGCCAAGTCCTGCGACGCGGGGCGCACCACCCGGTTCGACGCGGCGGGCGCCATTCTGCTGGCGTCGGAAAATGCGATGAAGGTCAGCCTGGAAGCGGTGCAGGCGCTGGGCGGCGCTGGCTATACGAAGGACTGGCCGGTCGAACGCTATATGCGCGACGCCAAGCTGCTGGACATTGGCGCTGGCACCAACGAGATCAGGCGCATGCTGATCGGGCGGGAGCTGATCGGCGCATGAGCGCGCCGGTGCTGGACACGAAGCTGTCCGTCGACGGCGAGGGCTTTCGCACGAACGCTATGCATAACCGGGCGCTGCGCGATGCATTGCGGGAGAAGGTCGCGGCCGCCGCGCAGGGTGGCTCCGCCGGTGCCCGCGATAAACATGTAGCGCGCGGCAAGTTGCTTCCCCGCGATCGAGTGGAACGGCTGCTCGATCCCGGCAGTCCCTTTCTGGAGATCGGGCAACTCGCCGCGAATGGCCTCTATGGCGACGAGGTGCCGGGCGCGGGCATCATCGCCGGCATCGGCCGGGTATCGGGCCGGCAGGTCATGATCGCCTGCAACGACGCGACGGTGAAGGGCGGCACCTATTACCCGCTGACCGTCAAGAAGCATCTGCGCGCACAGGAGATCGCGCTCGAAAACAATCTGCCCTGCGTCTATCTGGTCGACAGCGGCGGGGCGAACCTGCCCAATCAGGCGGAGGTGTTTCCCGACAGGGAGCATTTCGGCCGCATATTCTACAATCAGGCGAATCTTTCGGCGCGGGGCGTCCCGCAGATCGCCTGCGTCATGGGAAGCTGCACGGCCGGCGGCGCCTATGTGCCCGCCATGTCCGACGAGACGGTGATCGTGCGCAACCAGGGCACGATCTTCCTGGCGGGGCCGCCGCTGGTCCAGGCCGCGACCGGCGAGGTCATCAGCGCGGAGGAGTTGGGCGGCGGCGACCTGCACGGGCGCAAGTCGGGCGTGGTCGATCATGTAGCGGAAAATGACGACCATGCGCTCAGCATCGTGCGCGATATCGTCTCCACGCTCCAGCCAGACCGAGCCCCAGATCTCAATATGCGCGATCCCCGCGCGCCACGGTTCGATCCCGAAGATCTTTACGGCATCATCCCCGGCGACGTGCGCGCGCCCTATGACGTGCGGGAGGTCATCGCCCGGATCGTCGACGGGTCCGAGTTCCACGAGTTCAAGCCGCTCTACGGCACCACGCTCGTCTGCGGCTTCGCCCATATCTGGGGAATGCCGGTCGCGATCCTCGCCAACAACGGCGTCCTGTTCAGCGAGAGCGCGCTCAAGGGCGCGCATTTCATCGAACTGGCCTGCCAGCGGCGCGTGCCCCTGCTGTTCCTCCAGAACATCTCGGGCTTCATGGTGGGCGGCAAATATGAGGCGGAGGGGATCGCGAAGAACGGCGCGAAGCTGGTGACGGCGGTCGCCACCGCACAGGTGCCCAAGGTCACGGTCCTGATCGGCGGAAGCTTCGGCGCTGGCAATTACGGCATGTGCGGCCGCGCCTATTCGCCCCGCTTCCTCTTCACCTGGCCCAATGCGCGGATCAGCGTGATGGGCGGCGAGCAGGCGGCGTCGGTGCTGGCGACGGTCCACCGCGACGCGGCGACATGGACGCCGGAGGAGGCCGAAGCCTTCAAGGCCCCGGTCCGCCGGAAATATGAGGATGAAGGCAATCCCTATTACGCCACCGCGCGGCTTTGGGACGATGGCGTCATCGACCCCGCCCAGACCCGCGACGTGCTGGGCCTGGCCTTCGCCGCGACGCTGAACGCCCCGATCCCGGACCGGGCGCGGTTCGGCCTGTTCAGGATGTGAGCCGCATGATCCAGTCCCTCCTGATCGCCAATCGCAGCGAAATCGCCTGCCGCATCATTCGCACCGCGCGGCGTCTGGGGATTCGCACGGTCGCGGTCTATTCCGACGCCGACGCGAAGGCGCTGCACGTCCGCCTGGCCGACGAAGCGGTGCATATCGGACCCTCCCCGGTGCGCGAATCCTATCTGCTGGGCGACCGGATCATCGCCGCCGCGATAGAGACCGGCGCGCAGGCCATCCATCCGGGCTATGGCTTCCTCTCCGAAAACGCCGATTTTGCGCAGGTCGTCATCGACGCCGGGCTGGTCTGGGTGGGGCCGAAGCCCGCGTCCATCACCGCCATGGGCCTGAAGGACGCGGCGAAGACGCTGATGCAGGATGCGGGCGTGCCGACCACGCCCGGCTATCTGGGCGAGGACCAAAGCCCGGAGCGGCTGCGCGCGGAGGCCGACGCGATCGGCTATCCGGTGCTGATAAAGGCGGTCGCGGGCGGCGGCGGCAAGGGCATGCGCAAGGTGGACGCGGCCGCCGACTTCGCCGACGCGCTGCTATCCTGCCAGCGCGAGGCGGCGTCGAGCTTTGGCAATGACCAGGTGCTGCTGGAGAAGTGGGTGACGAACCCGCGCCATATCGAGGTGCAGGTCTTCGGCGACACCCATGGCAATGTCGTCCATCTGTTCGAGCGCGACTGTTCGCTCCAGCGGCGGCACCAGAAGGTGATCGAGGAAGCGCCCGCGCCCGGCATGGACGCCGCGACGCGCGAGGCGATCTGCGCGGCCGCGGTGCGGGCGGCGAAAGCGGTCGATTATGTCGGCGCGGGGACGGTCGAGTTCATCGCCGATGGATCGGAAGGACTGCGCGCCGACCGCATCTGGTTCATGGAGATGAACACGCGGCTTCAGGTCGAGCATCCGGTCACCGAGGAGATTAGCGGCCAGGACCTGGTCGAATGGCAACTCCGCGTTGCTTCCGGCGAGCCGTTGCCGATAACGCAGGACGAGCTGTCGATCAACGGCTGGGCGATGGAGGCGCGCCTTTATGCCGAGGACCCGGCGAGCGGCTTTCTGCCGTCGATCGGCACGCTTGAAACGTTCGACCTGAGCCAAGGCTGCCGGATCGACACCGGCGTCACCCAGGGCGCGGAGATTTCTCCCTTCTACGATCCGATGATCGCCAAGGTCATCGCCCATGGACCGGATCGGGAGGGCGCGCGGACGAAGCTGGAGGCCGCGCTGGCCGATACCGCCATCTGGCCGCTCAAGACCAATGCCGGCTTTCTGGTGAAGGCGCTGCGGCACCCGGATTTTATGGCGGCGCGGCTGGACACGGGCCTGATCGGGCGGGAAGGCGAGGCGCTGATGCCGCCCGCCTCGCCCTCTCGCGGGGCATTGGCGAAGGCCGCGCTGGCGCTGACCTCCGGAGACCCCTTGTCCGGTTTCCGGCTCAACGCACCGGCGCGGGACGAGGCGTTGTTCCTGCTGGACGGCGCGCCGGTCTCCATCGGCTTCGAGCGGCCGACGGAGCCGCATGTCCGCCAGGACGCGGTGCTGCTGGCCGAGGAAGGATGCGTCTGGCGCCTTTCCCCTTGGCGCATTGACGGCGCGGGAGGCGGCGGCGCGGCTGATGGCGCGATCCTCTCGCCCATGCCCGGCCGCATCATCGCCCTGTCGGTGTCCAAGGGCGAGCATGTCGCCAAGGGGCAGAAACTGGTGACGCTCGAAGCGATGAAGATGGAACATAGCCTGACCGCGCCGTTCGATGGCGTGGTGGCGGACGTGGATGCCGAAGAGGGTGGGCAAGTGAAGGAAGGGGCGCTGCTCGTCCGGATAACGCCGGCCGACTAGCCGCGCACTTGCGCCGCACCGGGAAATCGGTTCTCCTCTGCGCAATAAGACGGACAGGAGACGATATGGCGACCACTGGGGCGGACGATCTGCCGAAACATCATGCCGCCACCCAGAATGAGAAGCTGGTGATCGCCGCTTCGTCGCTGGGCACGGTGTTCGAATGGTATGATTTCTACCTTTACGGGCTGCTCGCCACCTATATTTCCGCCCAGTTCTTCTCCGGCGTGAACGAGACGACCGGGTTTATCTTCGCGCTGGCGGCCTTTGCCGCGGGCTTCGCGGTGCGGCCGTTCGGCGCGCTGGTGTTCGGGCGGATCGGCGATCTGGTCGGCCGGAAAAATACCTTCCTGGTGACCATGGGCATTATGGGCCTGTCGACCTTCGCCGTGGGCCTGCTGCCCAGCTATGCGTCGATCGGGGTCGCGGCGCCGATCATCCTGCTGGTCATGCGGCTGGCGCAGGGGCTGGCGCTCGGCGGGGAATATGGCGGCGCGGCCACCTATGTCGCCGAACATGCGCCGCCGGGGAAGCGCGGCCTTTATACAAGCTGGATTCAGACGACCGCCACCTTCGGCCTGTTCGCCGCCCTGCTGGTGGTGATCGGCTTTCGCTTCGCGCTGGGGGAGGAGGCTTTCGCCGCCTGGGGCTGGCGTCTGCCTTTCCTGATCTCGATCCTTCTTCTGGGCGTGTCGATGTGGATCCGCCTGCAACTGAACGAAAGCCCGGTCTTCCAGAAGATGAAGGAGGAGGGCAGGACCTCGAAAGCGCCGCTGACCGAGGCGTTCGGTCGATGGAGCAATCTCCGCTGGGTGCTGATCGCCCTGTTCGGCGCGGTGATGGGGCAGGCCGTGGTCTGGTATGCCGGGCAATTCTACGCGCTTTTCTTCCTGGAAAAGACGCTGAAGGTGGACGGGGCGACCGCCAACATCCTGATCGCCATCGCGTTGGCGCTGGCGACGCCCTTTTTCGTCTTCTTCGGTTGGCTGTCGGACAGGATCGGCCGCAAGCCGATTATCCTGGGCGGCTGCGCGCTGGCGGCGGTCTCCTATTTTCCCCTGTTCACCGCCCTGACCGGCGCGGCCAATCCGGCGCTCGCGGCGGCGCAGGCCAATGCGCCGGTGACGATCATCGCCGATCAGCGGGAATGTTCGTTTCAGTTTGATCCCGTCGGCAGGAACCGTTTCGACGGATCGAGTTGCGACATAGCCAAGGCCTATATGGCCAAGAGCGGCGTCAGCTACGCCAATGCCGACGCCGCGCCGGGCAGGGCGGCGGTTGTGCGGATCGGCGGAGCCGATTTCGCCGCGCCTCTGCCCGGCGGCCTGACGCCCGATGCCCGCAAGGCCGCGATCGCGGCCTTTCAGGACCGGCTGAAGGCGGGGCTGGCGGACGCCGGCTATCCGGCGAAGGCGGACAGCACGCGGATCGACAAGCTGGCGGTTGTCGCCATCCTGTGGGCGCTCGCGATGCTGGTGACGATGGTCTATGGGCCGATCGCGGCGATGCTGGTGGAACTCTTCCCCAGCCGCATCCGCTACACGTCGATGTCCTTGCCCTATCATATCGGCAATGGCTGGTTCGGCGGCTTCCTGCCGACCACCGCCTTCGCCATGGTCGCGGCGACCGGCAACATCTATCATGGCCTCTGGTATCCGGTGGTCGTGGCGGCGGCCACGCTCGTCATCGGCCTGCTGTTCCTGCCGGAAACCTTCCGCCGGAACATCGACGATTAGAAAGTCGAGCGCTAAATCAGAACCGTTCGTTTCGAGCGGAGGTTCGAGCCTGTCGAGAACCGAAGTCGAGAATCGCTCACGTTCTCGATACGCCTTCTCGACAAGCTCGAAGGCTACTCGAACCGAACGGCTGTGGTTATAATCTAAAGTTCGCCGCTCTATAAAAAGGGCCCGGACGGTGCCGGGCCCTCCCTTCACGGGTTCCAGATCAGCGATAACGGCTGGCGTCGGATGTCGCGCCGCCGGACGTGGTCCGGTCCTGGGAGCGATCCTCGCCATAATCGCCGCCTTGCCCGCCGAACATCGCCTGCTGCTCGCGCTCGGTGCGCCAGGCGGTCTGGGCCTGTTCGGCGGTCTTTTCCAGCGTGACCTTCTGCGCGTCGACCGACTTGATCCAGCCGCACGGCACGCTATGATGGACGCCGCCGGCGTCGCCGTCGCTCTTGGTCAGGACGATGCGATCGCCGCGCAGCTTGTCGACCGTGCCGATATGCTCGCCGTCGCTGCCGACGACCTCCATATGCTCGCGCACCTGGGCGAGCGCCTGCCGCTGTTCGTTGCGGCGGGTGCGCCAGCCGGTGAACTCCTGATGGAAACGGTCGCGATTTTCGCGCTGATATTCGGAATAGTCGCGGTCCAGCTCGGCGATCCGTTCCTGTCGCCAAGCGTGATAATTGGGATCATGCCCCTGGCTGGGCTGCGAGGAATAGCCGCCGCCGGCATAATTGCCGCTGTCCTGGCTGCCGTAGCGCGCGCGGTCGCGCGCATAGCCGCCGGACCAGAAGCCGCCGCCGCGCGCCATGGACGTGCCGGAGCCGCCGGAACCGCTTCCCGCATAACCGTGGCTGGCATAACGTCCCTCGTCGTCATCGCCGTCGCGATTATAGCGGTCGTCATATTCCCGCCGGCGCTCCGCTTCCTCGTCGCCGAACCAGCTGCGGATCTCATCGCCCGCGCGGTCGAAAAAGCCGCGTTCATCGGGATCATAATCCGATGGCGGGCGTCGGTCGTCATAGCCGCCGCCAAACTGGCCGCGCGTGCCGTAGCGATAGCTTTCCTGCGACCCGCGATAGCGATCGTCGCCGCGATCCCGGCCGCCACCATAGCGGTCTCCGCTGAAGCGGTCACGGTCATAGCCGCCATAGCGGCGTCCGCCTTGATAGCCCATCGTCCGTCTCCTTCATCTTCTTTGGACATAGCGGGAGGCGCGCACGGACGCGCGCCATCCATGGCATCAATGGTGCGCAGGCGGCATCGTTCCGGGCGTTACGGGGAAGTAATGTCGGGAAAATCCACCATTCTGCCGGATCGGAGCGGCCGCTGAAATTGCTTCAGGCGGACGCCGCCTCCTCGCACGGCAAGTCGACAAAAGACCGTTGCAAGGCGCGAATCCCTCGCCTATAGGCAGCCCACCCTGGGGCCTTAGCTCAGCTGGGAGAGCGCGTCGTTCGCAATGACGAGGTCAGGGGTTCGATCCCCCTAGGCTCCACCAGGGTTCCCTAATTCACGGGCTTAGCCCTTGTCCGTGCCCAGCACGATCAGGTCGAGTTCGGCCCGCACCGCAAAGCCGAGCCTTTCATAAAGCGCGATGGTCGCCTCATGATCGGCATAGGCGTGGAGGAACGGGGTCTCGCCACGCGCCAGCATGGCCCGCGCGACCAGGTGCATCAGCCGCTTGGCATGACCCTCGCCGCGATGGTCGGGATGGGTGCAAACGCCGCTGATCTCGGCAAAGCCGGGCAGGCGCATCCGCTCGCCCGCCATCGCGACCAGACGCCCCTCGCTGCGGATGCCGATGAAGCGGCCCAGCCGGTGAGTGAGGGGGTGGAAGGGCCCCGGCCGGGTCATCGACGCCAGCGCCTGCATCTCCGGGACGTCGGCGTCCGTCAGCACCGCCACGTCCTGCGCCGGAGCATCAAGGGTGGGCAAGTCGACCGCGATCATCTGCGCCAGCCGGGCCGTGCGCAACACGACCGCGCCAGGGGGCGGGGGCAGGGGCGCATGGTCCACCAGCCATAGCTCCCCATCCGCCGGCACCAGCGCGGCGAGCGCGGCGCCCGCTGCCTCTCCACCGTCGGCTGCCGCGCCGAACGGGCCATAGGACGGGTCGATCCGCCGCGCGCGCGCATCGCCGATCGCCAGATGCGACCAGCCGGTGGCGAGCGCATTCCAGACGGGACGATCGAGCGGGTGGATCATGGTTGCTGCCTAAGCCGGATGCAAGGCGATGGCCAGCGCAGGATAGCGCGCCATTGATGATCCGGCCGCGAGTGAGGCCATTTACGAATTAGCAATCATGATCCCCCATGGTGCATGCCGACGTGGCATCATTGTTGACAAATTGGATCGCGCTTTGGCGCGCGCGCTCTGCGCGGGACCGTCAGTTCCACG
>JARYGO010000037.1:0-1784 GCA_033795485.1 Sphingobium sp.
CCGCTCGCGCCCGTGGCCGGCGACGACCTGGCCGATCGCCTGGGCCTGCGGCACTACCCGGCGCTGATCACGGCCACCGGCATCGAGCAATGAAGCCATGTCGGGCAAACAGCCGGTCGAGGTTCTGCTACGCCCAGCGGTGGAGCTATACACCGTCGCGGCGTGTGCAGGCGCCGCGTTTCTGTGCCTGGTGGCCCCATGGTCGCTCGCGCTGAGCCCGGCCATGGGCATCGGCAGCGCCTTGGCGTTCGGCGCCTACGGCGCGATCCGCTACCGCGATGCCCGCATCATCCTGCGCTACCGGCGCAACATCCGCCGTCTGCCGCGTTACGTGATGACCAGCAAGGACGTGCCGGTCAGCCAGCAGCGCCTATTCGTGGGGCGCGGCTTTCTCTGGGAGCAGAAGCACACGCATCGGCTGATGCAGACGTACCGGCCCGAGTTCCGCCGCTACGTCGAGCCGACGCCGGCCTACCGGCTGGCCAGGCGCCTGGAGGAACGGCTGGAGTTCGCGCCATTGCCGCTCTCTCGCCTGCCGAAGCTCACCGGCTGGGACGTGCCTTTCAACCCCGTGCGCCCGTTGCCGCCTGTCGGCGGCCTGCCAAGGCTGCACGGCATCGAGCCCGACGAAGTGGACGTCAGCCTGCCGCTGGGCGAGCGCGTCGGGCACTCGCTGGTGCTGGGCACCACGCGGGTGGGCAAGACGCGCCTGGCCGAGTTGTTCGTCACGCAGGACATCCGTCGCAGGAATGCTGCCGGCGAGCATGAGGTCGTCATCGTCATCGACCCCAAGGGGGATGCCGATCTCTTGAAACGGATGTACGTCGAAGCCCAGCGCGCTGGCCGCGAAGGCGAGTTCTACATCTTCCACTTGGGCTGGCCGGAAATCAGCGCCCGCTACAACGCCGTGGGCCGCTTCGGTCGGATCTCGGAAGTGGCGACACGCATCGCGGGGCAGCTCTCCGGCGAAGGCAACAGCGCGGCGTTCCGCGAGTTCGCATGGCGCTTCGTGAACATCATCGCCCGCGCCCTGGTGGAACTGGGGCAGCGCCCGGACTACATGCTGATCCAGCGCCACGTCATCAACATCGACGCGCTGTTCATTGAGTACGCCCAGCACTACTTTGCCAAGACGGAGCCCAAGGCCTGGGAGGTGATCGTCCAGATCGAGGCCAAGCTCAACGAGAAGAACATCCCAAGGAACATGATCGGGCGCGAGAAGCGTGTGGTGGCGCTGGAGCAATACCTCTCCCAGGCGCGCAACTACGACCCTGTGCTCGATGGCCTGCGCTCGGCGGTGCGCTACGACAAGACCTACTTCGACAAGATCGTTGCATCGCTGCTGCCGCTGCTGGAAAAGCTCACGAGCGGCAAGATCGCCCAGCTCCTGGCGCCGAACTACTCCGACCTGGCCGACCCGCGCCCGATCTTCGACTGGATGCAGGTGATCAGGAAGCGCGCCGTCGTCTATGTCGGCTTGGACGCGCTGTCCGATGCGGAGGTCGCCGCAGCGGTCGGCAACTCGATGTTCAGCGATCTCGTCTCGGTGGCTGGGCACATCTACAAGCACGGAATCGACGATGGCCTGCCGGGCGCATCGGCTGGTGCGCGCGTGCCGATCAACGTGCATGCGGACGAGTTCAATGAATTGATGGGTGACGAGTTCATTCCGCTCATCAACAAGGGCGGTGGCGCGGGCCTGCAAGTCACCGCCTACACGCAAACGCTTTCGGACATCGAGGCCCGCATCGGAAATCGCGCGAAGGCCGGCCAAGTGATCGGGA
>JARYGO010000025.1:0-36260 GCA_033795485.1 Sphingobium sp.
GATCATCTGGGCGACATGGACTTCAAGGTGGCCGGCACGTCCGAAGGCATCACCACGATGCAGATGGACATCAAGGTCGCGGGCATCACCGAAGAGATCATGCGCGTCGCGCTCAGCCAAGCGAAGGAAGGCCGCGCGCACATCTTGGGCGAGATGGCCAAGGCGCTGTCCTCGACCCGCACCGAGCTGTCGGCCCATGCCCCGCGCATCGAGACGATCCAGATCGACAAGGCGAAGATCCGCGACGTCATCGGCACGGGCGGCAAGGTGATCCGCGAGATCGTCGCGGAGACCGGCGCCAAGGTGGATATCGACGATGAGGGCGTCATCAAGATCAGCTCGTCCGACACCGCCCAGATCGAAGCCGCCAAGGCGTGGATCCTCGGCATCGTCGAGGAGGCCGAGGTCGGTAAGATCTACAATGGCAAGGTCGTCAACATCGTCGATTTCGGCGCGTTCGTGAACTTCATGGGTGGCAAGGACGGTCTGGTCCATGTGTCCGAGATGCGCAACGAGCGCGTCGAGAAGCCGACCGACGTGGTGTCGGAAGGCCAGGACGTGAAGGTCAAGGTGCTAGAGATCGACCCGCGCGGCAAGGTGCGCCTGTCGATGCGCGTCGTCGACCAGGAAACCGGCGAGGAGCTGGAAGACACCCGCCCGGCCCGCGAACCGCGTGAACCGCGCGGCGACCGTGGCCCGCGTAGCGGCGGCGATCGGGGTGATCGCGGCGGCGACCGTGGCGGCAGGGGCGATCGCGGCCCGCGCCGCGACCGTGGCCCGCGCCGCGAAGGTGGCGAGGGCGCGAAGGACGATGGCGGCGAACCCACCTTCGCTCCTTCCTTCCTGACCGGCGATCGCGACTGATCCTTCGGCATCGAGCCAACAGAATAGGCCCGGGGAGCGATCCCCGGGCCTTTTCCTTTGGGCCGGCGAAAGGACATCCGGTCCGCCATGCCCGCCAAAGCGGATATTTCCCCCGCCGACCCCTAACCTCAATCAATGGTATCAGCCGGGAGCTGTGATAGTGTAACGAAGGGGCTTGGGGGACATCTATGCAGCGCAGGAACGAGCGGTTCGTGGAAAGGCTGCCGCTTGTGCTCAAGCGGGGCTGGACCGCCTATGCCGTGACGACGGCCCTGTGCTTGGCGGCGCTGCTTTTGCGGCTGGCGGTGGCGCCGGTCATGCCGGCCGGCTACCCCTTCGTCTCCTTCTTCCCGGCGGTGATCCTCGCGTCCTTTCTGTTCGGCGCGCGGCCCGGCATCTACGCGGCCGTCCTTTGCGGAGGGCTGGCCTGGTATTTCTTCATCCCGCCGATCGGCCGGCTCGACATCAATCCCGGCGTCCTGATGGCGCTGATCTTCTATACGGCCGTGGTGGCGGTGGACATCACCCTGATCCACTGGATGCAGCGCGCCAATTTCAACCTGGCGATCGAGCGCGAGCGCAGCCGGGCGCTGGCCGAAAACCACAGCCTGCTGTTCCGCGAATTGCAGCATCGCGTATCCAACAACCTTCAGGTCGTCGCCGCGCTGCTGACGCTGCAACGGCGCGCGATCGACCACGAGGGCGCGCGCCAGGCGCTGGACCAGGCGTCGGCGCGGCTGGCGCTGGTCGGCAAGATCAGCCGCAGCCTCTATGATCCGACGGGGCAGGGGCAGGATATCCGCGCCTTCCTGGAGATGCTGGGGGCCGAATTGCTGGAGGCGGTCGGGCGAAGCGACATCGCCCTGGCCGTCGACGCGCCCGCCGGCCTGATGCTGGACCCCAATGTGACCGTGCCGATCGCGCTGATCTTCGCCGAGGCGGTGAACAATGCGGTGGAACATGGCTTCGCCGGGCGGGGCGGCGCCATCGCCGTGCTGCTGACCCGGAGCGGGGGTGAGGGGAGGGAGGATCGGCTGACCCTGGTCATCACCGATGACGGGCCGGGGCTGGCGCCGGACTTCGACGCGGCGGCGGCCGCGAATCTGGGCCTGAAGATCGCCAAGACGCTGGCGGCGCAGCTTGGCGGGCGCTTTATCCTGGAAAATGGCGCGTCCGGCGGGGCAAGGGCGGTGCTGGACATCCCCGCCCACGGCAACGGAAAGGCGATCGCGACTCATTCGGCATGAGCGGCGCGCTACCCGCTTTTCCCCGCTTGGCGCGGGGCCTGCCCTCGGCTATGACCGCCGCCATGCATAGCATCAAGATGAAGCCATGGAGCCTGTGTCTCGGCGCCGCAACCGCCCTGGCCCTGCTCGCAGGCTGCTCGACCTCGAAGAACAAGGCCGACACCCAATATGTCGCCCGCGACGTGTCGACCCTGTATAATGCGGGCAAATACCGCCTCGACCGGGGGCAGTATAAGCTCGCCGCCGCGCTGTTCGACGAGGTGGAGCGGCAGCATCCCTATTCCCCCTGGGCGCGCCGGGCGCAGCTCATGTCGGCGTTCAGCTATTATATGAACGCCGATTATAACGAGGCGACCAGCGCGGCGCAGCGCTTCCTGTCGATCCATCCGGGCAATCGCGACGCGCCCTACGCCTATTATCTGATCGCGCTCTGCTATTATGAGCAAATCGCCGACGTCACCCGCGACCAGAAGATCACTCAGCAGGCGCTGGACGCATTGGGCGAACTGGTCCGCCGCTATCCCGACACCCGCTACGCCGCCGACGCGCGGCTGAAGATCGACCTAGTCAACGATCATCTCGCGGGCAAGGAGATGGAGGTCGGGCGCTTCCTTCAGCGGCGCGGCCAGTGGCTGGCGGCGACGCTGCGCTTCCGCGTGGTGATCGATAAATATCAGACCACGACGCACACGCCCGAGGCGCTGGAGCGGCTGGTCGAAAGCTATCTGTCGCTGGGCATTCCCGAAGAGGCGAAGAAGGCCGCCGCCGTGCTGGGCGCCAACTATCCGGGCACCAAATGGTATGAACGGACCTACAAGCTCATGCAGGAACATGGCGTCAAGGCCTGAGCGCCTCCTCACTCCGTCACCCCGGCAGCGCCGGAGTGACGTTCAAGGTTGAACGTCATGCTGACGGCCCTGTCCATTCGCAACGTCGTGCTGATCGAGGCGCTGGACCTTGATTTCGGCCCCGGCCTGGGGGTGCTGACCGGGGAAACTGGCGCGGGCAAGTCCATCCTGCTCGATTCGCTGGGGCTGGCGCTGGGCGCGCGCGGCGACAGCGGGCTGGTGCGCGGCGGCGAGGCACAGGCGAGCGTCGTCGCGACCTTCGACCCGCCGGGCCCCGGCCATCGCGCCACCACGCTGCTGGCCGACAATGATCTGGACATCGAACCGGGCGAGCCGCTGATCGTCCGGCGCACGGTGAAGGCGGACGGCGGTAGCCGCGCCTTCGTCAACGACCAGCCCTGTTCGGCCGCGCTGCTGCGCGAACTGGGGGCGGCGCTGGTCGAGATTCACGGCCAGCATGACGATCGCGGCCTGCTCAATCCGCGCGGGCACCGGGCGCTGCTCGACGCCTATGGCCGTTGCGACATATCGGCGGCGGCGGCGGCCCATGCGGCGTGGCGTCAAGCGGCGGCGCTGCTGGCGGAAAGCCGGGCGGCGGTGGACAATGCAGCGCGCGACCGTGACTATCTGGCCCATGCGGTGCGGGAACTGGCCGGCTTCGCGCCTGAGCCGGGGGAGGAGGCGACGCTGGCCGAGGAGCGCGCGACGATGCAGAAGGGCGCGCGGCTGACCGACGATCTGGGCGCGGTCACCGACTGCCTGACCGGGTCCGACGGCGGCCTCGCCCAGTTGCGGCAGGCGGCGCGACGGCTGGACCGGATCGCGGGCGAGCATCCGGCGCTGGCCGAGATATTGGAGGCGCTGGACCGCGCGGTGATCGAGGCGAGCGAGGCCGAGGACCGGCTGGCGCGGGCGGCCGAGGCGCTGAGTTTCGACCCCGCCCGGCTCGACCGGATCGAGACGCGGCTGTTCGACCTGCGGGGCCTGGCGCGCAAGCATCAGGTGCAGCCCGACGACCTTGCCGCCTTGCAGGAGGAGATGGCCACGCGGCTAGCGGCGATCGAGGGGGGCGAGGAGCATATCGCCGCGCTGGAGGCCGATGTCGCGGCGAAGGCGGCGGCCTATGCGACGGCGGCGCGGGCGCTGACGGCGGAGCGGCGCGCGGCGGCGGCGGCGCTGGACGCGGCGGTGGCGGCGGAGCTTGCGCCGCTGAAGCTGGACGCGGCCCGATTCCGCACCGCCATCCTTCCGCTGGACGAGGGGCAATGGGGCCCCCAAGGCACCGACCGGGTGGAGTTCGAGATTTCGACCAATCCCGGCGCCCCCTTCGCGCCGCTGGTCAAGATCGCGTCGGGCGGCGAACTGTCGCGCTTCATCCTGGCGCTGAAGGTGGCGCTGGCCGAGCAGGGCGGGGCGGACACGCTGATCTTCGACGAGATAGACCGGGGCGTGGGCGGCGCGGTGGCGTCGGCGGTCGGCGAGCGGCTGGCGCGGCTGTCGCGCACGGCCCAGATATTGGTGGTGACGCACAGCCCGCAGGTCGCGGCACGGGGCGCGGCCCATATGCTGATCGCCAAGGCCAGCGACGGCACGGTGACGCGCACCGGCGTCCACGCGCTCGACGCGGCGCAGCGGCGCGAGGAGATCGCGCGGATGCTGTCGGGCGCGGAGATCACGGCAGAGGCGCGCGCGCAGGCGGACCGGCTGCTGGAGGATGTGTAGGATCATCAACGGAACGGAGGAAAGCATGTCGCGAAATCGCCGGGACATATTGGGTCTTGCCGCCGCCGGACTGGCGGCGGGTCTGTCGTCCCCCGCCAGCGCCGCGCGAGAAGCGCCGTCCGCGCCCCGCTACGGCCTGATCGGGCAGATGCTGGCCGCGCCGGGGAAGCGGGATGAACTGGTCGGCTATCTGAAGGAAGCGATCGGTGACATGCCGGGCTGCCTGTCCTATGTGGTGGCGCTCGACGCGGGCAATGCCGACGCGATCTGGATCACGGAGGTCTGGGACAGCCGGGAAAGCCATGGGGCATCGCTGAAACTGCCGGCGGTGCGCGCGGCCATCGCCAGGGCGCGACCGATCATCGCCGGCTTTCCGCAGCATTTCGAAACCGTCCCGGTGGCGGGCATCTAGATTCTTTTGTCTGCGCCGAGGGGCGGCTATGGAGAGCCATGACCGACCCCGCGACCCTCACCGAAGCCGACGCCGCCAACCGCCTGATGCGCCTGGCGCGGGAGATCGCGCGGCATAATCGCCTCTATCATGACGCCGACGCGCCGGAGATTTCCGACGCCGATTATGACGCGCTGATCCGTGAGAACAATGCGCTGGAGGCGGCGTTTCCGCATCTGGTGCGGGTCGATTCGCCCAATGCCCAAGTCGGCGCGACGCCGACATCGGCGCTGAGGAAGGTGCCCCATGCCGTCCGCATGATGAGCCTGGACAACGGCTTTGCCGACGAGGACATCGTCGAGTTCGTCGCACGGGTCCGCCGATTTCTGGCGCTGGCCGAGGACGTGCCGGTCGCGCTGACGGCGGAGCCGAAGATCGACGGGCTGTCCTGCTCGCTGCGCTACGAGCACGGCGAACTGGTGCTGGCGGCGACGCGGGGCGACGGCCAGACGGGGGAGGACGTGACCGCCAATGTGCGCACGATCGCGGACATACCCGACCGGCTGAGCGGCGACGACGTGCCCGCCATCTTCGAGATTCGGGGCGAGGTCTATATGGCCAAGCAGGCCTTCGTCGCGCTCAACGCCCGGCTGTTGGCGGAGGCGGGCGATCCGGCGAGGGCGCGCCAGTTCGCCAATCCGCGCAACGCGGCGGCGGGATCGCTGCGGCAGAAGGACGCCGGCGTCACCGCCAGCCGACCGCTGGGCTTCCTGGCGCATGGCTGGGGCGAGGTGAGTGGGCTGCCCGCCGACACGCAGATGGGGGTGATGCGGGCGATCGAACGCTGGGGCCTGCCGCTGTCCGACCGGCTGGCGCGAGTCGAGACGCTGGACGACCTGATCGCTCATTATCGCGACATAGAGGCGGCGCGCGCCGACCTTCCCTTCGATATCGACGGGGTGGTCTATAAGGTCGACCGGCTCGACTGGCAGCAGCGGCTGGGCTTCGTCGCCAAATCGCCGCGCTGGGCGATCGCGCATAAATTCCCGGCCGAGCGGGCGCAGACCACGCTGGAGGCGATCGACATCCAGGTCGGCCGCACCGGCAAGCTGACCCCGGTCGGACGGCTGACCCCGGTGACGGTCGGCGGCGTGGTCGTGTCCAACGTGACGCTGCACAATGCCGACGAGATCGCGCGGCTGGGGGTGCGGCCCGGCGACCGGGTGGTGGTGCAGCGCGCGGGCGACGTCATCCCGCAGGTGGTCGAGACGCTGACGCGGGAGGAGGCGCGGGCCGCCTTTCCCTTCCCCGACCACTGCCCGGTCTGCGGGTCGGAAGCGGTGCGCGAGGAGGGGGAGGTCGATGTCCGCTGCACCGGCGGCCTCATCTGCCCGGCACAGCGGTTCGAGCGGCTGCGCCATTTCGTCAGCCGGGGCGCTCTCGACATAGAGGGGCTGGGCGAAAAGACGATCCAGGAGTTTCTGGACCTGGGCTGGATCAAGGAGCCCGCCGACATCTTCCGGCTGAAGGCGCATCGCGACGAGCTGGTCGGGCGGGAAGGGTGGCAGGCGAAGTCGGTCGACAATCTGCTGGCCGCGATCGAGGCGAAGCGCGCGCCGGACGCGGCGCGGCTGCTCTTTGGCCTGGGAATCCGTCATATCGGCGCGGTCACGGCGCGCGACCTGATGAAGCGGCTGACGCACCTGCCCGCCGTGCGGACGCTGGGCGAGGAGATCATCGCCCTGCGCGACGGCTTCGTCGGCGTCGAGGGCGAGACGGAGGCGCGGGCACGCGCGCGGCTGGACAAGGCGATCGCCGAGCATATCGGGGTCGAGAATATAGGTGCGGCGGTCGGCCATGCGCTCGCCGACTTCTTCCACGAGCCGCACAATGTGGACGCATGGGAGGATCTGCTGAGCGAAGTCTCGCCGCCGCCCTATCTGGTGGAGACGATGGCGAGCAGCGTCACCGGCAAGACGGTGGTGTTCACCGGCAAGCTGGAGACGATGAGCCGCGACGAGGCCAAGGCGCAGGCGGAACGGCTGGGCGCGAAGGCGGCGGGATCGGTGAGCGCCAAGACCGACCTGCTGGTCGCGGGGCCGGGCGCGGGATCGAAGCTGAAACAGGCCGCCGCGCTGGGGATCGCGGTGATCGACGAGGCGGCCTGGGCGGAGATCGTGAAGGCGGCGGGCTAGAGGCTGGGGATGGGGGAGCCGGTCGCTATGAACCCACGGCACTAAGCGCCAGCCCCGCCACGGCGCTCAGGCCCAGCACCGTCAGCACGCCGCGCTTGGCCACAAAGATCAGCAGGGCCGCGCCGGTCGCGATCACGGCCACGCGCCAGTCGAAGCTGGTCCAGTCGGGCAGATAGAGGCGTACGGGGCCAAAGCGCGGCTCGGCGACGCGGACGAACAGCACGTGCAGCGCGAACCAGAGGGTGAGGTTGGCGATCACGCCGACCACCGCCGCCGTCACCGCCGCAAGCGCCCCTTGCAGGCGGCGCGCCCGCTCCAGCCGCTCCATCCACGGCGCGAAGGCGAATATCCACAGGAAGCAGGGCGCGAAGGTGACCCAGGTGGTGAGCGCCGCGCCCAGCAGCCCGGCGACCAGCGGACTGAACGGCTCGGGCGCGCGGAAGGCGCCAAAGAAGCCGACGAACTGCGTCACCATGATGAGCGGGCCCGGCGTGGTTTCGGCAAGGCCCAGCCCGTCCGCCATCTCGCCCGCCGATAGCCAGTGGAGCGACTGCACGGCCTCCTGCGCCATATAGGCGAGCACGGCATAGGCGCCGCCGAAGGTGACGATGGCGAGCTGCGAGAAGAAGATACCGATCCGCCACAGGACATGGTCGGGGCCGAGCGTCAGCAGGATGAGCGCCATCGGCGCGGCCCAGACGATCAGCCACAGCGCGACCGTCCGGACGGTCGCGGCCAGCGCGCCGGACGTGTCGGGCGCGGCCGCTTGCCCCTGGTGGTGTGCGCCCAGCCATTCGGGCCTGATCCCGGCAAGCGCCATGCCGATCGCGCCCGCGCCCAGCACCACCAGCGGAAAGGGCAGGCCGAACAGGAACAGGGCGAGGAAGGCGGCGGCGGCCAGCCAGCGCTTGAACCCGGTATCGAGCGCGCGCTTACCGATGCGGATCAGCGCCTGCGCGACGATGGCGAGCACGGCGGCCTTGATGCCCAGGAACAGCGCGGCGATCGGCCCCAGGCGGGCGGCATAGGCGTAGAGGACCGACAAAGCGAGCATGACCGCCGCGCCCGGCAGGACGAACAGCAGCCCCGCCGCAAGGCCGCCCTTCGTCCCGTGCAGCCGCCAGCCGATCCAGGTGGCGAGCTGCTGCGCTTCCGGGCCGGGGAGCAGGTGGCAGATGTTAAGCGCGCGCAGGAAGCGGCCCTCGTCCACCCAGCCGCGATCCTCGACCAGTTCCTTGTGCATCAGAGCGATCTGCCCGGCCGGGCCGCCGAAGCTCAGCAGGCCGATGCGGCCGAAGACGCGGACGAGGTGCGGAAAGGACGGATGCGAAGCCGGCATGAATGTTCCCCGCCGGGCGCGGGACGCCCGGACATGATAGCCGCAACGCTTGGGCGGGGAACGCCTGGTCGGGAGGTTGCCTTGCCCCGATGCGCCGCTTGTCGCGCAACCGGGGCCGGGGATCAAGAGGGTTTCAGGATGGCGGCGAAGGATCAGCCGGCCGGTTGCAGCTTGTCCTGGGTCTTGGTGTCGAAATCGCTGGCGTCGTGCCGCTCGTGCAGTTGCTCCTTCAGCGGGCCATTGGGCTTGTTGACGATGCGGCCGCGCGCGACGGCGGGACGCTCGTCGATCTGGCGGGCCCAGCGCAGAAGATGGGTGTAGCTGCCCGCGTCCAGGAACTCGGCCGCGTCATAGGCGCGGCCCAGCACCAGTCCGCCATACCAGGGCCAGATCGCGATATCGGCGATGCTATATTCGTCGCCGCCCACATAGTCGTTGTCGGCCAGCCGCCGGTCGAGCACGTCGAGCTGGCGCTTCACTTCCATCGCATAGCGGTTGATCGGATATTCGTATTTCTCCGGCGCATAGGCGTAGAAATGCCCGAAGCCCCCGCCCAGCAGCGGCGCGCTGCCCATCTGCCAGAACAGCCAGGACAGCGCCTCGGTCCGCTTGGCCGGGTCGGCGGGCAGGAACGCGCCGAACTTTTCGGCGAGGTAGAGGAGGATCGCGCCGGATTCGAACACGCGCTGCGGCACGGGGCCGCTGCGGTCGAGCAGCGCCGGAATCTTGCTGTTCGGATTGACCTCTACGAAGCCGCTGGAAAACTGGTCGCCCTCATTGATGCGGATCAGCCAAGCGTCATATTCCGCGCCCTTATGCCCCGCCGCCAGCAGCTCCTCCAGCAGGATCGTCACCTTCTGCCCATTGGGCGTGGCGAGCGAATAGAGCTGGAGCGGATGGTCGCCGACCGGCAGCGCCTTGTCATGGGTGGGCCCGGCGATCGGGCGGTTGATATTGGCGAACTGGCCGCCGCTGGCCTTGTCCCAGGTCCAGACGCGGGGCGGAGTGTAGGACGTGTCGGTCATCGGATGGCCCCTTCTGGCTGGCAGGTGCGCGGAAGGTAGGAACGTCGCGATGCCGTAACAAGAGCGGGCGATGGACGGCCGGACGCGGCGACCGGCCCCCTCGTCCCATTTATACTCGACGGGGCCAAAATTTTCCGCTTCACGCCCTTGACCCTTCGTCCGGTCAAGCCATATGAAGCGCGCTAGCACTCCTCCTGCAAGAGTGCTAACAAGAAACGGTTCATTTGGGAGAAGGACGGACTCGCAACTATGTTCCAACGGGGCGACGCCTCCTTGGAAAGCGAGTCGCAACCCGCTCCCATTATTTGAGGGAAAGGCAATCACATGGCATTTCGTCCGTTGCACGACCGTGTTCTCGTCCGCCGCGTAGAGGCCGAAGAGAAGACCGCCGGTGGCATCATCATCCCCGACACTGCCAAGGAAAAGCCGCAGGAAGGCGAGATCGTCTCCGTCGGCACTGGCGCCAAGGCGGAAGACGGCAAGGTCACCCCGCTGGACGTCAAGGCCGGCGACCGCATCCTGTTCGGCAAATGGTCGGGCACCGAGATCAAGGTCGACGGTGAAGACCTGCTGATCATGAAGGAAAGCGACATTCTGGGCATCGTCGCCTGACGTCGACGGGTCGGGCATCCGCCCAGGCCCGCAATTTCCCCGTTTCCCCACTCTCCTACTTCAAGAAGGTAAGACATCATGGCAGCGAAAGAAGTAAAGTTTTCGCGCGACGCCCGTGAGCGCATCATGCGCGGCGTCGACATCCTGGCCGACGCGGTCAAGGTGACCCTGGGCCCCAAGGGCCGCAACGTCGTCATCGACAAGAGCTTCGGCGCGCCCCGCATCACCAAGGACGGCGTTTCGGTCGCCAAGGAAATCGAACTGAAGGACAAGTTCGAGAATATGGGCGCCCAGATGGTCCGCGAAGTCGCTTCGAAGACCAACGACATCGCCGGCGACGGCACCACCACCGCGACCGTGCTGGCCCAAGCCATCGTGCGCGAGGGCATGAAGTCGGTCGCGGCCGGCATGAACCCGATGGACCTGAAGCGCGGCATCGACCTGGCCGTCACCAAGGTGGTCGAGGACATCAAGTCGCGCTCCAAGCCCGTTTCGGGTTCGGCCGAAGTCGCCCAGGTCGGCATCATCTCGGCCAATGGCGACCGTGAAGTCGGCGAGAAGATCGCCGAAGCCATGGAAAAGGTCGGCAAGGAAGGCGTCATTACCGTCGAAGAGGCCAAGGGCCTGGACTTCGAGCTGGACGTCGTCGAAGGCATGCAGTTCGACCGTGGCTATCTGTCGCCCTACTTCATCACAAATCCGGAAAAGATGTCGGTCGAGTTGGCCGATCCCTATATCCTGATCCACGAGAAGAAGCTCAGCAACCTCCAGGCGATCCTGCCGATCCTGGAAGCGGTCGTGCAGTCGGGTCGTCCGCTGCTGATCATCGCCGAGGATATCGAAGGCGAGGCGCTGGCGACCCTGGTCGTCAACAAGCTGCGCGGCGGCCTGAAGGTCGCGGCCGTCAAGGCGCCGGGCTTCGGCGATCGTCGCAAGGCGATGCTGGAAGACATCGCCGTGCTGACCAAGGGCGAGGTGATCTCCGAGGATCTGGGCATCAAGCTGGAGAGCGTCACGCTCGCCATGCTGGGCACCGCCAAGCGCGTCACCATCGACAAGGACAACACCACGATCGTCGATGGCGCCGGTGACGCCGACTCGATCAAGGGCCGTACCGAGCAGATTCGTTCGCAGATCGAGAGCACCACGTCTGATTATGACAAGGAAAAGCTCCAGGAGCGTCTCGCGAAGCTGGCCGGCGGCGTCGCCGTCATCAAGGTCGGCGGCGCGACCGAGGTCGAGGTAAAGGAGCGCAAGGATCGCGTCGACGATGCGCTGCACGCGACCCGTGCGGCCGTCGAGGAAGGCATCGTCCCCGGTGGCGGCACTGCCCTGCTGTATGCCACCAAGGCGCTTGAGGGCCTTAAGGGCATCAACGACGACCAGACTCGCGGCATCGACATCGTTCGCAAGTCGCTGACCTCGCTGGTTCGCCAGATCGCGGCCAACGCCGGTCATGACGGCGCGGTCGTTTCGGGCAAGCTGCTCGATCAGGACGATACCTCGTTCGGCTTCAACGCTTCGACCGACGTGTACGAGAATCTGGTCACCGCCGGCGTCATCGACCCGACCAAGGTCGTGCGCACCGCGCTCCAGAACGCCGCTTCGGTCGCGGGCCTGCTCATCACGACGGAAGCCACCGTCGCCGAGCTGCCCGAGGACAAGGCCCCCGCCATGCCCGGCGGCGGCATGGGTGGCATGGGTGGCATGGGCGGCATGGACTTCTAAGTCCCGCTCCCATCTTAAGAACAGGGAAGGGCCGGTGGAGCGATCCGCCGGCCCTTTTCGTTTCAGAGGCAAGATCGGTTTGCGGCGTGGGCGGGATGGCGGCGGGGCTGCCGGGCGGATTTGCGGAACGCTGATGCTGGATTAAGGAATGATGGATTCGGGTGGTGAGTAGATTGCCTGCTTCCCCGTTTCCTGATCGTCACCCCAGCGAAGGCTGGGGCCTCAGGCGGCCTGGCGCGTCATTGCCTGAGATGCCAGCTTTCGCTGGCATGACGGATGATGGTTGCTACCTGCTCACATCACATAGCCACCGTCATCCTGACGAAAGTCAGAATCCATTGGCGCTGGCCTCCTGCGAGAAAAAGCCGTTGCGCGAATAGATCCCGGATCAGGTCCGGGATGACGAGCGGGAGTGGGATGACGAAATTGGATCGGGACGATCAGGCGGGATCGGGATGGCGGGTAGGAGATACCCGGCGTGGTGGCGCCGCCTAGCCCCTGCCATCAAACCCCCTGCCGTCACCGCCGTAAATCGGCCTCTCAACCCGGCCGCCGCCGCGCTTTACCGCCCCAACGCCGTGAACCCGTGTCGCCCCGGCGCCAGCGGCAGGACGGTGTCGCAATGGGCGCATTCGGCGGCGACTCGGCCGACCAGCCATTGGCTCTGCCCGCAATCGGGGCAGCTGTTGGCGTGGCCGGGGCGGTAGGAGGGGGTGGCGATCGCGGCCGTCGCGACGGCGGGGCTGACGAGGAGGGGCGCAACGGGGCCGGGAAGGTGCATCGACGACTCCTCTGTGGAAAATGTCCGCCGTTCAACGCACGACCGGCGATCCGGTTTCATCGCGAAACGCTCGCAAAACCGCCTTCGCGTTTGACTTGGCGCGCGCAGCCGTTATGGCGCTGCAACATCGGGATTTACCCGCTTCGACCGCCGGTTGATGCGTCTTTCCTCGCCCCGTCCGTGGCGATCCCCACGCGACGGGAAAAGATGGACTGCCGCCTCCTTCCATTGCCGCGCGGCCGGGGCAATTGCGAGGAGACGCACGACTTATGACCGCCATCGGACAGGACACGCTGGGCACCCGCGACACGCTGAATGTCGGCGGCAAGGATGTCGCCATCTACTCGCTGAAGAAAGCCGCGGCAAAGCTGGGCGACGTGTCCCGCCTGCCTTTCTCGATGAAGGTGCTGCTCGAAAACCTGCTCCGTTTCGAGGATGGCGTCACCGTCACCACTGACGACATCCAGGCGATCGTCGACTGGCAGGTCGATCGCCGGTCGGAGCGCGAGATTCAGTATCGCCCCGCGCGCGTGCTGATGCAGGACTTCACCGGCGTGCCCTGCGTCGTCGATCTGGCGGCGATGCGCGACGCGATGAACGCGCTGGGCGCGGACGCGACCAAGATCAACCCGCAGGTCCCCGTCCACCTGGTCATCGACCACAGCGTCATGGTCGACGAGTTCGGCACGCCCCAGGCGTTCGAAGCCAATGTTGAGCTGGAATATCAGCGCAACATGGAGCGCTACGACTTCCTGAAGTGGGGCAGTAGGAGCCTCGACAATTTCAAGGTCGTTCCCCCCGGCACCGGCATCTGCCATCAGGTGAACCTGGAGAATATCGCGCAGGCCGTCTGGTCGTCGGTCGATGAGAGCGGCGCGACCGTCGCCTATCCCGATACTTGCGTCGGCACGGACAGTCACACGACGATGATCAACGGCCTGGGCGTGCTCGGCTGGGGCGTCGGCGGGATCGAGGCGGAGGCCGCGATGCTGGGCCAGCCGGTCTCCATGCTGATCCCGGAGGTCGTGGGCTTCAAGCTGACCGGAGAGCTGAAGGAAGGCATCACCGCCACCGATCTGGTGCTGACCTGCACCCAGATGCTGCGCGCCAAGGGCGTCGTCGGCCGCTTCGTCGAATATTTCGGGCCGGGCCTCGCCTCGCTGTCGCTGGCCGACCGCGCGACCCTGGCCAATATGGCGCCGGAATATGGCGCGACCTGCGGCTTTTTCGGCATCGACGAAAAGACGCTCGACTATATGCGCCTGACCGGCCGGACCGAGGAGAATATCGCGCTGGTCGAGGCCTATGCCAAGGAGCAGGGCTTCTGGCTCGACCCGTTGGTCGACCCCGTGTTCACCGACGTGCTGGAACTGGACATGAGCACGGTCGTCCCCTCGCTCGCCGGCCCCAAGCGCCCGCAGGACAAGGTCGTGCTGACCGAGGTGGACGACGCCTTCAACGCCGATCTGGAAAAAGTCTATAAGAAGGCCGCCGCCGTGCGCGTGCCGGTCGAGGGCAGGGATCATGACATCGGCGACGGCGACGTCGTCATCGCCGCGATCACGAGCTGCACCAACACGTCGAACCCCGGCGTCTTGGTCGCCGCCGGCCTCGTCGCCAAGAAGGCGGTCGAAAAGGGCCTGACCCCCAAGCCGTGGGTCAAGACCTCGCTCGCGCCGGGCAGCCAGGTCGTGACCGACTATCTGGAGAAGGCGGGCCTGCAATCCTATCTGAACCAGGTTGGCTTCAACCTGGTCGGCTATGGCTGCACCACCTGCATCGGCAATTCGGGCCCGCTGGCCGAGCCGATCAGCAAGGCGATCAACGGCAACGACATCGTCGCCGCGTCGGTCCTGTCGGGCAATCGCAATTTCGAGGGCCGCGTGTCGCAGGACGTGCGCGCCAACTTCCTCGCCTCGCCGCCGCTGGTCGTCGCCTATGCGCTGAAGGGCACCGTCACCACCGACTTCGTCGCGACCCCGATCGGCCAGGGCACGGACGGCGCGGACGTCTATCTGAAGGACATCTGGCCCACCAATGACGAGGTCCGCTCGGTCATGGACGGCGCGCTGACCCGCGACATGTTCCAGAGCCGCTACGCTTCCGTCTTCACCGGCGACGCGCGCTGGCAGGCGATCGACGTCGCGGGCAGCGACACCTACACCTGGCGCGCGGGGTCCACCTATGTCGCCAACCCGCCCTATTTCGAGGGCATGGGCATGACCCCGGCGCCGGTCGCCGACATCGTCGAGGCCAAGCCGCTGGCGATCTTCGGCGATTCGATCACCACCGACCACATCTCGCCGGCCGGCTCGATCAAGGCGTCCTCGCCCGCCGGCGTCTGGTTGCAGGAGCATCAGGTCGCCCAAGCCGACTTCAACAGCTATGGCGCGCGTCGAGGCCATCATGAGGTGATGATGCGTGGCACCTTCGCCAATATCCGCATCAAGAACCAGATGCTGGACGGCGTGGAGGGCGGCATGACCCGCTACAAGGGCGAGATCATGCCGATTTACGACGCGGCGATGAAGCACAAGGCCGACGGCACGCCGCTGGTCGTCATCGGCGGCAAGGAATATGGCACCGGGTCGTCGCGCGACTGGGCGGCGAAGGGCACCAGCCTGCTCGGCGTCCGATCGGTGATCGTCGAAAGCTTCGAGCGCATCCACCGTTCCAACCTGGTCGGCATGGGCGTGCTGCCGCTCCAGTTCAAGAATGGCGAGAGCAGGGAAACGCTGGGCCTGACGGGCGATGAAAGCTTCACCATCCTGAATGTCGCGGGCCTCAAGCCCCGCCAGGACGTGGACGTGCTGGTGAAGCGGGCCGACGGCTCAACCTTCACCTTCACCGCGCTCTGCCGCATCGACACCGTCAACGAACTGGAATATTTCCTGAACGGCGGCATCCTGCCCTATGTGCTGCGCAAGCTGGCGGCGTGATCGCCTGACGCGCTGACGAAAGGATAAGGGCTCTCTCCGGCTGGAGGGAGCCTTTTCCCTTGGCTATGGGGAGGATCGCGCGAATGGCGCTGTCGAGCGGCCGATGACCAGCCTCTTCATCGAAATCATTGGGTGGATTGGCGCCCTGCTGGTGCTGGGCGCTTATGTCGGCGTCTCCGCCGGCCGCCTGTCGGGCGGATCGGCGGCGTTCCAGGCGATGAACGCGCTGGGCGCAGCCTTTTTCGTGCTCAACACCTGGTGGCACGGCGCGTGGCCGTCGATGGTGCTGAACATCATCTGGAGCGCGATCGGCTTTGTGGCGCTGGCCGGGATGGCGCGCCGGGCGCGGCGGAATCGGGGCCGGGGCGACGGACAGCCATAGCCGGCATTGCCCCGGCCCAATCACTTCTGCTTGGAAACACTTTGGGCGGTCCCTTATGTCGGGGCGCATGAAGACCGCGCTGATCGTTCGTCATGTGCCCCGCGAAGGCGCGGCGGGTTTCCTCCAGCCGATCGAGGCCGCCGGATACAGGATCGCGCGAGTCGATGTGGCTGGCGAGGATTTCGCCGATGTCGACTTGTCCGCGCCCGACCTGCTGATCATGATGGGCGGGCCGATGGGCGTGTATGAACATGACGCGCATCCCTGGATCGCCGTGCAGATCGCCAAGCTCGCCCGGCGGCTGGAACAGGACCGGCCGACGCTGGGCGTGTGCCTGGGCAGCCAGATGATCGCGGCGGCGCTGGGGGCGCGGGTCTATCCGGGCGGCGCAACCGAATTAGGCTTTGCGCCGGTGGAGATCAGCGCGGCGGGCGCGGGCTCGCCGCTGCGGCACCTGACGGACGTGCCGGTGCTGCACTGGCATGGCGACACGTTCGACCTGCCGCCGGGGGTGGAATTGCTGGCGTCGACCGCCGCCTATCCGCATCAGGCGTTCCGGCGAGGGGCGAACTTGCTGGCGCTGCAATTCCACGCGGAAATGGGGGAGGACCCGCGATTCGAGGAATGGCTGACTCATTTCTGGGCCGACCTCGATTGCGCGGGAGCATGCCGCCACGCGCTGCGCCGCGACCACGCGGCGCACGGGCCGGGCGCGGTCGCGGCGGGACGGGCGATGATCGCGGAGTGGCTGGCGGGGCTTTCCTAAAGCGTCGAGCGTTCAATTAGAACTACAGCCGTTCGGTTCGAGTAGCCTTCGAGCTTGTCAAGAAGGCGTATCGAGAAGTCGAGCGAAGCGCCGATTTGTCGATTTCGGTTCTCGACGGGCTCGAACCGAACGGTTCTGACTGAACCCTCAACGCTTCAGCGCCGCGCGGCTTTTTCAGGTCGGCTTCGAGCGGAACGATGAGGGCGCGGCCCCGTCAGTTCATCGCCAGGATCATGTTGCGGACCTGGGGATAGACTTGGCTTTCCCATTTCCTGCCCGAAAAGACGCCATAATGGCCGACGCCCGGCTGAAGATGATGGCGCTTCATATGCGGGCGCAGGCCCGTGCAGAGCGCGTGGGCGGCGGATGTCTGGCCGACGGCGCAGACATCGTCGCGCTCGCCCTCGACCGTGAGCAGGGCGGTCTTGCGGATCAGGCCGGGCTTCACCGGGCGGCCGCGATGGGTAAGCTCGCCCTTCGCCAGCAATGTGCGCTGGAAAACCTTGTCCACGGTTTCCAGGTAAAACTCCTTGGTCATGTCCAGGACCGCGAAATATTCCTTGTAGAAATCCTTGATCTTGTCAGCCTCCACGGTCCTGCCGTCGGCAAGGAGCTGGTAGAGTTCGCGGTGCTGCGATCCGTGCCGCTCCATGTTCATCGACATGAAGGCGGCGAGTTGGAGGAAGCCGGGATAGACTTGCCGCCCCGCGCCCGCAAAGCGCAGCGGCACGGTGCTGATCAGATTATCCTCGAACCATTGGATCGGCTTTTCGTTGGCCAGTTCGTTGACCACCGTGGGCGCGGCGCGGGTGTCGATCGGCCCGCCCATCAAGGTGAGCGAGCGCGGGAGGGCAGGGTCCTTGTCCTCCGACATCAGCGCCACGGCCGCGAGCGCGGGGACGCAGGGCTGGCAGACCGAGAACATGTGCCCGCCGGGGCCGATCTCCCGCTGGAAGTCCATCACATAGGCGACATAATCGTCGAAACCGAAGGTTCCGGCGCTGCCGGGCACGTCGCGGGCGTTCTTCCAATCGGTGATATAGACGTCATGATCGCGCAGCAGCGTCTGAACCGTGCTGCGCAGCAAGGTTGCGAAATGGCCGGACATGGGAGCTACGACCAGCACCCTGGGCTGGGCTGTCTCGACATCATCCTTCACGAAATGAAGCAGATTGCCGAACGGGCGGTCGAGCGCGATCTCCTCGCGCACCGGAACCTGCGCGTTGCCGCTGACGACGCCGTGGATATTGTAGGCCGGCCGTTTATGCGTGATTTTCGCGCCCTGGAACACGTCCATCAGCGCGAACATGCGGCGCGGCATCGCCCAGTCGGCGGCCGGCCCCCAGCTGCCACGGAAACGAAGCGCCGTCTGCGCCGCGAGTCGCGCAGGCGTCAGCATGTCGTTCCAGGCTTGATAACCGCTGTAGAGCATTCGCATAATCGTTACGGACCCTGTATCATCTCCCCGTGATTCGGCCTTGCCGGACCGCGTGGATTACGCATTCATGCTGCGCTGCATCATGCGCAAAAGCAAGCGACTTCGGACGGGGAGGACCTTAATGGCGACCGCAGAACTGACCTTGTCGAGCAAAAACTACTCCTCCTGGTCGCTACGCGGCTGGCTGCTTTGCCGCATCGCGGGACTGGAGGTGGTGGAACGGCCGATCGCCATGGACAATCCGGAAAATCGCGCGGAGCTGCTGCTGCTTTCACCCTCCGTGCTGGTGCCGCGCCTGACGCATGAGGGGGCGAGCGTGTGGGACACGCTGGCGATCGCCGAATATCTGCACGAGCTTTATCCCGACCGTGGCCTCTATCCCGCCGACCGCATCGCGCGGGCGCATTGCCGGTCGGTGTGCGGCGAGATTCATTCCGGTTTCGCCAATCTGCGGTCCGCCCTGCCGATGAACCTGAAGGTGCGGCACGAGAAGTTCCCGATATTTTCAGGCGCCAGGGCGGATATCGAACGGATCGAGGCGATCTGGACCGAATGTCTGGAAAGCTATGGCGGGCCCTGGCTGTTCGGACCCAGGCCGACCGCCGCCGACGCCATGTTCGCGCCGGTCGCGCAGCGTTTCCTCAGCTACGGGATCAAGCTGCCGCCGCTCTGCGCCGCCTATTGCGACACCATCGCCGACTGGGAGGCGATGCGGCTGTGGACGGCCGACGCGCTGAAGGAGCCGGATGAAATAATCGAGCTGGAAGCCGAGTTCTAGTCAGAAGCACCCGATGCGGGTAGGGCGGCGCGCGCCGCGTCTTTGAGGATCATCGCCCAGCGCATCTGCCCAGCGGGGTCGGCGATCAGATCCTGCCGTACCTCTATCTCCGCATAGGCGCAGCCGCGCGGAAAGGCGTGGAGCGGGACGGTGTAATCGGTCGCGTCCATGCGGTAGGGCGCATTGTCGCCGATCACCATGTCCTCCCGTTGCTCCAGCGCGCGCAGCAGGCGCAGGGCAAAGCCGGTGTCGCCGCGCCAGTAAAGCACGCCCGCATGCCAGGGCCGGCTCTCCCCGCCCATGGACGGCGTGAAGCTGTGCAGCGACAGCAGGATGGTTTCCTGGCCCCTGGCTTGCCGCGTGTCCAACGTGGCGGCAATGGCGTCATGATAGGGGGCGTGGATGGCGGCGATCCGCGCCGCCCGCTCGCTATCCGTTAATCCGATGTTGCCCGGCACCCTCATCCCGTCCGCCAAGTCAGGCATCGCTTCCACGCCGGCGGGGTCGCGGTTGCAGTCGACCACCAGCCGCGAATAAGTCTGGTGCAGGAAACAAGCGTCGAGCTGGCTAGCCAGCGCCTCCCCCATGCCGCGTACGCCGATGTCGAGCGCGATGTGACGCGCGCGGTCCGCCGCTGACAGGCCCAGATCGCGTAGCGCCGCCGGTATCACCGATCCGGCATGATCGCCCAGCAGCAGGAACGGCGAGGCCCCTTGCGCGTTGAAGACCCTGACCGGCAGGGGGTCGTCCGGACCCAATATGTCTCCGATTGCGGGGCCGGACATCAGGAAGGCCTTCCATGCCGCTGCTGACGATCCATCATGTGACCGAATATCGCTATCGGCAGCCTGTGTCCTTTGGCGCACATCGCATCATGATGCGCCCGCGCGAGGCGTTTGACCAGCGCCTGCTGTCGGCCCGGCTGGACATCGACCCGCAGCCGTGCGAGCTGCGCTGGCTGCACGACGTGTTCGGCAACTCGGTCGCCATCGCCGAATTCGGCCGCCGCGCCACCAGCCTGACCGTGACCAGCCAAGCGACGCTGGAACATGCGCCGCTGGCGCAGGGGCAGGTCGATGTCGAGCCCTATGCCCGGCGCTTTCCCTTCACCTATTCGTCGGAGGACATGCCCGACCTGCTGCGGTCGATCGAGCGCCAATATCATGATCCCGAACGGATCGTCGACAATTGGGCGCGGGCGTTCGTGCGCGACGATGGCGCGACGGAAACGGTGGCGATGCTGAGCGACATGGCGACCAGCATCCGGCGCGACTTCACCTATGTGCCGCGCCACGAGAAAGGAACACAGTCGCCGACCGAGACGCTCGCCAAGCGGCAAGGCACATGCCGCGACTTCGCAGTGCTGATGATCGAGGCGGTGCGCGCGCTGGGCTTCGCCGCCCGCTTCGTGTCGGGCTATGTCTATAATCCCTCTCGGTCGGGGACGGGCGAAACCATGCTGGGCGGCGGCAATACCCATGCCTGGGTCCGCATCTTCCTGCCCGGATCGGGCTGGGTGGAGTTCGACCCTACCAACGGCATCGTCGGCAATCGCGGCCTCATTCGCGTCGCGATCGCGCGCGATCCCTACCAGGCGCTGCCGCTGTCGGGGACATGGTTTGGCCTTCCGGCAAGCTTTCTGGGCATGGAGGTCGGGGTCGAGGTGCATCGCGCCGACCCCGACCTTTATCCCGCCTCCCTCGCCACCCATGGCGCCGTCAACACCGGGCGACCGGCCTCTTCTTCAGGAGCATGACTCGATGCTGATCCGTTGCGGCTATGATATTCGTTTCGAAACCGACATGCCGACGGCGATGATGGCGCTACTGAGCATCCATCCCTCGCGCCATCATGACCTGCGCACGCCGCAGCGGCTGATGACAGCGCCCGACATCCCGCTCTACCAGTTCGAGGATCGGTTCGGGAATGTCGCCACGCGCCTGACGGTGCCGCAGGGCGGCGTGACGCTGAGCTGCGATTTTGTCATCCAGGACAGTGGCGAGCCCGACCGCCGCATCCCCGACGGGCGGCAGACGCCGGTCGAGGACCTGCCGGACGATGTGCTGATGTTCCTGCTCGCCAGCCGCTATTGCGAGACCGACCGGCTGATGGACGTCGCTTGGGCGCAGTTCGGCCATCTGACCTTCGCGCGCGACCGGGTGGAGGCGATCGTCGATTTCGTCCACAACCATATCGAGTTCGGCTATCCCCATGCCCGCAGTGACAGGACTGCCTGGGACGGCTATCAGGAAAGGCGCGGGGTGTGCCGCGACTTCGCTCATCTGGCGATCACGCTGTGCCGCTGCATGAACATCCCTGCGCGCTACTGCACCGGCTATCTGGGCGACATCGGCGTGCCGCCGGTCGACGCGCCGATGGATTTCAGCGCTTGGTTCGATGTCTATGTCGATGGCGAATGGTACACGCATGACGCGCGCCACAACCGGCCCCGGATCGGCCGCGTGCTGATGGCGCGGGGCCGCGACGCGACCGACACGGCCTTGACGACGGCGTTCGGCCGCGCGACCCTGGTCCAGTTCGACGTGCATACGGACGAGGTGGACGGCATTGGCTGACGGGCAAGCGGAAAGCGCGGCGGCGGCCGACGCGGCATCCAATCCGCTGCTGCGCCCCTGGGACGGGCCGCTGGGTGCGCCACCCTTCGCCGCCGTGCGAGCGGAGGATTTCCTGCCCGCCTTCCAGACCGCCTGCCGCTGGCACGAGCAAGAGATAGCGGCGATCGCCGGGCGAGCGGACGCGCCGACCTTCGACAACAGCATCGCCGCGCTGGAACGGGCGGGCGAGCCGCTGTCGCGGGTGCGGCGGCTGTTCTGGACGCTCTCCTCCGCGCAGGCGACGCCCGAGATCCGCGCGCTGGAGGCGGACGTGTCGGCGCTGCTCAGCGGCCATGGCATCGCGATCAGTCATAACTCCGCGCTGGCCGCGCGGGTCGCCGCCGTGCATGGGCGACGGCATGAGGCCGGGCTGACCGGCGAGCAGGTCCGCCTGATCGAGAGCGTCCATGCCGGTTTCCGGCGCAACGGCTCCACGCTGGAGCCCGCCGACAAGGCGCGGTTCGCGGCGATCGACGCGCGGCTCGCGCAACTGTCGGTGCAATTCGGCCATCATGTGCTGGCCGCCACGAACGCCTGGGTGCTGGACATCGGCCCGGACGATCTTGCCGGCCTGCCGCCGTCCCTGCGCGACGCGGCCGCCGCGCGCGTCGGCGCTGCCGGGGCGGCGGGGCGCTATCATGTCACGCTCGATCGCACCGATTATGAAAGCTTTCTCGCCTTTTCGGAGCGGCGCGACCTGCGCGAGCGGCTGTGGCGCGCTTTTACCGGGCGGTGCGACGGTGGGCCGCACGACAATTGGCCGCTGATCGCCGAGACGCTGGCGCTGCGGCAGGAGCGGGCGGAACTGCTCGGCTATGCCGACCATGCCCATTATGCGCTGGAGGACAGCATGGCGCGCTCGCCCGATGCCGCCAGGGCCCTGATGATCGACCTGTGGGAGCCGGGCAAGCGCCGCGCCGCGCAGGAGGCGGCGGAGTTGCAGGCGCTGATCGATGCGGAAGGCGGCGGCTTTACCCTAGCGCCCTGGGACTGGCGCTTCTATGCGGAGAAGGTGCGCCGCACCCGCTATGCGCTGGACGGGGCGGCGGTGAAGCAGCATCTGCGCCTAGACGCGGTGCTGCAGGCGGCGTTCGACACCGCCGGGCGGCTCTATGGCCTGCACTTCATCCATCGGCCCGATATAGCGGGTTATCATCCCGACGTCTGGGCATGGGAAGTGCGCGAGCGGGATGGCGCGCCCGTCGGCCTGCTGTTCACCGACCATCTGGCCCGGCCGGAAAAACATGGCGGCGCGTGGATGGGAAGCTTGCGAGTGCAGGAACGGATGGACGGCGACATCCTGCCGGTCGTCTATCTGGTCGCCAATTTCGCGCCCGCCCCGCCGCCCGACGCCGCCGCCACCCGCCTGTCGCTGGACGAGGCGCGCACTTTGTTCCACGAGTTCGGCCATGCGCTGCACGGCCTGTTGTCTCGCGTCACCTATCCCAGCCAGTCGGGCACGGCGGTCGCGCGCGACTTCGTCGAGTTCCCGAGCAAGTTCATGGAGAATTGGATCGTCAGCGGCGAAGTGCTGTCGGGATTCGGCGTGCCCGCCGCGCTGATCGAGGCGATCCGCAATGCCGAAGCCTATGGTCAGGGCTTCGCGACGGTCGAGCTGATCGGTTGCTCTTTGATGGACCTTGCCATCCACCAGTCCGCGCAGGCGCGCGCCGATCCCAAGGGCTTCGTGCAGGCGGAGCGCGCCCGGCTGGGCATGCCGGACGCGGTGGGCTTTCGCCATGAACTGCCCTATTTCACCCATATCTTCGACGGCGGCTATGCAAGCGAATATTATAGCTATGCCTGGTCGGAGGCGCTGGACGCTGACAGTTTCGAGGCGTTCGTGGGCGCGGGCGACCTGTTCGATCCCGTGCTGGCCGCCCGCTTCCGCGAGGAGGTGCTGAGCAAGGGCGACAGCCGCGATCCGATGGAATCCTTCGCCGCCTTTCGCGGGCGCGCGCCGGACGCGGGCGCGCTGATGCGAGCCCGGCATCTGGTCGACGCCTGACCGCATGATCGCGCGTCTCGCGCTTTTCATCCGGCGAGGCTAGAAGGCGGGGCAAGGCGGAACGCCGCCCTCCTCCACACGTTCAGCCAGCGATTCGCCGGGACCCGCCCGCCCAGCGATCCTCCACTTCAAGGATATTGCATGCGCCTCGGTATCGAAGCCGTCCTCGACTATGCCTTCAACGAGCCGACCGAGGTTCTGCTGGCGCTGGAAGCGGCGGCGCTGCCGGGCCAGACGGTCATCGACCAAAGCCTGACGATCAGCGGCGGCGGTGGCCCCTGGACCCGGATCGGCGGCGGCAGCGGCGTCGGCACGCGCATCTGGACGCGGAGCGGGACCGGGCAGATGGTCGCCACCTACCGCGCGACGGTGGAGGTGGAGCGCACGCCCGCCGACGTCGCCACGCTGCGCAAGTCGCCGCTGCCCAGCCTGCCCGGCGAGGTCCTGCCCTTCATCTGGCCCAGCCGCTATTGCGAGGCGGACCGTTTTGTCAGTTTCGTGTGCAGCCATTTCGAGGGGTTGGAGGGCGGCGCGCTGGTCCAGGCGCTGGTCGACTGGGTCGGCGAGAACCTGCAATATGTGGCCGGCAGCTCCGACGGCACGACCACGGCGGCCGACACGTTCGTCTCGCAGCAGGGCGTCTGCCGCGACTATGCCCATCTGACCGCCGCGCTGATCCGCTCGCGCGACATTCCCGCGCGGCTGGCGTCGGTCTATGCGTGGCAGCTCGACCCGCCCGACTTCCATGCCGTGGTCGAGGTGTGGCTGGAGGGCGCCTGGCACATCGTCGATGCGACCGGCCTCGCCCCGATCGAGGGGATGGTCAAGATCGCGGTCGGGCGCGACGCCACCGACATAGCCTTCATGACCGCGTTCGGCGGGGCGATGATGAACAGCCAGAGCATCGGCGTGACCCGGCTGGATTGACGGCCTATTCCTGAAGCGACACGCCGGGGCTGCGCGGATCGGCCGCGCCGACCCAGTGGCCGTCCGGCATCTTTTCGGCCGCGTTGGCCTTCAGCCCCATCCGGCCGATCGACACCTTGTGCCCCAGCTTCTCAAGCGGGCCTTTCAGCGCCTCCAGGTCGGTGCCCTGTTCCAGCACGATCCCGTCCCGGTTGAAGAATTGCAGGCCCATCGCGATCGACTGCTGCGCGGACAGGCCCCAGTCGAAATGGGCGATCAGCGCCTTCGCCACCTGCATGATGATAGTCTTGCCCCCGGCCGCGCCGATCGTGAAGATGGGCTTGCCCGCTTCGTCATAGACGATCGTGGGCGACATGGACGACAGCGGGCGCTTTCCCGCCTGCACCCGATTGGCGACCGGCGCGCCGTCTTTCTCGGGCGCGAAGGTGAAGTCGGTCAGTTCATTGTTGATGCTGTAGCCATTGGCGATCAGCTGGCTGCCGAAGAAGCTTTCGATGGTGGAGGTCCAGGTGGCGATGTCGCCATCGCGGTCGATGGCGAGGAAATGGCTGGTGCCCGCGATCTCGCCCGAAACAGCGGCGGTCCGCGTCCGCGCGCCCGGCGGGTCCCCGGCCGCATAGGCGGGGAGGGTGGCGGCCGGAGAGATCAGTCTGGACCTGCCCTTCAGATAGGCGGGGTCGATCATCCCGGCCAGCGGCACGTCGACGAAATCGCGGTCGCCCAGATATTTGTCGCGGTCGGCATAGGCGAGTTGCATCGCCTCGCCGATCACATGCCAGGACCGGACATCGTCCTGGCCCCAGCTTTTCAGCGGAAAGCGTTCGACCATCCCCAATATCTGAAGCACCGTGACCGCGCCGGAGGAGGGCGGGCCCATGCCGCAGATGGTATAAATGCGATATTTGCCGCAGACCGGCGGGCGCTCCTTCGCCCTGTAGCCGGCGATGTCGTCCAGCGTCATCGGCACTGGGTTGCGCGGCGCATTGCTGACGGCGGCGCTCAGCTTGCGCGCATTGTCGCCGGTATAGAAGGCGTCCGGCCCCTCCGCCGCGATCCGCCGGAACAGCGCGGCGAGTTCCGGATTTTTGAGGATCGTCCCCTCCGGCAGCGGCTTGCCGTCCTTCCAGTAAAGCTTCTGAAGCGCGGGGAAATCCTTCCATATCCCCTCGACAGCGTTCAGCGCGGTGGACAGGCGCTGGCGGATCTCGAACCCGTCCTCCGCCAGCCGGATAGCGGGGGCGAACAGGTCGGCCCAGGGCAGGTGGCCCCATTTGTCATGGGCGAGCTTCGCCAGGCGCAGATTGCCGGGGACGCCGGCGGAAAAGCCGCCCGGCCAGACATCCATGAAGGGGCGGGGCTTGCCGTCGGGGCCAAGGAAGCGGTCCGGCGTCGCGGCGGCCGGCGCGGTTTCCCGGCCGTCGATGGTTTCGAGCAGGCCGGTCCGGCCGCTATGATGGACGAGGAAGCCGCCGCCGCCGATGCCGCTATTATGCGGCTCCACCACGGTCAGCGCGATCATCATCGCGATCGCGGCGTCGGTGGCGCTGCCGCCCTTGCGCAATATCTCCTGCCCCGCCGCCGCCGCGCGCGGATCGGCGGAAGAGACGGTGCCGACGGAAACGACCGGCTCGCGGGCGAGTGCGGGCGGCGGCGTCAGGGTTGCGGCTAGGGCGAAGGGGGCGATCAGGCCCAGCAGGCGGGATGTCATGGCCGCACCCTAGCGGTGAAGCACGGGCAGGCAAGAGGCCATGCGCGCGCTGTCTGGTTCAGGCGTCGATCCCCACCGCTTCGCCGATATGAGCGAAGCCGTCGCGCGCCATCAGCGCCTTCAGCCCGGCATTGATCCGCTTTGCCAGCATCGGCCCTTCATAGACCAGCGCGCTGTAGAGTTGGACCAGCGACGCGCCGGCCCGGATGCGCGCATAGGCCTGATCGGCGCTGGCGATGCCGCCGACGCCGATCAGCGGCACTTGGCCCCCCAGCGCGCGGCGGAAATCGCGCAGCCGGTCCAGCGCCGCGTCGTGCAGCGGCGCGCCCGACAGGCCGCCCGCCTCGGCGGCATGGGGCGACCGCAGCGGCGGCCGCGCAATCGTGGTGTTCGACACGATCAGCGCGTCGACCCGGTGGACGACGCAGGCGGCGGCGATATCCTCGACATCGGCCGGCTCCAAGTCGGGCGCGACTTTCAGAAAGATCGGCGTGGCGTCGCCGCCCCGCGCGGCCATCACCGCGCCCAGCAGGCCCTCGAGCGCCGCGCGGTCCTGAAGCGCGCGCAGCCCCGGCGTGTTGGGGGAGGATATGTTGACCGTCAGATAATCGGCGAGTGGCGCCATCGTCCGCACTCCGGTCACATAGTCGGCGACTCGGTCGGCGGCATCCTTGTTCGCGCCGATATTGATGCCGATGACCGGCCGCGCGCCGTCGCCGCGCCGCGCCGACGCCGCCAGCCGGCGGATCGCGGCGGCCTGCCCGCCATTGTTGAAGCCCATGCGGTTGATTACGGCGCGGTCCTCCACCAGCCGGAACAGGCGCGGTCGCGGATTGCCCGGCTGGGGCAGCGGCGTCAGCGTTCCAAGTTCCGCGAAGCCGAAGCCCAGCCCGTGCATCTTATGCGCGACCAGCCCGTCCTTGTCATAGCCCGCCGCCAGTCCGACGGGATTGGGAAAGTCGATGCCCGCGACCTTCTGCGCCAGGGCCGAATCGCGCGTCGGCGCGCGCGGCGTCGGCATCAGCCGCAGCAGGGCGAGCGAGAAATGATGGCCGCGCTCAGCGTCGAGCGCGAAAAACAGGGGGCGAACGAGCGGATAGGCCATCGCCGCCCTATGCCAGCGGCTGTGAGCATCGTCGAGTCGTTGTGGCTAAAGGGCAACAGCGCGCCCGTCTCTGTCATAAACTGATACATGAGACCGGCTTCATGGCTTAAATCATCCGTCAGATGTCGAATCTGTCCAATAAAATTGCTGTTGTTCGGTCGTAAGGCACGGATGCGACCCGAAGGCTTTGGCGCAAGCCAGAGACCTTTTCCTGACCCGGCGGCTCGTCCGCCGGGTCATTTTTGCCAATCCGCGTCCTCACGGTTGGACGTCTTCCCATTTGTTAATCATCTAATGCTTGCTTCCCAACTCACCGTCGCAATATTAGTTGCGTTCGGGGGAAAATGACAACGATGGCAAGCGAGGGGGACGGAGCAGCAAGTCGCGTCGCGATCGCCGGTAAAGCATTCGCCGATGATCGGGGACCCTTATCCTATAAGGTCGATGCCTCCCAGGGCCCGGTGCGGCTGCGCTACTTCGCGCCCCCGCCATTTCTTCGCAGCTATTTCGGATCGCTATATATTTTCCATGTCGACGCCGCCTCCTATAATGACGTGACGCGCGCGGACGTGCCGCAGCTGCGCTTCATGCTGGCTGGCGGCGGTCATTATCATTTTCAGGACGGTTCGGTCGTCCGGACCCCTGAACTATGCCTGCTCGGCCCGACGCTGGGCGCGACCCGCTTCGTGCTGGAGGGGACGATCCATGTCGTGGGCATTTCGCTGTTGCCCGCCGGGTGGCTGTCGCTGCACGGAGCGGACAGCAGCATGATGGCCGATCGCCTGTGCGACATGGCCGTCCATGGCGGGCCGGATTATGCGGAGCATCTGGCCGAACTGCGCCTGACCTCCGCTGACGAGGAGGCTACGGTCGCGGCCGTCTGGGCCTTCCTGGCCGAGCGGATCCGGCCGCTGCCGCAGGCGACTTGGCGGTTGCTGGAGGCGGTCGACAGCTGGCTGACGGATGAGGCGTCGCCGCGGATCGAGGCACTGGTCCAGTCGACCGGCCTGTCCGCCCGCCAGCTCGCGCGGCTGACCAACAGGCTGTACGGGGCGCCGCCCAAGCTGTTGTCGCGCAAATATCGCGCGCTGCGCTGTTCGGCGCGGATCGCCCTTGACCGCGAAAGCTGGCAGGCGCTGTGCGACGACGGGGCCTTTTACGACCAGTCGCATTTCATCCGCGAGATCAAGCGTTTCATTGGCCTCACCCCCCATCAGTTGCTGACCGAGCCGTCGGCCGTGGCCCAGCTGACCCTGCTCCGCCGCTCGCTGGGCGGGGACGTGGTGGCGCTGAACCGGGTGAGCTGACCGGATGGCGAGCCGGCAGCCATATTAAGGGGTTGATTTACGCGACGCGGGCGACCACATGCCAATCGGACCGAATAGGTCTGATTTGAGAACCGCTCGCAACAGGATCGAAACTTCGCGCCATGCGCCTGTCCAGCCTTGCCGATTATGCCGTGGTCTTGATGTCGGCCGCCGCGCGCAACTGCGGCGGCGCGAAGATGAACGCGACGACGCTGAGCGCGCAGACCGGCATCCCGCTGCCCACGGCGCAGAAGCTAGTCAGTCGCCTGTCGGCCGCCGGCCTGCTCGAATCCTCGCGCGGCACCGGCGGCGGCGTGCGCCTGTCGCGCCCGCCGGCCGCCATCAGCCTGGCCGACGTGGTGGAGGCGGTGGAGGGGCCGATCGCCATGACCGCCTGCGCGGAAACGCGCGCGCATGACTGCACCCTGGAAGCCGACTGCCGCATCAAGCCGCACATGAACATGGCCAACGCCGCCGTCCGCTCCGCGCTGGCCGGCGTCAGCATCGCCAGCCTTTCGCGAGAATCCGCATGACCGACGATATCAGCATCCGCAACCGCGACGCGCAGGAGGCCGCCGACCGCGCGTCGACCTACGAACATGGCTGGTCCTCGACGATCGAGCAGGATTTCGCGCCCAAGGGGCTGAACGAGGATACGGTCCGCTTCATTTCCGCCAAGAAGAAGGAGCCGCAATGGCTGCTCGACTGGCGGCTGAAGGCTTTCGCGATGTGGCGCAAGATGGAGGCGCCGGACTGGGCCAAGCTCAACGTGCCGCCGATCGATTATCAGGACGCCTATTATTATGCCGAGCCCCGGAAGAAGGCCGAGCTGAACTCGCTCGACGAGCTGGACCCGGAAATCCTGGCGACCTATCAGAAGCTGGGCATCCCGATCGCCGAGCAGGAAGTGCTGGCGGGGGTGAAGGGCAGCCGCCGCGTGGCCGTGGACGCGGTGTTCGATTCGGTCAGCGTCGCCACCACCTTCCGCAAGGAGTTGGAGGAGGCGGGCGTCATCTTCCGATCGATCAGCGAGGCGGTGCGCGAATATCCCGAGCTGGTGAAGAAGTGGCTGGGCAAGGTCGTGCCGATGCACGACAATTATTTCGCGACGCTCAATTGCGCGGTCTTTTCCGACGGCACCTTCGTCTATGTGCCCAAGGGGGTGCGCTGCCCGATGGAGCTGTCCACTTATTTCCGCATCAACGCGGAGAATACTGGCCAGTTCGAGCGGACGTTGATCGTCGCCGACGAGGGCAGCTATGTCAGCTATCTGGAGGGCTGCACCGCGCCGATGCGCGATGAGAACCAGCTTCACGCGGCGGTCGTCGAACTTGTGGCGCTGGACGATGCGGAGATCAAATATTCGACGGTGCAGAACTGGTATCCGGGAGACGAGCAGGGCAAGGGCGGCATCTATAATTTCGTGACCAAGCGGGCGCTGTGCCAGGGCAGGAACAGCAAGACGAGTTGGACGCAGGTGGAGACGGGCTCCGCCATCACCTGGAAATATCCGTCCTGCGTGCTGGCGGGCGAGAATAGCGTCGGCGAATTCTACTCGGTCGCGCTGACCAACAACCGACAGCAGGCCGACACCGGCACCAAGATGATCCATCTGGGCAAGGGTACGCGGTCCACCATCGTGTCGAAGGGGATTTCGGCGGGCAAGTCGAACAACACCTATCGCGGCCTGGTGCGCGTCGGCCCGATGGCCGAGGGATCGCGCAACTTCACTCAGTGCGATAGCCTGCTGCTGGGCGACCAGTGCGGCGCGCATACCGTGCCCTATATAGAAGTGAAGAACCCCAGCGCCCAGATCGAGCATGAGGCGACCACGTCGAAGATTTCGGACGACCAGCTTTTCTACGCGATGCAGCGCGGCCTCGACCAGGAGGCGGCGGTCGGCCTGATCGTCAACGGCTTCGCCCGGGAAGTCTTGCAGCAACTGCCGATGGAGTTCGCCGTCGAGGCGCAGAAGCTGCTGGGCATTTCCCTTGAGGGAAGCGTGGGGTGACCGATAAGCAGGCCAATCTGCGCGATTGGGCGATCCAGATTGACTCCCCTCCCCTTCAGGGGAGGGGGCGGGGGTGGGGCGTCTCCGCCGGCCAACTCGATCAATTGGCGAGCCGCGCTGGCGCCATGCGCCGCAATCCCACCGAGCCAGAAGTGCGGCTCTGGAATATTCTCTCGCGCTCGCAACTTGGCGGCCACAAGTTTCGCCGACAAGCCGTGATCGGTGATGCGATCGCCGATTTTCTTTGCCCTCGCAAGGGGCTGGTCCTGGAGATCGACGGCGATACCCATGTCGATCAGGCAACCGACGCGCGGCGTACGGAAAAGCTGGAGGCGCTTGGCTATCAGGTCATCCGTTTCGCGAATGAAGATGTCATGCGCAACCTGGAAGGTGTGGCGGCGCGGCTCTGTGCTGTTCTCGACGCTCTTCCCGATCGGCGAGCGCCCCACCCCAACCCCTCCCCTGAAGGGGAGGGGCTTTTAGAAATTTGCTCCAAGGGAACAGAATTTTGAGCGACGAAGACGATATTCAGGATGCGCTGGCCGATTTCGCCGAGGATGTCGGCAATGGCCAGTCGTGGACCGCCGCGATCCGCATCCTGACCGAGGATTATGAGCTGGAGGAGGGCGAGTTGGAGCCGCGCGCGCGCGCCGATTTCGGCGACCTCGACGCCTATGAGGCGGAGTGCCGCGCGGCGCTCCAAAAGGCCGACGCGGCGATGACCGAGAAACTGCGCACCGACAAGGCCTTCCACAAGGCGAAAGCGCCCAACCTCGCCCGCATGGGGCCGGTGACTGAATTCGTCACCGCCCTGCTGGAAAAGGGCGCGCCGGAGCCTGGCGCCGACTGGTGGCCCTATATGCCGATCAAGCGCCATATCGATACGCTGTTCCCCGCGCCGGGCGACGTGCGCGACATGGCCTTCTGGACCGCGCGGACGCTCCAGCGCGCGCATGACAAGGGTTGAGCCGATGCTGACGATCGACAATCTCACCAACGAAATCGACGGCAAGGCGATCCTCAAGGGCCTGTCGCTGGCCATCAACGCGGGCGAAATCCACGCGATCATGGGGCCGAACGGCGCGGGCAAGTCGACGCTCGCCTATACGCTCGGCGGCCGGCCCGGCTATGCCGCGACCGGCGGTTCCGCGACGTTCGAGGGCCGCGACCTGTTCGAGATGGAGCCGCATGAGCGCGCCGCCACCGGGCTGTTCCTGGGCTTTCAATATCCGGTTGAGATACCGGGCGTATCCAACTTGCAATTCCTGCGCGAGAGCTTGAACAGCCAGCGTCGGGCGCGCGGGGAGGAGGCTTTGCCCGGCGGGGCCTTCATCAAGCTCGCCAAGGAGAAGGCCACGCTGCTGGGCCTCGACATGGAGATGCTGAAGCGTCCGGTGAATGTCGGCTTTTCGGGCGGCGAGAAGAAGCGCGCCGAGATGGTGCAGATGGGCATACTTGATCCCAGACTCGCGATCCTGGACGAAACCGACTCGGGCCTCGACATCGACGCGCTCAAGACGGTGGGCGCGGGGATCAACGCGATCATGCGGCGCCCCGACAAGGCGGTGCTGCTCATCACCCATTATCAGCGGCTGCTCGATTATGTGAAGCCCGACTTCGTCCATGTGCTGGCGGCCGGCCGGATCGTGAAATCGGGCGGGCCGGACCTGGCGCTGCAACTGGAGCGCGAGGGCTATGCCGAGGTGCTGGCGGCGTGAGCGCTCTCGCCCTTCCGACCCGGCGCGACGAGGCGTGGCGCTACAGCGATCTGGACGCCGTCGCCGCGCTCTGGCCGACGCCCGCGCCCGCGCGCATCGACGTGGCGGCGGGGGAGAGCGCGCATCATCATCTGATCCAGGATGCGGCCGACGGCGAAAGCGCGATCCATGATTATGTCGTGACGGTCGCCGACGGCGCGCGCTGCGACTTTCATGTGCTCAATAGCGGCGGGCGGTTCGGCCGCGTGACGATCGATGTGACGCTGGGCAAGGGCAGCCATTTCGAGTTGGGCGGCGCGATCCTGGGCGGGGGTGACCAGGTGCTGGAGATCGTGACCAGCGTCACCCACGCGCAGCCGGACGCGACCAGCGGCCAGACGATCCGATCGATCCTCGCCCAGCGCGCGACCGGCAGCTATCTGGGCAAGATCGCGGTCGCGCGCGACGCGCAGCGCACCGACGCCTTCCAGTCGGTGAAGGCCATGCTGCTCGACCGCACCGCGACCGCCAACGCGAAGCCGGAGCTGGAAATCTACGCCGACGACGTCAAATGCGCTCATGGCGCGACGGTCGGCGAACTGGACAAGGCCGCGCTGTTCTACATGGCCTCGCGCGGGCTGGACCCGGCCACGGCCAAGACGCTGCTGCTGCGCTCCTTCGTCGCCGGCGTGTTCGACGCCGTCGCCGATGAGGCCGTGCGCGAAAGGCTGGAGGCGGCGGCTCTCGCCAAGCTGGAGACTCTGGTATGAACAGGCTCGCCGAAATCGCCACCGGCACGACGCTGGTGAAGCAGGCGGATGACGCCACTCTCCTGTCGCTCCGCCAGGATTTCCCCGGCGTTCTCGACTGGCATTATCTGGACAGCGCCGCCACCGCGCAGAAGCCGCGGGCGGTGATCGACGCCATCGCCCGCGCCTATGGCGAGGATTATGCGACCGTGCATCGCGGCGTCTATGCGCGGTCGGCGAACATGACGCTCGCTTACGAAGCGGCGCGGCGCAAGGTCGCGGCCTTCATCGGCGCGGCGTCGGACCAGGAGGTCGTCTTCACCCGGGGCGCGACCGAGGGGATTAACCTAGTCGCGACCTGCTGGGCCGGCGAGCAGTTGAAGGCGGGCGACCGCATCCTCCTCTCCCCGCTCGAACATCACAGCAATATCGTGCCCTGGCAGATGGTGGCGGAAAAGGGTGGGGCGCAGATCGACGTCGTGCCGCTGACCGAGGACGGCAGGATCGACCTGGACGCGATGGCGGCGATGATCACTCCGGCGCACAGGATCGTGGCGCTCGCCCATGTGTCGAACGTGCTGGGCAGCGTGCTCGATTGCCGGCGCGCCGCCGACATCGCCCATGCGGCGGGCGCGAAGATATTGATCGACGGGTGCCAGGCGGTTCCCCGTCTGGCTGTCGACGTTGCCGCGCTCGATTGCGACTTCTACGTCTTTTCGGCGCACAAGCTCTACGGACCCACCGGGATCGGCGTGCTGTGGGCGCGCAAGGCGCTGCTCGACGCCATGCCCCCTTATCAGGGCGGCGGGTCGATGATCGACAAGGTAACGTTCGAGAAGACGACATACGCCGCCGCGCCCACCCGGTTCGAGGCGGGGACGCCGCATATCGTCGGCGTCGTCGGCCTGGCCGCCGCGATCGACTATGTCGAAGCCGTCGGGCTCGACGCGATCCACGCGCATGAATGCGCGCTGGTGGGAAGGGCGCGAGGAGCGCTGGAGGGGCTGAACAGCGTACGCGTCTTCGGGCCGGAGGATTCGGCCGGCATCCTCTCTTTCGCGGTGGAGGGGGTGCATCCGCACGATGTCGGCACCATATTGGACGAGGCGGGGGTCGCGATCCGCGCCGGCCACCATTGTGCCCAGCCGCTGATGCGGCATCTGGGCGTGGAGGCGACCGCGCGGGCAAGCTTTGGCGTCTATAGCGACCAGAGTGATGTGGACGCGCTGGTGCGCGGACTGGAACGGGTAAGGAAGATCTTCGGATGACCGGGGAACGCAGGATCATGATGGAAGAAGTCGAAGCGGTGGATGCGCCCCCTAAGGCGCGCGTGGACGACGCGGTGGCGGCGGAAGGCGTCGAGCGCAAGCGCGACTATTTGGAGGGCTTCCTGGCGGCGAAGCCCGCGCCGGTCGCGGCCGGCGAGCCGGGCGGGGACCTGTATGACGGGATCATCGATGCGCTCAAGGAAATCTACGATCCAGAAATTCCGGTCAATATCTATGACCTGGGTCTGATCTATGGCGTCGATGTCGCCGATGGCGGCCATGCGGTCGTCACCATGACGCTGACCACGCCCCATTGCCCGGTCGCCGAATCCATGCCGGGCGAGGTCGAACTGCGCGTCGGCGCGGTGCCGGGCGTGGGCGATGTCGAGGTCAATCTGGTATGGGACCCGCCCTGGGACCCGGCCAAGATGTCGGACGAGGCCAAGCTGGAACTGGGGATGCTGTAATGAACGCCGAGACCAAGACCCGCATCCGTCCCGCCGCCGTCCAGCTTACGCCGGGCGCGCAGGCCCGCATCGCCGAGCTGATGGCGCAGGCGCCCGCCGACGCGATCGGGGTGAGGCTGTCGACGCCGCGCCGGGGCTGCTCGGGCCTCGCCTATTCGGTCGATTATGTGACGCAGGAAGCCAAGTTCGACGAAAAGATCGAGACCCCCGGCGGCGTCCTCTATATCGACGGCGCGTCGGTCCTCTATCTGGTCGGATCGACGATGAACTGGGTGGAGGATGATTTCACCGCCGGCTTCGTCTTCGACAATCCCAATGCGAAGGGCAGCTGCGGCTGCGGCGAAAGCTTCACCATCTGACGATAGCGGGCCGTCCATGCCCCATATGCTGATCCTGGGCATGGGCTATAGCGCCACGCGCCTTGGCCAGCGGTTGCGCGCCGAAGGATGGGCGGTCACGGGCGTTCGCCGCGCCGCCTCGCCCGGCATCATCGCCTTCGACGACGCGCCGCTGGTGCGCGGCGCGATCGCCGCCGCCACCCATATCCTGTCCTCGGCGCCGCCGGAGGGCGAGGGCGACCCCGTCCTCGATCGCTATGGCGCGGACATCTCCGCCTCGCCCGCCCGCTGGATCGGCTATCTGTCGTCGACCGGCGTCTATGGCGACGCGGCCGGGGCCTGGGTCGACGAATCCAGCCCCGTCGGTAGCGGTCGCCGCGCCGCGCGGACGCGCGCCGACCTTGGCTGGGGGACGCTGCGCGCCGATGTGCGGCGGTTCCGCCTTCCCGGCATCTACGGGCCGGGCCGCTCGGCGCTCGACCGAGTCGCGCAAGGGCGGGCGCACCGCATCGACATGGCCGGCCAGGTCTTCAGCCGCGTCCATGTCGACGATATAGCCGGAGGCGTCATCGCCTCCTTCGCGGGGCCGCCGGGCGTCTATAATCTCGCCGACGACCTGCCCTGCGCCCAGAATTGCGTGATCGAGGCGGCGAGCGACCTGCTCGGCCGCCCCTGGCCGCCGCTGGTGCCGCTGGCGCAAGCGGACCTGTCTCCGGTGGCGCTTGCCTTCTATGCGGAAAATCGCCGGGTCGCCAACGGGCGGGCGAAGCGGCTGCTCGGCTGGCGCCCGGCCTTTCCGACCTACCGCGAGGGGCTGGCCGCTTGCCTGCGGGCGGAACGGGCGGGGGGCTAAGGCCATTTTTCGGGCCATCCATCGAATAATGCAGAAAAATGACATGCTGATGGAAAAAGGGTTTGACGACTCAGGAGGGCGACCATATATGCCCATCTCACCGGACGGGGCGCTGCCATGAGGTAGCGTTCGGAACGGTCGCCAACATAGAC
>JARYGO010000026.1:0-31138 GCA_033795485.1 Sphingobium sp.
TCGGACGGAATGGATGCTTGCGGAACAAGCCGACCTGCCTCATACAACCTCAACAATTATTGAGGTCAAGGGTTATTTATGTCTTCCGCAGTGTCGCAGGTTTTGGCCGTGGGCGACGTGGCGCGCCGCAGCGGCGTGGCTGTCTCTACGGTCCATTTTTATGAGAAGCAGGGCCTGATTGCGGGCTGGCGCACCAGCGGCAATCAGCGGCGCTATCACCGCTCCGTCCTGCGTCGGATCGCCATCATCCGCATTGCTCAGCGGGCTGGCATTCCGCTGGCGATCATCAGGGATGCGCTGGCCGACATGCCGCACGACCATGTCCCTACCGCGGCGGACTGGCGCAATTTCACCGATGCCTGGACCGATATGCTCAACGAGCGGATCAGGTCACTGACCCAGCTTCGGGACCAGATTGTAAGCTGCATCGGTTGCGGTTGCCTCTCGCTCGAGGAATGCCCGCTCCGTAACCCTATGGATGAACTGGGGCGATCGGGGACTGGGCCAAGACGTTTGGTCGATAGTCAAGCCGATGCCTCTAGCCGGCATCGATCAAAGCGCGGTCCTCGCAGAATATGAGTGGCTCAAGCCTGCCCTTCTAACCGTCCGCAAGTTCGCTTCGAATTGCATATGATCGTCGAAGGTGACGATGCCGCAATCGGAAGCGGGTTCGGCTTGTTGCAAGGCACGTGTCGTGCGCCTTGTGTCGTCCTCGCTAAAATCGTCGGTTTTCGCTCTCCTTAAATGATGACCACCCAGTTCTCATCTTCATCATCTTCGGTGCGCCAATTTTCCCTCAAATATCAGTGTCTTATCGGCCATCGGCAATCGTGGTCATTCGAAGCGTCGGCTGGCCACGGAAGCACCTGGCGCTCAACTCCCCCCGATTCTCCTTGGTTTTGCGTGGTTTCTGTAGCTTCTTGCGGAAGCGCCTCTCCTACTGGACGGCGCCCTTCCGCATCGTTGCCGAATCGCGCGTATCAGGAACGCAGATCGGACCCGCGAGCCGACCATGATCGACGCATGGTCGCTAATAAGCAGATCCCGTGGGCGAGCTGCGCTTCAATGAAAGTTTCGAGACTTCAATCTGAGCGTGCCTTCATGGCGATCCGCTCCGCGTGAGCCAGCCATGGGCGGTGGCCGATCGCGTGGGTCATCCGTTGCGCCAAATCGGGCGCCATCGTCGCGCCCACCGGGCTTCGGAAAGGCATCCCCCATTTCGCTGAGACCGGACAGCAAGGGCGTCAGATCGAACAGCTTCGCGCAAATGAGGTGGATCACATCGCCCTCGCGCTGGACGCGGCCCTGTATGCCAAGCATCGCCGAGGTCAGGACAATCCGCCGCTGCTTCTCGTACAGGTCCGGCCAGACCACGAGATTGGCGATGCCGGTCTCGTCTTCAATCGTGATGAAGGTGACATTCTTCGCCGAACCGGGCCGCTGGCGGACCAGCACTAGCCCGGCGGCGCGAACCGATCGGCCATCCCGGAGGCTGTTGGCCTCCGCGCAGGAGAGGAACCGCTGCTGAGCCAGGTCGGTGCGTAAGAACGCCACCGGATGCTGGCGCAGCGTCAAGCCGGTATGGCGATAATCCTCGACCACCTCGCGGCCCGCGGTCATCGCCTTCAGCCGCACGGCCTCCTCGACGATCTCAGCGGGCGGGCGCCCATCATCGCTCGCGCTCGCCGCGAACAGCGGCAACGGCTCATCGCGCAGCGCCTTGATCGCCCAGAGCGCCTCGCGCCGCGCCTGTCCGAACGCCGGACGGAACGCATCGGCTTCGGCCAGCTTCACCAGCGCGGCCGCCGGCACGCCCGCGCGGCGCCAGACCTCATCGATGTCGCCGAACGGCTGCCCGGCACGGGCCGCGACGATGGCGGCGGCATGGGCATTGGCGAGGCCGGAGACCCGGTTGAGCCCGAGCCGAACCGCGAAACGATGGTCGCTTGTCGGCTCGAGCGTGCAATCCCAGCGCGAGGCATTGACGCAGACCGGGCGCACCTCGACCCCGTGCTGCTGTGCATCGCGCACGATCTGCGCCGGTGCATAGAAGCCCATCGGCTGACTGTTGAGCAGCGCGGCGCAGAAGACATCGGGGTGCCAGCATTTGAGCCAGGCGCTGGCATAGGCGATCAGCGCGAAGCTGGCGGCATGGGATTCGGGGAACCCATAGCTGCCGAACCCTTCGAGCTGGCCGATGATCTTTTCGGCGAACTCCTCGGTATAGCCGCGCTCGATCATGCCGCTCATCAGCCGTTCGCGGAAATGGGCCACGCCGCCGGTATGCTTGAACGTCGCCATCGCGCGGCGCAGCTGGTCGGCCTCGGCCGCGCTGAACCCGGCGCAGACCATCGCGACCTGCATCGCCTGTTCCTGGAACAGCGGCACGCCGAGCGTCTTGCCCAGCACCTTCTCCAGTTCGGGCGTCGGGAAGTCGACCTTCTCCTGGCCCTCGCGTCGCCGCAGATAGGGATGGACCATGTCGCCCTGGATCGGTCCGGGCCGCACGATCGCCACCTGGATGACGAGGTCATAATAGGTCCGAGGCTTGATGCGGGGCAGCATCGCCATTTGCGCCCGGCTCTCGATCTGGAAAGTGCCGAGTGTGTCGGCCTTGCGGATCATCGCATAGGTGCGCGGATCTTCGGCCGGGATCGACGCCAGATCGAGATCGATGCCCTTATGTGCGCGCAGCAGGTCGAACCCGCGCCGCATGGCCGAGAGCATCCCGAGCGCCAGCACATCGACCTTCATCATCGAGAGCGCGTCGACATCGTCCTTGTCCCACTCGATAACCTGTCGATCCTCCATCGCCGCCGGTTCAATCGGCACCAGTTCGTCGAGTCGGTCCTCGGTCAGCACAAAGCCGCCGGGATGCTGGCTGAGATGACGCGGCGTCCCGATGAGCTGGCGGGCGAGATCGAGGGTCAGGCGAAGGCGGCGATCGTCGAGGTTGAGGTTCAGTTCCTCGGCGTGCTTCGGCTCCGCGCCCTCGGTCGACCAGCCCCAGATCTGTGACGACAGCAGCCCGATCATATCCTCGGGCAGGCCCATTGCCTTGCCGACGTCGCGCAGCGCGCCCTTGGCGCGGTAGCGGATCACGGTCGAGCAGAGCGCGGCGCGGCTCCGGCCATAGGTCTCATAGACCCACTGGATCACCTCCTCGCGGCGCTGATGCTCGAAATCGACATCGATGTCGGGCGGCTCGCGCCGTTCCTGGCTGACGAAGCGCTCGAACAGCAGATTGTTGCGCGAGGGGTCGATCGAGGTGATGCCGAGTACATAACAGACGGCACTATTGGCCGCGCTGCCACGCCCCTGACAGAGGATGCCCTGCGACCGCGCGAAGCGGACGATCGAATCCACCGTCAGGAAGTATGGGGCGTAGTCGAGGCTTTCGATCAGCCCCAGCTCGTGCCTCAGGGTGGCGGCGACCTCATCCGGCAAACCCTCGGGGTATCGCTCCTTGGCCCCTTCCCAGGTCCGCTTTTCCAGCGTCGCCTGCGCTGTCAGGCCGTCGTCGACCACTTCGTGCGGATATTGATAAGCCAGTTCCTCGAGGCTGAACCGGCAGCGAGCGGCCAGTTCGGCCGAGCGCGCGACGGCTTCGGGCCAGAGGCGGAACAGCCGGGCCATCTCCTCCGGTGGTTTGAGGTAGCGGTCGGCATGACGGTTCTTGGCGAACCCGACATCGTCGATCGTGCGGCCCTCGCCGATGCAGGTCATCACATCCTGAAGCATCCGGCGCTCGGGATGGTGGAACAGCACGTCGTTGGTGGCGACCGTCGGCACGCCCGCCTGCGCCGCCAAGTTGGCGAGATCGTGCAGCCGCAGGAAATCGCGCGGACGGCGGCGCAGGGTCAGCGCCATGTAGCAGCGGCCCGGAACGAGGGATGCAAGGCGGCGCAGGCGCATGGCGGTCACGTCGTCGGCGGCATCGGGCACGAGCATGGCGATCAGGCCATCGCCCCAGTCGGAAAGATCGTCCCAATGCAGCTCGCACTTCGCCTTGCCGGCTCGGGCCTTGCCGACCGAGAGCATCCGGCAGAGCCGGGCATAGGCCGACCGATCGGTCGGGTAGACGAGCATGTCCGTGCCATCGGCAAGAATCAGCCGGCACCCCACGATGAGTCGCACGCCAGTTGCTTTCGCCGCGACGTGTGCGCGGACGATCCCGGCAAGGCTGTTGCGGTCGGTGATCGCCAGCGCCTCGATCCCCAGCACCGCCGCGGTGGCGAACAGTTCCTCGGCGCTGCTCGCTCCCCGAAGGAAAGAGAAATGCGAGGCGCATTGGAGTTCGGCATAGCCGCTCATGCGAAGATGCCATGCAGATACCAGCGATGGTCGCCAGTGTTCGGATCTTCGCCATCGCCCCTGCGGAACAGCCAGAAGCGTTCGCCCGCTTCATCCTCGACCTGGAAATAATCCCGGACGACTGACAGCTCGCCATCGCGCACCCACCATTCCCCGAAGATGCGTTCGGGACCGTCGGCGCGCTTCACGCGGCGGCGCACGCCGCCCCAGGTAAAGCTGGCGGGCGGATGATCGGGCAGCAGCGCCATGGCTTCCACCGGCGCGGGCGGATCGAGCAGGCGCGACGGACGCGGCCAGTCGTTCGGCCAGGAGACGCCGATCGGCGCGGCAAGCGGTTCAATCCGCGCGACGCTGCGCTCGGGCACCTCGCTCTGGGTCGGCGCGCAGCGGTAGAGCCGGCCATGCGCTACACGGTTGGCGAGTGTATCGACCAGATCGGAGAGATCGGGCGTCGCCGGATCGATCAGGCTGGTGGCCGTGCTGCGATAGTCGAGCGGCTCGGCAATGCTGGCAGTCAGCGTCATCAGCTCGATCCCGAACCCTGGCGCTATGGTCTCGATCTTGTCGCAGAGCAGCCGGGTCATCCGCTTCACATCGCGCAGCGGCTTGGCAGTGCCCGCACGGATCGCCTCGATGCGATTGTCGACACGGGTAAACAGCAGGTCGAGCCGCCGCGCGCCGAGACCCTCCCGTTCCAGCTCCTCGCAGAGTTGGACCACCAGCTTGCCAGTATAGCGCGCCAGCGTCTCGGGCGCGCCGATCGGTTCGGCAAAGGCGCGGCGCACGCGGATCAGTTCGGGCGCTTCGACCAGTTCGAACGGTTCCCCGGTCCGGCCGTAGGCCTGATCGAGACGGCGGCCGACCTCGGGGCCGAACCGCAGGGTCAGCGGCGCGCGCGGCATCGCCGCAAGCTCGCCGACCGTGTCGACGCCGAGACGGCGCAGCGAATCGACCGTGGCCGCGTCGAGCCGCAAGGCCGCGATCGGCAGCGGCGCCAGCTGCGCGTCGAGATCGCCCGGTTCGACGATGATTAAGGGTGATCGGCTGAAGCGCGCCAGACCATGCGCGGCGCCATAGGTCGGCGCGATCGCGATGCGCGCGGCAATCCCGGTGTCGGCAAGGCGCTTCGCGAGATCGGCGACGAAACCCTCTTCACCGCCCAGCAGATGCGAGGCGCCGGCCATGTCGAGCCGGAGCCCGTCGGGCGGGTCCGCCGCGACGATCGGCGAATAACGCCGGAGCGCCCAGATCGCGAGCCGTTCGAGCGCCGCCTCGTCGCCCGCCGGATCGGCATCGCGCACGTCGAGGCCCGCCACCAGCGCCTGCGCCTTGGCGACCGCCATGCCGGGCATAATCCCTTCCGCCCGCGCGGCGGCATTGAAGGCAAGGATCAGGCGCTTGCGGCCCTCGCGGCCGACCAGCGCCAGCGGGGTCTCAGGCGACGGCGCCGATGCGCCGAGTGTCCGTATCAGCCGGTCCGTTGGCCAGCTCGGCAGGAAGAGCGAGACGGCCCGCGTCATCGCAGGCCTCCAGCTCGAAGTCCGCGCAGTCGCCCGCGCGCGCCCGGATCAGCTCGACCAGCCAGCGCGCCCGGCTGACGCCGGGCACCGGCAACGGCGCGGACGGGAGCGCGGTAACGCGCCAGCGAGTGACGCTCGCGGTCGGCTGCCCGAAGTCGGCCGCTTCGGTCATGCGCCGCCAGCGCCGGATGGCGAGCGCGAACGTGCCGGATTCTTCCGCACAGAGCTGCAAGCGGCGCGAGGCCACCATCGGCAGGCGGGTAAGCTCGCCCACCACGGCCGACAAGCCGCCATGGCGCAGCCCTTCCTCCATGCAGGCCAGCACCGCCTTTTCCTCGCCGACCTCGGCGAAGATCACGCGGTCGGGATGGAGGCCCGCCTGCGCCAACGACGGGGCGAAGAGATCGCGCCGGGTCATGCACCACAGCACCTGTCCCGATGTGCGCGCGGCAATGCCGGCCGCAAACAGTGCCGCGGCCGCGCCGTGGACGGCGCCGTTGCCGCCGCCGGCCACTTCGTGCAGCGCGCCCAGCGCCAGACCGCCGCCCGGCACCTTGCGGTCCACCGCCTCGATCCCGAACGGCAGCACGCCGCGCGCGCGCTTCCCGCCCGATTCGATGCGGGCGATCTGATCGCGGAGCGCGGAAATCTGTGCGTTGGCGGGCATGGGCGGCGAGTCGAAAACATCTGCGTTGTTCCAAATGTTCTCTAATTGTTCCTCCTTGCCGCGAGAGTCAATCTGATCGCCGTGTCCTGCGACCCTTCGCGCCGCGCACGATCATTCGATTTCAGCACAACGGGAAAGAAACGTCTTCTCGCTATCGCCGGAAACGAGAGGGGGAAGAATGTCCGACGAACTCGCTGACGCCCAGGCCTGGTATGATCGCGCACAGCACCACATCGCTGAGTATCGGTCGCTCGCCTATGGGGAGAATGACCGGACATGGCAGCTTCGCCGGGACAGGGCCGATGATGGCCGTCACATCTACTCGCTGCATTTCAATCGCGGACTGTTCCCGCACTTGAAGCCGATCGCCTGCGAGGCCGCGAACGCCATGTTCCAGTCGCTCGACAACATCATCGCCACGGCCGCCCGGCAGGCCGGGGTGCCACGTTCCCCTCAGATCGCCTGGCCCTGGGCGCTTCAGCCCGATACCGACTCTAACTTGGCAGGCGCCGTGAAACCCGCGATCGACAGCCGCCTGCAGGACATGCGCAAACGCGGGATGCCCGAAGCCTGGCTGGATCTGGTCGCCGCAACCGTCGCCGAGCACGCGGCAGGCCTTGTCCACATTGATGTGGTCAAGGAAGTCTCTCTCAGCGGCAAGCATTGGGAACTGGTGCCGACGAAGGCGAACGCGGTCGCAATCGGTTGGCACCTACCGGGAAACGCCGCCCAGAGCTTCGCGGACATCCCGGCGGATCACTTCGAGACCGAAGATGTTTTCGTCTTTCATGAAGGCGACCCCATCGAGGTGAGTCAGTTTCAGATCGTCTCGGGAACGAAGCTCATCGCGCCGGGAAAGGCGCACCAGCCGGAGCCGATTTCTGCCTTCGGGTATACGTCGCGCTTTGTTGAGACGGCTCTCGCCAATGCAAGAGTGCTTCTGGCGACGTGACCTTGCCTATCGTTCACGCCGATGCTCGCTCATCCGGCGTAATCAGAAAACTGGCCATCCATTGCCGTTCTTCCGGTGACGGATCAAATGCAACGCCTTCGCCCATCGGCTTCCAGTAGCGGCAGTTCCCGATTTCATCATGGAACACCAGCTCGGCCGTCAGGAACAGCATCCACACATTGCCGCGCATCGAACTCACAATGAAGCTGAGGGCTTCATCATCCGGCGTATAGCGCCGGATCGGTTCGAACGCGGCATGAACCGGCCCGATATGAACGAACTGATTGCTCAACATGCCATAATACATGCCAAGCGGCTCCAGCACCTCCTTTGCCCATCCGACGCATTTTGTGGATTGCAGCGTGCCGGCGTGAAACTGTTCCAGAGCCGTGGGCCGGATCGCGATCGCGATCACCGTGGCGATCGTCTCGATCAATGACCGGGCAAGCATCCCATATTGGCGCCGGTAGCCATGCCGAGCGACCTCAATGCTCGCCAGATAGGTGCTCATCGCACTCGACAGCAGTCGGGACACCGTCGCCTTGTATCCATTGTCGTCCAAGCGCGGCAGATGCCGAACGCACAGGCCGGCTGCCAGTCCGAATACCGCGCTGCACGCCGCGATATCGTCCTTGGCCACCAGATCGAACGATCGCCGGATCTTGGGGCCGTCACGCCGCAATTGATTCTGGATCATGTCCTTGGTGGTGAACACGAAACGCTCGTTATCGGTGTCGATGTGGAGCGTCGCCACCTTGTCGCGCGGCGGGAATTTCGGTCTTGCGCCTCGGGTGTTGCGCCTGGATCGCCTGCTCATAGAAATACTGCGCTTCCGTCCGACTTGTCGCCCTTGGCGACGATAGTCAGCGCATGATCGGGTAATGGGCGCTGCAACGCCGCGACTTCATCCCAGGGTGCGTTGAGCCAGCTATCCCATTCCTCCTTTCTGGTTAGGATCACCGGCATCGCTTTGGGGTGATAGCGCCCTACCTCAGCGTTCGCCTCTGTGGTCAGGAAACCGAACAGATCGCAGCTTATCTCGCCTTCGGCCTTTTTCCGTACCGAGGTCCAGTGGGTCCAGATCCCTGCGAAGAATGCCAGCGGCCGATCCTCGCTCAGCGCGAACCAGACCGGCTTGCGGTCGCCGCCGGGTGACTGGTCTGGTTCGCTGAAGGAGGTGAACGGCACCAGACAGCGTGATTGAGAGCCGAGCCAGCGGCGCCAGTGCGGACTTTTCGTATTGCGGATGTTGGTCACACCCTTGTCGACCGATTTGCCTTCGAGCGCGAAGGCCGGCGATGGCATTCCCCATCGCGCCATCACCATTTCCCGACCACATTCCTGGTTGCGGACAATGGGCGCCGGGTAATCAGGATAGATCCCGGCCATCGCCGGCAGGTTGCCCGTGTGGTCGGCCATCACCTCGGCGAGTTCGCGAATCGCCGCCTGACCTTTGACCAGAGAGTAGAGGTTGCACATCCCGGCATCATGCCGCCGTTTCTGTGCGGGGCAATCGATAGTCTTGGTGTGGATTTGGCCGGGAGGGCTTGGGGGGAATGACTTCCCCTGACCGCAAGCCCGCGACGCGGTCTTTCGCTACCCCTTCGAGCGGGGGCATGCCGCCCCCGCAACGCCCCCGCGAGAGTGAGAGGAAAGCCGGATTTTCGTGACGGGTTGAGCGTCGCGAGAGAGGCTCGGGACCGACCCGTCGCGGAGATACGCGATGGCGCGCAAGTTCAAATCCCGGCCAGCAGTTCCTGACCGGCCGACCCTCTATCAGGACATCACCAACCAGATCATCGCCGAGCTGGAAGCCGGCCGCGTGCCCTGGGTGCAGCCCTGGGCCTCGGCCAAGGCCCCGCTCCAGATGCCGCACAACGCGTCGAGCAGCCGCTGCTATTCCGGGATCAACATTCTCATTCTTTGGCACGCGGTGGTCTCGCGGGGATTTTCGAGCAACGCCTTCCTGACCTTTCGCCAGGCGCTCGAACTCGGCGGCAATGTCTGCAAAGGCGCGACCGGCACCACTGTCGTCTATGCCCATCGCTTCACCCCGGGCGATGAACGGCGCCAGGCCGCCGAGGAAGGCCGCACGCCAGGCACGATACCGTTCCTGAAGCGCTTCACGGTGTTCAATCTGGACCAGTGCGAGGGGCTGCCTGACGCCTATACCGCCGCGATCCCACGACCCGATCCCGATCAGATCCTTCCCGAGGCGGAAGCCCTGATCAAAGCGACGGGCGCGGATTTCCGTATCGGCGGAGATCAGGCTTATTATGACGTGGCGAACGACCGGGTCTGCGTCCCGCCACCCTCGCGCTATTTCGATCCGATCAATTGGAATCGAACGGCTTTTCACGAACTCGGTCACTGGACGGGCAGCAAAGAGCGCCTCGACCGGGACCAGAGCGGCCGCTTCGGCTCGGAGACATATGGACGCGAGGAACTGGTCGCCGAGATGGCCGGCGCCTTCGTCTGCGCTGCGCTCGGCATCGAACCCACTGTCCGCCATTCCGACTATATCGGGGCATGGCTCGACATCATGCGCGCGGATGATCGCGCGATCGTTCGTGCCGCGAGCGCCGCATCGAAGGCGGCCGACTATCTGCTGGCCTTCCGCGATGCTCCCGGCATTGAGGCCCGAAGCGCTCCGACCGAACGGAGGGCGGCATGACCCTTCTGACCCCCGAGCTGCGCGCGCAGCTCATCGCCAATGCGGCCGACCCGCGCGGTGACCATCTTCCGGTCGCGAAATTCTTCAACCCCATGGGCGCGGGCGTGTGGCTTGCCACCATGCTCGAACCCGATGGCGATACGCTGCACGGCATCGCCGATCTCGACATGGATTACGTCGACTATGGCCTGTTCAGCCTGGCCGAACTGCAAGGCCTCGACGTCGGGCTCCAGCTCGGCGTCGAGCGCGACATCCTGTTCGAGACGACGGCGCCGATCTCGGTGTGGATTGATATCGCCGATATCGCCGGCGGCATCCGCGCAGCCGAGCGCATCATCGCCCGGCTCGAGCGGGAGGGCTGATCCATGCGCTTCCGCAAACGGCCCAGGCCCAAGCAGTATGAAGAAACGTCGCGCAAGCGCGCGGCGTTTCTCACCAAGCAGCGACGCGAGCGCGAGGCGCTGCCGCTGTTCGCCGACATAATCGCCGCCGGGCAGCACAGCGTCGAGGAGGAAATGGCGCGGCGTGCCGAATGGTGGCCCCGCCAGCAGCAGGACCGCCGTGATGAGCGAGCGGCCGTTTGGCGGAAGGCCCGCGCTCGGCTGTTCGCCTTGCCCGCCGAGCGACGCCGGGCGATCCGCGCTCTCTGGCGGGAATGTCCCTACCCGGCGGACCCCCATAGCTTCGCCGACTTCCTGCACCAGATCGAGGTGGGCAAGCTCGACATCGCGCGGCCGGGCTGGCGCTTCCACGCCCGTGTCCAGCCCCGGACAACATTGACCCCAACCACCTTCGCCGAAGCGTTCCGCCAGATCGGACGGCGCAAGCTCAGTCCGAGCGGCGTGCCTGGCGATGCCGACACGCTGCTGTTCTGCGGCAATCTCGGCAAGGGCATCCTGTTTGTCGATCGGTTTGTCGATCCGGGTGGGGAGCCCGCAGTCACCTTCGATGTGCGCGGGGTCTGCTCCAGCGACGATCTCGCGCTGATCGAGCGGCTCGCCCAGGCCGCGGAAGACCGGCCCGTCGCGGCGCGCCTGGTCGAACGACCTCTTCCCCGAACCGAAGACGGAGCACCGGCCGAGCCCCACCGGCTGCTGATCCTCGCCTGCTCGGCGACCAAGCGGCGCGATGTCGGCTGGATCGACGCGGTCGACCGCTATGACGGGCCGCTCTGGCAGACTGTCCGCGCGGTCTGCCCAGACCGGATGCGGATCAAGGTCGCGGTGCTCTCAGCCCGCTACGGCTTTCTCGATTCCCGCTCGCCGGTCGAGGATTATGACGCCCGCCTGACCCCGGACCTTGCCCAGCGCATGATCGCGGGCGGCATGAACCGACGTTGGCCGCGTCCGCCGTCGGCGCGCAAGCCCGACACCTATAGCGATTCTCCCGGTTGCCAGATCGCTTCGCTTTCAAACCATGGCACGCGGCCGTTCACCGACGTCGCGCTCGCCGGCGGGCATCTCTACATCGGGGTGATGCGGGCCTTCCTCGACGGTTTCCGCGACCTGCGCTGCGTCGCCCCCGACGCGCGGATCACCGAGATCAACGGCCCGATCGGTATCATGCGCCAACAGGTCCGGGGCTGGCTCGAGGAGCGCTGGCCGTGAGCGGGCGGCCGCCCGGCGCGGGGCATAATAACGGGCCGCCGCTCGACGATGACGATCCTCCGGCGACCATTCGGACATGCCGTTGGTGCCGGCACTGGTCGCCGCCGTCCGAGCGGGAGGAGCGCGACTATGAGTTTTTCCGGCTCGGCCTCTCGCGCCGCCGCGTGAAGCGGCCCAGCGGCGCCTGTGATCGGGTGCTTATGGCGCCCGGCAAACCGCTCGCCTTCTCGGCCACGGTCGCAGAGTTCTCCTGCCTCAACTTCGCGGCCAAGCCGTTGCCGCCTGTGGAGATACCCCGACGCGGCGGCTTCGTGACGATCTATGAGGGCGACAAGATCGTGTGGCGCGGCAATGCGGAGGATCTGCCCGAGGAATATCGCTGACCAATCTCGAAAGCGATTCCGGTCGGCGGGTTCAACCGACCTCTCCGTAATTCCGTAAATCCGTCGATACGCACCTCAGTGGATCATCAAATCCGCATGGGCCGCGCGGGACCGCCTGCCACCTCCCTCATGAGCCGAAACATAGAGTGAGAGGGAGGCTCTGGTTTTCGTGACGGGTTGGAGGCTGGGAGAGAGTCTTCCGGCCGCCCGTCATGGAGACGTGTCATGGCAAAAGCCCCATCGAAGATCACCCTCAACCAGTCCCAGAACATTCCGTTCGACAAGCTGGTCCTCTCGCAATCGAACATCCGCCGCGTGAAGCATGGCGTGACCATCGAGCATCTGGCCAATGATATCGAACGTCGCGGCCTTCTCACCGGCCTCAACGTCCGGCCTGTGCTCGACGAGGCCGGCGAGGAAACCGGCATGTTCGAAATCCCGGCTGGCGGCCGCCGCTACAGCGCGCTGGCGATCCTGGTGAAGCGCAAGCGGCTCGCCAAGGACGCGCCGGTTCCCTGCGTGGTCAAGGCCGCGAACGATCCAGTTCTGGCCGAAGAGGATTCGCTTGCCGAGAACAGCGAACGCGAACCGCTCCACCCGCTTGACGAGTTCCGGGCGATGAAGACCTTGTTCGACAAGGGCGAGCAGGAGGAAGCGATCGCCGCACACTTTCGCGTCACGCCCGCCGTTGTGCGCCAGCGCCTCAAGCTCGCCTCGGTCTCGCCCGCCTTGCACGAATGCTATGCCGAAGGCGACATGACTCTCGACCAGCTCATGGCGTTCACGGTCAGCGACGATCACCAGCGCCAGGAGGATTTGTGGGGTCAGCTCGCGGCCAGCAGCAACAAGTCGCCCTGGTTCATCAAGTCCAAGCTGCTGGAGGACAAGGTCGAGGTCTCGGACAAGCGCGTCCGCTTCATCGGGCTGGACGCCTATATCGCCGCCGGCGGCGCCGGTCCGATCCGTGACCTGTTCGAACCCGACGATGGCGGCTGGCTCTCCGATCCTGCGCTGCTCGATCGCCTGGTCGACGAGCAGCTGCGGGCGGAAGCCGATACGATCCTGGCCGAAGGCTGGAAGTGGGTCGAGGCGCTGGTCGATCTGCCCTATGGCTATGACGAGGACTGCCGCGCCATCGCCAGCCAGGTGCAGCCGCTGACCGAGGCGCAGGAAGCGCGGATCGTCGCCCTGCGGGCCGAGGCCGATGCGCTTGAGGCCGAGTGGGACGGCAAGCCCGATGTTCCGGAAGACGTGGAACTGCGTATCTCCGCCATCGACGCCGAGCTTGGCCTTCTCGCCCAGGGCAACCGGGTGTTCGATCCTGCCGAGATCGCCAATGCCGGCGTGTTCATCGGTCTGGAGGAAGACGGCACGCTCTATATCGACCGTGGCTATGTCCGCGCCGAGGATGAGCTGGAGCCTGACGATGCCGGCGAAGGTGGCGATGAAGCGTCCCATGCCGGATCGGATGACGCGTCCGATGAGATCGGCGGCGAGCCGGCCGATCCCGAGTCCAGCACGGCCCCGTCCAGGCCGGCTCCGAACGATGACGATGATGACGGTGAGGTCATCAAGCCGCTCCCGGACCGTCTCGTCGCCGAGCTGACCGCCGCCCGCACGCTGGCGCTTCAGGATGCCTTCGCGCAGTCGCCTTCGGTGGCCTTCGCCGCCGTGCTGCACGCGATGGTGCTGTCGGTCTTCTACGTGGGCCGCACCGAAAGCTGCATGGAGTTGGCGGTCCACCGTGTCTCCATGCCGTTCCAGGGCGCGGATCTGCGCAACAGTCCGTCGGCTGCATCCATCCAGGAACGGCACACCCGCTGGAAGGAGCGTCTCCCCCAATCCGACAAGGATGTCTGGGATGCGCTCCAGCAGCTCGACGGCGGCGAACAGGCCAGTCTGTTCGCCCATTGCGCCGCCTATTCGGTGAACGCGCAGTGGGAGCCGGTTCCCAAGCATGGCGGCGGCCGTGTCTCGGCGCACGGCGTCGCGCGCCGCATCGACCACGCCAACGTGCTGGCCCGCGCCGTGGGTCTCGACATGATCGGCGCAGGCTGGCGCCCGACCTTCGACAACTACCTCAACCGGGTCGCGAAGCCGCGCATCCTCGAGGCGGTGGCCGAGGCGAAGGGGCCGCAGACCGCCGGGCTGATCGACCATCTGAAGAAGGGCGACATGGCGCGTGAGGCCGAACGGCTGCTCGCCGATGCGGATTGGCTCCCCGAACCGCTGCGGACGCCGGTGATCGAGGAACCGCTGCCGCTCGACGCGGACGCCGATGCCTTGCCGGCGTTCCTCAACGAGGATGACACCTCCGATAAGCAGGAAGCTGCCAACGACCAGGAGGGCGACGACGAATACGATATCGCCGCCTGAATGCAGGTGCGGGACGGGTCGGCAGTCGCTGCCTCGTCCCGCATCGCCTTTTTCACCTCAACCCCATTCTCAGCCCGGCCACGCGCCGGGCTTTTTCATTTTCGGAGATCGACGATGACCAATCCACCTTTTGTTCCCGCCTTCGACATGACCGCCTTCCTCGCCCGCCAGGCGGAATTCGATAAACGAGCGAGCGAGATTTTTCCCGTCAATAAGGCTGCTGTCCTGTCTGTACTGGCACGAGCTGGCATCACCCTTGTCACCGTGCGGTTCGATGGCGGTGGCGACAGCGGTCAGATCGAAGAGATTGACGCGCGTTCCGGTGAAAGCAGCGCCGACCTGCCCGATACATCTGTCGAGATCGCCCGCTGTGAATTTCACGACGAGGAGGTCCGGCATGTAACGGTCCCGCTCCCGGAAGCGATCGAGGCGATGTGTTACGACCTCCTCGAAAGCAAGCACGGTGGCTGGGAGAATAATGAAGGCGGTTATGGTGAGTTCACCTTCGACGTGGCCGCCGGGACCATCGTCTTCGACTTCAACTATCGGATCGAACGATCCGAAAACCATTATCACGAACTATAGGGAGGCGATGATGGGCCATTGCTATCATCACGCGCTCTCGTCCGTGCGGAAATGGGGCGGCTCGGCCGAGGATTATCTGCCGCTGCATCAGTGGTTCGACGAGTCCAAGGCGATCACCGCCGATTTCCGCCATCGCGCGCTGCGCCATCATGCCGAGGGCATATTCATGCTCGAACGCTTTTACGGCGCGACCATCACCGTCTCATGCGGGCGGGTCGTTCCCGTCCGCTTGATCGGCGAACAACATGTCCTCGAAGATCTCGGCTTCATTCCGAGCTTCGCGGACTGGGTGCGCTGCATCCGGCCGCAGCCGTGGATGGGCCGCGCCCAGCCGATCCACAAGCTGGTGGACCCTTTCGCGATCGAAAGCCCGCCAGCGTCCTGATCTGTACCCCATCACCTTTCTCGAGAGCCCGGCCGCGCGCCGGGCTTTCGCGTTTTTGGAGACCCGATATGGCTGATTATTTCTGTTCCACGGTGGTTCAGCCCACCATTCCGCTGAGCGCGATGACGCCGCTCGAACGATTGATCCTCTCCGGCATCTTCAGCAGCGATGCGGATGGCGACGGCCTCTATTTCTATGCCGAACAGGGCGCCAACGATATGCCGGCCTATCCCGTCGATGAGGTCCGCGCGGCGCTCGCCTTGTCCGGCGATGTTGAAAGCGCCGCGGCAGACACGGTCCGGGCGGGCCTCGCTGAACTCGGTGATGATGACGCCTATCTTCAACTGGACTTGTCGGTTTCCGGCTGGGAGGTGTTTTTCCAGAGCATCGTCCGGCGGTCGCCCGCGCTTCCTTATGTCTCCGCCATGTCCGCCTGGACCTGCACGAAGATGCGGCCAGACGGTTTCGGCGGCATGGCCGTGCTGATCACAGCCGACGACATCATGGCACGCACGACCGAGTCGATGCTCGATGAAATGCTCGGTATCGCCGAATATGGGCCGCTCGGCGTTGAGCCGGGGCTCGGCTCGCATGTCCTCCTCCGCCTCTGCGAGGAGCATGTCCGCGCGACCGTGGAAGTGGTCTTCGAGACGGAAGCGCTGGATGGTCTCCAGATCGCCGATGTGAGCAACGCCGATATCCGTCAGGCATCCCTCGATGTGAAGGCGGCCAGCGACCTCTCCCATGAAGAAGGTGACGCCGCCTTCAAGGCCGCAACGCGAGCGATTTCTCTCGCGGCCGAGCGCAAACTCGCTGCCCGATGAACGGCGCAGGCCGGCGGGTTACAGCCGGCGATCAACGCCCGGGCGCTCTGCGCTCGGGTCTTTTCCTTCCAAACAATGGAGACTGACCCATGAAGATTTCCGACATCGAAACCGCCGGTCCGGAGACGCTTGCGCCCGTGTTGCTCACCGTCCTGCAGCGCCTCGGCCAATTGGGTCGCATCGGCGCTGTCGCGCTTGCGCGTCTTGTCGAAGAGCATGACGCAGACGTGGAAGAAGCCCTGGAGTGGCTGGCTGACATAGCCGCGGGGTCGCTGCGGGAGTGATTCGGTCTGCCGCCGGTCCCGTCTCCGGGCCGGCAGCCAGAGTGAGAGGGTGACGGGGAAGCGGGTGAGCCGGCCGGCTTGAGAGAGAGCGGTCGGCGGCTCGCTTCCTCGCTGCTCTCCCGGAGACCTCACATGACCGAAAGAACTGGCGACGCCCCTGTTGCGGGCGCGACCTCCATCATTCTCGATGGCGCTGCGGTTCACGCCACAGCGCCTCTCGGGGCCGTCCTGCGCTACTTCGATGGCGCGCCGCAGCCGCCGGCCCGGCACACGCGCAAGTCACGGGACTGGCAGACGCGCAACAGCACCGGCCGCCTCGTGGAAAAATCGCCGTCGGCGGCTATGGGCGGCAGAACCTACCCGGCAAGCTTCGTGCTCCACGAGGGCACCTTCATGTCCGGCATCACGCCGGTCCTTGTCGCGCGTCGTCACTATATGGTCACGACGGACCTTCGCTTCGAAGTCCTCGAATTGCCGCAGCCGGGCGTGGTGCGGGTTCTCACCCGTTGGAACGGTAAGGACGAGCTTAAGCATCTTGCCGCCAATATGGCGGACGCCGAAAGCTGGGCGTCCCGGAACCGCTATTCCAATCTCGTCCTTCAGCTTGTCGAGGATGAACCCGTCATCTCGACCCTCAGGAGGGCGGCATGAGCCCGGCGCCTTCGGTTCCGGCCACCTATGGCCGCACCGCCGACGCGCTGGGCTTTCACGACCATATCGCTGAGCTGGTCCAGCACAGGGAGGAATTGCTGCGGCTTGATCGCAAACGCGGTAACGGAAAGGTCGCGACGCCTTGGGGCCAATCCCAGTCCAGCGAGATATACGCCGATGGAGTGGTCTTCCATTCCACCGCCAGCCATGGCGGCTTCAAGCTCGATCGCGCGCATAACGCGAGGATGCCCGCAGCCATAAGGGTTGCCGGTGGCTGGTATGAAGAAGATGCCGAATGGGCGAAGGTCGCGACGGGCTTCCCCGATCTCTTCACGGCCTATGAACGGCGTCACGCTGAGAAGACCCTGCGTGACTATTACCCAAATTGCTGGGAAACGATCCACGACCGTTTCCTGGCGCCCGGTGAATCCGTCGAGAATGATCGGCGGCTTTTTGCTGAGAAACACCGGCACGATTGGGTGGTCGTGTCGGCGATCCGTTCCAGAGATAATCCGGGCATCACCGATTGTATCGCCCGGCTCGGCGGGCGCCGGGATGAAGGTCGTGAACGGCGCTTCCAAGTTCCATCCGACGAATATGTCGCCGGGCGCTTCGGGTTCATAATCGACGAGGCTCGGCACTTGGAAGTCTGATTGATGTGGGCGGCTCCGTCTTGGAGTCGCCCATTTTTTTGCCTGCCGCCCAGAGTCGGTCTTGCTCCCGGTTCCTACAGAAGCCTCGTTACCGTCCCGAGAGCCGTTCCTCCTTCGGCCAAACGGCGATCCAGAGTGCAAAGCGTTGCCCCTCGCTCCGCTGCAATTGCGAGGTGCAGCGCATCACCGGCACGCAGGTTCAGCGAAAACTGATCGGAGAACAGCGCCGCGTTACGGAAATTGGCGGAAGCCACCGGCATGATCGTCAGGCTTTCGCTGCAAAGTCGATGGAACTGGCTCAGCACCTCGGCGCGTTGGGACGCATCGAGCTGGCCGGTTCGAACTTTGATCGACAATGCCGAAGACATCTCCGTCACGACCCAGTCGCTGATGATCAGCTCCTCGGGGTCTTGCCCCGCCAGCCACTCCTGAATCTCCGCCGTGCGGTCCTCATTCGTCAGAGCCGCGATCAGCAAAGACGTGTCGAGATAGAGCATCAGTAGCGATCACCATCGCGCATGGCGCGCGTGAACGTGTCCGCGCCTTCGCTTTGGGCCGGAAGGGAATCGGTCAGTCGGCGCAGCCGTGCGGCATCGATCGCCTTGCGCGGCCGTTTTGCGGCCTCAAGGCGGGCCACAGGCTTCCCACGGCGCAGGATATCGATCGTGTCGCCAGCAGCAGCGCGATCGACCAGTTCACTCAAATGGGCTTTGGCGTCCGCCAGGTTGATACCGTCCATGACTCGCTCCTGACTAGGTAGTTGGTCACATATAAGGTTTTACGGCAACAACGGCAACGCCGCATCCAGAACACCGGTCGGTGCGGGTGCCATCGTGATTGCCGAGCGAGAGGAAGAGATAGGCCCGGGACGGGGTGAGCCTGGCGGGTTTGAGAGAGAGGGTCCGCCGGCTCCTGCCCCTCGACCTCTCCCGGAGCATTCCCGATGACCATGAACCGTTCCACGGCGCTCGCTGCCGTGCCGCTTGGCGCTGCCCGCCATTTCACCGGCACCGCCGAGAAGCTGCTGGCCGCCGCCCAGCTTATCCTGCCCCATCTCGAAGCAGGCCGCGCCGTCGACGCCCAGGCGCTACGCGGCGCGATGGAAACCGCGTTTGGCGGCTCCGACGCCGAAGGGCTGTGGGACTGGAAATCGGCCTATGACGCCTGCGAGGCCGCGCAGATACTGTTCCTGCGGAAATACGGAAACACGATCTTCCTCAAATACGCCGATCCGCAAGCCCGGCTCGCGGCGATCGAGAAGATAGTCGGGCTGATGCCCACCCATACGCGCCGGTCGGAAACCTCCCAGGCGCTCCAGCAATTCTCGACACCCGCGGGCCTCGCCTATGTCGCCGGCGTCGCCGCTGGCTTCCAGCCCGGCGAGCGGATGCTCGAACCCTCGGCGGGCACCGGCCTGCTCGCGATCCAGGCGGAGATCGCAGGCGCGCGCCTGATGCTGAACGAGCTGGCCGAAACCCGCGCCGCGCTGCTCGATCTGCTATTCCCGCAGGTCGGCGTCACCGCGCACGACGCCGCCCATGTTCACGACTATCTCGATCCCGCTGCCGTGCCCAACGTGGTGGTGATGAACCCGCCCTTCTCGGCGATCGCCCATGTCGAGGCGCGCATGAAGGATGCGGCGCTGCGCCATATCGGCTCGGCGCTGGCGCGCTTGCAGCCCGACGGCCGCCTCGTCGTCATCACCGGCGCCTCCTGCGCGCCGGACAATCCCGCCTTCACCGATGCGTTCGTCGCGCTCCAGGAACGCGGCCGCGTCCTGTTTTCCGCAGCGATCGACGGGCAGGTCTATCGCAAGCATGGCACCACGATCGACACGCGGCTGACCGTGATCGACCGCACACCCGCCGACGATCCGCGCCACTTTCCTGCCGCTCCCGGCGTTGCGCCCGATACCGCGACCCTGCTCGGCTGGGTGCTGGCTCAGGTCCCGCCGCGCTTGCCCGCGCCCGATACGCCGCCGCCCAGCGCGCCGCTCGCCGTGCAGGCGATGGCTGCTCGGCCGGTACGCCCCGCCGCAACCGCCCGGCCTATCGCGCCGACGCCTGTGATCGAGGGCGTCGAGCTGGCCTATACGCCGTGCGTTGAAGCTGTGCCGGATCATGGCAATCTGACCGATGCGATCTACGAGCCCTATGCGCTTCAGTCGATCCGCATTCCCGGCGCCAAACCGCATCCCACCCCGCTGGTCCAGTCGGCGTCGATGGCATCGGTCCCGCCGCCGGTTCCGAGCTACCGGCCCTCGCTCCCGGCGCATCTGGTCGGTGACGGCGTTCTTTCCGATGCCCAGCTCGAATCCATCATCCTCGCGGGCGAAGCGCATGGCGAGCATCTCGCGGGCGCGTGGACCGTCGACAAGACCTGGGACGTCGTCACCGCGGCGCCGGACGATGTGGAGACCGCCGTCCGCTTCCGGCGGGGCTGGATGCTGGGCGACGGCACCGGCGCGGGCAAGGGCCGCCAGGTCGCGGGCATCATCCTCGATAACTGGCTGAAGGGGCGTCGCCGCGCGGTCTGGGTCAGCCGGTCGGAGACTTTGCACCAGGACGCGATGCGCGACTGGGAGGCGCTCGGCCAGGAGCGCCTGCTGTTGACGCCGTTCTCGCGCTACCGACAGGGCACGCCGATCACGCTCGATGAGGGCATTCTGTTCGTCACCTATGCGACGCTGCGCTCGCAGGAACGGGCTGAGAAGGCGAGCCGTGTCCAGCAGATCGTCGACTGGCTCGGCTCCGATTTCGACGGCGTAATCGTGTTTGACGAATCCCACGCAATGGCCAATGCCGCCGGCGGCAAGAGCGAACGCGGCGACCAGGCGCCGTCGCAGCAGGGCCGGGCTGGGCTCCGGCTCCAGCATGCGCTGCCGGACGCGCGCATCGTCTATGTCTCGGCGACGGGCGCGACGACCGTGCAGAATCTCGCCTATGCCCAGCGCCTGGGCCTGTGGGGCGGCGAGGATTTCCCGTTCTCGACACGCGGCGAGTTCATCGGCGCGGTCGAGAATGGCGGGGTCGCGGCGATGGAAGTGCTGGCCCGCGACCTGAAGGCGCTTGGTCTTTACTCGGCCCGGTCGCTCAGTTTCGACGGCGTCGAGTATGAGATGCTCGAGCACGCGCTGACCGCGCCCCAGATCGCGATCTATGACGCCTATGCCGGGGCGTTTCAGATCATCCATAGCAATCTCGACGCGGCCATGCGTGCCGCCGGCAGCAACCTGAACAGCCAGGCGAAGTCCGCCGCGCGGAGCGCCTTCGAATCCGCGAAACAGCGGTTCTTCAACCACCTCATTACCGCAATGCAGACCCCAGCGCTGATCGCCAGCATCGAACGCGATCTCGAAGCCGGCCACGCCGCCATCATCCAGATCGTCTCGACCGGCGAGGCCCTGCAGGAACGCCGCCTCGCCGAAATCCCGACCGAGGAATGGGATGATGTTCGCGTGGATGTGACGCCTCGGGAGTATGTTCTGTCCTACCTCGAACACAGCTTTCCGGTGCAGCTTTACGAGCCCTTCAGCGACAGCGAGGGCAATCTCTGCTCCCGGCCCGTCACCGACAAGGACGGCAATCCGGTGATTTCGCGCGAGGCGATCGAACGCCGCGATCGGATGATCGAGCGGCTCGCCTCGCTGGCGCCAGTCCCGGCCGCGCTCGACCAGGTGCTCCACCACTTCGGCACCGACACGGTCGCAGAGGTGACGGGCCGGTCGCGGCGCATCGTCAAGCGGCGCGGGTCGGACGGGATCGACCGATTCGTGGTCGAGAACCGGCCGGGCTCGGCGAACATCGCCGAAACCGACGCCTTCCAGAGCGACGCCAAGCGCATCCTGATCTTCAGTGACGCGGGCGGCACCGGGCGCAGCTATCACGCCGATCTCGGCGCGAAGAACCAGCGCCTGCGGGTCCATTATCTGCTCGAGGCGGGCTGGAAGGCCGATAATGCGATCCAGGGCTTTGGCCGGTCGAACCGCACGAATCAGAAGCAGCCGCCGCTGTTCAGGCCGGTGACGACCGATGTGAAGGCGCAGAAGCGCTTCATCTCGACCATCGCGCGTCGGCTCGATTCCCTGGGGGCGATCACGCGCGGCCAGCGCCAGACCGGCGGCCAGGGGCTGTTCCGGCCCGAGGACAATCTGGAATCCTGGTATGCGCGCGATGCACTGCGCCAGCTCTACCGGCTGATCTTCAGCGGCAAGGTCGAGGGCTGCTCGCTCGGCGAGTTCGAGGCCGCGACCGGCCTGACGCTCGGCGACGAGGGCGGTCTTCGGGACGAACTGCCCCCGATCACCACCTTCCTCAACCGGATGCTCGCGCTCACCATCGATCTCCAGAACATCCTGTTCACGCGGTTCGAGGATCTGCTGACCGCCCGCATCGAGGGGGCGATCGCGAGCGGAACCTATGAGCTGGGACTGGAGACGCTCCAGGCCGAAAGCTTCAAGATCGTCGATCGCGCCACCATCTATACCCATCCGGGCACGAGAGCGGAGACGCGATTGCTGACCATCGAACGCAAGGACCGCAACAGACCGGTGACGCTCGACGAAGCCTTCGGCCATCTGCGCGATCGCCGCGCCAGATTGCTGGTCAACGCCCAGTCAGGGCGTGCTGCGGTGCAGGTACCGACGCGCGGTCTGCAACTTGATGACGGGAGCATAGAGGCGCGCATCCGGCTCGTCCGGCCGATGGAATCGACGCCGATGCCGCTTGCCACCATGGCGGAAACCCAATGGCGCGAAGCCGATCGAGGCGAGTTCGAGCGGGCATGGGAGGCGGAACTTGCCGATGTGCCGGTGTTTGCGACCAGCACCATGCACATTGTCGCCGGGCTTTTGCTGCCGATCTGGAAGCGACTGCCGCAGGAATCCACGCGCGTCTATCGGCTCCAGACCGACGATGGCGAGCGGATCGTCGGGCGCCGTGTGTCGCCTGCCTGGGCGGCGACCGCGAGCGCGAACGACAATGGCCCGGTGCTCGCGCCCGACGCCGCGTTCACGGCGCTGATGGATGGTCAGGCCATCCTCGATCTCGCCGAACGGCTCCAGCTTCGCCGGGTGCGTGTCATGGGCGTGAATCGGATCGAACTGGACGGCTTCACCGACACGATGCGCGACCGGCTGAAGGCGATGGGGCTGATCTCGGAGATCATCTCCTGGAAGCTGCGGCTGTTCGTCCCGACCGGAAGCGACGGCCCGACCGTGCTCGCCCGACTGCTGGATCGGTATCCGCTTCAGCGGGTCGGCGAGCGCCATGCGGCGTGACGGAGGGATGTGAGATGAAGAACTCCGCCACCGGGATATCGCAGCGCCTCGCCGATAATGCCGAGAGTGTCTGTCGCCGCTATCTGTCGAAAGGACATCGCGAAGGCCGGTACTGGCTGGTGGGCGATGCCCGCAATACGCCCGGACGCAGCCTCTATGTCCGTTTGGTCGCCTCTCCCGATGGAGGGGCGGCCGGTAAATGGACTGATGCCGCAACCGGCGACCATGGCGATCTGCTCGATATCATCACCATTGCGGGAGGCCATGCGCGGCTACGCGATACGCTGGAGGAAGCCCGGCGTTTTCTCAGCCTGCCGCAGCCATCGCCCCGGCAAGAGGGCGCTGGGTCCCGGCGGGAGCGCAAAACGCCGTCCGGCACGCCGGAGGCAGCTCAGCGTCTGGCGGCTGCTTCCCAACCCGTTGGCGGCACCCTTGTCACGGACTATCTTGCAGGGCGGAGCATCGGACCGCTGCAAGCGGGCGATCCGCTGCGCTTCCATCCGCGCTGCTACTATCGGCCATCCCGGAAGGATCCTCCCGGCACCCGTCGGGCCTGGCCGGCGATGATCGCTCTTGTCACCAATCTGGCCGGCGCGATCACAGGCGTGCATCGCACCTGGCTCGATCCCACGACGATCGAAAAAGCGCCGGTCGCCTATCCACGCCGCGCGATGGGCCATCTGCTCGGCCACGGCGTTCGCTTCGGGCGCGCTGGCGCGGTGATGGCCGCCGGCGAAGGCATCGAGACAATGCTATCGCTCCGCACGATCATGCCTGCATTGCCAGCGATCGCGGGGCTGTCGGGCGCCCACCTTGCAGCCATCCGGTTCCCGCCGGATCTTCGGCGCCTCTATATCGCCCGCGACGCGGATTCCACCGGAGCCGCCGCCGAAACCCTGTTGACCCGCAGGGCTGCGGAGGTCGGGATCGAGGCTATCCCGCTGGCGCCGATGCTCGACGATTTCAACTCGGACCTGCATGGCCTGGGGGCGGATCGGCTGCGAGCGCATCTGGCCCCTCAACTGCGGGACGAAGATGCCGAGCGTCACCTTCTCCTGTCCGGCTGAAGGCCGGGAAGCGGGAGTTCAGCTTTGTCGTCACCGGCGAAGCTGTGTCGCGTCATAGGCGCCATTTTCGCTGAAAAGGCCGCGCCCACGCCTTCATAGAGGGCGACAGGAGCAGCGGGCGTCCGGCGAGCACAACGGACAGACGGGGGCTATTTTCCGCCGCGCCCGCGAGCGGCCGCTTTGCATCGCGAGGCAAAATAGCCCCCTTTGTCCGTCCTCCGCTTTGCTCCGGCCGCCATCACGCGCCCGAAAGGGGCGCGCGCACGCTTGGCGCTTGGCGGTGCGCGCGCCGTCCGGCCCGCTGCCTTTCGTCGCCATGAAGGCCGCGAGGGTCGCGGCTCCCAGACGAAAAGGCGACATCCCGTGAACGACAGCAACGACATCCCCGCTGACGAGCCCGAACACGCCCAATCCCAGACAGCCTATCTGCTCGAGGAAATGCAGCTCTATGGCTATCGTCCCTTCGAAGATGAACCAGATCAACGTCCGCTGCCCGAATCCCGCCTCGTCGATGGCGCAGTGGCCGATATGTTCGATGGTATGGTCTCGGCGCTGATCGACACCCGGATCGAACCCGACCTCGAAGACATCCTCTGGGGGCTGGTCAACGTCTTCCACAACGGCATCCAGCGGGTCGAACGCGAACTGGACGATAACGAAGTGGCGCAAAAGCGGATGCAGCGCGAACAGGACGGCTCGGAGGTCAATTCGGTCGAGCTGGAGCGCGCGATCGCCGAGGGCGTGACCATGATCGAGCGGCGCGACACGTTCGAATATCTGCGCGATGCCGCCGCCGACCAGTACCGCAGCTTCACCAAGAAGCCCTGGCTTCCCCGGTCGGGTTCGAAGGTCAATCGCAAGGCGCTCACTTCGGCGGTCATCGCGAGCAAGGACTTCATCAACGATCGCAAATGGTCCGACAAGCAGGTGCTTATGCCCAAGGGTGTTCGCATCGCGATCTCGTCTGGGCCGGCGTTCAACGATACGCGGCTGATCTGGTCGACGCTCGACAAGATCCGGGCCAAGTTCCCCGACATGGTGCTGATCCATGGCGCGACCGAAAGCGGCGGCGAACATATCGCAGTCCTCTGGGCGGACCAGCGCGGCGTGCCGAGCGTCCCCATCAAGCCCGACTGGAAACTCGGCAAGGCCGCTCCGTTCAAGCGCAATGACGAGATGCTCGCCGCCATGCCCAAGGGACTGATCGTGTTTCCGGGCACCGGCATCCAGTCGAACATCCGCGACAAGGCCAAGGCGCTCGGCATCAAGGTCTGGGATTTCCGGCATCTGGGCGGCGCGTAAGCGCCGCCCATCCTCGCATTCTCTCGATGGGGCGATATGGTCCCTCGATCATGAACATCTCGCGTTACATAACTGCCGGCTTTTTCGCTGCGTTATCCTTCGACCTCCCGGTTCCGAGCTACGCGGCCCCGCCTATCGAGGGCCGGGCCAGCGTGGTTGACGGCGACACGTTCGATCTCGGCCGGGAACGGGTGCGGATTCTGGGGATCGACGCCCCGGAGCTGGATCAATCCTGTGCTGATGCAGCAGGCCGGTCATGGCCGTGCGGTCAGCGCGCCAAGGCGGCCCTGCGGACCTGGCTCGGCGGCGCCTCCGTTCGCTGCATTCCCGCCTATCGTGACCAGGGCGGCCGTCCTGTCGCTCGCTGCGCTGCTCGCGGGCGCGATATAGGGGGATGGCTGGTGGAGAATGGCTGGGCGCTTGACTATCCGCGCTACAGCAGCGGCGCCTACCACACCGCCGAACAGGGCGCCCGTCGCCGCCGGGCCGGCGTCTGGGCCGGGACTGTCACGCCACCATGGGAGTGGCGCGGCTCGCGCGAGGTTGCGCGGCGCGAGGCCCCATCACCGCCGCCCAATCCCCGTTGCGCGCTCAAGGGCAACATCAGTGCGGACGGGAGCCGGATCGTTCACGCGCCCGGCCAACGCGACTATGCCGCCGTCAGGATCGACACCGCGCGGGGCGAACGCTGGTTCTGTTCGCTTGCGGAGGCCCGTCGTGCCGGTTGGCGTCCAGCAGCGCGCTGATCGATCCACGGGCGCGGCCAGATAAGAAGGCAGCGCGGATCACGCCGCCAGTCCTGCTGCGTTCCGACCAGAGCCATCACAGTGTCCCGTTACGTTGGACGCGCACCGCAACATCCCCGCCGTTCGTGAACGGGCAGTTCGGTCCCAGTGCTGGGTCTGGCATCCCGCGTCATGGCGTTTTCTCCCTGCTGCCAGGTCCAAGGTCGTGGAAAAGGCGTCCGCACCACCCTCACGCCCGTTGCCTTGTCTGCCCCGTCGCGGCTGCCGCTGCGTGATGGCGTATGGCGGCGATGAAGCAGCGGCCCCAGTTGCGAAGATATGTGCCGAAAGGTCTGGGCGGTCGGGTGCGCGAGGTCGGAGCGGGTTAGTGTCTTCGATTGAAGCGTCCTTTCGGATTGGCGCCACTGTGCGAGAGCTGCCTTCGTTCGCGGTCATCACCGTCATGCGTCGATCGAGGGTTCGTTCCCTCCGACTGGCGAATCCCTAAGTCCTTTCCATTTCCGCCAGCAACCCCGGTGGCGCCGGACCGAGTTGCCGCTGCGCGGCTGCCCGCACCACTCCGGGCCTATGGGGTCAGGCCGCCGCCCGAGGGCGGCGATGCAGACGGCTCTGGACGGCCTTCACCCGGGCTTCGTCGGAGGGACGGTCCCTCGGACTCGAAGCAACGGAGATACATCATGCAGAACATCGTCATCCTCGCCGGCAACATCGGCGCTGAGCCGGAAAGCCGCAGCACCCAGGGTGGAACTAACATCACCAGCTTTCGCCTCGCGACCTCGCGTCCCCGCTACGCGGACGGCAAGGCGCTTCGCGACGACCAGGGCCGTCGCCTCCAGGACACCGAATGGCACCGCATCACCGCATTCAACGGCCTTGGCAAGACGGTTCAGGCCCATTGCACTACGGGCATGAAGGTTCTGGTTCGCGGCCGCATCCACTACACGGAATGGAACGATCAGCAGGGGGTGAAGCGCTACGGCTGCGAGATCATTGCCGAGACGATCGACTTCCTCAGTCGGGGCAGACCCGCCCAGGACAATGGCGGCGAAGCCGGCAGCGGCAGCTATGACACGGACGATGACATCCCGTTCTGATCAGAACGCAGCAGGCCCGGCGGAGCGATCCGCCGGGCCTTTTTTCGTGCCGACGCCCGTGGGGTTTGGGCCGCGACGCTGACACCGCCATCACATGCTTCCAGAGGCTCCGGGGTCAGCGCGAGATCCGAGGTGATCGCGAATGGAGCGCGCTGTTCAACCTCGCAGCCGAGACCGCAGAAATGGACGGAAGATCCGAGGCAGAGCGACGATTATCGGGACGGACATCACGCTCGCTTCGCCGCCGGCGCCATCCCCGCTCTCATTTGGCTCTTTCCTTGGTCCGGCCCAAGGCCTGATGCCATCAACCCGTAAAGGGTCCGCTACGCTTCGCGTGCGGCCTTCAGGCTGCGCCTGCGCGGTGATTGCGGCCATGCGCCCGACACTTCGGGAGCCTGTCGAGCGGGGATGGCCCCCGCGACGAAAGACAGGAGCCCAAAAATGTCCACGTCGCTCAAAACCGTATCAGCCTATGCCTGGAGCCTCGCCCGCAGCCTCATGGTCAATATCATCGTGTTCCGCACCGAAGCCGGTCTTTTCAGCGCGATGCCGGCCAGCGAATGGGACGGCGACTCGGCTAGCATCGTTCGCGAGTTTGATCCCTTCGCCTGGTGAGGCGAATGCGGGGCCGCTGGTCGGCCCCGCTTTCCTGAAACCCTGAAGCGCGCTTTCGCGTAGATACGCAGATACGTATTTACGATTCCCTAGTATATTGGGTGGCCATGGGTTAGGCAGAGCGGCGACGTCCCCGGCATGAGCCTGCGGGAGATCGTCGCCACGAATTTGCGTCAAATGCGTCATGCCAAGAGCCTGTCGCAGGAGGAGCTTGCCGATCGTGCAGGTGTCAACCGCAACTATATCGGAATGCTGGAGCGTGAAGAACACGCCGCGACGGTCGATATGCTCGAACGCATCGCCGCGATACTCGAAGTCGATCCCATCGAATTCTTCCGCAAGGCAGATTGATCTTCCAGCGGTATTGTCGTCGGGCCAGGTGGGACGGGCACCATCTCGTTTCCGAGTTCGCACCCCCGACGCGATGAGTGCGCTGGGGCGCCGCGGCTTTTTCCATTATCCCCTGGACAGGATAATCTCACCCCGACGACCGAAGAACTGGCGCTCCGGGCGCCGAGCGGGCCGCTAAAAATGGCGATCCCCGATTTCGATGACCGCCCGCCGCAATCTTCGCGCGTGACCCGCTACGACGAACGCCATTTCGTCACCTATCTGCGAATGCTCGAAGCGGACGAGGAAGGCGCGCATTGGCGTGAAATCGTCCGCATAATCTTCGATCTCGACCCTGTTCGCGAGCCGCAGCGGGCATGGGGCGTCTATGAAAGCCATCTCGCCAGGGCCAAGTGGATGACCGAGATCGGCTACCTCGATCTTCTGCAGGGAAGGCCTCGATAAACCGAGCTTTTTGAAGGTTCGAAGCTATTCGAATCCCAGGTCAACTCCATCGCGCACCCGGCTCTTCCAGCGGACATCAGCGCAGGCAAGCTCTTCGACTGTCCCGAGACAGGGGCAACAGGGAGAGGTGCGATGCCAACTGCCAGCGATTGGCGGTCGCAAGCGATCGCCGCGGAAACCGCCGATCTCGATTATGCCGATTTCGCGCAGGAATTCCTTCGGCACAACAAGGAATACCGGCGGCAATACGCTCGATATGCCGCGCGCAGGAACGGCGCTTCATCAAAGGAGACCCTCAGCACGGGCTTTGCCCGGCGCTGGGGGTTGGTGTTTTCCGATCGATCCCGATGTTTCCGCCGCAGTGTCTCCTGCGCTCTGGCGGCCTGAGGTCGCCCCCGGGACCGTTGCCCTGGCGCCTCCGCCGCGTGGCCTGGAGATCAGGGGGCGGTTTGCACCAGAACGATTGGGCCTGATCCTCGCCGATCATAGTGATGAGGGCGGTCGGCATCTCGTCATCGACGACCCTGGCGGTCGCTTGCGACTGTGGCTCGCTGAACCGAATCTGGAAGTCGAGCCGGCCATAGTTCTCACCCCCGACCGCGACTATGCTTTGCGGCGTTCGGTCGCTGATCGTCTGGCCCTCCGACTGCAGGGCGCCGCAGGCGGGCGCGTGCCCACAGCTTTCCGGCCGACAGACTTCCAGCGCATGAGACTGACATTTCTTCTGCATCTGCTGGGCCTCCTTGCGACGGGCCTCAGCACCCGCGAACTGGCCGATGCCGCCGTCTATCCTGAGCTTGGCCTACATGGTTCGGACTGGCGCGCGGCCAATGAACGCCGACAGGTTCAGCGTCTTCGCGACGAGGCGCTCCGGCTCAGCGAGAGCGGATATCTGGATCTCCTGCGCGGGCGCTGATCGACCAGGGCCAGTGCGACATTTTCCTTGGCCTGATTTTCCCCTCTCTCCCGGCGCAAGCAGATTACGCCAGCCTTGTCTCCGCCACTACGCGCTCGCCCCACGCGGCCTGCGCTTCGACGGAGACCGACAATGCAGCCCAATCCCCCAGATGATGCGCCACGCTTTCTGAGAACCCCCGATGCCGCGAAGCGTCTGGGCCTCTCGCCGCGCACGCTGGAGAAACATCGCTGCTTCGGCACCGGCCCCATCTACCACAAGCTCGGTGGCCGCATCGTCTACACGGTCGCCGACATCGACGACTGGGCAGCGGCCGGGATGCGCCGGTCAACGTCCGATCCGGGACCGGGCATCGCCACCACGAGACGGCCTGCGAATGCCGGGCGTGGACGGTAATCCGTGACAGCCAAAGGCTTCACTTCCCGGCAGCTTGACCTGTTCCGTCCGATCGCCGGAGATATCGCCCCGCGTGACGCCCAGGATCTGATGAGCTGGCCCTTCTTCTCGCTTGCCAAGAGCAAGCGGGTCGCACCGATCCTGTTCCGCATGGGCGATGTCTCGATCCATGTCGAAGCGACGCCCGAACATGGGATGGCGACCATCTGGGACGCCGATATCCTGATCTGGGCGGCAAGCCAGATTGTCGAGGCGCATGATGCGGGACTGCCGACCTCCCGCCTCATCGCCGCGACGCCCTATGACATCCTGACCTTCACCCGGCGCGGCACCGGCAAGGCGAGCTATGAGCGGCTGCGCGCCGGGCTCGACCGGCTTCAGTCGACCACGATCGCTACCAGCATCCGTCAAACCACCCAGCGCAGGCGCCATCGCTTCTCCTGGATCAATGAGTGGCGTGAGCGTCTCGATGGCCAGGGTCGCGCGCTCGGCATCGAGATGATCGTCCCTGACTGGTTCTATGCCGGGGTGCTGGATCACGCGCTCGTCCTCACCATCGACCGAGCCTATTTCAACCTGACCGGCGGCCTGGAACGCTGGCTCTATCGTATCTGCCGCAAGCATGGCGGACGGCAGGAACATGGGTGGAGCTTCGACGTCGCCCACCTTCACCTGAAGTCGGGCGTCCTCTCGCCGCTCAAGCGCTTCAGCTTCGAGCTGCGAGATATCGTCCGCCGCCAGCCGCTGCCCGGATACCGGCTGACACTCACCTTCGAACTCGGCCGTCAGCGGCTGAACTTCGCTCCGCTCCCCATCGATCCGCTCGACGCCGCCATGCGGCGAATGGGCTACCCGCCTGTGGATAAGTTGCCATGAGGCACGGACTATCGGGAACCGCGACTATCGGACGATCGGGAACCCGATCCTCGGACTATCAGGAACCGAAACCGGGCTTAACACCTTGGAATCGTTTTCCGATTCTGCCCCCTAACATTGCTAACTCTGAACGTATGGCCCGCCCCGTTTGCAAGAGGATTTTACGGTGTTCTGAACA
>JARYGO010000038.1:0-1331 GCA_033795485.1 Sphingobium sp.
CTCGGTGTCGGGCACGGTCAATCGCGATCCCTATTGATTGCCCCCGGCCGCGCTCGTCCCCCGGGCGCGGCCACCCCGTCGAAGGAATTCCCGATGACCCGATTTTTCACCCTGATCGCTGCAACCGCGGCTGTCGCCACGCCCGCCTGCGCCCAGCGCTTCGGGGGCGGCGACGGCGCTGCGGCGTTCGACAAGGCCGATGCCAATCATGACGGCATCATCACCCGCGCCGAATTCTCCGCTGCGCGCACGGCTCGCTTCGACACGATGGACCGCAACCATGACGGCGCGATCAGCAAGGCCGATTTCGCACGCCTCGCCAAATTCCGCCCGCAGGCGGTGGACCGCCTGGAGGCCATGATCGCGCAGGCCGACGCCAATCGGGACGGCCGGCTGACCAGGGCCGAGATGGCATCGGCTCCGGCACCCATCTTCGAGCGTGCCGATAGCAACAATGATGGCGCTATAGACAGCGCAGAGCTCGCCGCAGCCCGCGCCGCCATGGCCCAGATGCGGGACGGAGCGAACTGACATGAGCCCCGAGCGCTCGCCCGTCTGGTTGGCAATGATGCTGGCGCTGGTGCTGGCCGAGGTGGCCTGGCGTATGCACAAGGGGCATGGCTATGATGCCCGCACGGCGCTCACGACGCTCGGTATCGTTGCCGGCAACATCCCGTTTGCCGCGCTCAACGCGCTGCTGCTGGGCGGCCTATTCACGGCGGCGTGGACGATCGCGCCAATCCGCTTGCCGCTCGACGACTGGCGAACCTGGGCGGCGGGCTTCCCCGCGGTCGAATTCGCCTATTACTGGTTTCACCGCGCCAGCCACCGCGTGCGCTGGCTATGGGCGTCGCATTCGGTGCATCATTCGGCCACACAGATGACCTTGCTGTCGTCCTTGCGGCTCGGCTGGACCAATCTCTTCTCGGCCGGCTGGATCTTCTATGTTCCCTTGGTGTTCGCAGGGTTCGATCCGCGGCTGGTGTTCGGGCTGCTTGCGCTCAACCTGCGCTACCAGTTTTTTCTGCACACCGAAGCGGTGGGCAGGCTCGGCCCGGTGGAATGGATCTTCAATACGCCCGCGCACCACCGGCTGCATCATGCGTCGAACCCTGCCTATATCGACCGCAACTATGGCGGCGTGCTGATCGTCTTCGACCGTCTGTTCGGGACACTTGCGACCGAACGGCCCGATGAACCGATCCGCTACGGCCTGGCCCATCGCGAGGCGACGGCCAATCCGATCCGGCTGGCGCTGCGCGAGTGGAGCTACATTGCCCGGGACGCCGCCGTGGCCAGGGGACCGCGCCAGCTAGCGCGCGCCCTGTTCG
>JARYGO010000039.1:0-1331 GCA_033795485.1 Sphingobium sp.
CGAACAGGGCGCGCGCTAGCTGGCGCGGTCCCCTGGCCACGGCGGCGTCCCGGGCGATGTAGCTCCACTCGCGCAGCGCCAGCCGGATCGGATTGGCCGTCGCCTCGCGGTGGGCCAGGCCGTAGCGGATCGGCTCATCGGGCCGTTCGATCGCCAGTGTCCCGAACAGACGGTCGAAGACGATCAGCACACCGCCATAGTTGCGGTCGATATAGGCAGAGTTCGACGCATGGTGCAGCCGGTGGTGGGCGGGCGTGTTGAAAATCCATTCCATCGGGCCGAGCCTGCCCACCGCTTCGGTGTGCAGGAAGAACTGGTAGCGCAGGTTGAGCGCGAGTAGCCCGAACACGAGCCGCGGATCGAACCCCGCGAACACCAGCGGGACATAGAAGATCCAGCCGGCCGAGAAGAGATTGGTCCAGCCGAGCCGTAGGGACGACAGCAAGGTCATCTGCGTGGCCGAATGATGAACCGAATGCGACGCCCACAGCCAGCGCACGCGGTGGCTGGCGCGGTGAAACCAGTAATAGGCGAATTCGACCGCGGGGAAGCCCGCCGCCCAGGTTCGCCAGTCGTCGAGCGGCAAGCGGATTGGCGCGATCGTCCACGCCGCCGTGAATAGGCCGCCCAGCAGCAGCGCGTTGAGCGCGGCAAACGGGATGTTGCCGGCAACGATACCGAGCGTCGTGAGCGCCGTGCGGGCATCATAGCCATGCCCCTTGTGCATACGCCAGGCCACCTCGGCCAGCACCAGCGCCAGCATCATTGCCAACCAGACGGGCGAGCGCTCGGGGCTCATGTCAGTTCGCTCCGTCCCGCATCTGGGCCATGGCGGCGCGGGCTGCGGCGAGCTCTGCGCTGTCTATAGCGCCATCATTGTTGCTATCGGCACGCTCGAAGATGGGTGCCGGAGCCGATGCCATCTCGGCCCTGGTCAGCCGGCCGTCCCGATTGGCGTCGGCCTGCGCGATCATGGCCTCCAGGCGGTCCACCGCCTGCGGGCGGAATTTGGCGAGGCCTGCGAAATCGGCCTTGCTGATCGCGCCGTCATGGTTGCGGTCCATCGTGTCGAAACGAGCAGTGCGCGCAGCGGAGAATTCGGCGCGGGTGATGATGCCGTCATGATTGGCGTCGGCCTTGTCGAACGCCGCGGCGCCGTCGCCGCCCCCGAAGCGCTGGGCGCAGGCGGGCGTAGCGACGGCAGCGGCCGCGGCGAGCAGAATGAGAAATCGGGTCATCGGGAATTCCTTCGACGGGGTGGCCGCGCCCGGGGGAAGAGCGCGGCCGGGGGCAATCAATAGGGATCGCGATTGACCGTGCCCGACACCGAG
>JARYGO010000027.1:0-22595 GCA_033795485.1 Sphingobium sp.
CGCCGGCCTGTCACGCCGGAGGTCGCGGGTTCGAGCCCCGTCACTCGCGCCACTTTTCAGCGGAAAAGTGGAAATATCCCCTGCAAGCAGGCCCCCCAAAAAACCCTCTCTCGATCCGACGCCGACGCGCCGCGACCAATGCTCCGGCGCCTTTCGGCTCAACTCCGCCAGCGGCCGGTCTCCATCCAGGCGAGAAGGCGGCGAAGCGGCAGGACCCATATCCATATCACGCCCAGAATGACATAGAGGGGCACCTGCGCCAGCATCGGCAGGCGTCCGATCCGTCCCGACAGGCTGCCGACCATCACCGCCCATGCGGCGATGAGGAACAGGATGGCGAACATGCCAGCGGGCTTGCGCCAACTGGGCTGGGCGGCGGGCTTCATGCGTCGGCTCCTTCGATCAGTTCCACTTCCGTCAGCACCGCCTGGAGCGGCAGGTCCCATGGGTCGGCAGGCACGGCGTCCTGCTCCTGCACCGACCAGGCGAGGCCGATGCGATAGGCGTCGGGATGCCGGGCGAAGGCGCGGTCATAATAGCCGCCGCCCTGGCCCAGCCGGTTCATCGCGCGGTCGAACCCCACCAGCGGCGCGACGATCACGTCGGGGGACACCGGATCGCCGCTGGGCTCTGGATGGCTGGTGCCATAGAGGCCGGGGAAAAGCTGGTCCTCCGCCCGCCACTCGACGAAGTCCATGCTGCCCAGGCGATCGAGGACGCGGGGCAGGGCGATCGTCTTGCCCATCGCCGCCAGCGGCGTGGCGAGCCGCATGGCCGGCGCCTCGTCGTCGAGCGGCATGTAGAGCGCGACCGTGCGCGCGCCTTCGATCCGCCGGGCGAGGGGGGAGGGCAGCACCTTGAACGCCAGCCGATGCGCCAGCGTGTCTAGGGAAGCGACGAAATCGCGGCGGCGGATGCGCGCGATCTCGCGCAGGGCGGCCTTGTCGGGCGTGTCGAACGGGCTGTCGGTCATCTGGGTTCTCTGTCTTCCGAGGCGCGATAGACGAAAATGACGCTGTCCGACAGGTCGGGGGCGATCGGGAAACCGGCTGGGAGCGATTTCATTAGCAGCGGATCGTAAGGGAGCGGGTGGCGGGACCGCCTTGGCCGTGTGCTGGAAAATCCTCTGACGCCTCAACGTCAGGTGGGGACCATGTAAGTCGGGCCAGGGCCCGGTCAGGGACAGCCCCCTTGGATGTGATTATCGCCTCAGGGATGTTCGCTAAAGCTCGTACCAGGCAGTGCCCGCCATCCTCAATCTAGGAGGCCGGGTGCCTTTCGGCAAGTCTTTGCGTCACGCTTTCGATCCGCTGCGCCAGCGACTCGATCGCGCGCGCGGCCGGCTCCGCGTCATTCCCCAGGTCCAGCTTGGCCTGACGACCGGCGGTCTCCCGCTTCAGATCGTTCAACTCGTCGGCCAGGAACAGCGCCGCGAACAGCAGCGTGCGCACCTCGGTCAATCCCGGCGCGCCCTGCCGCGCCACCTTGGCCTTCGCTTCTATCAGGCTGGCAAGATGGGCGAGATGCGCTTCCTCGCCGTCCCGGCAGGTGATCGCATATTGGCGGCCGGCGATATGAAGCGTGGTCTCAGCCATGTCCACGGCCTTTCAGGTCGGCGATCAACAGGTCGAGCGACTGGAGCGCGGCCCGCGCCTCCGCCGCCGCGATGGGGGAGGTGATCGAGGATTCGGAGGGGGGAGCGGCGGCCGCCGCCTGTTCGAGCCGGGCTATCGCCCGTTCGAGCGATCCGATTGCCTGCATCATGCGGTCGCTTGCCATCATCGGGGCATAGCGAATCTTTCCGCCCCGCAAAAGCCGTCCCTCGTTCGATTCGTCCCGCGCCCGCCCTACGGGGGCCTGCGCGGCGGCTTTTAAGGGTTGACGCGGTTGACGCACTGGCCGGTAGGCGACAAAGGAAATCCGACCCGATTCGTTGCAATGCAGCGTTGCCCCGGAACAGGAAGACCATCGACTCAATGACAGTTTCAGAATCGCTGCTCGCCAACGCCATTCGCGCTCTTTCGATGGATGCGGTGCAGGCCGCCAATAGCGGCCATCCGGGCATGCCGATGGGCATGGCGGACGTGGCGACGGTGCTGTTCCGGGACTATCTGAAGTTCGATCCAGCCCAGCCTAAATGGGCCGACCGCGACCGTTTCGTCCTGTCGGCCGGTCATGGTTCGATGCTGATCTATTCGCTGCTGCACCTGACCGGCTACGCGCGCCCGACGATCGAGGATATCCGCAACTTCCGCCAACTCGGCAGTCCCTGCGCCGGCCATCCGGAGAATTTCGAACTGGAAGGGGTCGAGGCGACGACCGGTCCGCTGGGCTCGGGCTTCGCCACCGCCGTCGGCATGGCGATCGCCGAGCGGCACCTGAACGCCACGTTCGGCGATGATCTGGTCGATCACCGCACCTGGGTGGTCGCGGGCGACGGATGCCTGATGGAGGGCATCAACCATGAGGCGATCGGCTTGGCCGGCCATCTGGGCCTCGGCCGCCTCATCGTCCTGTGGGACGACAACAAGATCACGATCGACGGCGCGGTGTCGCTGTCCAGCAATGAGGATATTCCGGCCCGCTATCGCGCGACCGGCTGGCATGTCGTTGCGTGCGACGGCCATGACCCGGCCGATGTGCGCCGCGCCCTGGACGAGGCGCTGGCCGATCCGCGCCCCTCGCTGGTCGCCTGCGCGACCAGCATCGGCTATGGCGCGCCCAACAAGGCGGGCACGTCGGGCGTTCACGGGTCGCCGCTGGGCACGGACGAAGTCGCGGCCGCACGGACCTTCCTTGGCTGGGACGCCGCGCCGTTCGAGATTCCCGAGGATGTCGCCGCCGAATGGCGCAAGGCCGGGATGCGCGGGCGCGATCTTCGCCTGGCATGGGAGCAGCGGCTTGCAAGCCATTCGGATGGCGCCGAATTTTCTCGCAGGATGGCGGGCGAGCTGCCGGCCGGTTTCTCGCTCGACGCCTATATCGACTCGCTGATCGCCAATCCCCAGAAGGTCGCGACCCGCAAGGCGAGCGAACTGGCGCTGGGCGCGATCAACGACCTGCTGCCGGAGACGTTGGGCGGATCGGCGGACCTGACCGGCTCCAACAACACCAAGACCAAGTCGACCGGCCCGCTGACCAGGGACGATTATGCCGGCCGCTATGTCTATTATGGCATTCGCGAGTTCGGCATGGGCGCGGCGATGAACGGCATGGCGCTGCATGGCGGGGTCATTCCCTATGGCGGCACCTTCCTCGTCTTTTCCGACTATTGCCGCGCGGCGGTGCGCCTGTCCGCGCTCCAGCGGGCGCGGGTCGCCTATGTCTTTACCCATGACTCGATCGGGCTGGGCGAGGACGGGCCGACCCACCAGCCGATCGAGCATGTGATGTCGCTGCGCATGATCCCGAACCTTGATGTCTACCGTCCGGCCGACACCGTGGAGACGGCGGAATGCTGGGAATTGGCGCTGAGGGACGCCGATGGCCCTTCGGTGCTGGCGCTGACTCGGCAGAACCTGCCGCAACTGCGCACGGAGAAGAGCGAGAATCTGTCGGCCAGGGGCGCCTACCGCCTTCGCGCCGCGACCGCCGCTCGCCGGGTGGTGCTGCTGGCCACCGGCTCCGAAGTCGAGATCGCGGTCGCGGTCGCCGACGCGCTGGAAGCCGAAGGGATCGGCGCGGATGTCGTGTCGATGCCGAGCTGGGCGCATTTCGACGCGCAGGACGCGGGCTACAAGGCTGACATCCTGCCCGCCGACGTGCTGAAAGTCTCGATCGAGGCGGGGACGACCTTCGGCTGGGAGCGCTATACCGGACTGGACGGCCTGCGTTTCGGCATCGATGGCTTCGGCGCGTCGGCCCCGGCGGAAATCCTCTACGACCATTTCGGCCTGACGGCCGCGAAGATTGCGCCCCAGGTTCTGGCGGCGCTCAAATAACGGAAATCATCCACATCTCATCGGGAGGCTAGTGCAGTGGCAGTCAAGGTAGCAATCAACGGTTTCGGACGTATCGGTCGCCTGGTCGCGCGCGCCATTCTCTCGCGGACCGACCATGACCTGGAACTGGTCAGCATCAACGATCTGGGCGACGCCAAGGCCAATGCCCTGCTGTTCAAGCGCGACAGCGTCCACGGCGCTTTCGCGGGCGAGGTTTCGGTCGACGGCAGCGACATGATCGTCAACGGCAAGCGCATCGCCGTGACCGCCGAGCGCGATCCCGCCAACCTGCCCCACGCGGCGCAGGGCGTGGTCATCGCGCTGGAATGCACCGGCTTCTTCGCCGACAAGGAAAGCGCGTCCAAGCATCTGACCGCCGGGGCCAAGCGGGTCGTGATCTCCGCGCCCGCCAAGGGCGTCGACCGCACGGTCGTGTTCGGCGTCAACCACGATCAGCTCACGGCCGACGACGTGGTCATCTCCAACGCCTCCTGCACCACCAACTGCCTGGCGCCGATCGCCAAGGTGCTGAACGACGCCATCGGCATCGAGCGGGGCCTGATGACCACGATCCACAGCTACACCAACGATCAGCGCATTCTGGATCAGATCCACAGCGACCCGCGCCGTGCCCGCGCCGCCGCCATGTCGATGATCCCGACCACCACGGGCGCCGCCCGCGCGGTGGGCGAGGTGTTGCCGGAACTAAAGGGCAAGCTGGACGGCTCGTCGATCCGCGTGCCCACTCCCGACGTGTCGGTGGTCGACCTGACCTTCACGCCCAAGCGCGACACGAGCGTCGAGCAAGTGAACGCCGCACTGAAGGCCGCGTCGGAAAGCGGCCCGCTGAAGGGCGTGCTGGAATATGTGACCGATCCGCTGGTGTCGATCGACTTCATGGGCAACCCCCACAGCTCGTCGGTGGACAGCCTGGAAACGGCCGTCCTGGAAGGCAAGCTGGTCCGCGTGCTAAGCTGGTACGACAATGAATGGGGCTTCTCCAACCGCATGGTCGACACCACCGGCGTGGTTGCGAAGTTCCTGTAAGGGCTTTTGCCGCACAATCCGTTCGGTTCGAGCTTGTCGAGAACATGGCTGAGAGCAAAATCCTCCACCACTGCTTGTCGACATCGCTCGAAACGGCTCGAACCGAACGGAATTAAAACAAAGCGAGAAAGATCATGGCCAAGCCGTTCAAGACGCTCGACGATATGGGGGACATCAGCGGCAAGGCCGTGCTGGTGCGCGAGGACCTGAACGTGCCGATGCAGGATGGGGCGGTCAGCGACGACACCCGGTTGCGCTCGGCGATGCCGACCGTGCTGGAGCTGGCCGATCGCGGCGCGAAGGTGCTGATCCTCGCGCATTTCGGGCGGCCCAAGGGGCAGAAGAATCCCGACCTGTCGCTCAGCAAGATCACCCGCCCGCTGTCCGCCGTGCTAGGGCGGGAAGTGCAGTTCATCCCCGATTGCGCCGGCCAGGCCGCGACCGACGGCATCGCCGTGATGCGGCCGGGCGACATCGCCATCCTAGAAAATACGCGCTTCCATAGCGGCGAGGAGAAAAATGATCCCGCGCTGGTGGACGCGATGGCCGCTATCGCCGACCTCTATGTGAACGACGCCTTTTCCGCCGCGCACCGCGCCCATGCCTCGACCGAGGGACTGGCGCACAAGCTGCCCGCCTTTGCCGGGCGGTCGATGGAAAAGGAACTGGACGCGCTGGAGGCGGCGTTGGGCAAGCCCACCCCGCCGGTCGCGGCCGTCGTCGGCGGGGCGAAGGTTTCCACCAAGCTCGACGTGCTCAACAATCTGGTGACCAGGGTTCAGCACCTCATCATCGGCGGGGGCATGGCCAACACCTTCCTGCACGCGCGCGGCGTCGATATCGGCAAGTCGCTGTGCGAGAAGGACCTGGCCGAAACGGCCGAGGCGATATTGGACAAGGCCGAGGAGGCCGGCTGCACCATCCACCTGCCCTATGACGTGGTGGTGGCGAAGGAGTTCGCGGCCAATCCGCCGTCGGTCCGGACCTGCAACGTGCATGAGGTCGCGGCGGACGAGATGATCCTGGACGTTGGCCCGGCCGCCGTGGAGGCGCTGGGCGATGCGATCAAGAATTGCCGGACGCTGGTGTGGAACGGGCCGCTCGGCGCGTTCGAACTGGCGCCGTTCGACACGGCCACGGTCGCGCTCGCCCGCACGGCGGCCGCGCTTACCAAGGAAGGAACGCTAGTTTCGGTGGCGGGCGGCGGCGACACGGTCGCGGCGCTCAACCATGCCGGCGTGGCCGATGATTTCAGCTTTGTTTCGACCGCGGGCGGCGCTTTCCTGGAATGGATGGAAGGCAAGGACCTGCCGGGCGTCAGCGCGTTGATGCGCTGAAAAGAGGCGAAAACGAACGATCTTTTTCCGTCGCCGAGGGGGCGACGACCAATCGGGAAGGTATGTGCAGATGCTGGATCAGGACATGATGGCGAAGATCGCCGAAGGAAACGGCTTCATCGCGGCGCTCGACCAGAGCGGCGGATCGACCCCCAAGGCGCTGAAGGGCTATGGCATAGAGGAAGGCGCCTGGTCCGATGACGAGGAAATGTTCGGCCTGATCCACGACATGCGTAGTCGCATCATCACCTCGCCCTGCTTCAACGGCGACAAGGTGATCGGCGCGATCCTGTTCGAGCGGACGATGGACGGGGAGGCGGGCGGCAAGCCCGTGCCGCAGGCGCTGATCGAGCGCGGCGTCGTCCCCTTCATCAAGATCGACAAGGGGCTGGAGGACGAGGCGAACGGCGTCCAGATGATGAAGCCCATGCCGGAGCTGGACGCGCTGCTGAAGCGCGCCAAGGGGCTGGGCGTGTTCGGCACTAAGGAACGGTCGGTCGTGAACCTCGCCAACCGCGAGGGCATCGCCGCGATCGTCAAGCAGCAGTTCGAGGTCGGACGGCAGGTGCTGGCCGCCGGCCTGATGCCGATCCTGGAGCCTGAAGTGAACATCAAGAGCCCGGAGCGGGCCGAGGCCGACCAGATCCTGCTGGAAGAGATTCTGAAGGAACTGGACGCCATGACCGGCGACGACAAGGTCATGCTGAAATTGTCGCTGCCCGCCAAGGCCGGTCTGTTCGATCCGCTGGTCGATCATCCCCGGGTGCTGCGCGTCGTCGCCCTGTCGGGCGGCTTCGCCCGCGCGGAGGCCTGTGTCGAGCTGGCCAAGAATCGCGGCATCATCGCCAGCTTCAGCCGCGCTCTGCTCAACGATCTGCGCCATCAGATGGACGAGGGCGAGTTCAACGACTCGCTGGGCGGCGCGATCGATGAAATCCACGCGGCCTCGACCGTCAAGGCGCCGGTCACCGCCTGATGCGGCGACACCGGGCACTGGTCATGGCCCTTCGGGTCTTGGCGGTGCCCGGCGTTCTCCTGCCGCTTGCCGCCTTTCCTGCCTTGCGGGTGGTCGCGTTCATCGGGCGATGAGCTTTTCCTATCATCGTGGCGTCGCGCCGATGCTGTGGGTGCTGTTCGCGCTGGCCACGGTGGAGGCGGCGGTCGCGCATCTGCTCGTCGCGCTGTGGAGCCCCGGCGCAGCGCTCCTCCTTTCGCTCCTCAGCCTGTCCGCCATGGTCTGGCTGGTCCTGTTCATCCGTTCGCTGTCGCGCTGCCCTGTCCTGCTGGGGGAGGGGGTGCTGAGCTGGCGATGCGGCAGGCTGCGGCGCGTCGACGTGCCGCTGGCGCAAGTCGCCGGCATTCGGGATGCGTGGGACGGTGCGCTGGTGAAGGCGCGTGACACGTTCAACGGCGCGCTGATTGCCTATCCAAACATGGTCGTAGAATTGCGCGCGCCGGTGCGGCTGGGCCGGCGCGAGATCAGGCGGTTGGCCCACCGGCTGGACGCGCCGGAGGATTTCGCCGCCGCGCTGGCCGAGCGACTGCGTGGCGCCTGACGGGCTCCCTTCAATGTCGGCGGGCCTATCCGACCATGGCCTTCAGCCGGGCCGCATCCTCCACCGCCTGCGCCTCGATATCATTGTTGAAATAGGCCCAGACCGTTCGCTCGGCATCGGCCTGGTCCCGCATCCATCCCGCCCAATCGCGCAGGCGGGAGTCGGGATAGCGCCCCCGATATTTCCCGCCGCTGCCGTGGAAACGGACATAGGCGGCCGGCCCCAGCGCCATGCGCGGGCTCTCTGATCCCGGCATGTCGTGCGCGCACAGGCTGGCACCATGGCGGTCGAGCAGCGCATAGATGGTCTCGTCATACCAGCTTTCATGCCGGAACTCGAAGACATGGACCACCTCGCGCGGCAGCAGGCGCAGGAAATCCTCCAGCCGAGCGGGATCGCACCGCATGCTGGGCGGAAGCTGGTAGAGGATCGGCCCCAGCGTCGTCGGAAAGTGGTTGAAGGACGCCATCATCCGCTCCACCGGCTCCTCGCAGTCCTTGAGGCGCTTCATCTGCGTGAGGAAACGGTTTGCCTTGACCGCGTAGCAGAAGCCCGCCGGTGCCTGCGCGCGCCATTTGTCGACCGTTTCGGGCTGGGGCAGGCGATAGAAGCTGTTGTTGATCTCCACCGTGTCGAAATGCGCGGCGTAGAAGGCGAACCAGTCCTTTGCGGCCATGTCCTGGGGATAGAAGCGGCCGCGCCAGTCGCGGTAATTCCATCCCGAGCAGCCGATGCGGATCATGGACGGGGAACGCCGGGCGCGAGCGGAAGCTCCCCGCCTCTCAAATCTCTTTCACCAACGACCCCTTTTCCTAGCGCGGCAAAAGCGGGTAGAGCGCTGCCATGACCGACTTCACCGATGACGAGCTGGCGCTCGACCCCCATTTCGCCGACAGGTTCGAGGCGGGGTTCCGCCCGGCCTGCAAACTTTACCTGATTTCCCCGCCGGCGATCGACGCGGATTTCCCCGGCCGGCTGGCGCAGGCCTTTGACGGCGGACCGGTGGCGGCCTTCCAATTGCGGCTGAAGGGGATCGACGATCACGCGATCGCCGCGTTGGCCGAGCCGATACAACGCTTGTGCATGGAGCGCGACGTCGCCTTCATCGTCAACGACAGCATTGGCCTCGCCAAGCGGCTGGGCGCGGACGGCGTGCATCTGGGGCAGGAGGATGGCGATCCGCGTGAGGCCCGGCAAGTGCTGGGGCCTAAGGCGCAGATCGGCGTCACCTGCCATGACAGCCGCCACTTGGCGATGGAGGCGGGCGAGGCTGGCGCGGATTATGTGGCGTTCGGCGCCTTCTATCCGACGACTACCAAGGAAACGACGCATCGGCCCGATCCGTCGATCCTGGGCTGGTGGACGACTTTGTTTGAACTTCCCTGCGTCGCGATCGGCGGCATCACCGCCGACAACGCCGCACCGCTGATCGAAGCGGGCGCGGACTTCCTGGCCGTGAGCGGCGCGGTCTGGAACCATCCGGACGGACCAAAGGCCGGCGTCGCGGCGTTCGGCGCGGTGCTGGACGGGTTTGGTTGACGAGACGGCGGGGTGCACCAAGCAACCCCGCCCAATCGCTCAAGCTCCGAAGCCGCCGTCGATATCGTGCATCGCGCCGGTGACGAAGGCGGCTTCCGGACCGGCGAGATAAGCGACCATGCCGGCGATCTCTTCCCCTCTCGCATGGCGCTTGATCGCCAGGAAGCCATGCAAGACATCGCGCAGCGGACCGTCGGCCGGGTTCATATCCGTGTCGGTCGGGCCGGGCTGAACGACGTTGACCGTGATGCCGCGCGCGCCGAAATCGCGAGCGAGGCCGCGCGCCATGCCCTGAAGCGCCGATTTGGTGAGGGCGTAGGCCGCGCCGCCTTCAAACGGGACGCGATCGGCATTGGCCGACCCGATGATGATGATCCGGCCGCCATCAGGCATGCGCCGGGCGGCCTCGACGGCCGCGTGGTAGGGTGTGCGGACATTTAGGTCGATCATCCAGTCGACGGCGTCGGGGTCCAGCGTGAGCGGATCGCCCAATATCAAGGCTCCGGCATTGATGACCAAGATGTCGAGCGGCCCTTGTGCGGCGACGACCTCTATCACGGCGGAGCGATCCGCCGCATCGGACTGGACCGCTCGCGCGCCGGTTTGCGACGCCAGCGCCTGCGCCGCATCGTGCGAACCGGCATAAGTAAAAGTGACGCCGCCGCCGTCCTGGGCGAAGCGGCGAACAATGGCCGCGCCGATGCCGCGGCTGCCGCCGATGACCAATATCTTCTTGGCTGAAAAATCCGTCACGGGAACCTCCCTGTTGGAAATATATAATGACCGGTATATAAATCGAGTGATCCGAAGGTCAAGAGGCGCGCTGCGCGACGGGCAGCTTTTTGCCCGCTAGCGCGTTCTATCGCCCATCATACTGGGAGAGACGATCTTGGGCCACGCATCCTTCACCCTCGCCGCCGCCTTGCTTTGCGCGGGGTGCAATGTCTCGGTCACCGACGCCAATGACAGCGCCGCGCAACCGGAGCAGCCGGGCGATAGCACTGGGGGCGCCGCTGCCGATCCCTTCGCTTTTCAGGTGGTCGCCGAGCCGCAAGGACAGGCGTTCCAGCCTGATTCCATCTTGCAGGCGCAGGTCGCGCTGGACCGCACCGGCTTCTCGCCTGGCGTGATCGACGGCAAGACCGGCATGAGCTTCACCGCGGCGCTCGTCGGCTTCCAGGCGTCGCGGGGCCTGCCCGAAACCGGGGAGTATGACCAGAAAACCGCCGAAGCCCTGCTGAAGAGCGCGCCCGGCGGCCAAGCCCAGCCGACCACTTGGCTCGTGCGCATTCCGGAGGGCTTCGCGCGGGGGCCGTTCACCGCCATTCCCAAGGACATGAACGAACAGGCCGCGCTGCCCGCGCTTGGCTATCGAAACCTTTTGGAGAAGCTGGCCGAGCGGTTCCACACCACCCCCGAGGCGCTGGTGGCGATGAACCCCAAGGGCGCGAAAGTGGGCCCCGGCGCAACCATCCGCGTGCCCGCCATTCCCAACCAGCCAGTGGCCCGAATCGAAGGGGACGAGAGCGGATGGGGAACGACCCTCGCCAGCCTGGCGGTCGCGGCGGATCAGCCGCAGGCGGACCATGTGATCGTCGACAAGTCGGAAGGCGTATTGAAGGTCTATGGTCCGCAAGACCGGCTGATCGCGCAATTCCCGGCGACCATGGGATCAGGTCATGACCCGTTGCCGATCGGCAGCTGGACGATCCGGGGCGTCAGCCGCAATCCCGTGTTCCACTATAACCCGGACCTTTTCTGGGACGCGTCCTCTAAGGATGAGAAGGCGGTGCTGAAGCCGGGACCGAACGGCCCGGTCGGCGTGGTGTGGATCGACTTGTCGAAGGATCATTATGGCATCCATGGCACGCCGGAGCCGCAGACGATCGGGCGGACCGAAAGCCATGGCTGCATCCGCCTGACCAATTGGGACGCGGCCCGGCTGGCGCAGATGGTCAAGTCCGGTGTCAAGGCCGTGTTTCAGGAATGAGGCTTGGGCGGCGGGGGGCGATCAGCCTCGCGGTCGCGGCCATATCATGCGTCGCCTTTGTTCATTTCTGCGTGCGGATCGTCCCCGCCGACGCGCCCAAGGTTGATCGGCCGCGCGAATTGCCGGCCGAAGAAGGCGCGCTGCTGATCCCGGTGGAGGGGGTGCCGCCCTCGGCGCTGACCGACACTTTTACTCAGGCGCGGCAGCAGGGCGCGCGGCGGCATGACGCCATCGACATACCCGCCGCGCGCGGTCGGGCGGTGCTGGCGGTCGCGGACGGTAGGATCGAGCGCATCTTCTGGAGCGAGCGGGGCGGGCGGACCCTCTATCAGCGGTCGGTGGACGGCACGCGCCTCTATTATTATGCTCATCTGGACGCCTATGCGCCGGGTCTGGCCGAGGGGCGGGCGGTGCGGCGCGGGCAGAGGCTGGGAACCGTGGGCGCCACCGGCAACGCCGACCCGGCCGCGCCGCATCTCCATTTCGAGGTCCATGCCATGGCCCCCGGCGAACCCTGGTATGGCGGCCGGCCGCTCAACCCCTATCCGTTGCTTGCGCGGAGCCGGTAGCGGCCCCTTGCCCAAAGCGGCAAGGCGCTATAAAGGCCGCCACCGGCTCTTTTCACCTTCAGACATACAGGCGGGCTCTTCCCATGAAGATCAGCGGCGTGGACATTCGTCCCGGCAACAATATCGAATATGAGGGCGGGCTGTGGCGCGCCGTCAAGATTCAGCATACCCAACCCGGCAAGGGCGGCGCCTACATGCAGGTGGAGCTGAAGAATCTGATCGACGGGCGCAAGAACAACGTCCGCTTCCGCTCCGCCGAAAGCGTCGAGCGCATCCGCCTGGACACCAAGGATTTCCAGTATCTCTACGCCGAAGGCGACATGCTGGTCTTCATGGACACCGAAACCTATGAGCAGATCAACCTGCCGCAGGACCTGGTGGGGGAAGCCTCCGCCTTCCTCCAGGACGGCATGATGGTCATGCTGGAAATGTATGAGGAACGGCCGATCTCCGTCCAGCTTCCCGAAACGGTCGAGGCGACCGTCGTGGAGGCCGACGCCGTGGTGAAGGGGCAGACCGCGTCGGCCAGCTACAAGCCCGCGATCCTGGACAATGGCGTGCGCGTCATGGTGCCGCCGCACATCACCACTGGCACGCGCATCGTCGTCGACGTCTATGAACGCGAATATGTGAAGCGGGCGGACTGACACCGGACAAGCTCCTTCCTTTCCAGGAAGGGGAGAAAGAAAAGAAAATGGTATCCCACTCAGGCCTACTCACCGTCATGGAACGCGCGGCGCGCAAGGCGGGGGCGAAGCTGCGCCGCGATTTCGGCGAGGTCGAGCATCTTCAGGTCAGCCGCAAGGGCCCGGCCGACTTCGTGTCCAAGGCGGACCAGCAGGCGGAAAAGACCCTGGTCGAGGAGTTGCAGCGGGCACGGCCGGACTGGGGATTCCTGCTGGAGGAAGGCGGCGAGGTGCCCGGCGATCCGACCAAGCCGCGCTGGATCATCGACCCGCTCGATGGCACCACCAACTTCCTGCACGGCATCCCGCATTTCGCCATCTCGATCGCGGTCGAGGAACCGCTTTATGGCGGCAAGCGCGAAATCACGACCGGCCTGATTTATCAGCCGGTCACCGACGAAAGCTATTGGGCGGAAAAGAGCCGGGGCGCGTGGCGGCACGACCAGCGACTGCGCGTGTCGGCGCGGCGCGACATGGCCGATTGCCTGATCGCGACGGGCATACCTTTCCTGGGCCATGGCGATTTCGCCGAATGGACGCGCATCTTCGGCGCGGTCGCCCCATCGGTTGCCGGCATCAGGCGCTTCGGCGCGGCGGCGCTCGATCTCGCCCATGTGGCGTCGGGCCGCTATGACGGCTATTGGGAAAGCGGATTGAAGCCGTGGGACGCTGCGGCGGGCATATTGCTCGTGCGTGAGGCCGGGGGCTTCGTCACCGATTTCCGCGGCGGCGATCAGCCGATCGAGCGCAAGGAGCTGATCGCGGGCAACGACACCATCCACAGCAAGCTGCACAAGCTGGTCGCGGGCGCGCTGCGCTAGGTCAACCGCTCCTGGCGAAGCGTTTCCCGTGCCGGCTGGCGGCGAAGCGCTTCGCATGGTCGTGAAATGTCCCGCTTCTTCGTGATCCAGCTTTTCGGTATCGACATCGCTAAAAGTAAAGTGACCTATGTTAGCGCTGCCCGCCAGCTTGGTAAGCGCTTCAACATTTTGCTCTTTTTGCGAATCATTCTCACATCTTCGGCCCCTTGCTTCGCATATGCAGCAGGCCTAAAGCGCCCCCATAACCTTTCGCCCAGGGGATACCGTTGGTCGATCTTGCCCAATATCTGCCGATCCTGATTTTCCTTGGGGTCGCCTTGCTGCTCTCCAGCGCCTTTGTGTTCCTGCCGATGCTGGTGGGGCGCCTGACCGGCGCGCACAAGCCCGATCCCGCCAAGCTCAGCGAATATGAATGCGGCTTCCCCGCGTTCGAGGAGCCGCGCAGTCAGTTCGACGTGCGCTTCTACCTGGTCGCCATTCTCTTCATCATCTTCGATCTTGAGGCGGCGTTCCTCTTTCCCTGGGCGGTGAGCCTCGACCAGATCGGCTGGGCCGGCTGGACGACGATGATGATCTTCATAGCGGAGCTGGTGCTCGGCCTCGTCTATGCGTGGAAGAAGGGAGCACTCGATTGGGAGTAGAATTGGAGCGCCCCGCGCCCGGAACCCTGCCGCCCGCGGGCACGCAGCCCGACCAGGACTATTTCAACGCGCTGAACGGCGAAGTCAGCGATAAGGGGTTTCTCGTCACCTCGACGGAGGACCTGTTCACCTGGGCGCGCACCGGTTCGCTGTGGTGGATGACCTTCGGCCTTGCCTGCTGCGCGGTCGAGATGATCCACGTCAACATGCCGCGCTACGACATGGAGCGCTTCGGCGCCGCGCCGCGCGCCTCCCCGCGCCAGAGCGACGTGATGATCGTTGCGGGAACGCTGTGCAACAAAATGGCCCCGGCGCTCCGCAAGGTCTACGACCAGATGTCGGAGCCCAAATATGTGATCTCCATGGGGTCGTGCGCGAACGGCGGCGGCTATTATCATTACAGCTACAGCGTCGTGCGCGGCTGCGACCGGATCGTGCCGGTGGACATCTATGTTCCCGGTTGCCCCCCGACCGCTGAAGCCCTGCTCTACGGCGTGATGCAGTTGCAGCGGAAGATCCGCCGCATCGGCACGATCGAGCGTTGAGAGGCTGGCGCTGATATGGGTCATTCCGCACCAAGAATCGCGGTCATCGACGGCATCGCTGAGGAAATCGCGGCGCTGCTGGGGTCGATGCTGCTGGAAACCGTCGCCCAGGCCGACGAGCTGAGCTTTACCGTCGCGCGCGACGCCGTCGCCGATGCGCTGCTGCTGCTGCGCGATCAGGCGCAGTATCAACAGTTGATGGAGATCGCCGGGGTCGATTATCCCGACCGCCCGGAGCGGTTCGAAGTCTGCTATCATCTGCTGAGCGTCACGCGGAACCACCGCATCCGCGTTAAGGTGTCGACCGACGAGGACAGGCCCGTGCCGACAGTCACGCACATTTGGCCGGTCGCCGGCTGGCTGGAGCGCGAGGTGTTCGACATGTACGGCGTCATCTTCGCCGGCAACAGCGACCTGCGCCGCATCCTGACCGACTATGGCTTCAAGGGGCATCCGCAGCGCAAGGATTTTCCGCTGACCGGCTATGTCGAGATGCGCTATTCCGAAGAGGCGCGGCGCGTGGTCTATGAGCCCGTGAAGCTGGCGCAGGATTTCCGCAGCTTCGACTTCATGAGTCCATGGGAAGGCGCGCAATATGTGCTGCCCGGCGACGAAAAGGCGCCCCAAGCTCCGGGCGCGCCGACTCCCGCCGCCGCTCCTCCGCCGCCGCCCGCGCCGCCAAAGGGGCCGGAAGCCGGAGCCACCCCCAAGGTGACGGACGAGAAAGAGGACACTGGCGCTGGCGAGCCGGCGAACAAGATCGCGGCCGAGCGCTCGCCCAGCGAGGCTTCCCTGCCCGAAGGCGCCACCAAGACGCCGGTCCGCCGATCCCGCACCAAAGCAGCCACCGGCGACGAGCCGGCGGGCGAGCCCAAGCCGAAACGCACGCGCAAGCCAAAAGCTACTCCGGAGGGTGACGCCTGATGGCCGACTATCTCGACGAGCTGGAGCATAAGGTCAGCGCGGATGATCCGACGTTGGGCGATACGGAGATCCAGAACTACACGATCAACTTCGGCCCGCAGCATCCCGCCGCGCATGGCGTGCTGCGTCTCGTCATGGAGCTTGACGGCGAGCTGGTCGAACGGTGCGACCCGCATGTCGGGCTGCTGCATCGCGGCACCGAGAAGCTGATCGAGTATAAGACCTATCTCCAGGCGCTGCCCTATTTCGACCGCCTCGACTATTGCTCGCCCATGTGCATGGAGCATAGCTATGTTCTGGCGGTCGAGAAGCTGCTGAACCTGGAAGTGCCGCTCCGCGCGCAATATCTTCGCGTGTTCTTCGCGGAACTGACGCGGATCAAGAACCACATGCTGAACCTTGGCAGCCATGTCATGGACGTCGGCGCGATGACGCCGAACCTGTGGCTGTTCGAGCTGCGCGAAGATTGCATGAACTTCTATGAGCGCGCGTCCGGCGCACGGATGCACGCGGCCTATCTGCGCCCCGGCGGCGTGCATCAGGACGTGCCGCTGAAACTGCTGACCGACATTGCCGACTGGCTCGACACCCGCCTGCCGCGCCTGTTCGAGGATGCGATCTCACTGGTCGCGGACAACCGCATCTTCAAGCAGCGCAATGTCGACATCGCCGTCGTCTCGCCGCAGGATGCTCTCGCCTGGGGCTTTTCGGGGCCCATGATCCGCGGCTCGGGCATCGCCTGGGACATTCGCAAGGCGCAGCCCTATGATGTCTATGACCGCATGGACTTCGACATTCCGGTCGGCACCAATTTCGACTGCTACGACCGTTTCATGGTCCGCTGCGAAGAGGTCCGCCAGTCCGCGCGGATCATGAAGCAGTGCCTGAACGACATGCCCGAAGGGCCGGTCGCCAGCTTCGACCGGAAGGTGGTGCCGCCCAAGCGCGGCGAGATGAAGCGCTCGATGGAGGCGCTCATCCACCATTTCAAACTTTATACCGAGGGTTTCCACGTGCCCGCCGGCGAGGTCTATGTCGCGACCGAAAGTCCCAAGGGCGAGTTCGGCGTCTATCTGGTCGCGGACGGCAGCAACAAGCCCTATCGCTGCAAGATCCGCCCGACCGCCTTCAGCCACCTCCAGGCGATGGATTTCATGATGAAGGGCCATATGCTGGCCGACACCACCGCCGTGCTGGGCGCGATGGACATCGTGTTCGGGGAGTGCGATCGGTGACGAACGCTTTTCAAGCAATTCATGCTATTATCCTGCCCCGCGAAGGAGGCAGGGCATGACGGAGAATGTCGACAATCAGCTGATCTACAACGTGCTGATGAAGATGCAGGCGCAACTTTCATCGGTGCATATCAAGCTCGGCGATATCGAAGGGCGCCTGGCCGGGCTCGAAGAGTCTTCCGCCAGCATGTCCGCGCGCATCGCGTCGGTCGAGGTTACCGTGTCCGGCACGCACAAGCGGATCGACCGCATCGAGCATCGCCTCGACCGCATCGAGACGCGGCTCGGGCTGATCGAGGCATGATGGGGACGATGGATTTCATGATGAGGGGCCATAAGCCGGCCGACACCACCGCCGTGCTGGGCGCGATGGACATCGTGTTCGGGGAGTGTGACCGGTGAGGGCGGCTATTCCTTCATGGCTGTATATTCTGGTCGCGCTGGCGATCGCTCTGACGGCCTTTGGCCTTGGTCAGTTGAAGGAAGGCCTGGGCGTTCCGTTCGTGCTCCTGACCACGACATTATGGACAGCCTGGTCGGTCAATCGCCAGCGCAACTGGGTCAAGAAGAATGACTGACAACGTCACGAACGATCTCATCTACTCCGTCCTCCAGCAGATGCAGGCGGACATGTCGGAAATGAAGTTCGACATTCGCGACCTCCAAGGTCAAATGGCGATTGTCGAGGAGCATCTTGGATCGTCGATCATTGCCATATCCGGCGTCAACAGCCGGCTCGACCGCTTGGCCGATCGCGTGGAACGAATCGAAAAGCGCTTTGATCTTTCGGAACATCGCTAATGGCTGACGCACCCCATATCCCCGACGAGGCCGAGACCCGCGCGCGCTGGGGCGCGTTCGCTTGGACACCTGAAAATGCCGAGCAGGCGAAGGTCGTCATCGGCCGCTATCCGCCGGGCCGCCAGCAATCGGCGGTGATGCCGCTACTTGATCTTGCCCAGCGGCAGGTCGGCGCGGAGACGCAGACCCAGGGATGGTTGCCGGTGCCGGTGATGGAATATATCGCCGACCAACTCGATATGCCTTACATGCGCGTCTATGAGGTCGCGACCTTCTACACCATGTATAATCTCGCGCCGGTCGGGCGCTATCATGTGCAGGTTTGCGGCACGACCCCCTGCATGTTGCGCGGGTCGGATGATGTGCTTTCGGCCTGCAAGAACAAGGGGTTGGTGAAGGGCGGGACGACCCCTGACGGCCTGTTCACGCTGACCGAGGTCGAGTGCCTGGGCGCCTGCGCCAACGCGCCGATGGTCCAGATCAACGACGATAATTATGAAGACCTGACCTACGACAGCATGAGCGCGATCCTCGAGACGCTCGCCGCTGGGGGGCAGCCGAAGATCGGCCCGCAGATCGACCGGCAGACCAGCGCGCCCGAGGGTGGCCCCACCACGCTGAAGGCGATGGTGGGCGAGAACCATGACTATCGGGGGGAGTGGGCGTGAGCGACAATGTCGAACACCTGCTTCTGGAACATTTCCGCCGCCTCAACCAGCGGATGGACAAGAAGGATATGGAAGATCTGGACACCAAAATGCGTCTGACGTCCATTGATGAGCATCTCGCTGGGGTCAAGATGTCGGTCGCAGGTATCAACAGCCGCTTCGATCGTCTTGAAGAACGGGTTGGCCGCGTCGAGCGCCGTCTCGACCTGACGGAGTCCAAATAATGGCCGAAGACACAGCCCCTCCCGCGCCGCCGCCTTTCGTGGGTCCGCTGGCGGACAAGGATCGCATCTTCACCAACGTCCATGGTTTCCAGGATTGGGGCGTCGACGCCGCCATGAAGCGCGGCGATTGGGACAATACCAAGGCGCTGCTGGAGATCGGCCAGGACGCGATCATCGACCGGATGAAGGCGTCGGGCCTTCGCGGTCGCGGCGGCGCGGGTTTCCCGACCGGCATGAAGTGGAGCTTCATGCCCAAGGAAAGCAAGGACGGCCGTCCGAGCTTCCTGGTCATCAACGCCGACGAGTCCGAGCCTGGTTCGTGCAAGGACCGCGAGATCATCCGTCATGATCCGCACAAGCTGATCGAGGGCGCGCTGGTGGCGGGCTTCGCGATGCGCGCGCGCGCCGCTTATATCTATATTCGCGGCGAGTTCATCTATGAGGCGAAGGTGCTGTTCGCCGCTGTCGAGCAGGCCTATGCGAAGGGCTTTCTGGGCAAAAATGCCTGCGGGTCGGGCTATGATTTCGATGTGTTCGTCCATCGCGGGGCTGGCGCCTATATCTGCGGCGAGGAAACCGCGCAGATCGAAAGCCTGGAAGGCAAGAAGGGCCAGCCGCGCCTGAAACCGCCGTTCCCGGCCGGCGCGGGCCTCTATGGCTGTCCGACCACGGTCAACAATGTGGAGAGCATCGCGGTCGCGCCGACGATCCTGCGGCGCGGGCCGGAATGGTTTTCCGCGATCGGCCGTCCGGGCAATGTCGGCACCAAGCTGTTCCAGATCAGCGGCCATGTGAACCGGCCCTGCGTGGTCGAGGAAGCGATGGGCATCCCGTTCAAGGAGCTGATCGACCGGCATTGCGGCGGCATTCGCGCCGGCTGGGACAATCTGCTGGCGGTGATCCCCGGTGGGTCCTCGGTGCCGCTGGTCCCCGCGCGGGAGATCATGGATGCGCCGATGGACTTTGACGGGCTGAAGGCGCTGGGATCGGGCCTTGGCACCGCGGCCGTCATCGTCATGGACAAGTCCACCGACATCGTGCGCGCCATTTCGCGCCTGTCCTATTTCTACAAGCATGAAAGCTGCGGCCAGTGCACCCCGTGCCGCGAGGGCACCGGCTGGATGTGGCGGGTGATGGAGCGGCTGCGCACCGGCGAGGCTGACCTTGGCGAAATCGACATGCTGCACGACGTCACCAAGCAGGTCGAAGGTCATACCATCTGCGCGCTGGGCGACGCGGCCGCCTGGCCGATTCAGGGCCTGATCCGCCATTTCCGTCCGGAGATCGAGCGACGGATCAACGAGGCCAAGGGTGGCGCGCCGATGATGGAGGCGGCGGAATAATGGGGCTGGTTTATCAGCATATCAGACTTTCCAATGCCGCCCGGCCGGAGTTGGAGGAGCTTGACGCCAACGCCTTGGTTGACTCGGGAGCAATTGACCTCTGCATCCCTTCACTTGTCGCCAAGCAACTGCGGCTGACCAAGCTGGAGGAGCGGATGATAACGTTGGCGGATGGCCGGCAGGAAATCGTCGATTATGTTGGCCCCATTCTAGTCGAAGTGTTCGGCCGCAAAGCCTTCCCAGGTGCGATGGTGACTGGCAACCAAGTGCTGTTAGGCGCAATTCCGATGGAATCTATGGATGTGCTCATTGACCCACGCCGTCAACAACTCATCCCCAACCCTGCGCATCCCAATATTCCAGGTGCCATGGCCGTAGGCGTGCGTCCGGCGCGCAAGGAAGACGACAATGCCTAAACTAACCGTCGACGGCCTAGAAATCGAAGTCCCGGCTGGCGCGACCGTGCTCCAGGCGTGCGAGCTGGCCGGCAAGGAAATTCCGCGCTTCTGCTATCATGAGCGTCTGTCGATCGCGGGCAATTGCCGCATGTGCCTGGTCGAGGTGAAGCCCGGACCGCCCAAGCCGCAGGCAAGCTGCGCGCTGCCCGCCGCCGACGGGCAGGAGATCCGCACCGACAGCCAGATGGTCAAGAAGGCGCGCGAGGGGGTGATGGAGTTCCTGCTTATCAACCATCCGCTCGACTGCCCGATCTGCGACCAGGGCGGCGAATGCGACCTTCAGGACCAGTCGGTCGCCTATGGCCGTGGCCGGTCCCGCTATGACGAGAACAAGCGCGCCGTCACCGAAAAATATATGGGGCCGATCGTCAAGACGGTGATGACTCGCTGCATCCAGTGCACCCGCTGCGTGCGTTTCGCGGAGGAAGTGGCGGGCGTGCCGGAGATCGGCGCCATCTATCGCGGCGAGAATATGCAGATCACCACCTATCTGGAACATGCCGCCAAGAGCGAGCTGTCCGGCAATGTGGTCGACCTGTGCCCGGTCGGCGCGCTGACGAGCAAGCCCTACGCATTCGAGGCGCGGCCGTGGGAATTGAGGAAGACCTTCGCCATCGACGTCATGGATGCGGTCGGCACCAACATCCGCCTCGACAGCCGCGGCCGGCAGGTGCTGCGCGCGCTGCCGCGCGTCAATGACGACGTGAACGAGGAATGGGCGAGCGACAAGACCCGCCATGTGGTCGACGGACTGGTGCGCAGGCGGCTCGACAAACCTTATGTGCGCAGGGACGGGAAGCTGGTTCCCGCGACGTGGAACGAGGCTTTCGCGGCGATCGCGGCCGTGCCGCACGGCGGCAGCGTCGCGGCGGTCGCCGGCGATCTGCTCGATTGCGAGACGATGTTCGCGGCCAAGCTGCTGGTCGAAAAGCTGGGCGGAACGATGCTGGAAGGCCGGCAGACCGGCCTTGCCTATGACGTGTCGAGCCTGTCGGCGGTTAATTTCAACACGACGCTGAGCGGCCTGGAGATGGCGGACGCGATCCTGCTGGTCGGCACCAATCTGCGCTGGGAAGCGCCGCTGGTGAACACGCGCATCCGCAAGGCGATCAAAAAGGGCGCGAAGGTCTTCGCCGTCGGGCCGGAAGTCGACCTGACCTACAAGGTCGAGTGGCTGGGCAATGACGCGGCGCTGCTGGCCGATCTGCCGCGCGCGGTGGTCGAGGCCTTCGGCGCGGCGGCGCGCCCCGCGATGATCGTGGGCGGCGGCGTGCTCGCCAAGGGCGGCGCGCATGGCGACACGCTGGCGCTGGTCGAGACGCTGGGCCTCGTGAAGGACGCCGCCTCGACAGGTTCGGGGCAGGGGTGGAACGGCTATAATGTCCTGCACTTCTCGGCCGCGCGCATGGGCGGGCTGATGCTGGGCTATGCGACGCAGGGCGGGATCAGGGCGGTCGCCGCCGCCAAGCCGAAGCTGCTGTTCGCGCTGGGCGCGGACGAGGTCGATTATGCGGCGTTCGAGGACAGCTTCAAAGTCTATATCGGCCATCATGGCGACAAAGGCGCCCACGCGGCGGACGTGATCCTGCCGGGCGCGAGCTATGCCGAGAAAGCGGGCACCTATGTCAATCTGGAGGGCCGGGTGCAGCGGGGCGAGAAAGCCGTATTCGCACCGGGCGACGCCCGTGAGGACTGGTCGATCCTGCGCGCGCTGTCCGACGTGATGGGGGCTACCCTGCCTTTCGACAGCTTCGATGGACTGCGCGTGGAAATGGCGAAGGCGGTTCCGGCGCTGGGGCGGGAGGGGCTTGCCGATTATGGCTGGTCGATGCCTTCGCTGCCCACCGGCGCAAGCGGCGAGTTCGGCTTGCCGATCAAGGACTTCTACCTTACCAACGCCATCTGCCGCGCCAGCCCGACGATGCAGCAATGTTCGGCCGAGCTGATCCATGGCGAGACTTTCGCGGAGGCGGCGGAGTGATGGGGCACGCCCAAACATCCGTTCGGTTCGAGCCTCTCGGCTGCCAGCTTGCAGCAGTCGCTCGAGACACGCTTATCGAGCACCGCTGCGCTGACGTTGCACAACATGCTTCTCGACTTCGCTCGAAGCGAACGGGAAGGGGGAACGAGGCCCAATGACCGCTTTCTTCCAGAATTTCGGCCTGCCCTATGGCTTCGCCTGGTTCCTCTCGACGATCATCGGCATCCTGGTGATCGCGCTGCCGCTGATGCTGGCGGTGGCGATGATCATCTATGCCGACCGCAAGATC
>JARYGO010000028.1:0-21107 GCA_033795485.1 Sphingobium sp.
TCACGGCCGCGCTGGAACTGACCGCCGGCATATTGCTGATACGGTCCGCCACCCGGCCGTTCGGCGCCGCGCTCGGAGCTTCGGTCATGGCGGCCGCGACGCTCACTACGTTGGTGAATGCGGACTACGACCATGCTGTCGCGCCTGCCGTGGTGCTTGCAGTCTCACTCTCCGTTCTCGGGCTTTCCGTCGCTTTGGGGCGGAACAGAAGGGCATGATGGCGTGGCTGCGAGGCAGCGCGCATGGCGTTGCCGACGAGGGAAAGTCGAGGACAAGGATCGGGTTCGATGAGAAGAATGAAGGGAAAGTCATGAACAAGGTCGAGAAGGTGCGGCAAGCGCTGCGCGCTGCCGGGCATGCGGACAGCATTGCTGAATTTCCGGCAGGAACGCAGACTGCCGAGGATGCGGCGGCTTCTGTCGGCTGCTCTGTCGCGCAGATAGCGAAGTCGATCGTCTTTCGCGCCGGCGAGGATGTAGTTCTGGTGATCGCATCGGGCGCTCATCGGATCGACCGCAGCAAGGTCGCGGCGGTGACGGAAAGGGCGGTCAAATCCGCGGACGCCGCATGGGTGCAGGAACAAACCGGTTTCGTCGTTGGAGGCGTTCCTCCCTTGGGCCATGACTGCGACCCGGTCACGATCATCGATGCCGCGTTGCTCTCGCTCGACTCCATTTGGGCGGCCGCCGGCTCGCCGACTCATGCATTTCGCACAAACGCGAAGGATCTGATCCGTATGACGGGCGGTATCGTCGCCGATGTCAGGCAGGGGTGATTGTCGCTCGCCGCTCGCAAGCCATTGCCACATCTCTCGCACGGTCCAACGGGCAATTATCCGGCGTTACCCGGTGCAATCTGAACCATTTTCCATTTCGCACACCTCCCAGCCGCCGCCGAGCGCGCGGTGAATTTCGACCACCGACAGGAGATGGTCAGAGCGCGCCGCGACGAGGGTGGCTTCGGCTTCGTACAGGCTGCGTTCGGCATCGAGAACGTCCAGATATTGGCCCTCGCCCTCGCGAAAGCGAACCGACGCCATTCGCGCCGCTTCGCGACTGGCGCCGACCTGCTGGTCGCGCATCGCGAGGCTGGTCCGGACCGCACCATAGGTCGTCAACGCGTCCTCGACATCGCGAAGCGCGATCAGGACGGTCCGGTGGTAATCGATGAGTGCCGCATCGACGCGGGCATCGGCGACACGGACCTGCGCGCGCAGCCGCGGCATATCGAACACCCCCCAATCGAGGCTGGGGCCGCCCGAGAAAGCAAGCGCACCGCCGCTGAACAAGGATTCGAACCCGCCCGCGAGAAGCCCGATGAACCCGGACAGGCGCACCGTCGGGAATAGATCGGCCTCGGCGACGCCGCGCCGTGCGGTGGCGGCGGCGAGCGCGCGTTCGGCGGCGGCGATATCAGGCCGCCGCCGCAACAGGTCGGCGGGCGCGCCGACGCCGATCTGTGTGACCTGCGGCAGGTCGGTTGTCGTCGCGGCGGGACCGGCGAAGCTTTGCGGTGTCTGGCCAAGCAGGACGGCGAGCGCATGACGCGCGGTGCCGATGCGCTGTTCGATCCCGGGTAGCGTCGCCTCGACGGCGGACAGCGCAGCCTCTGCGCGAACGACATCGAAACGCGCGCCCGCGCCGGCGCGCTCCAGCTTATATGTGACTTCGAGCGAACGCCGCTGGGTTTCGATCTGGCGATGCGCGATCGCAAGCGCGGCCTCGCTTCCGCGCAATTCAAAATAATGGCTGGCGACGTCCGCCGTAACCGCCGCGCGGGCCGAGCGCAGCAGTGCCTCGGCGCCACCGACGTCGGCCTCGGCGGCTTCGACCCCGCGGCGGATACGGCCGAACAGATCGATCTCCCAGCTGGCTTCTGCCCCGAGGCGCAAAACATCGCCCTCGCGTGGCTGACCGACCGGACGCTCGGCATCGGCCGGACGGCGGCGCTGATAGGAGGCATCAACACCGCCGCCAGGAAGCCGCGCCGCGCGCGACACGCCGGCGAGTGCGCGCGCCTCCTCAAGCCGTGCGACGGCGAGCCGCGCGTCGAGATTGGCCGCGAGCGCCTCGGCGATCAAACCATCGAGCGCCGGGTCGCCGAACAGTTTCCACCACGCGGTTTCGACAGCGGCATCTTCGACGCCCACCGGCTGCGCAGCATAGGCGCCGGGTGCCTCGATCTGCGGGGGAACATAGTTGGAGCCGACGGTAGCGCACCCGGCCAGGCCAAGGAGCAGGACGGCGGGTGAAAGTTTGGCGATCGATGTCATAGGGTCAATTCCTGCGGCTTGGTGTCCGGGCTTGAAAGGCGCCGCGCCTCGCGCCGCAGAACGGCCTTGCGGATCACGACGTAGAAGAGCGGGGTGAGGAAGAGGCCGAAGAGCGTCACCCCGAGCATGCCGGCGAACACCGCGATGCCCATGGCCTGCCGCATTTCGGCGCCCGCCCCTGTGGCGATCGCCAGGGGGACCGCGCCGGCGATGAAGGCGATCGACGTCATCAAGATCGGGCGAAGTCTTAACCGGCAGGCCTCGAGCGCTGCGGCAAGCGGATCGAGACCTTCGTCCTCCTGCGCGCGCGCGAACTCGACGATCAGGATCGCATTTTTCGCGGCCAGTCCCACCAGCACGACAAAGGCGATTTGAGTGAAGATGTTGATGTCGCCGCCGGTCAGCCAGACCCCGACGAGCGCGCTCAAGAGACACATCGGCACGATGAGCAGGACCGCCAGCGGCAGCGACCAGCTGTTATACTGCGCCGCAAGGATCAGGAAGGCGAGGAGCACGGCGAGCGGGAAGATGTAGAGGGCGGCATTGCCCGCGGTCTTTTCCTGATAGGTCAGATCGGTCCACTCGAAGGTCATGCCGTCGGGCAGTTCGGCGCGCGCGATCCGTTCCATCGCCGCGACCGCCTGCCCCGAGCTGAAGCCCGGCGCGGGACCGCCGCTGATATCAGCCGATGGAAAGCCGTTATAGTGGATGATGCGATCCGGGCCCGCGCCGGGCGCGGTCGTGACCAGCGTCGCGAGCGGGACCATCTCGCCCTGGGCGTTGCGGACCTGAAGCCGCCCGACGGCATCAGGCTGCGCCCGCGCGTCGGCTTCGGCCTGCGCATAAACCTGATAGGTGCGGCCGAAGCGGTTGAAGTCGTTGACATAGAGCGAGCCGAGATAGACCTGCATTGTGTCGAACACATCGGTCATCGCCACGCCTTGAGCCGCCGCCTTGGCCCGGTCGACATCGACCGAAAGTTCGGGCGAGGCGACATTATAGCTGGTCATCAGTCCGGCAAGCGCCGGCTCCTTGGCAGCAGCCGCCATCACCTTGGCGCTGGCAGCAGCGAGCGCCTCATAACCCGCGCCCGAGCGGTCCTCGATCTGCATCTTGAACCCGCCGGTCGCGCCGAGACCGGGAACCGGAGGAGGCGGAAAAACGCCGACGAAACCGTCGGGGACAGCGGCATATTTGCCCTGCAGTCGTCCGGCGATCGCTCCCGCCGCCATGTCCGGCGAAGTGCGCTCGGAAAAAGGATCGAGCATCACGAACATGACGGCGGCGTTCGGCACGTTGACGAATCCGTTGATCGACAGGCCCGGAAAGGCGACGACACTTTCGACCCCGGGCTCCGCCAGCGCGATCTTCGAGACCTGCTCGGCCACCGCCTGGGTGCGGTCGAGCGACGCGCCGTTCGGGAGCTGGACGATGCCGACGAGATAATATTTGTCCTGCGCAGGCACGAAACCGGCGGGCAGCTTGTCAAAGGCGAACCAGGTCAGGCCGAGCAATCCGGCATAGACGAATCCCGCGACCGCGCCGCGCCGGACGACACGTCGCACGCCGCCGACATAGGCGACCGAGCCGCGATCGAAGGCGCGATTGAAGGGCCGGAACAGCCAGCCAAAGCCCTTGTCGATCGCGCGCTGGATGCGGTCGCGCGGCGCGTCATGGCCTTTGAGCAGCACCCCGGCGAGCGCGGGCGACAGCGTCAGCGAATTGACCGCCGACAGGATGGTCGAGATGGCGACGGTAAGCGCGAACTGGCGATAGAATTCGCCCTGCAAACCGCCAAGAAAGGCAGTGGGGATGAAGACCGCGGCGAGGACCGAGGTGATCGCGATGATCGGCCCCGTAACCTCTGCCATCGCCTTGCGCGCGGCTTCGCGCGGCGTTTCGCCAAGCCCGATGTGGCGCTCGACATTCTCGACGACGACAATTGCGTCATCGACGACGATGCCGATCGATAGCACCAGTCCGAACAGCGACAGCGTGTTCAGCGAAAAGCCGAACAAATACATCACCGCCAATGTCCCGACCAACGAGACGGGCACCGCGACGAGCGGAATGATCGACGCGCGCCAGGTCTGAAGGAAGAGGATCACGACAAGAACGACGAGGAGCGTCGCCTCGAGCAGCGTGACGATCACGCTTGCGATCGAAGCCTCGACGAAGATCGTCGGATCATAGGCGATGCGATGCTCCAGCCCGTCCGGGAACCCGTTCGAGAGCCGGTCCATCGTCGCCCGAACCTGTGCCGCCGTGTCGAGCGCGTTGGCGCCCGGGCTTTGCAATATCTGGAGCGCGATCGCGGGCTCGCCGTCGAGCAGCGAGCGCAGCGCGTAGTCGTTGGCACCCATTTCGATCCGGGCGACCTCGCCCAGCCGGGTGAGCTGGCCGTCGGCGCCGGTCTTGACGACGATCGCGGCGAACTCCTCCTCGGTCGCGAGGCGGCCTTTGACGTCGAGCGCGACCTGCTGCGCGGCGGCGGGGCTGGGCTGGCGCCCGACGCTGCCCGCGGCGACCTCTACATTCTGTGCGCGGATCGCAGCGACGATGTCGCTCGCGGTCAGGCCGCGCGAAGCGATCCGCGCCGGGTCGAGCCAGACGCGCATCGAATATTCGCCGGCGCCCCAGACGACCACATCGGCGATACCGGGAATGCGCGCGATTTCGTCGCGAACCTGGAGCAGCGCATAGTTGGAGATGTAGAGCGGGTCATAACGCTTCGATGGCGAGAGAAGATGCACGACCATCAGCGCATCGGGCGCAACCTTTTGCGTGGTCACGCCCAGCCGCTGTACCGTCTCGGGCAAGCGCGGCAGCGCGCGCGACACCCGGTTCTGAACCTGAACCTGCGCGATGTCGGGATCGGTCCCTTGTGCGAAGGTGACCGTGAGGGTCATCCGGCCGTCGGTGGAGGCCTGGCTCGCCATATAGAGCATGCCCTCGACGCCGTTGACCGCCTGCTCGATCGGGCTTGCGACGGTTTCGGCGATGACCTCGGGCGAAGCGCCGGGATAGGCGGCGACAACGGTCACCGTCGGGGGCGCCACCGCCGGATATTCGCTGAGCGGCAGGCGGAGGAGCGCAAGCAGGCCCGCGATCAGCAGCAGCACCGACAGCACGATCGCGAAGATCGGCCGGTCGATGAAGAAGCGGGGGAAGTTCATCGCGCCGCCTCCCGCTGCACGCCAGCTTTCTGAACGCCATTGCCGCGCGGCATCGGCACGATCTTGGGCTTGACCGCCATGCCGGGGCCGGCGAGCCCCTTGACGATGACGCGGTCGCCGGGCCGCAAGCCTTTCTCCACAACGCGCAGGCCGTCCACGATCGGGCCCAGTGTCACGGGACGATATTCGGTCACGTTCTTCGCACCCAGAACAAGGACGAAGCGTCTGCCCTGTTCGACGCCGATCGCGAGGTCGCTGACCAGAATGGCTGGCCGTGTATCGCCGGTCGCGATATCGACTTCGGCGAACAGGCCCGGCGCCAGACGGCCGCCCGGATTGGGCAAAATCGCACGCGCGCGGATCGTGCCCGTCGCACGGTCGAGGCGGTTGCCGATGAAATCCAGCCGCGCCGACCGCTTGCTGCCGTCTTCGAGGCGGACGTCGACCTTGGCCCCGGCGCCTTGCCCGCGGCGATCGGCCAGCGAGCGAAGATAGGTCGCTTCGTCGACATCGAATTCGACAAAAAGCGGATCAACCGAGACGATGGTCGTGAGCGGTGTCGCAGCCTCACCGCCGGCGACCAGATTGCCCCGGGTGACGAGTATCTGACCGACCCGGCCGGCGATGGGTGCTTCGACGCCGGCATAGCGAAGGTCGAGCGCCGCCAGTCGCTCCGCCGCGCGCGCCGATGCGACCTGGGCTTCGCGCTCGCGCAGGGTCGCGGTGGTTACGTCCGACCGCTCACGCCCGGCAACACCCTCGGCGACGAGCCGGCGGGCCCGCACATCCTCGGCCGCCGCGAGTCCCAGCCGCGCTTCGGCTTCGCGCGTCGCCGCGCGTGCTGCGGCGTGCCGCGCCGCGAAAGGCGCACTATCGAGGCGAAAGAGGATCTGACCGCGGCGGACTATCTGCCCCTCGGGGACGCTGACATGGGCGATATAGCCCGAGACGCGCGGCTTGAGGTCGACCGTCTCGACCGCCGTCAAGCGCCCGGTATAGGTCGAACGCGGCACGTGATCCTGCACGACCACCGATGCTGCAAGCACCATCGGCGGCGCCGGAGCGGCGGCCTGTTCATCGCCTCCCGGCCCGCCCACCCAAAACACCACCAGCCCCGTCGCCAATATCATACCCAGTGCCGCGGCAACCCGTGATTTTCGCATCTCAACCTCCGAATCAGCGCCCGCTGATCCGAATGGATGGGGGCGTTCAAACTCGGGGGTTGCGGTTTTCCATCGTTGGAGGGTCAAGGGCTTTTTCGCCGGTAGTTTGAACAGGGAGGCGCGCGCGGCGAATTTCCACACGGCGTCCGCCGCCGCGAATTTCCGCGCTCGACCTCGCTACGGCCCCTCAGGCGCATACCTCGATCGATCGAGACGAAATTAGGCTTTTGGCTATTGACCATGCCAGCGTTGGAAGCCCGACCCCCGGCATCAATCGCAATAAGCGGGAAACTGATCTTGGGGAATTCCAATGCAGGACTTCATACCCGATCCGAAGAGATGGGCCGCTCTCGCGCTGCTTTGCGCCGCCCAGTTCATCGTGATCCTCGATACATCGATCATCGGCGTGGCCTTGCCCGCCATGCAGGCCGACCTCGGCTTCAGCGCGGGCGGGCTGAGCTGGATCTTCAATGCCTATGTCATCGCCTTTGGCGGCTTGCTGCTCCTCGGCGGACGGCTGGGCGATCTGCTCGGCGCCCGCCGCATCTTTGCGGGCGGATTTGCCATACTCACCTTGGCGTCGCTGCTGGCAGGGCTGGCGCCAAGCCAGGAGATGCTGCTTGCCGGACGGGCTTTGCAGGGCGTGGGCGCCGCGCTGATCGCGCCATCCGCCCTCACCATCCTCATGCGCCTTTTCGGGCATGATGGTGCCGAACTCGGCAAGGCGTTCGGTTTCTGGGGCGCCGCTGCCGCGGCGGGCGGCTCGGCCGGCGTGTTTCTGGGCGGCGTCATTACCGAATGGATGAGCTGGAACTGGACCTTCCTGATCAACGTGCCGCTCGGCCTTCTCGTGCTGGCGCTCGTTCCGGCCGTGCTCGGCAAGTCACCGCGCAGCAGCGGCGGCATCGACTGGTTCGGGGCGATCAGCGTCACAGGTGCGCTTGTCAGTCTCGTCTATGCCATCGTCTCGATCGAATCAGCCGGCTCCGACCCTTCGCAGACATTGTCGATACTGGTGGTTTCGGGAATTCTTTTCGCAATCTTCCTGATTGCCCAGTTCGCGCGGCGCGAGCCGCTTCTTCCCCTCGGCATTTTCAAGGCGCCGAACCTCGCGGCGGGCAATCTCGTGATGGCTTTGCTCGGGGCCGCCTGGATCCCGCTTTGGTTCTTCCTGAACCTCTATCTCCAGCAGATCCTCGGCCTCTCGGCGCTCGCCAGCGGCCTCGCGCTTTTACCGATGACCGTGACGATCATGGTCGTGATGGTCGGCCTTTCGGGCAGGTTGATCGGACGGTTTGGCGCCAAGCCCAATCTTGTGCTCGGGCTGCTGCTCATGGGCGGCGCGCTCTGGATGTTCGCGAACCTGCCGCCGGACGGAACTTTCTTGATGGACGTTCTGCCAGCTTCTCTCCTCGCCGCCTTCGGCATGGCCCTGGCCTATATTCCGACGACGATGACGGGCATGGCCGGCGCGAGGCCCGAGGAGACAGGCCTGGCATCAGGGCTGATCAACACGACCTACCAGATCGGCTCCGCCATCGGCCTCGCCATCATGGTTGCGCTCTCGACCTCCGGTTCCGGCGAAGGCACCGGCCAGACCGCCGAAACCATGCTGGCCGGTTTCCAGACCGCCTTCCTGGGAGCGGGGGTCGCCGCCGGTGTTGCCGCGCTCGCGGCGCTGCTGTTCGTTGGAACCTCCGGGCCGCAAAAGGATGTACCGGTCGGCTGAAAGCCTCACGTCAGCGGGGGCCATGCCTCCGCTGGCGCGGCATATGGAGGACGCGGGTTTCGCGGGGACGGCTGGGAATCGGCGCTGTTTTCGGCAATCAGGTGCTCCCGTCATACTCGGCCAATGATGGATGCCCCCGCCCAGCGATTCGGGGGCGGATGGCTTCAAGCGCCCAGACTGCGGGTTTCTGCGTTTTGGGACGACAGCCCGTTCAACAGGATCGAACGGATGGAAAAGACAGGAACGCGACTCCCGCGCGCGGCTCTGATCCTGTAGGTATCCCGCAAGCGAAGGTCTCCGGCAGGAGATCCTTTTCGGAGCGAACGGGGGCTTTTCGTTCGACCTCCACCATTCATCGACGAGGGTCGAGCCATGACGCGCAGCCGGCTAGTGCGCGTGGCCTGTATGAGCCGCCATTGCCTGGCCGGGCGCGTCGAGGCTGCAACCGGCATTTCCGTCCCAGTCGATCCCGATTGTCGGGTGCTCGATCTGGAATTTCGTCTTCAGTTCGTGCTCGACCTGGCCAATCACATGGCGGATATCGGCTCCGTCCGCCGGCTGCACCTGGAGCGTCGCCAGCACGCGCCCCGACGTCAACGACCAGATATGGATATGGCTGGCATTCTGCAGGCCCGGGACGGCCGCACGAAGATGTTCGGATATTTCGGAACTGCTGGCGTTGGCGGGCGCGCCTTCGAGCAGGATATGCAATGTGTTCTTGAGCAGGCTCCACGCGCTGCGCAGGATCAGCAGCGACACGAGCACCGAGAGAATAGGGTCGATCGGGGTCCAGCCCGTGAACCAGATCGCGCCTGCGGCCACGATGGCGCCGACGGAGCCGAGCAGGTCGCCCATCACGTGCAGCACCGCACCCTTGACATTGACATGGTCTGAATCGCCGCGGGTGAGAAACCAGAGGACGAAAAGGTTCACGAGCATGCCCGTGAGGGCGACCACGAACATCGAGCCGGCCAGAACCGGTCCCGGATTCTGGAAACGCTCGACCGCTTCGTAGAGAACCCACGCGACAATGCCGAACAAAGTGAGGGCATTGACGAACCCGGCGATCACCTCGAACCGGGCGTAGCCAAAGCTGCGCTGCCCGTCGGCAGCCCGCCTTCCGAGACGGAAGGCGGCGTAAGCGAGGCCGAGCGCGATGGCGTCGGTCAGCATATGTCCGGCATCGGCCAGAAGCGCGAGCGAGCCCGAGAGATATCCGCCGACAGCTTCGACGAACATGAAGGCGAAGATGATCAGGAAGGAAAGGAGAATCTTGCGTTCGTTATCCTCCGTAACCACCGGAAGATGCGAGTGATCATGGTCATGTCCGCCCACGTGGTGGTGATCATAGCCATGTCGATCGTGGGATGAGCGTGGATTTGGCATGGTTCGTTCCATCGGTTTCGGTTCGGCGGAGCCGGGTTTGATCCCAAGGTCGGCGGCGCCTGTTACGCAGCTGGCGCTTTGGCACGGATGTCCGCACTTCCGATCTACTATGGCCGGCCGCGATCAACTGTACGCGCGATATGCCCGACCCTGTCCGCGAAGAGACCGGGCGATATCGAATTCGTGTGGCTTGCATTAGAAGTTCGAGAAAGGGGCGCGGTTGCAACGGCGTGCCCCGGCGCGGTCACGGCGCCGGCGGAACGGTGACGACGAAGGGCACCGTCCGCACCTCGCCGCCACCCATGAACTGGATCCACAGTGCATAACGGCCCGCGCGTGGCGGCGCTGCGTGAAGCATCAGCTTGGCCGGGATGGCCGCCCCTGGATCGGCATGGGATCCATGCGCGTGCTGCCCATGTGCATGATGGCCGCCTTTCGGAGCATCCGCCATGGCGTGCGCGTGAACATAGCCGAGATCGTCGGTGCTCACGAAGACCGCATGCGCGGGCACGCCGAGATAGAGCCCGAGATCGGTCGCGGGCCTGCCATCCTTCAAAATCGTCAAGGCGATCATGTTTTCGGCGCCGGCCCGGAGCGCCGCGGCGTCGAGCTCGATCGAATAGGGGCCGTCGGATCCCTCTGCGGCGGCGACCGGCGGCGATTGCTGCGCGACCGGGGTCTTTTCAACATCGACCGGCACGTCGAAGCGGACGACCTGCTGGCCGAGCCCCTTCGGCATGACATCGGCGTACACATGATAGAGCCCGGCCTTGGGGAAACGCACCTCGATCCGGAAGCGCCCGTCCGGCCCGGGTTTCTCCGGATGCTCGTGCACGAAGGTCGAGAAGGCGCTGTCGGTCGCCAGCAAGTGGAGTTCCCGCGCCAGTTCCTCGTCGAACTGGGTGACGGGCTGCCCCGTCATCTTGTCGGTAAAAGCGATCACCAGCTCGCGCGCAAGCGGCCCGGTCTCCCGGACAGTGAGTTCGGCGGTCACTTTCTCCGTGATGCCGGGAAGAGCAAAGGCGCCGCTCAGGGGAGCCTCCGCCGCGAAGGACGGTCGTGCCGCCATGCCCGTCACCGCCAGCGCCGCCGCGCCGGCCATGAAAAAATGTCTGACATCCATGATCTAATCTCCCGATCGGATGGCTGCGGCTGCGGGACGTGTCCCGGCCGGATAGCCTGCTTCGCTGAGCGCCGCGAGGAATGCGGCTTCGTCCGCCACGCTCTCGACCCGAACCTCGCGCGCGGGCGGGTCGGTTTCGATGCGGGCCTGCGGGTCGACGCTTTGCAGCGCCCTGGTGACCGACCTGGCGCAGCCGCCGCAGGTCATATCGGGGATATAGAAACGGCGCATAAAATCTCCTGGTGATGCGATCTTCAGGCGATGTGGGGTTTGCCATCGTGACAAGGTCAAGGACCGCAGGGCGAAATTATTTTTTCACGAACGACGCTTGACCTGCCCACGATGGCAAACCCCATCTCCATCGGCAGGAACCCGAGAACAAAGGAGAATCCCATGCAATTCCTTGTACCCGATATGACGTGCGGTTCCTGTGTGCCGCACGTCACCGACGCTATCGCCAAGGTCGATCCCGGCGCCGTGGTCGAGGCCGATACCGTCGCCCGCACAATCACCGTCACTACCTCCGCCAGCCAGCAGGAAATCGAGGAGGCACTCACCGACGACGGCTATCCCGCCACCGCGATCTGAAACAGGAGAAGTGAAGCGCATGGAACATGACCAGCATCGCGGCCACATGCGATCGCCCCCTTCCGGAAACCCGGTCATTCGCGCCTATCAGGAAGCGAATGACCGGATGCACGCCGCCATGACGATCAAGTTCAGCGGCGATGCCGATTTCGATTTTCTTCGCGGGATGATTCCGCATCACCAGGGCGCCATCGAGATGGCGCAGGTCGTCTTGAAACATGGAGCCGACCCCGAGGTGCGCCAGCTGGCCGAAGCGATCATCGCCGCCCAGGAGAATGAAATCGAACAAATGCAGCGGTGGCTGAACCGCTAGGCCGCCTGCCACATCTCGCCGACCCGTTACCCCTCCCTCAGCCCCCCTGAGCGGGTCGGTCAAGTGCCCGAACGTCGGTGAACACCGACGCCCGGCCATGGGTGCGCTTCGGTATCCAATCATGGAGCCGGGGCGCGCTTCATCCGGCTTCCCGGCCGAAATGCTTTGGTCTTGCCCGTCCCGAAACCCGTGACCGCATCGCGCATTCGACGCCATCGGATAAAAGCACATGATCTGCGACGCCGGCCGGTCGGGGCGCGATCAGCCTGCGATGCTGCCGGGCTGTCGACAAGGTTCAAATATGGGCGCCGGTCCGAAAGTTGCCGGCCACTTGCGATCGGCTTCGCCCGCTTCATCTGATGGTATATTTCCCTGCCTCGGCATCGCGGCATATGTGGGACTTTTTGGCCTTGGGACGCGGAGCCTCTCGAATATTTGGACCTGTTCGCCGCAGACCCGCCGCAATGCGGACCATTTGCGATTGTTGGCGGATCCCCGGCGCCGGCATGAAATCTTCGGATATGGCTCCGATCCCGGCCTCAGCGGTGCCGGTCCCGATACCGTCACCTGGCCGCGATCTCCGGTCGCGAGCGCCGCACCGCGAACCAGGCTGTCGCAAGTCCCGCGACCAGCAGCGCCGGGAATGCGGCGATGTTGACCGTCGCCCAGCCTTGACCGGTCTGTATCGTGCCGGCCGCGAGCGTCGCGAGCGCCGTGGTGCCGAACACGAGAAACTCGTTGGCGGCCTGGGTTCTGGCGCGCTCCGCCGGTTCATAGGCTTCGGTGAGAAGGGTCGTGCCGCCGATAAACAGGAAGTTCCAGCCGACACCGAGGAGAAGCAGCGAGGCCTGGAAGGCCAATAGCGCCGACCCGCTGAGCGCGATAGCAAGGCTTACCGACAAGAGGAGTGCGCCTGCGACGAGGATACGCAGCACCCCGAAGCGGGCGATGAGCCCGCCGGTGAAGAAGGACGGCGCGAACATACCGACGAGATGCCAGCGCGTGACGCTGGCCGCGGCATCGACCTCGTGGCCAGCGGCGACCACCGCGAGCGGCGAGGCGGTCATCACGAAGCTCATCACGATATAGGCGGCGGCGGCATTGAGCGCCGCGACGACGAACACCGGCTGGCGCATGATCGCCAGCAGCGGGCGTCCGCGCGCGTCTGCCTCCGCCGCGATCGCGGGCGGCGTCGCGCGCAAAGCTGCAAGCACGGCGATAGAGAAGAGAGCGAGCAGCGCGGCAGCGAGAAAGGCCCCCATATATTCGGCCGCCGGAACAAGCGCGCGCGTTCGCGCTGCTACCTCGGGGCCGATGACCGCGGCGGCCACTCCGCCCGCCAGGACCCATGATACGGCCTTCGGGCGGAACGCCGGCGCGGCGAGGTCGGCGGCGGCGAAGCGGTAATACATGGCGGACGCCTGGAAGACGCCGATCAGTGCGTTGCCGAAGCAGAACAGCGCGAAGTCCCCTCTGGCGATTCCCCAAGCCGCGAGGCTGGCGCCCGCGGCGCCGACGAAAGCGCCGAGCTGGAAGCCGGCGCGGCGCCCGATCCGCGCCATCAGCATCGAAACCGGAATGGTCGTGACGGCGGTGACGACGGTGCTTAGTGCGAGGGGGAGCGTCGCGAGGCTCGGGATCGGCGCAAGCGCCGCCCCAACGAGCCCCGAAAAAGTGAAGATCACCGAGAGCGTCGAAAGATAAAGTGCCTGGGCGACGCTGAGGATCAGAACCGGCCTGCGCGCGCCACCGGACATTTCTATCATCTCTTGCGTCACGTCCGCCGCTCCGTCGACGCGCACCACGGGGCCAATGCCGCTTTCTCCGCGGCGAACCGCGCCGGGTTGCGGCGGAGGCGGAGGCGCGCGCGTCCAGCCGGGGCTATCGCGGCCTTGTCGTTTGCCATGTCATTGCGGTTCGGCCCGTCGCCGCGCGCGTCGCTTTTGGCGAAGGAGGCGAGATGCTCAAGCGCGCTCACCATCGCCTGAATGTCGGTGATATGGCGCTTCAGCGCATCGGCGTGGCGGTGCGCGATCGTCCCGGCATCGGCGTCCGAACGGGCGCGCCAGAGCTGAAGCAGGATCAGCGCCCGTTCGATTGTCAAGCCGAGATCGCGGCCGCGGCGGGCAAGGCGCAGCATTTGCGAAAAGGCGCGGCGGCTGCCTGCCGTGCCGCCCACCCTGGCGATGAAGCCTATTTGCTCCAGATCCCGGATCAGCCTCGCCGAAGCGCCGATCAACATGGCGGCCCGCCCGACATTCATGATGCCGTCTTCCCGCCTGCTTGGCGCGCCGCGTACTGAAACGGTGGCTCGGTGTTGGCGCGCGTGGCATCATCGGGTGCGGCGACATCGGTTTTGACGCGGCGGGCCGGGTGGGCAACGGCTTCATCCTCCTTGCCGAGCCATGCGACCTCAATGTTGGTGAGCGGCTGTGCGCGGCACGCCAGAATGAGCCCTTGCGCCTTTTCCTCGGGGGTGAGTGCGAAGCACGTGTGGGGCAGCATGTCGACCTCGCCAGCCACGAGCCGCGACTTGCACGTGCCGCAGCGGCCCGAACGGCAGCCATGCGGATAGGCGATGCCGGCATCGAGCGCCGCCTCGAGGATTGTCTGGCCGTCGCCGACCGCGATGGCGCGGCCGGCTTGGTGGATATCAACGGTTCGCGTCACGGCCGCCCCCCGCTCAAACGGCGTCGGCGAGGCCAAGCGCCTCGACGAGCCTCGGCTTCTGCGATGCGAAGGTTCCGTGGAAGATTTGGTCGCCAACAAGCGTGATCGGTGCGACGCGCACGCCGGTGCGCATCTTGGCTTCCGCCATGATCGCCGGGTCCGACATATCCTTTTCGGTCCAGGCGAGTCCGCGGCTGGTCAGCCACGCCTTAAGTGCTCGGCAATCGGGACAGGTCGCTGTGGAATAGATGAGTATCTCGGGAGTGGTCGCAGGCATGATCTTGTTCCTTGTCGGTCACGAGCGGCGGAGAGGAGCGACGGCTTGGGGCCGTCGGAATGCCTCCTCGTGCTGGCCGCCCGCCAGGAGATGCGGCTTCCAACGATGGCAGGGTCAACCCTAATTCGGTCGAAGCGAATGCCGATGATGTGTGGTCAGTCGGCGCCGACGTCGCTGGCGTGGATGTGCCGGATTCGCCCGGGTTCAGCCAGACAACGGCCAGGGCCCACAGGGCCGGGCGGGCTCAGTGCCGCCGTGCGGGCGGCCCGCCGGGTCCGCCGAAACGCTGCGGCTCGCGGGGTTCGAGCCGCGAGGGCTCGCCGTCGTCGTCGGCCAGCCCTTCGATGATCGGGCAGTCGGGGCGGTCATCGCCGTGGCAATGATCGGCGAGCGTTTCGAGCGTCCGCACCATCGCTTCGATTTCGGCCATTTTTCCGCGGAGCCGTTCGATATGTCCCAGCGCGAATGATTTAACATCGGCGCTGGCGCGGCTCCGGTCCGACCAGAGGCCGAGCAGCTCGCCGATCTGCTCCACCGTAAAGCCGAGATCGCGCGCGCGCCGGATGAAGCGAAGCCGATGCACGTCGGCCTCGTCATAGTCGCGATAGCCCGAGTCGTGGCGCGCGGCCTTGGGGATGAGCCCCGTCTGCTCATAATAGCGGATCATTTTCGTCGAGACCCCCGACAATTTGGAAGCGCGGCCGATGTTCATGCTGCCTCTCCTTCTGCGTTTTTGTCGGACGCGATCACCGGCCGGAACGCCTTCAGCCTGAGCGCGTTGCTTAGCACGAAGACGCTCGACAGCGCCATCGCACCAGCCGCGAAGACCGGCGACAGCAAAGTGCCGTTGAGCGGATAGAGCGCGCCGGCTGCGACGGGGATCAGCGCCGCATTATAGCCGAACGCCCAGAACAGATTCTGCTGGATGTTCCGGATCGTCGCCTTCGACAGCGCGATCGCATTGACCACGCCGCGAAGGTCGCCCGACATCAGAACGACGTCGGCGGACTCGATCGCAACATCAGTGCCGGTGCCGATCGCCAGGCCGACATCGGCCTCGGCGAGCGCGGGGGCGTCGTTGATGCCGTCGCCGACGAAAGCAACCTTGCGGCCCCCCGCCCGAAGCCGGTTGAGCGCATCGACCTTTCCGTCGGGAAGCACTTCGCCGACCACCTCGTCGATCCCCAGCGTCCGCGCGACGGCATCGGCCGTCGCCTGATTGTCGCCGGTGATCATCGCGACCTTGAGTCCGAGCGCGTGCAGCGCGCTGATCGCCTCGGGCGTCGTGTCCTTGATCGGATCGGCGACCGCGATCACCGCCGCAAGCTTGCCGTCGATCGCGGCATAGAGCGGGGATTTGCCTTGCGCGCCGAGTTCGCGGGCCTTGGCGGCAAAGGCCGAGACATCATGCCCCAGCTTGTTCATGAACCGGTCGGCGCCGACCCGAACGTCGCGATCGCCGACCCGCGCCGAAACGCCGTACCCGGGAATGGCTTCGAATGCTGTGGGCGACTGGACGTCAAGACCCCGCGCGTCCGCGGCAGCCACGATCGCCTCGGCGATCGGGTGCTCGGACTGGCTTTCGACGCTGGCGACCAGCGCGAGCACCTCGTCGCGCCCGAACCCGGCCGCCGGCTCGATGTCGGTCAGTTCGGGGCGCCCCTTGGTCAACGTGCCGGTCTTGTCGAGCGCCACGACGCTCACGTCGCGCAGCGTCTGAAGCGCCTCGCCCTTGCGGAACAGCACCCCCAGTTCGGCAGCGCGCCCGGTTCCCACCATGATCGACGTCGGGGTCGCAAGACCCATCGCGCACGGGCAGGCGATGATCAGCACCGCGACCGCATTCACCAGCGCGAAGGTCAGCGCCGGATCGGGGCCGAAGATGAGCCAGATCAGGAAGGTCAGCCCCGCGATCCCCATTACTGCGGGGACGAACCAGGCGGTCACCTTGTCGACCATCGCCTGGATCGGCAGCTTCGATCCCTGCGCCTGCTCGACCATGCGAATGATCTGCGCCAACACCGTGTCCGCGCCGACCTTGGTCGCGCGGAAGGTGAAGGCGCCGGTCTTGTTGATCGTGCCGCCGACGACCGCTGCGCCCGCGGACTTGGCAACCGGGACCGGCTCGCCGGTGATCATCGACTCGTCAACATAGGAGTTTCCGTCAACAACTTCGCCATCGACCGGCACGCGTTCGCCCGGACGCACCTGGACGATATCGCCCGTACGGACATCCGCGAGCGCGACTTCCAGCGCCGTGCCATCGCGCACGACGCGGGCGGTTTTCGCCTGCAGTCCGACGAGCCGCTTGATCGCCTCCGACGTTCGCCCCTTGGCCTTGGCCTCAAGATAGCGGCCAAGCAGGATCAGCGCGACGATCACCGCCGCGGCTTCATAATAGACATTGGCGGTGCCCGCCGGCAGCACGCCGGGGGCGAAGGTCGCGACCAGCGAATAGCCCCAGGCGGCGCTCGTCCCCAGCGTGACGAGCGAGTTCATATCGGGCGTGCCGCGCAGGATCGCGGGAATGCCCTTCTGGAAAAAACGTAGCCCAGGCCCGAAGAGCACCAGCGTGGTTAGGACGAACTGGATCAGCCAGCTCGTCTGCATTCCGATCGTGGCCATGACGAAATCATGGACCGCGGGGATGAGGTGCGAGCCCATCTCGAGTATGAAGACCGGCAAGGCCAGCACCGCGGCGAGAAGCAGCGACCGGCGCAAGCCGATGAGCTCCTCTTCGCGCGCCGAGGCTTGCTGGTCGGACGATGCGCCATCATCCTCAATCCGGCGCGGTTCGTAACCGGCGCCGCGGATCGCGCCCTCCAGATCGCCAAGCGACGCAATGCCAAGATGATAGCGGATGCTGGCTTTCTCGGTCGCCAGATTGACGGTGGCGGTAATGACACCTGGAACCTTGGACAGCGCTTTTTCAACATGACCGACGCACGACGCGCACGTCATGCCCGCAACGCCAATTTCGACCTCGACCTCGGGCACCTGATAGCCCGCGCGCTCGATCGCCTGCACGACGGCAATCGGGTCAGCGGCGCCCGCGAATGTCACATCGGCGCGTTCGGTCGCCAGATTGACGCTGACCCCGTTCACGCCCGGCAGCTTGGCGATCGCCTTTTCGACATGGCCGACGCACGAGGCGCAGGTCATATCGGCGACGGCGACGCTTAACTGCGCCAATCTGGTGGCCGGGTTATCGCTTTCGCGCTTCAATTGCACCACATCGGCCATCACAAAATCTCCGGTTTTCTTCGATTGACCGGGTTGTGGGGTTTCCAACGATGGGAAGGTCAAGGGGAAAACTTTCCGAACCGAAGACTTCCCGCACGTATTTCGACCCGCAATTCCTAGGCGACGCCGAACAGTTCTGGGATGCGGCGAAGCCGCCGAAGCGACGGCGCGGCCCCGCGCGGTTCACACTCTCGTCCCAGCCATCTCGCCTGACCTTTCCGAGGGACGACTGCGGCGGCCGACACGGCCGCGCCCCATATAATCAGTATATTGGCTGAGCGGACTGGGCAGCTACAGGAAATCACATGATTGCCGGGCAAACTTCCAAGGCCTGATAGCCGGTTCCATTGCTCGCTCTCCAAAGCCTGAATGCAGGCAGTCCGCTTCCCGCCCCAAAGCCGCCGTTTCACCATTTTGGAAATCACTGACTCCGCGAGCGGAGAATCGGCCGATGGCTGGCCGGCAGCGCATAGGAGCAAAACCGCGAGAATTGGGTGATTTGGGACCGTCCACATTTAGCCATACAGGGCTGGAAAGCATACATCACTACGGATCGGCTCGTTGCCCGGATTTGACATCTGTTTCACATATCGCGGTCCAGAGCGGGGATCGCGATCCCGATCATATGACCTTTCATGCCGCACCGCGCCCCCAGCATCCGAAGAAAATCGAATATTGTGTGATCAGGGACACAGAGCATGGTCACCGCGGCCTTATCTCCTTGAAACATCCACTATATTGAAGCCGGTGATATGAAGCACATCCTCTTGCACCTGATGCCGTCACCGATCGTTTCGGTTCCGTCAGGTACTCAAATAGGCGCGGCAGGCAGGAAGTCGGGACAGCCAGGCCGCGGATTTGAGCGAGCCGGGGTGATGGCGGACGGCGTCGGGGCGCGGTGGCGGTTCGCAGTGACATCGCTGATGACCGCAATGACGATGGCGGTCGGTCAGCCGGTGCTGGCCGATGTTACTGATCAGACCATGCTGGACGCGCTGCCGGAGCGTTTCGGCCCCGATCTTTCCGCACAGTCCTTCGGGGACGAACAACGGGCGCTTGCGAGCACCGTGAGCGACTATCTGTCGGGCAGCTATTGTATCGCCGGCCAGCGATCGATCGCGCTTCCGGCGCGTGACCTCCAATGGGCAGCAATCGGCAAGGCGGCCGGCGGCGACATCGAGCCGCTTCTGCAAGGCTATCGCGTCCTGCCCGACGGATACAGCCCCGGCTACGACCTCATTGCGACATGGGCGGTGCGGGATGCTCCGGGGAGGCTCATCGCACTCGCTGCGCTAGAAAATGCACTGCCGGGGCGCAAGCATCTCCTGAGCTATTTCGAGCTCCGGAAGGTGCCCGACGTCGTGGCAGCAGGGCAACCCTGCAGCGCCGGACAGCCTGCCCATTCCGAGGGCAAGGCTCCGCCCGTCCTTGCGGATTTGCCTCCCCCCGATGGCAGGCGCATCACGCCGCGCGCCGCCGATCGCACGCGGATGGTCGAAGTCCTGAACGCCCGCCTGGAGGGTCGTTACCGGATCGGCGCGGAGCGCTATTTCAAAGAGCGCGACGCGCGTTCGGGATTTGGCGTGGCGGGACGTCCGGGCGCCTTCCTGAAGCGGCACCATGGCGCGGCGTTCGAGGCGGCGATCGCCGATTCTCAATCGGGCAGCCGTGTTTCGGCCACGCTCTGGTGCCTCGACGACAAGTCGCATCGCTGCTTCGCCGTGGCGGCGCTGGAAAGCGTTGGCGGCCCCGACAACGACCTGATCGGCTATTTCGAGATCGGGCGCGAATATGGAAACTGACGCCCGGCGAGGGCGCACGAGAAACGGCCATCAACCGATATGGAGACAGATATGATGAAGACCCTGGCCGCCGCACTGGCTTTTTCGGCGCTCGGCATTGCCGGATGCAGCGCCGAGGACGTCGAGGCAGCGCAAGCCGATAACGACGCGCGGGTAACGAGACAGCAGCCCGCCGCGTCGCAGCCGATGCCCCGCGACGTGACCGACAAGCCATCTCCCACGCCTGGCTATGACTGGCATCTCAGGATCGACGAGAGCATCCGGACCCGCCCGGCCACCCTCGCCTATGAGGTTAGCGATACGGACAGGCAGCCGCTCACGATCACCTGCGAAGAGGGAAGCTCGAGGCTGTTCGCGGAAATCAGCGGCGGTCCGGCCGATCTTGCGAAGCTGACGCTGACCTCGGGAGACCAGACGCTGCAACTGAAAGGCGAGACGCGCCCGACCGAAATCCCCGAGATGCCCCATTTTGTTTCCGAGGAGATCGCGGGCGACGCCCCCCTCGTCACCGCCTTCGCCGCGAACGGATGGCTTCGGATGACAGCGAAAGACATGACGACCGATATGGCCGCGAGCCCCAAAGGCGCGAAGGCGGTCGCGGATTTCGTGAAGCATTGCACCCGCCCCTATTCGCCGTGGGGTGAATAGGATGCGTTCGCGGTTCAGAACAAGGGAAACGAGGTGTTGAGCATCTTGCTGATGGCGGCGGCGCTGACCGCGGGCGAGCCCGATTGCGCCGCGATCGAGCGGAGCGTCGGAGAGCCGCTGGCGATCGAAACAGTGGCTATCATGCCTCGGGCTCTGTTCTCCGAAGCGTCGGCGGAGACTGACACGAAGGACGGAGCCGTCATGACCGGCCGCTTCGAATATCGTGGTAACGGGATTTCCGTCCGTTCGAGCGATCCGCGCTTTGCCGATATCATCGTCGATCATGCCCGCGGCGAGGTGCATCGCTGCGGCCAAGGCATATGGCGGATCGGTTCGGTCGGCGCTTCTGCCCCCAACCGGAAAGGTCCGTCAATCAGGCTCAGACCTCTCAGCGATGGCGCGACGTTGGGCTCCGGGGCGATGGTTGCGGCGCAGCGCGGCACGATCCCGGTCCTGGCAGGCTCCAGGCTGCTGGCATCTTGGCCGGCAGGCGTCGGCCATGAGGAGATTTTTATCGGCATCATGGGACCGGTGGTGGGCCCGCAAAAACACTCCGACATCGTCGCGTTTGCAGACGTCGCCGGACCTACGCCGGCGGTGCGCCTCGCGCGGCTCGATCGCGCTTTTCAGGCTCTCGGGGTTTTGCCGGCGCTGCATGTACCCTGTTCCCCGTCAGCGCCAATGGCACAGATTTGAGGTTGTGAATTAAGGAGTGTT
>JARYGO010000040.1:0-1225 GCA_033795485.1 Sphingobium sp.
CTTGTCAGTCTTTCGGTCCGCGAAGGCGATATGGTCGAAAAAGGCCAGCGCATCGGCATGATCGTCGATGCCCGCCTGGGCTATGAGACTAGCGCTTATGGCGCGCAGATCGCCGCCGCGCAGGCCGAGGCGGTGCGCGCGCGCGGCGACCTCGCCCGCGTCCAGGATCTCTACAACAACAAGGTTTATGCCAAGGCGCGCCTTGACCAGGCGGTCGCCCTATCGCGCGCCGCTGACGCCCAGGTCGCAGCCGCACGCGCGCAGCAAGGCGCAAGCGCCAGCGTCGCCGGGCAAGGCGCGATCCTTGCACCGGCCACCGGCCGGGTGCTGCGTGCCGACATCCCGGCCGGATCGGTCGTCGCGCCGGGCATGTCGGTGGCGACGATCACCGCCGGTCCGCCGCTGCTGCGGCTCGAGCTGCCGGAATCGCTTGCCGGGCAGGTGCGCAACGGCGCGCAAATCCTGGTGGCTGAAGGCGATCTGCCCGAGGGGTCGCGTCAGGGCCGAGTGACGCAGGTTTATCCCGCTGTCACCGGGGGTCGGGTACGGGTCGATGCGACCGTGCCCGGCCTTTCGACGCAGCTCGTGGGACGCCGCGTCGGCGTATCGATCGAAGTGGGCCGCCGCCGTGCCCTGGTCGTGCCGCGCCGCTTCGTCTCGACCCGCTACGGTATCGACCAGGTCGATGTCGTGACGGCCGACCGCCGGGTGAGCGCCGTGCCCGTGCAGGTTGCGCCCACCGCCGACCCCGACCGGATCGAGATACTGAGCGGCGCCGCGGCTGGGGACACGCTCTTCCTGGCGGGCGCGCGCAAATGAACCTCGGCATCTCCGGTCGCCTGACCCGCGCCACCATCATGTCGCCGCTGACGCCGCTATTTCTGATGGCGGCGATCGCGGTCGGGCTGCTCGCCATCTTCTCGATTCCCCGCGAGGAGGAGCCGCAGATCAGCGTGCCGATGGTCGACATCCAGGTGATGGCGCCTGGCCTCGCCGCTGCCGACGCCGTCGAACTGGTCGGCATCCCGCTCGAGACCATCGTCAAGAGCGTAGATGGCGTTGAGCATGTCTATACCCAGGCCGAAGATGACGGCGTCATGGTGACGGCGCGCTTCCTGGTAGGATCGGACCCAGAGGACGCCGCGACCCGCATCGACGAGAAGCTGCGCGCCAATTGGGATCGAATCCCGGTGGGCATTCCCGACCCCAAGGTCACGGTGCGCGG
>JARYGO010000003.1:0-177967 GCA_033795485.1 Sphingobium sp.
CGCGAGTCGGCATGTCGAGACGCATATCAAGCCCGCGCATTACCCGGCCGTCGCCAATGCCTTGCTGCCAGCGATCAAGGACGTGCTGGGCGATGCCGTCGACGAACAGGTGCTCGCGGCTTGGGGCGAAGCCTACTGGTTTCTCGCCGACGTGCTGATCGCGCGCGAGGCGGCACTCTACGCCAACGCGGCCTGATCCGATGCAACTGGCTCCCGCAGCCCTCAATTTGCCCGATGGTCTTGCCCCCTATCGACGGACCGCCGATTTCGCGTCGGAGACGATCCCTGCGGCCCTGCTGCGGGACCACAGCACCAAGCCTGGGGTGTGGGGATTGATCCATGTAGCCGAAGGCGCGCTGCGCTACAGCGTGACCGATCCGCGCCGGCAGCCGGGCGAGCGGCTCCTCTCGCCCGGCGGGCCGCCCGGCATCGTCGAGCCGACAATCCTTCACCATGTCGCCCCGATCGGCCCGGTTCGTTTCCACGTTGAATTCTGGCGCGCGGCGGACGCGTCGTGATTGACGATCTCGCCCTCGCGCGAACTCTGCATGTGGCAGCTGTCGTCCTGTGGATTGGTGGCGTCGCCTTCGTCACGACGGTGCTCATGCCGGCCATCCGGCGACGGCATCCGCCGGGCGAACGACTGGCGACATTCCATGCCTTCGAGGGCCGTTTCGCGGCGCAGGCGCGACTATGGGTGCTGCTCGCCGGGTTAAGTGGCGGCTGGATGGTCTGGCGCGGCTGGATGCTCGAACGGTTCGTTGACGTGCATTTCTGGTGGATGCATGCGATGCTGCTGCTCTGGATCGGATTTGCCGCCATGCTCTTTGTAGCCGAGCCGTTGGTCGCTCACCGGCGCCTGGCGGATCCGGTGACGCCGGCGGCCGTCTTCGATCGCATGCAACGGATGCATAATGCTGTGCTGGTCCTGTCACTCCTGACGGTCATGGCTGCCGTCGCGGGAAGCCATGGCCTCATCTGAGCAACGCTGAACTCGCAAACTATCGGAGGCCGTCGGCCGGCCGGCGGCCAGTCCCCGGGGGTACGCCACCGACAATGCCACCATCCATTTGGTTTGCCGCAACGCGAAGGCGCTTTGCCGCCACAGGTTGCTGAGCGAACAGCCATCCAGCGATCGCTGCAGTCACCATGTGACTGTCTCGCATCAGTATAGTCCCGCATATTCTGAGCCGTGGGTCGCAAATAGAGTCCCTCCATCAATATGGAGGCGACGATGAAGAACATTCTTTTGCTGGTTCACGCCGACGATGGGCAGGAAGCCAGGCTGCAGACGGCGCTCGACCTGACACGTGCCCTTGATGGGCATCTGACCTGTATCGACGTCACGCAATCGCCGGTGGTCGCGGGCGACCTCTATGCCGGCTTTGGTGAAGCCGTGATGCTGACCGATGAGCGGGAGAACGAGGCAAAGAACAGGGCTGCGCTGACGGAGCGCCTCTCGCATGAAGACGTTCGCTGGGACTGGACCGACGCGACTGGCGATATCGCCAGCTGTGTCCTCGAGGCGGCGACGTTCGCGGATCTGATCGTGCTCAATCGGACGCTCGACGCCTATCCCCTTCCTGATATGCGCACGATCGCCAGCCGGATTCTGATGCACGCGCGCAAGCCCATCGTTGCTGTTCCGGAGAACCTGGAACGGCTCAACGCGGCCGGTCGCGCGCTCATCGCCTGGGATGGTCAGGCGTCTGCGGCAGACACGATGCGCGCCTGCGTGCCCCTTCTTCAGCTCGCATCCGACGTCCATATCTTCATGGCTCGCGACGGCGCCGAGAAGACCGAACCGACCGAAGCCGCCGAATATCTGTCACGCCATGGCGTGCACGCGAGCGTGAAGATCGTCGACGACGGACTTCACGCGCCGGACGCGTTGATCGCCGAGGAAGCGGCTCTTTGGCACGCCGACTATGTGCTGATGGGCGCCTATAGTCACGGCCGACTGTTGGAAGCGTTTGGCGGCGTCACGAAGCGGATGCTCACCAAGAGCAAGCTGCCGCTGGTGCTCGGGCACTGAAGGGGCCGTGCGCGTAAGTGCGACGCTCGACGGCTGTCATACAGAGGTTCGCGCCGCCGTGGCCATGGAAGCAGTCACAAATTACACGATGACTCCTTGAAGAGCATATCAGCCCCACAGTGACTAATTTGACCACGATCAAAGAGAGAAGCGCTACCCTCGCCTAACACCATACCGGACGCGGGCTATCTCCTCCCCGCCCGCGAACGGAACTCGCCCCCTCCGGGCAACCGGGTGGGGCGTCCTTTCGTACGTATCGCGGAAACGAATCTCAAACCTCCGCATCCCCTTGAAGTACTCCTGAGAGCTGAAATCGCCGGCGAGAGGCCAGTTTTGTTCAAATGCGCCTATTTTGCCGTAATCGGCATTTCAGTGCCCTACCCATTGCGGGGGCAAGCATAGCAAGTCATGCACCAAAAGATCGAGACGAGGCGATCAACCCGCTCATCGGGCGCCAACTCTTGGTAACTTCTTGGGATTGCGTACAATGTCCGAACATAAGTATCTCACTACGGAGGAAGTGTCGGAGCGCTACCGAGGCATTGTCACAATCGGCACGCTAGAAAATTGGCGGGCGATGCGAATCGGCCCTCCATTCGTCAAGATCGGCAAGGCCGTTCTGTATCCGGTGGAGGAACTGGATGCGTGGGATCGACAGAACATGGTGGCCTGTCAGACTTCCAAGGTGATCGGTCGAACGAGGATCACCGGCAACTGACTTCCCGCATTAGGCATTGCCTCACCTGCACACTTGGATGCCGCACGGACTGTTCGCGCCCGATGCTCTGCGCTATGACCGTCCAGGATGCTTTTGCTGATGCTCGCCCAGGTTGTCGCCGCAGGCACGACCTTCACATGCACCCCAACACGAGTTTGGGATGGCGATGGGCCGATCTGGTGCGCTGAGGGTCCACGTATCCGTCTTGCCGGCATAGCTGCGCGCGAGATCGACGAAACCTGCAAGCCGGGCCACCCCTGTCCCGCCGCGAGTGGGAAGGAAGCCAGAGATCAGCTCGTCCACCTGCTCGGCGGACCGCAGGGCAAGACTCGCACCGGCCATACCCTCGTGAGCGGACCACCGCTCCAATGCCATTCGCAGGGTTCCGCCAAGGGGAGCCGGACGGCCGCTTGGTGTTCGGCCCCAGGGGTCGGAGATTTGAGCTGCGCCATGGTGCGATTCGGTCGAGCGTTGGCCTGGCAACACTATGGCGGCGACAGGACGTGCGATCATGCCTCTCGGTAGCCACCATCAGGAGGCCGGACTTCTATTGCGAGGTCCGCGCGGACTTGTCCTCAAGTTGGACGATGGCGGCGAATGGCGTCTCGACGCTCCACGGAGCGCGGAGCACCATATCGGGCAGCGGGTCCATATCGAGGGCACCCGCGATGGCTTCGACCTTCTGGCTGTGGAGAGGATCGCTCCCTATGGAAGCGAACTCCACGATCAGCGGGAGGGGTTCCTGAAAAGGTTTGCCCGAATGATTCGGGGGCGGTAGTTGTAAAAGCATGTGGATGCCTCGAAATGCATTCAAATTCGCGTAAGGAAAGCCCATCGCTGGCCCGGAGCCGCTCCTAATTGCAGCCCCCACGGCTCAATTATCCGACATATTCATAAGTAATATCAAATGCTTATTTCTTAGCCGTAGCATGCTGCACAACCACCCGTCGGGCGATCCATCGCCCAGCCGCGCGGACATAGAGATCACGCGAAGCATCGTCGAGGCCGCCAAGCGACTGGGGATCGCCGTCCATGATCATATCATCATCGGCACTGGCGGCCACACCAGCTTCCGGGCGCAGGGCTTGCTTTAGAAGCGGTCCAGATCGAGCGGAGAAACAGCGTGCCCCTGGACGGGGGGCGAAGGCAGGCTCGGCAGGCTGAAAGCCGAGATATGTTGGCACAAGGCTTCTCGACTGCGCTCGAAGCGAACGGAGGTTAGTTCAATCGGAGCAGACAGAGTGTAGGCGGCGTCCGCCGCTTGGTCAGTTGTTGAAGCCGAAGGAGAGAAATTCGGGAATCGGGCCGTTCCAGCCCTCATCCGGCCCGTCATCCTCGCCCCGGTTGCGGCGACTGCGTGGCGGAGGAGCATCGCCGCGCGGCGGGCGACGATCCTCGCGAGGCGGTCTGGGTTCGCGCGGTCTCTCTTCGGCCCGCCGATCCTCGACGGGCTGGACTTCCGCCGGCTCGGCCTGGGGCTTCGCCTCGGCCTTTTTACCGGCGGGCTTGCGATCTTCGCGCGGCTTGCGGGGCGCAGCGGCTTCCTCGTCCGCCGCCGGGGCATCGGTCGAACCCAGGACCTCGATCTTCGTGCCGATCAGCTTCTGGATATTGTCGATCGCTTCGGCATCCTCGGCGGTGACGAAGGTGTAGGCGACGCCCTTCGCCCCCGCGCGGCCCGTGCGGCCGATGCGATGCACATAATCGTCGGGGTGCCACGGCGCGTCGAAATTGAACACATGGCTGACGCCCTTGATGTCCAGTCCGCGGGCCGCGACATCGGAGGCCACCAATATGTTGACCGCTCCGGTCTTGAACCGCTCCAATTCGGCGATGCGCGAGCCCTGGTCGATGTCGCCATGGATTTCGCCGGACTTAAAACCGTCGCGCTGCAAGCTCTTGTTGAGGTCGCGCACGGTGGTCTTGCGGTTGCAGAAAATGACGGCGCTGGTGACGTCCTCGGCCCGGAGCATGGTGCGCAGCACGTCGCGCTTCTTGCGCGATTCGACCTTGACCAGATATTGGGCGATGTTGATCGAGGCGGTCGCCGGACGCGCGACCTCGATGGACTTGGGATTGTCTAGAAATCGGTCGGCCAGCTTCTTGATGACGGGCGGCATTGTCGCCGAAAACAGCAGCGTCTGGCGCTGGGCGGGCAATTTGGTGCAGATTTCCTCGATGTCGGGAATGAACCCCATGTCGAGCATCCGGTCGGCCTCGTCGATCACCAGCATCGAACAGCCGTTCAGCATGATCTTGCCGCGCCCGAACAGATCCATCAGCCGGCCCGGCGTCGCGATCAGCACGTCGACACCCTTCTCCAGCGCCGCAATCTGGTCGCCCATATTGACGCCGCCGATCAGCAACGCCATCGAAAGCTTGTGATATTTCCCGTATTTCTCGAAATTCTCGGCGACCTGCGCGGCCAGTTCGCGGGTCGGCTCCAGGATCAGCGAGCGCGGCATCCGCGCCCGGCTGCGGCCATGGGCCAATATGTCGATCATCGGCAGCACGAAGCTCGCGGTCTTGCCGGTGCCGGTCTGGGCGATGCCGATGATGTCCTTCATCATCAGCACGGGCGGGATCGCCTGCGCCTGGATCGGCGTGGGCGTGTCGTAACCGGATTCGGAAACGGCCCTTAGCAATTCGTCGGAAAGGCCGAGATCGGCAAAAGTCATGCAAATGTCCGGGACATAGGGAAAAGGCTCGGCCCGCCTGAACGCAGATCAGAGCCGCCGGGGCCATGGGGAAATCCGCCCGACTTGTCAAGGAAATCCGGTGAAATCCGAGCTTTCTCATCCCGAACGGCCGGAGAGTCGCTGCTCAATCCGGCTCCACCAGCCTTTTGAAGCTGCTGATCACGCAGGTCATGCCGCTGCGCGCCTGCAACTCGTCCCGTCCCGCGCATAACGACCGATCCGCCTGCGGCTCGACATAGAAGCCCGAATAAAACCCCATCGAACGGCATCCGCGCTCAAGCTTCGCGCGATAGCGATGATCGTCCGCCAGGATCAGGTCCACCGCGTCGGGCGCGACGATCGCTGCCGATCGAATGGATCGCAGCGCGACGCATTTGGGACCCTTCTTTTCCTCCCACTCCTCGTCCCGTCGCGGAGCGGGCGGCGCGGCCGCCTTGCCGCGCGTTCCCATGGGCACCCGGATGATGACGCGCCGTTGGATCGTCAGTTGCGCCCATTGATCGGGCTCCGCCACATTCGGCGCCAGGACAAGCATCAGGATGGATTGAAACAAGACAGACCCCTCATGGGCGTGGCACGCTATCGGCCCATGGTTGAACAGTCCATGAATTATGGGGATAGAGGCAATCATGATCGAACAGCCCCTCATCGCCCGCTTCGCCGCCCTGCTCGGGCCCAAGGGGGTTGTCACGGACCCCGACGACATCGCGCCCTGGACCACGGACTGGCGCGGGCGGTTCCATGGGGCGACGGCCGCGATCCTGTCCCCCGCATCCACCCAGGAGGTTTCCGCCACCATTAAGCTGGCCGGCGAGTTGGGCGTGGCGCTGGTGCCGCAGGGCGGCAACACGTCGATGGTCGGCGGCGCGACGCCGCCTGCGGACGGCAGCGCGCTCATCCTGTCGCTGCGCCGCATGAACCGGATTCGCAGCCTGTCGGCGGACGACAATCTGGCGCTGTGCGAGGCCGGCGTCATCCTCTCGACGCTGCACGAGGCGGCGGAGGCGGTCGGCCGGCGCTTTCCCCTGAGCCTGGCGGCCAAGGGATCGGCGACGATCGGCGGCCTCGTCTCGACCAACGCGGGCGGTACCCAGGTGCTGCGCCACGGCACGATGCGTGCGCTGGTGGAGGGGATCGAGGCGGTTCTGCCCGACGGCAGCGTATTCGACGGGTTGGACGCGCTTAAGAAGGATAATCGCGGCTATGATATCAAGCAGCTTCTGATCGGCGCGGAAGGGACGCTGGGCATCGTCACCGCCGCCGCCCTGCGATTGGCGCCGGCCGTCGCCGCGCGCGCCGTGGGCTGGGTCGGCGTCGCGACGCCGCACGACGCCCTCGCCCTCCTCCGCCTGGCCGAGCGCGCGCTGGGCGACAGCGTCGAGGGGTTCGAGATCATCGCCGACGATGGCCTGGGGCATGTCCTCTCCCATACCCCGGGAATGCGCTCGCCGATCGGAACGCGCACGCCATGGCATGTGCTGATCGAGGTTGATCATGCCGACGCGAGCGATCCCTCCCCCGCCACGCGGCTGGAAGCCGCATTAGCGCAGGCGTTCGACAGCGGCGTGGCTATCGACGCGACGATCGCGGCCAACGATGCGCAGGCCGAGACCTTCTGGCGCATCCGCGAATCGCTGTCGGAGGCCGAGCGGGCGCAGGGCCCCGCGCTACAGTTCGACATCAGCGTGCCCGTGGCGCGCATGCCCGCTTTCATGGTCGATACGGCGAAGGCGGCGGAAACGGCTTTCCCCGGCACGACGGCCTCCTCCTTCGGCCATCTGGGCGATGGCAATGTCCATTTCCACGTCCGCGCGCCCCGGGGAACCGCCGACGGCCCCGCCTGGATCGCCGTGCGGGGCCAAGCGATCAGCGCTTTCGTCCACGATGCCGTCGTGGCGGCCGGCGGGTCGATCTCGGCCGAACATGGCATCGGCCAGATGAAGCGCGCGGAACTGGCGCGCCTGGCCAGCCCCGCGCGCCTGGCGGCGATGCGCGCGATCAAGGCCGCCTTCGATCCGGCCGGCAGGATGAACCCCGGCAAGCTGCTGCCCCTGCGGGGCGAAGCGCCATAGCGGCGGCTGCACGGGCCGCCGACAAAGCGATTGCCTCCGCCCGGATAGCCCTTTAGTGCGCTTTGCCACCTATCGACCGCGCCCCCGCCGACGGGAGCGCCGCTTTGACAGAACGGAAATCACCATGGCCAGCGCGCCCGCCAACGCCCTTCCCATCTTCTATCAGGACCTCGTGCCGGTCAGCACCCAGGACCATGCCGATTTCAGCCTGCGCCCGATCGAATCGGCCCCCTATCTGGCGGTCCAGCATGCGATTCCGCTGACCGTCGACGAGTTCACCCAGGCGCAGCGTTACCTGCCGATCATCTTTTCCGCCGGCTCCGACCCGGTCCCGCTGGCGCTGATGGGCCTTAACGAGGGCGTCAACGTCTTCCTGGACGACGAAGGCAAGCTACGCGGCCCCTCCTATGTGCCCGCCTATGTCCGCCGCTATCCCTGGATGCTGGCGAAGCTGCGGCCCGATACCGACGAACTGTCGCTCTGCTTCGATCCCAACTCCGGGGCGATCGGCCAGTTCGACGAGGGCGAGAAGCTGTTCGAGGACGGCAAGCCCACCGAGGCGACCCAGAACGTGCTCAAATTCTGCGAGGATTTCGAACAGGCCGCCGCCCGCACCGGCAACTTCATGACCGAGTTGAAGGCGCTGGACCTGCTGATGGACGGCGAGGTGTCGATCCAGGTGCCCGGCAACGACCAGCCCTTCGTCTATCGCGGCTTCCAGATGGTCAATGAGGAAAAGCTGCGCGACCTGCGGGGCGACCAGTTGCGCAAGATCAGCCAGAACGGCATGCTGCCGCTGCTATACGCCCATCTCTTCTCGCTCCAGCTCATGCGCGACCTGTTCGACATGCAGGTTGCCCAAGGCAAGGGCCCGGTCCAGATCGCCGCGCCGGAGGCCGCCAACGCCTGATTTCAGCCGTTCATGGGCCTGAGCACTCAATTGGTCCGGTTTTGCAACCTAGGTCTTGAAACCCGGCGCGACTGGCTCTATCTACCAAACATGTGGCGCATCTGTCCCCCTTTCGGATGTGTCATATGGGCGCCTTCCCCTTTGAAGGCGTCTCCTCCCTGAACCTTGGCCACCCCATGCTTGCATGGGGTGGTTTTTTATGTGGCGCAGATCGTTTCCGCGACGATCGGCTTGACGCGCCGCCGGCCGCCCCTTAAAGGCCAGCGCCTGCCAGCCGCCGCTGCGGCTTTGCGGCCCCTTCGTCTAGCGGTCAGGACGCGGCCCTCTCACGGCTGAAACACGGGTTCGATTCCCGTAGGGGTCACCAATAAAATCTCTGCCTTAGCTCGCGGAATGTGGAAGACCTGCTGTTTGAGCGGGGCATCGACATCTGCCATGAGACGGTGAGGCTCTGGTGGAACAGGTTCGGTCCGCTGTTCGCTGGCGACATTCGCCGGCAGCGTATCAGCCGCATGAAGGGCTTTCGGCAGTGGCGCTGGCATCTCGATGAGATGTACGTGAAGATCAATGGCGAGATGGTCTACCTGTGGCGCGCCGTTGATCATGAAGGCGAGATTCTCGAGAGCTACGTCACCAAAACGCGTGATAAGAAGGCGGCTTTGGCGTTCATGAAGAAGGCGCTACAGAAGTTCGCCTCCGTCCACGCCAACCTGGACAACCACTTCTCGCTGGAACGCCATCTCGTCGACAGACAGACCTCCAAGCAAAGACGCTCCGCCGCCTCGGCGGAGTGGCGGTCGATCGCGAGCTAGCCCCCTACCCTTCTAGCCCAACGTGCATCCAGTGGTGACGAAGTTCGCATCAGACTGACAGCACGCTGGGCTCCCCTCTCCTCCCCAGATTTTATCCTTCCACAGAGAACTGTTAGCGTAGCCTGAGGAAACGGATCATCAAAGATTTCTCGGGCCGCGCTCATTTTTGCAACATTCCGTCCCGATCATTGCATTGGATCGTCACGAGAGAAAAAGGCATCACCCGCTTGCATGCGTCCACCTTTCTCTATCTCCTCCATCGACCCGTTTCTGCTGTTTCTGATGGCTACGGTCGCGGTGGCGTCGCTGTTGCCGGTGCATGGCGCGGCGGCGATATGGTTCAGCGTGATCGCCGACCTGGCGATCGCGTTGCTGTTCTTCCTGCACGGGGCGAAACTGTCGCGCGACGCGATCATCCAGGGCATTGGCAATTGGCGACTGCATTTGCTGGTATTCGGCTCCACCTATCTGCTGTTTCCGACGATCGGCCTCGCGTCGGTAGAGCTGGCGGGCGGCTGGATCGATCCGCTGCTGCTCTCCGGCCTGCTCTATCTCACTTTGCTGCCGTCCACGGTGCAATCCTCGATTGCGTTTACGGCCATAGCCGGCGGCAATGTCGCCGCGGCCGTGTGCAGCGCTTCGCTGTCTAACTTGATCGGCATCATCCTGACGCCGCTATTGGTCAGCCAGATGATGCGGGTGGACGGAAGCGGCGCGCAGATGAGCTGGCATTCCATCGAGAGCATTGTGCTGCAACTGCTGCTGCCGTTTTTAGCAGGACATCTGCTGCGCCCGCTGATCGGCGGGCTTGTCGCCCGCAACAAGTCCATCCTCCAGGTCGTCGATCGCGGTTCCATCCTGTTGGTCGTCTATTCCGCCTTCAGCGCGGCGGTGGTCAATGGCATTTGGAACATATTGGGCTGGCGCGACATGCTGGCGCTCGGTGCGCTGAGCGTCGCCATCCTGGCCATGGTCATGGGCGTCAACGTCCTTGCCGCCACACTCCTGCGCTTGCCGCGCGAAGACGCCATCGTGCTGTTGTTCTGCGGGTCGAAGAAGAGCCTGGTGTCGGGGGTGCCCATGGCGGGCGCTCTGTTCGCGCCGGCCAGCGTCGGCATGATCGTCCTGCCGCTGATGATCTTCCATCAGTTGCAGCTGTTCGTCTGTGCCGCGCTGGCCGCGCGCTTCCGCCGGCAGATTGAGGCAGCCGAGGTGGAGAAAAGCCAGCGCCCCGCATTGCCGCGTACCGAAGCGGATGCCGTGGCCAGGGCGGCGGAACTGGGCATGACAATTCCGGCCGCCTGCATGCCGGGCGTTCTTGCCAATCTCGCCTTGCTCGATCGTCATGCCGAACGGCTATTTGTGCAGGACGACACGGCATGCGCATGAACTCCGCACTGGCCATAGCCGCAGCGGTCCGCAACCGCGAGGTAAGCGCCGTGGAACTGGTCGACGACTGTCTGTCGGCGTTGGAAAGCGAAGGGCGGCGTCTGGTGGCAGTGACGCGAATCCTCACCGAGCGCGCGCGGCGCGAAGCGGCGGCGGTGGATGCGGCCATCGCGGCCGGGCGCGACCCAGGCCCGCTCGCAGGCGTGCCCTATGGCGTCAAGGACCTGTTCGACGTCGCCGGCCTGCCGACCACGTCGGGCTCAAGCCTCTATGCGAACGCACCGTCCGCCACCGCCGATGCCGAAGTGATCCAGCGCCTGAGCGACGCCGGAGCCATATTGGTCGCGACGCTTAACATGGACGAGTTCGCCTACGGCTTCGCGACCATCAACGCGCGGCATGGCACGACGCGTAACCCCCACGACGCCGATCGGCTTGCGGGTGGCTCTTCCGGCGGGTCGGCCGCGGCGGTCGCGGCGCATTTACTCCCCTTCTCGCTCGGCTCCGACACAAATGGATCGGTGCGGGTGCCGGCCAGCCTGACTGGGATCTATGGCCTGAAGCCCACCCATGGCGGCTTGCCCATGGGCGGCGTTTTTCCCTTTGCGGAAAGCTTCGACGATGTCGGGCCGTTCACTTTGTCGGTGGCGGACATGCAATGCGTCTGGACGGTTCTGACCGGCAAGAGTTCGGAGGCCAGCGATAGCGCCATCCGCGTCGCGCGGTTGGGCGGCCGTTTTCGCGACAATGCCCATCCAGACCAGATCGCGGCGATCGACCGGATCGCGTCCGACGGGCCGCTGATCGACCTGCCCCACATCGCCCAGGCGCGATCGGCCGCCTTCCTGATCACGGCGGCGGAGGGTGGCGCACTGCATCGCGAAGCGCTGGCTCGCGACCCGATGGCGTTCGATCCCGCCACCCGCGACCGTTTGCTGGCCGGCGCCCTCCTGCCTCCGACCCTGATCGAGACGGCGCAGGCGTTCCGCGCCCGTTACAAGGCGATGATTGCAGATCTGATCGCGGATCATGATGTCCTGCTCGCGCCCTCAACGCCCTGCGTGGCGCCGCTCATCGCGGACCCACGCATTCTGATCGACGGCGACCTGTCGCCGGCGCGGGCTGACCTTGGCATTCATAGCCAGCCGATCAGCTTCACTGGATTACCATCGCTGAGCGTGCCGCTGCGCCGGCCGGGCCGCTTGCCGCTGGGTATACAATTGATAGGCAAGCCGGGTGGTGAGACGCTATTGTTCCGTTTCGCCGCCATGCTGGAAGAACAGCGGCTGACCGGCGTCTCATCCCCGGCCGGGGTGTCCGCCGAGGTATTTCTGGGGGACTTTGCATGACCGAAGCCGTATCGCGCGAAGCCGTACCGATATCGCGGCCATCAGGCAGGCTCGACCGCTATTTCCTGCTGACGGAACGCGGCACGTCGACCCGCACCGAAGTGCTGGCCGGCATTACCACCTTCCTGACCATGGCCTATATCGTGCTGGTCAATCCTTCGATCCTGAGCGCGGCGGGCATGCCGGTCGCGTCGGTCGCGGCCGCCACCTGCTTCGCCGCGGCTTTTGCGTCCATTCTCATGGGCCTGGTCGCCAATATGCCGCTGGCGCTGGCGCCGGGCATGGGGCTGAACGCCTATTTCGCCTTCACGGTCGTCGGCCAGATGGGGGTGCCATGGCCGGTCGCGCTGGGATGCGTGTTCATTTCCGGCGTCGCGTTCCTGATCCTGACGCTGACCGGCGTGCGTCAGATGATCGTCGCCGTGATCCCGCCCTATCTGTTCGCCGCCGTGGCAGGCGGCATCGGCCTGTTCATCGGTTTCATCGGCCTCAAAAATGCCGGCATCATCGCGGCCAATCCAGCGACCTTCGTGGCTCTTGGCGACCTGAAGGCTCCCGGCGCGGCGCTCGCGCTGTTCGGCCTGCTGGTGATCGGCGCGCTCAGCGTGTGGAACGTGCGCGGCGCCATGCTGCTTGGCATCGTGGCGACGACGGTGATCGGCTGGCTGATGGGGCAGGTGACGGTCAGCCCGGAGCCCTATAGCCTGTCGGCGCTGACCGGCACGGCGTTCAAGCTGGACCTGAGCGGCGTGTTCGGCCTGACCGGCAGCCATGGCATCGGCCTTATCGAGATCCTGTTCGTCTTCCTGTTCGTCGACCTGTTCGACAATATCGGCACATTGGTCGCGGTCACGAAGCGCGCGGGGCTGATGGACAAGGCCGGCAAGATCCCTGGCCTCAACCGCATCCTGATGACCGACGCCGTAGCCACCATCGTGGGGTCAATGGCAGGGACCAGCACCGTCACCAGCTATGTGGAGAGCGCGGCCGGCGTGCAGGCGGGTGGGCGCACGGGCCTGACGGCGGTCGTCACCGGCATCCTGTTCCTCGCCACCATGTTCGTCGCGCCCTATGCGCAAATCGTGCCGCTGGCGGCCACGGCGCCGGCGCTGATCATCGTCGGTGGCCTAATGCTGCTGCCGCTTACGGAGATAGAGTGGGAGGACCCGATGGCGGCCATCCCCGCCTTCCTGACCGTCGCGATGATCCCGCTCACCTTTTCCATCGCCAACGGCCTGGCCTTCGGCATCACCGCCCATGCGGTGCTCAAGCTGATGCGGGGCAAGGCGAGCGGGACCGACTGGTTCCTGTTCCTGCTCGCCGGCCTGTTCGTGGCGCGCTTCGCATGGATGAACGCTGCATGATGCGCCTGGCTCTCCTCGCCCTGCTGGCGCTGCTACCCGCGCCCGCGCTTGCACAGAAGCTGGACGCGACGCCGCGCACGGTGGTCATGACCGCCTTCTCGCCCGAATGGGATTCGCTGGTCCATATGGTCGAGGGACCGATCGAGCATAAGGTGAACGGCCTGACCTTCCTGACCGGCACCATGGCAGGGCGACCGGTGGTTCTGATGCAGAGCGGCGTGTCGATGGTCAACGCGGCAATGAATACGCAGCTCGCGCTCGATCGGTTCACGGTCAAGCGGATCGTCTTTTCGGGCATCGCCGGCGGCGTCGACCCGTCGCTATCTATCGGCGACGTTGTGGTGCCTGCCGAATGGGCGCAATATCTGGAAGTCTCCTTCGCGCGGAAGACCGACAAGGGCTGGGTCACACCCGAGCCCGTCGATCCCATAGCCCCGCCCAACTATGGCATGATGTTCCCGCGCGGAGTGCGCATGGGCAGCGCCACCCAGCCGGTGAAGCGCCACTACAGCTTCGCGGTCAATCCGGAACTGCTGGAACTGGCGCGCAAAGTTGCCGCCGACATGACGCTGCGCCGGTGCGTCGAAGGCAGGTCCTCCTATGCGGCCGCAGCGAAAACCCCATCGCCGGCATGCCTGGTTCACACGCCCAAGGTCGTGGTTGGCGGCACCGGAGTCAGCGCGGGCGTCTTTGCCGACAATGCCGAAGTGCGCGACTATCTGTTTTTCGCCTGGAAGGCTCGCGTGCTCGACATGGAAAGCGCGGCGGTGGTGCAGGTCGCCTATGCCAACGACGTGCCGTCGATCGTGTTCCGCAGCCTGTCGGACCTGGCCGGTGGCGACGCGGGCGAGAACCAGATGATGACCTTCATGACGCTCGCCGCGGTCAACAGCGCGGAGGTCGTGCACGCCTTCGTCGCGGCGTTGCCGGATTGACCCGGTGACGCTCGCGACCATTTCCGGCCGCCATGGCATGGTGACGGCGCCGCATTGGCTGGCCGCGGAGGCCGGCTGCGACGTGCTGAAGGATGGCGGCAACGCGGTCGAGGCGGCCGTCGCCGTCGCTGCGACGCTGGCGGTCGTCTATCCGCACATGACCGGCATCGGTGGCGACGGCTTCTGGCTGATCGCCGAACCCGATGGGCGAGTGCACGGCGTGCATGGCTGCGGCGCGGCGGCGGCGAAGGCGGACTTGTCGCTCTATGCCGGGCTGGACGCCGTCCCGGCGCGCGGGCCGTTGGCGGCAAACACGGTGGCGGGCACGATTTCGGGCTGGGCGGCGGCGCTGGCGAGTGCGGACGGGAACCTGCCGCTCGACCGCCTGCTGCGCGACGCGATCGCGCATGCGCGCGATGGCGTGCGGATCACGGCGGGCGGCGCTGGCATCGCATCGGCCAAGGGTGGCGAACTGCGCGTCCAGCCGGGCGCCTATGCCGCAACTTTCGAACCCGAAGGCCGGCCGCTGGCGCAAGGCGATATGCTGCGCCAGCCGCTATTGGCCGATACGCTGGAGCGGCTGGGCCGCGAGGGGCTGGAGAGCTTCTACACCGGCGCGCTGGCCATCGATATCGCCGCTGATCTAGAGGCACTGGGTAGCCCGGTGTCGGCGGCCGATCTCGCTGCGCATGTCGCGACCCGACCCGCGCCGCTTCATACGCTGATCGCTGGCGTGACCCTCTACAACAGCGCGCCTCCGACCCAAGGCGTCGCCTCGTTGCTGATCCTCGCGCTGTTCGACCTCCATATGACGGGCGCGACCGGCGATGCTGCGGACGGTTTCATTCACGTCCATGGCCTCGTCGAAGCAACCAAGCAGGCTTTCCTGTGGCGCGACCGCCATTGTGGCGACGCGGCCTGGATGGAGGAAGACGCCCAGGCCCTGCTCGACGATGATATGGCGCTGGCGCGCATGGCGGCGGCTATCGATCCGGCCCAGGCTCTTCCCTGGCCCCAACCCTCGCAACAGGGCGATACCTGCTGGTTCGCGGCGGCCGACAGCGAAGGCCGGATGGTGAGCGCCATCCAGTCGACCTATCATGAATTCGGGTCGGGCGTGGTGTTGCCCACGACCGGCATCACCTGGCAAAACAGGGGATCGAGCTTCCGCCTTGCGCCTGATGGCTGGAACGCGCTCAAGCCTGGCCGCAAGCCGTTCCACACGCTCAATCCCGCGCTTGCCCGCTTCGATGACGGGCGCGTGATGGCCTATGGCACCATGGGAGGGGAGGGCCAGCCGCAGACCCAGGCGGCGCTGTTCACTCGTTACGCGCGCTATGGCCTGGATCTACAGGAAGCGATATCCCGGCCGCGCTGGCTGCTTGGCCGCACATGGGGCGAAGAAAGCACGACGCTGAAGCTGGAGGACGGTTTCGACGAAGCGCTCTACGCCGACCTTGCCAGCGCCGGCCATGATATCGAGCGGGTCGGGCCGCTGACCGCGAAGATGGGTCATGCCGGCGCCATCGTCCGCCATCCCGAGGGCGTGCTGGAAGGCGCGACCGATCCGCGCAGTGACGGGCAGGTGGCGGCATGGTAGCCGTCCCGCCACCCGGAGGGGCCAGAGCCGTGGCGCGATGCGATATGCTTGGCGTCGCGCCCTACAGCGACATGGAAGGCGGTCTGTACCGGGGTTATCTTACGAAGGCGCATGAAGCTGCGATCGAGGCCGTCTCGGGCTGGATGACTGACGCGGGCATGACCCCCCGGATCGATGCCGCGCGCAATCTCATCGGACGCTATCAGGGCGCCGACGACGGCGCACCCGCATTGTTGATCGGCAGCCATATCGACAGCGTACGCGATGCCGGGCGCTATGATGGGCCGTTGGGGATCATGCTGGGCATAGAGGTCATCGACGCGCTGCGGCGCGCCGGCAAGCAGACGCCCTTTCCGATAGAGGTCATCGCGTTTGGAGATGAGGAGGGGTCGCGTTTCCCGGCCGCTATGTTGACGAGCCGCGCGGTCGCCGGCCTTTTGAACGCCGACGTGCTGGCTGTCGCCGATAGCAACGGCATGACTCTGGCCGATGCGCTATCGCGGCTCGGCGTCGACGTCACGCATTATCTGGAAGCGGCAAGGCCTGCCGGGTCCGTTCTCGCCTATCTCGAAACGCATATCGAGCAGGGGCCGGTACTGGAGGCGGAGGGCCTGGCCGTCGGCACCGTCACCGGCATCGCCGCGCAGTTGCGTTTATCGGTCGAAGTAATCGGCATGGCGGGTCATGCCGGCACCGCATCCATGCCGCTGCGCCGCGATGCGCTCGCGGGAGCGGCGGACATGATGCTGGCGATCGAACGGATTGCGCGCGAAGACATATCGGACCTGGTGGCGACCGTAGGCAGGATCGAAGCGCTGCCGGGCGCACCCAATGTCATTCCCGGCGAAGTTCGCTTCACCATCGATATTCGGTCCGGCGATGCGGCGCGGCGGGATCGGGCGGCCAAAGACATGATCGAGGCCGTTTCGCAAATTGCTGTCGCGCGCGGTCTCGATTGCGCGATCGAGCGCATTCACGACCTGCCCGCCAGTCCGTGCGATCCCGCCCTCATGCGCTTGATGGACACGGCCCTGATCGACGCCGGTCAGGCGCCCTTCCGCTTGGTTTCCGGCGCAGGGCATGACGCGATGGTCATGGCGGCGCTCTGCCCGACCGCCATGTTGTTCGTCCGTTGCCGCGCGGGCATCAGCCACAATCCCGCCGAACATGTCGATCCCGCCGACGCGGAGATCGCGTTGCAGGTCATGCTCGGCTTCATCGACCGATTGGAAGCAGGATTTGCCGGTGCTTGATCCTTCTCTGTTCGGCGAGATCGACCCGCCCCAGCGCCTGTTGATGGGGCCGGGCCCGGTCAATGCGCATCCCCGCGTGCTGCGGGCGATGTCCGCCGATCTTCTGGGCCAATTCGATCCCGAGATGACGGAGTATATGAACCAGGTCATGGCGCTGTATCGCCCCATTTTCGGTACGCAGAACCGGTGGACCATGCTGATCGATGGCACCGCGCGAGCGGGGATCGAAGCGGCGTTGGTGAGCATGGTCGCGCCTGGCGACACGGTTTTGGTGATCAATTTCGGTCGTTTCGGATTGCTGCTGACTGAAATATTGGGCCGGATCGGTGCCGTCATCGAGACTGTGGACGCGCCCTGGGGCGAGACCGTACCGATGGAGGCCATCGCCGCCGCGATCACGAAAACCGGCCCGAAAGTCGTGGCGACCATCCATGGCGACACATCGACCACCATGGCGCAGCCGCTCGACGGGCTGGGGGATCTGTGCCGGGCGGCGGGCGCGTTGCTCTACGTCGACGCGACCGCGACGATCGGCGGCATGGAACTGGCGACCGATCGCTGGGGCGCGGATATCGTGACAGGCGGCCTCCAGAAGTGCCTAGGCGGGCCGTCGGGATCGGCGCCGATCACCATTTCGGAGGGTGCCGCCGAGTTGATCTTCGCGCGGCGCCATGTCGAGGCGGGTATTCGCGCGGCAGGCATGGTGGATGGCGCCGGGCCGCGCATCGGCTCCAACTATTTCGATCTCGCCATGATCATGGATTATTGGTCGGACAAGCGCCTCAACCATCATACCGAGGCGACCAGCATGCTCTATGCCGCGCGGGAATGCGCGCGGATCATGCTGGCCGAGGGGCTGGAGGCGCGCTATGCGCGCCATGCCGCCGCCGGCCGTGCGATGACGGCGGGCCTGCGCGCCATGGGCCTTACGGTATTCGGCACCGACGCCACCCGCATGACCAATGTGACCGGCGTCCATATCCCCCAGAGCGTCGATGGCGAGCGCATCCGCACCGCGATGCGCGAACAGTTCGAGATAGAGATCGGCACCGCCTTTGGGCCTCTTGCGGGTAAGATCTGGCGGATCGGGGCGATGGGCTACAATGCCGCGAAGCATAAGGTGCTGATCACGCTGGCCGCGCTGGAACTGTGCCTGCGCATGGAAGGATTCATGTTGCCGTCGGGCGAAGCTGTCGGCGCGGCGATGGAGGCATGGGAAAGATGACCCGCGACCTGATCGGCTACGGCGCGACGCCTCCCGATCCGTGCTGGCCCGGCGGCGCGCGGATCGCGGTGCAATTCGTCATCAATTATGAAGAGGGCGCGGAGAATAACATTCTCCATGGCGACAAGGGTTCCGAAGCATTCCTGTCGGAAATGGTCGGCGCGGGCAGCCATCCCGACCGGGCCATGGCGATGGAAAGCCTCTATGAATATGGCAGCCGAGCGGGTTTCTGGCGGCTGCATCGCATCTTCGTGGAGCGCGGCCTGCCAGTCACCATCTTCGGTGTCGCCACGGCCATGGAAGCCAATCCGCAGGCTGTCGAGGCGATGCTGAGGGCGGAGTGGGAGATCGCATCCCACGGCTATCGCTGGATCGACTATCAATATGTGCCCGAGAATGTGGAGCGCGACCATATCGGGCGGGCCATCGCGCTGCACGAAAAGCTGACGGGCACCCGTCCGCTCGGCTGGTATCAGGGCCGGACCTCTCCCAATACGGGGCGTCTGATCGTGGAGGAAGGCGGCTTTCTCTACGATGCCGACAGCTATGCCGACGACCTGCCTTATTACGACCGCCGGTACGGCAAACCGCAGCTGATCGTTCCCTACACGCTCGATGTCAACGACATGAAGATCGTGGCGCTGAACGGCTTTACCGAGGGCGAGCAGTTCTTCCGCTACCTGCGCGACACGTTCGACCAACTGCGCGAAGAAGGCGGGCGGATGATGTCGGTAGGCTTGCACGGCCGCATCGCCGGCCGCCCGGGCCGCGCCCGCGCGCTGACCCGTTTCCTCGACCACGTCATGGCGGCCGGCGACGCATGGGTCGCCCGCCGCATCGATATCGCCCGCCACTGGATGGAGGTTCATGCCCCATGAAAATCGACGATCCCGCATTGCTCGCCGAAGTGACGGCCGCGTTCATGGAATATGAGCGCGCGCTGATGGCGGACGACGTGCCCGCCATGGACCTGCTGTTCCACGATGCGCCGACCACCAACCGCTATGGCGTGGGGGAGGTTCTCTATGGCATCGAGGAGATACGTGAGTTCCGCAAAGGACGCGGCGGCTCGCCGCAACGCAAGCTGGGAAAGGTGGCGATCACTGTCTATGGCGACTCGTTCGCCACCGCCGACGCCGAATTCTTTCGCGAGAACAGCGACCGTCGCGGTCGCCAGACTCAGAGCTGGGTCAAATTCCCTGATGGCTGGAAGGTCGTGTCGGCGCATGTCAGCCTGGAGGGGAGCACGCATTGAGCGCGCTGTTCGAACATAGCCCCTGGATCGAAGAGCGCGCCGACGCCGCGCCGTCCTCCGGCGATCGCTGGGCGGATTTGATGAGGGTCGTCCATGCGGCGACGCCGGAGGAGAAACTGGCGCTCATCTGCGCGCATCCGGAGCTGGCGGGCAAGGCGGCGATCGACCGGACATTGACCGACGCGTCCGCCGCCGAACAGGCCTCTGCCGGTCTCGATCGGCTGACCCCGGACGAATATGCGCGCTTCCACGAGCTCAACGCCGCCTATCGGGAGCGCTTCGGCTTTCCGTTCATCATCTGCGTGCGACTGACCGACAAGGCGGGTATATTGGCGGCGATGGAAAGCCGTCTCGTCCATGATCGCGATACGGAGATCGCCACGGCCATCGCCCAGATCGGCGAAATCGTCCGGCTGCGGCTGGGGGATATGGCATGAGCGGGCTCGGTGCCCTCGAAGCCGATCTGGCGCGCCAGCTCGTCCTGATCGGCCATGGCGGCGAGGACTGGACGCAGCCGCGCATGCACCCGCAAGGCCATGTGCATGACGTGATCATCATCGGCGGCGGCCAGAGCGGGCTGGCCGCGGCCTTCGGCCTGATGCGCGAGCGGGTGTCGAACATCCTGGTCGTCGACGAAAGCCGTGAGGGTTATGAGGGGCCGTGGGAAACCTATGCGCGGATGATCACGCTGCGCACGCCCAAGGAACTCAATCCCATCGACTTCGGCGTGCCCGCGCTCAGTTACCGGGCATGGTGGGAAGCCCAGCATGGCGCGGCGGGCTGGGAGGCGGTGGACAAGATCGCGCGCTGCGACTGGATGGCCTATTTACGCTGGTATCGCCGCGTGCTCTCACTGCCCGTTCGCAACGATACGCGCATCACCCTGATCGAACCGGTGGAGGACGGACTCTACCGTCTGCATGTCGATGGCCAAGAGTCCCTGCTGACGCGGAAAGTCGTGCTGGCGACCGGCATACAGGGCGGGGGCGAATGGCATGTTCCGCCGATGATCGCGCGGGCGCTGCCCCGCGCGCGCTATGCCCACACCAGCGAGGCGATCGACTTCGCCGCTCTGGCCGGCAAGCGGATCGGCATATTGGGCGGCGGCGCTTCCGCCTTCGACAATGCCAATGCCGCGCTGACCCTTGGCGTCGGCGAAGCGCATGTGTTCATCCGCCGCAGCCAGTTGCCGCGCATCAATCCCATTCGCTTCATGGAACGGGTGGGCTTCACCGGCCGCTATCCAGCGCTCGACGACGCGGAAAAATATGCGGTGATGCGCAGCTTCCTCGATCACAACCAGCCGCCGACCAACGATACGTTCGACCGTGCGGCAGCCTGGCCCGGCTTCGCGCTGCATCTGGGCGCGCCCTGGCTGGCAACCGAAATGGAGGGCGATCAGGTCCGCGTGACGACGCCGCAAGGAACGCATGATTTCGATTTCGTGGTGCTTTCGACAGGCCTGATCAGCGACCCGGCGCTGCGGCCGGAGCTGCGGCTCCTCGCCGACGGCATCGCTCGCTGGGCCGATCGTTTCACGCCGCCGTCCGATGGCGCCAACGCGCTGATCGATGCGCATCCCTATCTGGGGCCGGGCTTCGAACTGCTGCCCCGCGCGCCGGAGGACGTCGCGCGGCTGCATGGACTCTTCGCCTTCAATTATTCCGCGCTCATCAGCCTGGGCCTGTCGGCGTCGGCGCTGTCCGGGCTGCGCACGGCGCTGCCCAGGCTGGTCAAGGGCTTGACCGATCAGCTGTTCCTGGACGACCGCGCTGCGTTGGTCGCGGACCTGCTCGCCTATGATGAGGCCGAGTTTATCGGCGAATGGCCCAGGCGATTGGAGGGCGCGGCGGTATGACCGGTCTTTCAACCCATGTTCTCGATACCTGTCATGGGCGCCCCGCGGCCGCCGTTCCGCTCCGCCTATTGACCGTAGCAGGGGATATTCTGTTCTTGGGCGTCACCAATGACGACGGCCGCTGCCCCGGCCTGCCGCCAGTCGAACCGGGCCTGTATCGGCTGGAATTTTCGATTGCAGGCTATTTTCGCATGGCCGGGATCGACCTTCCCGAACCACCGTTTCTGGATATCGTCGCGATCGATTTCGGCATCGCAGACCCTGTGGGGCATTATCATGTGCCGCTGCTAGTCTCGCCGTACAGCTATTCCACCTATCGGGGGAGTTGAGATGCGGGAGGAAGCAGAATGAGCGTAAGCTTCATCCTGGACGGCGACATCGTGGAGATCGCGGACGCGGATCCTACCGCCACGCTGCTCGACCATCTGCGCTACCGCATGGGCCGCACCGGGACCAAGGAGGGCTGCGCTGAAGGCGATTGCGGCGCCTGCACCGTCCTGCTGGGGGAATTGGAGGGCGACGCGATGCGATGGCGCGCGGTCAATGCCTGCATCCTGTTCCTGCCCATGCTGAACGGCCGGGCGCTGATGACCGTGGAGAGCCTGGCGAAGGACGGCGCGCTCAATCCGCTGCAAGCCTGCATGGCCGCAAATGGCAGTTCGCAATGCGGCTTCTGCACGCCGGGCTTCGTCATGTCGCTCTATGGCCGCAGCGTCGGCGCCAGCGGACATGATTTGCCCGTCACGGATGTGATAGCCGGCAACCTATGCCGCTGCACCGGCTATGGACCGATATTGGCGGCCGGCGAAGCGGCCGGGCCGCTCGATCCTGGCGATGGCGACCTGATACCCGCATTGAAGGGCCTTGCTACCGGAGAGACCGCGTCGGGGCGACATGGCGACCGCATCTGGTTTGCGCCCCGAACCGGCGCGGCGCTCGCCGATCTGCTGGCCGAGCATCCCGACGCCCGGATGGTCGCCGGCGCGACTGATGTCGGCCTGTGGGTGACAAAAGGCCTGAGGTCCATCCAAACGCTCATCTTTCTGGGCGATGTCGCCGAACTGCGCACGATCGAAGAGGGCCTCGACGGCCTTCGCGTGGGTGCGGGCGTCCGTTATGCCGATGCGCATCAGGCGTTCGCGCGGCTGCACCCTGACCTGGGCGAACTGGTCCGGCGGATCGGCGGGCTTCAAGTGCGCAATGCAGGGACGGTAGGCGGGAATATCGCCAATGGTTCTCCCATCGGGGATGGCCCGGCGGCACTGATCGCGCTGGGCGCCGAACTGACCTTGCGGAGCAGAGACGGTCGGCGGACCATGAAGCTGGAGGATTATTTCCTCGACTATGGCAAGCAGGACCGTCGCCCCTGGGAGTTTCTCGAGAGCATCTGGATTCCGCGGCCCGCGCCCGACGACATCATTCACATCGCCAAGCTGACCCGCCGCTTCGACAGCGACATTTCGGCAGTCTGCGGTGCCCTTTCCCTCACCGTTCGCGATGGATGGATCGCGGCGGCACGCATTGCGTTCGGCGGGATGGCAGCCATTCCACGCCGAGCACCCGCCTGCGAAGCGGCACTGGTCGGCCAGCTATTCACCTTCGACACCATCGAAGCGGCGGCCAAGGCTTTGCGCACCGATTATGATCCGCTGAACGATGTTCGCGGCAGCGCCGCCTACCGCCTGGACACCGCCGCCAACCTGATGCTGCGCCTTTGGCACCGCGAGCGGGGCGAAGTGATTTCGGTGCTCGATCTCGAGGCCGCCCATGGGTGAGCGCGATCCCGTCTTGCCGGTGCTGGCCAAGCCTTCGCACCCGCACGACAGCGCGCGCCTCCACGTCAGCGGTGCGGCGCGCTATGCCGATGACGCCACAGAACCTGCCGACATGCTCCACCTGGCCTTCGGCCAGAGCGCCCATGCCCGTGCCCGGATCGCGGGGCTGGACCTATCCGCCGTGCGCGCCGCCGAAGGCGTGGTCGCCGTCTTCACCGCAGCCGATATACCGGGCGAAAATAATGTCGGGCCGGTTGCACATGATGACCGGCTGCTCGCCGATGGCGAGGTCATCTCCATGGCCCAGCCGATATTCCTTGTCGCGGCAACCAGCCAGATCGCCGCGCGAAGAGCGGCGCGCCTGGGCAGGATCGACTATGAACCCCTCCCTGCGCATATCACTATAGAGGCAGCGCAGGCGGCGGGATCGCTGATCGAACCGACCCAGCGCATGACGCGCGGCGATGCCGCTACCGCGCTGGCGACGGCGCCGCGTCGCCTGAGCGGCGGCTTCGATGTCGGTGGACAGGATCATTTTTATCTGGAGGGCCAGGTCGCCGTCGCGACGCCGGGCGAGGATGGGCAGATCCATCTGCTCAGTTCCACCCAGCATCCCAGCGAAGTCCAGCATCTCGTCGCCCAGATGCTTCACCTTTCCTCGTCCGACGTGACGGTCGAGGTGCGACGAATGGGCGGTGCCTTTGGCGGCAAGGAGACGCAGGCCGCGCTGTTCGCCGCCGCGGCCGCGCTGGTGGCGGCGAAGACCGGCCGTCCCGCCAAATTCCGCTGCGACCGCGACGACGACATGGCGATGACCGGGAAACGCCATGCCTTCCGCATCCGCTACGATGTGGGCTTCGATGACGAGGGCCATGTCCTCGCGCTCAGGCTGCACCTCGCCGCCCGTTGCGGCGCGACCGTGGACCTCTCCCCCGCGATCAACGACCGGGCCATGTTCCACGCCGACAACTGCTATTTCCTGCCGGACGTCGAGATAATATCGGAGCGCCTGAAGACCAACACCGTGTCCGACACCGCCTTTCGCGGTTTCGGCGGGCCCCAAGGCATGATCGCGATCGAGCGGATCATGGACGATGTCGCCGCCCATCTAGGGCGTGATCCGCTGGACGTGCGTCTCGCCAATCTCTATGGTCCCGGCCGGGACGTAACGCCCTATGACATGCAGGTCGCCGACAACATCGCGCCGCACATCATCGCGAGACTGCGCACGACCGCCCGCTACGACGCCCGCCGCGCGGAAATAGACGCATTCAACGCCCGAAATTCCGTGCTCAAGAAGGGGATAGCGCTCACCCCGGTCAAATTCGGGATCAGCTTTACCACGACGCACCTGAACCAGGCCGGCGCGCTGGTGCTCGTTTATGCGGACGGCAGTATCCAGATCAACCATGGTGGCACGGAAATGGGACAGGGCCTCTATGTCAAGGTCGCGCAGGTCGTGGCCGATGTCTTTGCCGTGCCGATCGGGCAGGTGCGGATCACCGCCACCCGCACCGACAAGGTCCCCAACACATCGGCTACCGCCGCGTCGTCGGGCGCGGATCTGAACGGCATGGCCGCGTACAACGCCGCGATGACCATCCGCGAGCGGCTCACGACATTCCTAGCCCGGACCTTCGGTTGCGGAACGGACGAGGTGCATTTCACCCCCGATGGCGTGCTGGCCGGGGCGGAGCGGCTGTCCTTTGCCCAACTCTGCCGCAAGGCGCATTTGGGTCGCATCTCGCTCGCGTCCACCGGCTATTATGCCACGCCCGACATCGCTTATGATCGAGCGACACATAAGGGGCGCCCCTTCTACTATTTCGCCTATGGCGCGGCGGTATCCGAAGTCGCGATCGACACGCTGACCGGCGAGCACAAGGTCCTGGCCGTGGACATCATCCACGATGTCGGACGTTCGCTCAACCCGGCCATCGACATCGGGCAGATCGAGGGCGGCTTCATCCAGGGCCAGGGCTGGCTGACGACCGAGGAACTTGTCTTCGACGACAAGGGGCGCCTGCTCACCCATTCGCCTGCGACCTATAAGATCCCGACCGCGTCCGACCGGCCGGTGCATATGACGATCACGCTGTGGGATGGCGAGAATGTGGAACCCACGATCAACCGCTCCAAAGCGGTAGGGGAGCCGCCGTTCATGCTCGCTATCTCGGTCTTCTCCGCATTGACACAGGCTGTCGCCGCCGGCGCCCCGGACAAACGCGCCCTGCCGCCGCTCGACGCGCCGGCGACCCCGGAGCGGATTTTGCGTGCCGTCGCCGCGCATCGCGAGCCATGATCGCGTGGCTCGCCTGGCTGCGCGACGTAGCGGGCGTGGAAACCAGCGCGCTGGTCAGCATCTTGGCCAGCGAAGGGTCCGCGCCGCGCGGCGCGGGCACCCGGATGCTGGTGACGGCTACCGCGCAATATGGAACGATCGGCGGCGGCCAGCTCGAATTTCGCGCGGTCGAGCAGGCGCGGGCCATATTGGCGCAACCCCCGGGAAGCTGGCGCGTCCAGGATTATCCCCTGGGCCCGCTGCTGGGGCAATGCTGCGGCGGACGCGTGCGGCTCCTGATCGAGCATGTCGACCCGACCGGCCTGGAATGGATCATCGATGCGGCCGAAGAACGCGTCCTGGTCTCCACATTCATGACCGACCGCATCGAGCGCCACCTGAACGACCATGCCGTTCCAACGATGCCCCCGGCGCGCGGCGATCGTCTCCGAGAAGGGGCCAGTGTAGCGGAGGTCATCGGCCAGCGCCGGATGCCGGTCTATCTATTCGGAGCGGGTCATGTCGGGCAGGCGATCGCCCATCATGCGGCCAACCTGCCGTTTCGGCTGGCGTGGTTCGACACCCGTCCCGTGTTCGAGGCGATCGAAGGCGTCGTCGTCGTGCCCGAAGCGGCGATCGAGCAATGTGTCGAAGAAGCTCCGGACGACGCAGCCATTCTCATCCTAACGCACGACCATGCGCTCGACTACCGCGTTACGAAGGCCGCGCTCAATCGCAGTCCGGTAGCCTTTATCGGACTCATCGGCTCTGCGACCAAGCGCGCGCGCTTCCTTTCGCGCCTGGAAGGGGAAGGCCTGTGCGCTCAGGCGCGCGCACGATTGACGTCGCCGATCGGCGTCGCCGGCATAACGGGCAAGGAACCCGACGTCATCGCCATCGCCACCCTCGCGCAGTTGCTGCAGATGAGGGCCGCGTGACTATTCGAGGCTTTCGCGGAGAGCTGCTGTCGGTCCCGCTGGACCCGCGCCATGATCCAGATGCCGTCCGCCATGAACCCGACGGCCTGCTGGTCGTGGAGGACGGCATCGTCGTCGCGCGAGGCGATCATGCCGCTCTGATCGGCCGCTATCCCGGTCTTGTGGTGGAAGAGCTGCCTGGTCTCGTCGTGCCCGGCTTCATCGACGCGCATGTTCATTATCCGCAGATGGACCGCATCGCCGCGCATGGCGAACAATTGCTGGACTGGCTCGACCGGCATATCTTTCCCGCGGAAAAGGCCTTTGCTGATCGCGCGCATGCCGAAACGGTATCGGCTCTCTTCCTTGACGAGCTGCTGCGCAACGGCACGACCAGCGCGCTCGTCTTTCCGACGGTTCATGCGCACTCGGTCGATGCGCTGTTCGACGCGGCGCTTCATCGGAACATGCGCATTGTATCGGGCAAGGTGCTGATGGATCTCGGTCCCGAAGGCCTCGCCGATACGCCCCGGACGGCCCGCGACGACAGCGATGCGCTGATCCGCCGCTGGCGCGGGCGCGGACGGCTTGGCTATGCGGTGACACCCCGTTTCGCGCTGACATCCTCCAGCGCGCAGTTGCACGAAGCGGGGGCCTTGCTCGCCGAACATCCCGACGTCCTGCTGCACACCCATCTGGCCGAGAATGTGCGGGAATGCGCGGCCGTTTCCGAACGATTCCCGCAGGCGCGGGATTATTTGGATGTCTATGACCGCTTCGGCCTTGTCGGCGCCCGATCGGTCTTCGCCCACGGCGTCCATCTGCCGGACCGCGCCTGTGCCCGCTTGCGCGAGAGCGGCGCGGGCATCGCGATCTGCCCCAGTTCGAACCTGTTCCTGGGATCGGGCTTTTTCGATTTCGGGCAGGCCGACGCCCACGGCGTGCCTGTGGGCCTGGGCACCGACATCGGCGCGGGCACGTCTTTCTCCATGCTGTTCACGGCGGGCCTCGCCTATCAGGCGGCGCTGGCCGGCGGCACGGCGCTCGATCCGTTCCGGGCGCTGTTCCTAGCGACAGCAGGCAGCGCCGCGCTGCTCCATATAGCGGATCGGGTCGGCGGCCTGGAACCCGGGCAGGAAGCCGATTTCGTCCTGCTCGACGATCGCGCCACGCCGCTGCTGGCGCGCAGGACCGCGGGCGCCGCGCTTTCAGACCGCCTGTTTGCCTTGCAGATATTGGGTGACGAGCGAGTCATCGCCCGCACATACATCATGGGCGAATGCGCCTGGGACAAGAAGGAAAGGCTCGCGCCGTGACCGATCTCGATAGCTTCATCATTGGCCGGCCCAAGGCCGAACTGCACCTGCACAGCGAAGGTAGCGCATGAGGCTGCTTTGCCTGTGTCTCGCCCTCGCCATCACCCTTGGCGTGGCCCAGGCGCAGGAGACCAAGCGCAAGGTCATCATCGATGACGAGGGTTTCGCGCTCATGCACCTGATGCTGCTGGAGGCCGAGGATGTGGATGTCCTGGGCATCACCACCGTGTCGGGCAATAGCTGGGTCAATCGCGCCACCGCCATGGCCCTGCGCGGGCTGGAGATAGCGGGCCGTACCGATGTTCCGGTGGTGCCTGGGGCCACCTATCCGCTGCTGAATTCCGAAGCGCTGACGGATCGCTGGGAAGCCCTTTACGGCAAGCTCACCTGGAAGGGCGCATGGATGAAGCAATGGGTGGAGCCGACCCAGCAGAGCACTCCGCCTTATTTCGGGCCCGACGATCCCGTCGATCTGCCCGAAGGCAATCCGACCACCAAGCCGGCCGATGAAATCGCAGCCAACTTCCTGATCCGAATGGTGCATCGCTATCCGGGACAGGTCACCATCATCGCCTGTGGACCGATGACCAACCTGGCCTTGGCCCAGCGGCTCGATCCCGCCTTTGCGGGGCTGGCGAAGGAACTGATCTATATGGGCGGCAGCCTCAATCCCCGGCAGGTCTTGGACAACGTGTCCGCGGCCCAGTTCGCGCGCGAATTCGTCAATACACCGCGCCGCGAGTTCAACATCCGATTCGATCCCGAAGCCGCCAGCATCGTGTCCCGCAGCCCGTGGAAGAAGATCGTCGTCATTCCGATCGATCCTTCCACGGCCACTCAAAGGAGCAGGGCTTTGCTCGATCGGATGGCGAAGGCCGCGAGCCCGGACCTGGCGAAATACATAGCCGCGCTGGAACCAGGATTTCCTCTATGGGACGAGATCGCCGCCGGCGTCTGGCTGGACCCCGGCATGGTCACGCAGAAGGAAATGTTGTTCGTCGACTATGACACGCAGTTCGGCGCGACCTATGGCGACCTGCTGTCTTGGCACGCGAACTATAATCCCGGCCTGGGCGAACAGTCTCCCGACGTGGTACGCTCGATTGATGTAAAACGGCTGGAAGCGCTGATGGTCCGTCTGATGGCCAACAGCGCGAAAGACCGGCGCCAGAACTGAAGCGCCTCAGAGGTCGCCTTCGTCCAGCCAATGCTCGGTTTTGGGCGGCAGATAGCGCGCCATGCGGTCCAGCAATATCTTCGGATCGTTCTCGACCAGCAACATGGCGCGATGGCGCGGCTGGAGGAAACCTTCCTCCACGACCGAATCGATGAAGGAGGCCATGGGCGTATAGAAGCCGTTCACGTTGAGCAAACCGCACGGCTTTTCATGATAGCCAAGCTGGGACCAGCACCAGGCTTCGAAAATCTCCTCCAGCGTACCAATGCCGCCGGGCAGGCAGAGGAAGCCATCGGCGAACTTCGCCATCATCGCCTTGCGTTCATGCATGGTCTTGACGACATGCAATTCGGTGATGCCCTGATGATCGTGCTCCCGTGCCCGCAAGGCTTCCGGGATAACGCCGATCACCTCTCCCCCCGCTGCGCAGACTGTGTCGGCGATGACGCCCATCAGGCCGACGGTGCCGCCGCCATAGACGAGGCCGATGCCGCGTTCGGCCAGCAGCGCCCCTACCTTTTCCGCCGCCTCCCGATAGACGGGCGATCGCCCGGGCGACGAACCGAGATAGACGCAGATACGCAAGGACTTCTCCCCAGATCAGGCCAGACGTTCGGGAACGGACAGGGCTTCCTCGACGATGGCGTCCATCTCGCCCACTGCCTCCCACGGAAAGACGAACCAGCGCTTGTCCATGTCGCGATCGATCATCTGCGCCCAATAATCGACCGAGGCGCGCGACCGGCTGTTGTTGATGAGGACCGCGAAGCGCAGGTTGGCACCGTCGCAACCATTGTCGGTCAGAAGCCGGCGGATATAGTCGATCGTCCCACCGCTATCGTTGATATCGTCGATGAACAGCAACCGGACGCCCAAAGCGCTCTTGGCCGCGACCTTCGCCAGCAGTTCGTCGGCAAAGCCCGGCACCTTCGACGAATGATCGATCGACAGCATCGGCAGATTGATGCGATGCGAGATATAAACCGCCGGAACCAGCCCGCCGCGCCCGATGCCGATCACGAAGTCCGGCCTCCAAATGTCCGTCATGATTTGCTGCGCCACGGTCTTGATTTCGGCCAGAAAGGCCTCGTCGGCGATATAGTGGAGTTCAGGGGCGGTATCTGTGCTCATGACATGCGAATCCGTTAGCATGGAATGCGCCGGGCTATCGGTTCGGCTCTGATTGGGCAATCATCCAAAGGCAATTCTTAAAGACCGGCATGCCCGTCGATCGATATGGGATAGCTGAGTTGCGGGAAGCCGTTTTCTATTTCCTGCTGGACGATCGCCGCAGCATACGAGGGCGTGCGCGCCGACGCCGTGCACAGGCCGAGCGTCATCGGCCGCAAAATCGGATCGGAAATCTTGGTGAAGGACAATATCCCGCGCCGTACCTCCGTAATGATATCGAGCGATGTGAGGATGCCGACGCCGACCCCCTGCGTGACCAGCGAAGTGATCATCTGAATGTTGTCCGACGACACCGCCTTTTCCATGACCGCGCCGGTCGTTCCTTCCAGCACCGCGATCTGTTCATAGACGGCAAGCGGCTTTGCCGGCACGATCAGCTTCGATCCCGTGCAGGCCGAAAAGCGCACTTCCCGCCGCGCGCCGAGCGGGTGGCCGTTCGGCGTCACGAAGCCCAGGACGACTTCGACAAAGGCGCGAACCGCCAGGTCGCGAAAACTTTGCGGCTCGAAGAAGATGCCAAGATCGACCTCGCCGCGAATGGTGGCCTGCCGCGCTAGGTCATTCTCCAGCACCCTGACCCCGATGGTGATGCCGGGATATTTGCTCTGGATCGACTGGATGGCGGCTGGGATATAGCCCTTCGCCAGCGCATCGATGACGGCGATATCGACATGCCCGCGCTTCAGGCCGCGCAGATCCTCTATCTGTGCCCGCACGTCGGCCATGTTCTTTTGCCACTTGGTGCCCGCCGCCATCATGATCTCGCCGGCGGCGGTGAGCCGAAGGCCGGTGGGAAGCCGCTCGAACAACGGCATGCCCAGATTGGCTTCAACATTCAGAATCTGTCGATCGATCGCCGAAGCCGACACATTCAGTTCGTCAGCCGCCCGCCGGATGGAGCCCGACCGCCCGACAGCGATGAAATAGCGAAGAAACCGCGAAAGAGCCGGCATGCCCCAACCTCTTTTTTGCAACACTCCGTCGAGTTCATTGCATTTGATAGCACTAGGTCAAGTCCTTAAACTCCAGTGAACGCGCTTATAAATGTGGTGAAAGAATCATCGGGGCGTTGATCAGGACGTAAATCCAACAAAGATGATGGGCGGCCTTGTGGACCGCCAGGAAGGCGCATGATGGGCAATCACGGGATGAGAGGGCTGACCGCTGTCTTGGTCAGGGCCGTGCTCATCCTGTCCGCCGCCATCGGACCCGCGCTTGCCCTTGAGCCTCCGGTTCCCGCGCTATCGGCGGTCCAGCCGATACCGGTGAAGGTCATCGTCATCGCCAATTTCGAACCGGGCGACGACATGGGCGACGCCCCCGGCGAATTTCAGCTATGGGCGGAGCGCGAGAAGCTGACGGAGATTATCCCCCTCAGGGGGCCGCTGCATCCGCTGCGGCGGAACGCCGACGGCCTCTATGGGATGTGCTGGGGCAGTCCCGAGACCATGCTGGGCGGGGTCGCCGAACAGCTGATGGCCCTGCTGCTCGATCCTCGCTTCGATTTCACCAAGACCTATTTCCTCTTCACCGGCATCAGCGGGGTCGATCCGATGGCCGCTTCGGTTGGCAGCGCGGCTTGGTCGCGCTGGGTCGTGCAAGGAGACACGCTGCGCGAATTCGACGACCGTGAAGCGCCCAAGAATTGGCCCTATGGCTTGTTCGCGATCGGCGCCGACGCGCCCAACAGGCTGCCCGCCGGGACACAGGATTTCGCTGGCTTCACCGATACCGGAAAGCTCGCCATGTCGACGAAGCTGAACCAGAGCTTGGCGCAATGGGCGTTCGAGATGACGAGGGACGTCAAGATTCCCGACAACCCGGACCTGCGGAAGGACCGTATGGCGTGGAAAGGGTTTCCCAATGCGCAAAGGCCGCCCTTCGTGCTGATGGGCGAAACACTGGGATCCGCGCGCTACTGGCACGGCCCCGGCCGCACGCAATGGGCCCGCGACTGGGTGAAGCTGTGGACCGGCGGCGGGGGGCGGTTTGTCATGACCAATATGGAAAGTCAGTCGATGGCGGGCGCGATGCTGATCGCCGGCAAACAGGGACTGGTCGATCTCAACCGCGTGCTGGTGCTGCGCACCGGCAGCAATCCTTCCATGCCGCCGCCAGGCGTCGATGCCGTCCACAGCGTTGCCAATGAGGGCGCAGGGCAGTTCGTGGCGTTCGAAGCCAATTACCGCGTCGGTGCGCCGGTCGTGCACGAACTGCTGAGCCATTGGGACAAATATAGGGACGAGATACCTGGCATCGGCGCGTCATAGGCCGCGCCGACACAGATCAAGGTCAAAAGGGCAAAAGAAGCCGAAGACGTCGAAGAAGCGATCAAGAACAAGTTCTTCTTTACATTGCTTCGCAGCATTTCAATGTTGCAAAGCAATATTTTCAGAAGATGCCCGGAGAGGAGGAACAGGGACAGGCCGCTAGAGCGCCGCGTCTGCGGCGGCTCCATGCCAAAAAGGGGGCAGTAAATGAGCAAGATACGATCATTTTCCATTGCAGGCCGTGTTACAGTGCAAAATCCGGCACTTCCTCCGTCCTTCTGCGCGCTCGCCGCGAGCCTGTTGGCCTGCACCGCGATGACGACGCCCTCTTGGGCGCAGGACGCCGCGCAGACGGATGAACAGGAAGAAGAAGAAATCGTCGTTACCGGCGCACTCGACGCCCTGCCGATCAAGAATGTCGGTTCCATCTTCGGCTTCGACAAGACGATCGTGGAAACGCCGCGCTCGGCCTCGACCATTTCCAGTGAGCAGATGGAACGCTTCGGCATCACCGACATCTACGATCTGGTCGCGCAGGCGCCGGGCACCTTCACCAACAGCTTCTTCGGCGTCGGCGGCGCGCTCGACATTCGCGGGACGCCCGGCGAAGTCTATTTCCGCGGCATGCGGCGCCTGGACAACCCAGGCAACTATCCAACACCCATCGCCGCGTCCGACCGGATCGACATCGTGCGCGGCCCAGCCTCACCGATCTACGGCCCGTCGAAGACCGGCGGCTACATGAACTTCGTGCCGAAGTCCGCGCGCGTCGCCGACGGCAAGCTGCGCGACAGGGCATCGGGCCAACTCAGCTACACGCGCGGCAGCTGGGACATGAACGTGTTCAAGGGGGAAGTCTCCGGCCCGCTCAAGATCGGGGAGCAGGAATTCGGTTATAGCCTGTTCGGCCAATATGAGGATGACGGCAGCTACTACCGCAACATGGACACCAAGCAATATGTGCTTCAGGGGTCGTTCGACACCGACCTGTCCGATCATGTCCGCATTGAATTCGGCGGTCAGTATCAGAACTACAAGGGCCAACAGAATGGCGGCTGGAACCGCCTGACGCAGGAACTGGTCGATCACGGCACCTATATCACCGGCCAGGCCCAGCCGCTCGACACCGATGGAGACGGCCAAATCTCGCAGCCGGAAATAAATGCGGTGATCCCTGGCGGCAATTCGATCTTCGGGAACTTCTCCTGCCCGAACAGCAGCTTCAGTCCATTTGCCACCGGCTTTACCGACGCCTGTTTCACCGAAACCTATCCCAGCCTGGCTTTGACCAATAGCGGAACGACCAAGCTCAGCCGCCGCGACACCCTGACCGGAAAGGACGACAAGCTCAACAACAAGTCGTCGACCTTTTACTTCGATGCCATCTACACGTCCGACGACGGCACCGAACTGAAGAACCAGTGGTTCTACGACAGCTACAAGAATCTGAACGAGAACGCTTATGGCTTCTCGCAATTCCACGACAGCTGGGTGATCGAGGACAAGATCGTCCTGTCCAAGACGTTCGAGAATTCGGCCGGCAAATTCGCCTTCCAAGTCTCACCGTCGGTTCGCTATACCAAATTCACGCATGGCGATGATTTCAACTATGAGTATTTCCATCGCGTCGACCTGACCGTGGGCTATGACGCTTTGTCGGACCGCCTGCTGTCGACCGAATGCGACTGCGACTTCACCAACTATGTGGTGGGCCACTATGCCGACCTCGCCTTTGCGGGCCTTGCGGATCTCGATTTCAATTTCGGCCTCGATCTGACGCTGGGCGCCCGCTACGACCATCTGGACGTCAAGGCGACCAACATCACGTCGAAGATGGAAGCCGCCGCGATTCCCGCCATCAACAATGCCAGCGGCAGCAAGGGCGCCTGGTCCTATTCTGGCAGCGCGTCCTACAAGCTCCCCTTCGGCCTCATCCCCTATGTGACGGCCGCCAAGCAGTCGGTGGTGATCGCGGGACAGGGCGCGGAAATCTATCCGGCGGACATCGCCGCCGGCACCTTCATTTCGGCGTCGAAGCTCTATGAGGCTGGCGTCAAGGGGAGCTGGCTCGACAACAGGCTCTATGCCGCCGTCTCGGTCTACAAGCAGAAGCGCACCGATTACAACGTCCAGTCGATCACGGTGAATCAATCGGTGGAAACCAAAGGCCTGGAAGCCGAAATGCGCTGGTCGGTGGACAAGCATCTGCTGATCACCGGCGCCTACACCCACACCAATGTCTACAATCTGACCGCGCTGCATGACGGCACGTTGTTCAGCTTCTTCGGCATCGGCGATCTGGTCAATGTCACCGATCCGACATTGTATCTGGGCGGCCAGCCGATCGGTCTGGTGCCGATCAACAGCAAGAGCGACTCGAAGCGCGCGGGTATTCCGGAGAATATGTTCTCGGCTACCGCGACCTACGCCTTCGACTTCGGCCTCGCTCTGTCGGGTAGCCTGGTGCACGTGGACTCGGTCTATTCCGGCCAGTCCCAGGCGGTAAAGCTGCCGGCCTATACGACGGTCGATCTCAGCGCCTCCTATGAAACGGGGCCGTTCCTGTTCCGTCTGGTCGTGAAGAATGTGACGGACAAGAAATATTTCCGCGCCAACTTCACGGAATTGTTCGGCAGCACCATCGTCCTGCCCGAGCGCCCGCGCAGCTTCCAGGCGTCGGCCGTCTACAAGTTCTGATCCGAAGGGAAAGGGCGCCGGCATATGGCTGGCGCCCTGCCTTCCGTCGTCCCCAGCGAAAGATCCGCCCAATGCGCCTCCCGATCCGCATCGCCCTGTTCGTCAGCGCGGTGCTGCTAGCCTTCGGCCCGGGCAGCGCGCAGGCGGCAGCCGCCCGATCGGGGATCGAGGATTGCGCCCCCGGCGCACCGTGCAGACGCCCCTTGCCCGTCCGAGTCGTGATCGTCTCCATGTTCGAAATCGGCGAGGACAGCGGCGACACGCCGGGCGAATTTCAGCTGTGGAAGGAACGGCGTAGGCTCGACACGCGCATCCCTTTCCCGCAAGGCTGGCATGACCTTTATTATAATCCCGACAGCCAGATATTGGGCATGGTCACCGGCGTCGGTACGGCGCGGTCGGCAACAGCCACCATGGCGCTTGGCCTCGACCCGCGTTTCGACCTGTCCCATGCCTATTGGCTGATCGCCGGCATCGCCGGCATCGATCCACAGGACGCCTCGATCGGCTCGGCGGCCTGGGCTCGCTACAGCGTCGATGGCGACCTGGCGCATGAGATCGACGCGCGAGAAATCCCCAAGGACTGGACATCCGGCTTCTTCCCGCTCGACAAGCAAGGTCCGCATGACAAGACACCGCCCGAATCCGATGGCCGCACATTTGCGATGAACCCGGCGTTGGTGGAATGGGCTTATGGCCTGACGAAGGATTTAACGCTTCCCGACGATCCGGGCATAGCGACCGAACGCGCGCGCTACACCGGCTATCCCAATGCGCAAAAGCCGCCATTCGTTCTGATCGGCGACCAGTTGTCCGCCATGACCTTCTGGCATGGCAAGCTGCTCAACGACTGGGCGAACGACTGGGTGCGCTATTCGACCAGCGGCAAGGGCGAGTTCGTGACCTCTGCCATGGAAGAGACCGGCACGCTTCAGGCGCTCGCCTATCTCGATAAGATCGCGAAGGTCGACAAGAACCGCGTCATGGTTTTGCGGACCGGCAGCAATTACAGCATGCCGCCGCCGGGTGTGCCCGCCGCCGACTATCTACTGCGCGAAAACGAGGGCTATTCGGGCCTTAAAATATCGGTCGAGAGCCTTTACGTCGTGGGATCGAAAGTGATCGACGAACTGCTCGGCCACTGGGACCGATACGAAAAGACGCCACCCCAGTGATATCGGGGGGCGATCCAATCCTCACCCTTTCCAGCGCGAGCGCAGGTCTGGAGCCACTATGCCCCTGACGCTCATCCGTAACGCCGACGTCCTCGTCTGCATGGACGATGCCCGGCTGGAAATTGCGGATGGGGCGGTCGCGTTCCGGGACGGCGTCATCGAAACGGTAGGGACCACCGGCGATGTTGCTGCCCTTACCGAAGAAGCGGACAGCATCATCGACGCGCGCGGCTGCGTCATAACCCCCGGCCTCGCCAACACGCATCACCATCTCTACCAATCGCTGACGCGCGCCCTCCCCGGTGCGATCAATGCCTCGCTGTTCGATTGGCTGAAGCGCCTGTATCCGATCTGGGGGCGCTACCGCCCGGAGGACATATTCGCCGCGACGCAGCTCGGACTTGCCGAACTCGTGCTGTCCGGTTGCTCGCTCAGTTCCGACCATCTTTATCTCTTCCCCGACGGCGTGAGGCTGGAGGACACGATCGATGCGGCGGAGGGCATCGGCATCCGCTTTCATCCCACGCGCGGAGCGATGAGCGTTGGGGAAAGCGATGGCGGCCTGCCGCCCGATAGCCTGATCGAGTGCGAACCCGCGATCCTGAACGATGCGATCCGGCTGATCGATACTTTCCACGATCCCGCCGACGGGGCCATGGTTCGTATCGGGATTGCGCCATGCTCCCCCTTTTCGGTCAGCCCGGGCCTGATGCGCGACGCGGCGCTGCTGGCGCGCGACAAGGGCGTGATGCTCCACACGCATCTGGCCGAGGATGCCGACGATGTCGCATTCTGGCTCGAACGTTTCGGGTGCCGGCCGGGCCAATATGCGCAGGATCTGGGCTGGACCGGTCCCGACGTGTGGCACGCCCATTGCGTGCAGCTCGACGCGCAGGAAATCGATCTGTTCGCCCGCACGCGCACCGGCGTCGCCCACTGCCCCTGCTCCAATTGCCGCTTGGGATCGGGGATCGCTCCGCTCAAGGCCATGGTCGAAAAGGGCGTGCCGGTTGGCCTGGGAGTCGACGGATCGGCATCGAACGACAGCGGCCATCTGCTGCTGGAGGCGCGCCAGGCGATGCTGCTGCAACGCGCGATCGGCGGCCCAATGGCCTTCGACCCGCGCGAGGCGCTGTTCCTCGCGACGCGCGGCGGCGCGGCGATCCTGGGCCGGCACGATTGCGGATCGATCGAACCGGGCAAGCGCGCCGACATCGCGGTCTGGGACATGGCGGACATCGCGTCCTGCGGTGCCTGGGACAAGGTCGCGGCGCTGCTGCTCAGCCCCCCACGGGGCGTACGCGACCTGTTCGTCGAAGGCCGCGCGGTGGTGCGCGACGCCGATCTCGTCCGCACCAGCCGCCGCGACATTTCGACCCGGGCGCATCGGTCCCTTGCCCGACTAATGGATCTCGCCTGATGCCGACCCTGCTCCCCTTGCCCTCGCGGAGTCCTGAATGACCGCCATCCCCACCTTAGCGCCAGATGCCGTCATTCCCCATCATGCCGGCATCGTGAGCCCGGAACAGGCGCGCGACCCGGACTATTTCCCCGGCCTTGCCATCGCCGTGCCGCTCGGCATCCAGCATGTGCTGGCCATGTTCGTCAGCAACCTGACGCCGGCCATCATCGTCGCGGGCGCGGCTGGTTTCGGCTTCGGCTCGCCCGATACCAGCGCCCTCATCTACATGATCCAGATGGCGATGCTTTTCGCGGGCATCGCGACATTGATCCAGACCGTCGGCATTGGCCCGGCCGGCGCCCGCCTGCCGCTCGTCCAGGGCACCAGCTTCGCCTTCCTGCCGGTGATGATCCCGATCGTCGCAGGGCAGGGCGTCGCGGCAATGGCGCAACTCACCACCGCCGCCATCTGCGGCGGCCTCTTTCACATCGGTGTCAGCTTCTTCATCGGCCGCATCCGCTTTGCCCTGCCGCCGATGGTCACTGGGCTTGTCGTCCTGATGATCGGCCTCTCGCTAATGCGCGTCGGCGTTCAATATGCCGCTGGCGGCGTCCCGGCGCAGGGCACGCAAGCCTATGGTGCGGGAGTCAGCTGGCTGCTGGCAGGGATCGTCGTCTTCACGACTCTTGGCCTCAGCTTCTTCGGGCGCGGCATCTGGTCTACGGCATCGGTGCTGCTGGGGCTGACCGCCGGCTATGCCGCCGCCGCCCTGATGGGCCGCGTCTCCCTGGCGCCGGTCGGGCCTGCGGACTGGTTCATGATCCCTTCGCCCTTCCATTTCGGCTTCGCGATATCGGCGTCGGCGATATTCGGCTTCGTCCTGATGGGCTTCATCTCCGCAATCGAATCCATCGGCTGCGTATCGGCGATCTGTGAGGGCAGCGCGGGAAGGCCCGCCACCGACCGCGAACTCGTCGGTGCGACCTGCGCAGATGGACTCGGCACGGCCATCGCTGGCATGTTCGGCGCGATGCCCAACACGTCGTTCAGCCAGAATGTCGGGCTGGTCGCCATCACCGGCATCATGAGCCGCCATATCGTGACGATCGGCGCGATATTCCTGATCCTGTGCGGCCTCGCGCCCAAGGTAGGCGCACTCATTACCACCATTCCGATCGAGGTGCTCGGCGGCGGCGTCATCGTGATGTTCGGCATGGTCGCTTCCGCCGCGCTCTCGATCCTGTCCGGCGTCACTTGGAGCCAGCGCAACATGCTGATCTTCGGCGTGGCCCTGTCCGTCGGCATCGGTCTGGAACTGGAGCCCGCCGCCGTGTCACACCTTCCCGAGACCGCAGGCATCGTGCTGACATCGGGCGTTCTGCCCGCCGCCCTGATCGCCGTGGTCCTGAACCTTCTGGTCCCCGCCCGATCGATGCCAGATTAAACGAACGGCCCGGTATAATGGCCCTTCGGCTTCGGCAGCCCCGCTAATATCCGTTGGATGCTCGCCGTCATGATCCGTCCTTTCGCTTCGGACCGTATAGAATATGCTGACGCCAGCCCAAGGAGATTTCCATGCCCGAGCCGTTCGCCATCCATGCCGTCGATGTCGATGATGCCGCCCGCGCCATAGCCGGCGTCGCGCTCCGGACGCCGCTGATGGAAAATGCGGAACTCAACGCCCGCTGCGGGCGGCGCGTGATGGTGAAGTTCGAGGGCGCGCAGAGGACCGGATCGTTCAAGTTTCGTGGCGCCTATAATCGCCTGTCCCGTCTGGATACCGCGCAGCGGGCGGCGGGCGTCGTCGCCTGGTCGTCGGGCAATCATGCGCAGGGCGTGGCGGACGCCGCGCGGCTGCTGGGCATGCCCGCGACGATCGTGATGCCCGCCGACGCGCCCGCCATCAAGATCGCCAATACCCGCGCCCTGGGGGCGGAGATCATCCCCTATGACCGCCTGCGCGAGAGTCGCGAAGAGATCGCGACCGCCATCGCGGAGGTGCGCGGCGCGACGCTGGTCCCGTCCTTCAACGACCCCTTCATCATCGCCGGCCAGGGGACGGTCGGCCTTGAGATGTTGGAGCAGGCGCTGGAGGCCGGCGCTGACCCGCGCCAGATATTGGTATGTTGTGGCGGCGGCGGGCTGGTGGCGGGCGTCGCGACCGCCATAAAGGCGCGGCGTCCCGACATCGCGCTGTTCGCGGTGGAGCCGGAGGGGTTCGACGATACCGCCCGCTCGCTGGCCAGCGGCAGCCGGGAAAGCGTGGCCCCCAATGCCCGCTCTATCTGCGACGCGCTGCTGGCGCCGAGCCCCGGCGCGCTGACCTTTCCCATCAACCGGCAGCTTCTGGCGGGCGGGCTGGTCGTCACCGACGATCAGGTCCGCGCGGCGGTCCGCTTTGCCTTCACGACGCTGAAACTGGTCGTCGAGCCGGGCGGCGCGGTCGCGCTCGCCGCCGCCCTGCACGGCCTGGCGCCGCCATCGGACGGCGACATGGCCATCGTCATTTCGGGCAGCAATGTCGATCCGTCCGATTTCGCCGATATCGTGACCGTATAGCCGCTCAGCGCGGAAGGTAGCGGCCGTCGCCGTCCGCCGCCAGCTCGCGCGCGAACTCCCCAGCGATCCAGTCGCGAAACGCCTTGATCTTCGGCCTGTTGCGCGCGTGGGTCGGACAGACGATCCAATAGCTGGCCCGTTCGCGCACATAGGAGGGCACGGCCTCGACCATCAGCCCGGCCTCCACCTCCGCCTTCCAGAGGAACAGATTGACGATGGCGACGCCCTGCCCGGCCATAGCCGCCCTGCCTTCCATCACCTGGGAATCGAGCGCGATGCCGGGAATCGCCCGTCCCTCCCCGGCTTCCACGCCCAGAGCCGCGAACCATTCGTGCCACCACATATCGTCCGGCGACAGCCGGGGCATGGCGTGCAGCGCCTTCGCGTCCGCAATCGGCCCATGCTGCGCGAGCCATGCCGGACTGCATAAAGGGGCAAGGCGGTTGTGGGTCAGTAGTTGCGCGTGGCAGCCCGGCCACTCGCCATTGCCGGCGCGCACCGCCACGTCGATGCCCTCCCGCGCGAAATCTGCAACGCTGTCATCGGCATGGATGCGCACCGCCAGGTCGGGATGATGCATCTGGAACGCGCCGATGCGGGGCGCGAGCCACAGATGCGCGAAGCTGTTGGTGCAACTGATGGTCAGCACGGTCGCGTCATCCTGCGCCAGCGTAGCGAACCCCTGCCGCATTTGATCGAAGGCGCGGATGATGACCGGGGCCAGCTCGCGCCCCTTGTCTGTCAGCGCCACGCGGCGGCCGCTCCGCTGGAACAGGCTGAGCCCCAGCCGATCCTCCAGCGTCTTCACCTGATAGCTGACCGCCGCCTGGGTCATGCCCAGTTCCTGCGCCGCCGCCGTGAAATTCTCGAGGCGCGCGGCCGCCTCGAAGACGCGAACGGCAGCGAGCGGAGGCAACGGGACCATGGACCATCCATAAGCCATGCTTATCCATAGGGTCCAGCATTGATTGGCGGCCGCTACCGAAAAGGCGCATTTACCCGATTGAGACCCATCGCTTTCTTTTGAACAAGGGAGAAGCGCCATGCGCGATCAATATGAGGACCGGCTGCTGAACGACCATCGGCGGCAAATGATGAGCGGGATCGACCAACTGCTTCGCGGCGTCATGCAGGCGTTTCGCGTGCTGCACCGGATCAGTTGGTCCGCCCCATGGACCGCGCCGCCGCATCGGCGTTCATGCGGATGCTGATGGAAAAATGGGCGGTGGCGCAAGGCTGGGCTTGTCATTCCTGATCCTTGCGCCACTTTTACGCGGTGTCCGATTCTACTCCGCCCGCCCTCGCCGCTCCTCCGCCCGCGCTGCTTGCCGGCGCGGCGCTGTTCCTGGATTTCGACGGGACGCTGGTGCCGATCACCGACCGGCCCGACGGGGTGCAGGTCGATGGCGATCTTCTCGCGCTGCTCCATCGGCTGCGCGACCGGCTGAACGGCCGACTGGCGATCGTCAGCGGGCGCTCGGTCGCCACGCTGCGCGGCCTGGGTTTTGACGACTTCCTGCTTGCCGGCACCCATGGCCTTGAGTTCGCGCGCCCCGGGTGCCCGGCCCATGCGCCTTCGCGTCTGGCTGCGATCGACGCTGCGGAGGCCGCGATGGAAGCCTTTATCGCCGACAAGCCCGGCCTGCTGGTCGAGCGCAAGAGCATCAGTGTCGCCCTGCATTTCCGCGCCGCGCCGCAATGGGCCGCCGCTTGCGAGACGGTGGCGACCCGGCTCGCCGTCGACGGCCTCGTCATCCAGCACGGCAAGATGCTGTTCGAACTGCGGCCGGGCGGCGCGGACAAGGGCAGCGCGGTCCAGGCGTTGATGCGCGACGCGCCGATGGCGGGGGGCGTCCCGCTCTTCATCGGCGACGATGTTACCGACGAGGCGGGCTTTGCCGCCGCCGCCGATCTGGGCGGCGCGGGCATCCTGGTCGGCGCGCAAAGATCGACCCGCGCGGCCTGGGGACTGGAACAGGTTGCCGCAGTCAGGCATTATCTGACGGAGGGGGTCGCCGCGCATATCTGAAGCGGTTGCCTTTTCGCGACCTAACTCGCCAGAAAAGGGGCAGTCAGATCCAGCCGCAGACCAACATCATCGCTTCGCCCGACCAGCGCACGCTGGACCTGTGGCCCATCGGAAATTGCCAGGCGTCGGCCTTGATCGACCGATCCGGACGCTTCGTCTGGGCTTGCGTGCCGCGCGTGGACGGCGACCCGGTCTTTTCCGCCCTGATCGACGACAAGGCCTTCGACGCTCCCGACAGCCGGGGCTTCTGGGCGATCGAACTGGACGGCTGCACCAGCGTCGACCAACATTATATCCGCAATACGCCCGTGCTGGTCACGCGCCAGAGCGACGGCCAGGGCAACGCCATAGAAATATACGACTTCTGCCCGCGCCACCGGGCCAAGGGGCGCATGTATCGCCCCGTCGCCTTCGCCCGCATCGTCCGGCCCATTTCCGGCAGCCCGCGCATCCGCGTTCGCCTACGCCCGACGACCGCCTGGAACGAGGAGCCGGTGCCGATCACCTACGGGTCCAATCATGTCCGCATGGTGCTGTCCTACATGGCGATGCGCCTGTCGACCAACGCGCCGATCGGCCTCATCTCCCAGGAAAGCTGGTTCCGGCTGGAGCGCGACGCCCATTTCTTCCTGGGCCCGGACGAAAGCTTTTCCGACGCGCTGCGCCCGGCGGTGGAGCGGATGCTCGACGACACCATCCTGGAATGGCAATTATGGGTGCGCGGCCTCGCCATTCCCGCCGAATGGCAGGAAGCGGTGATCCGCTCGGCCATTACGCTCAAGCTTTGCCAGCATGAGGAGACCGGCGCGATCGTCGCGGCGCTCACGACCAGCATCCCCGAACATGCAGATTCGGGGCGGAACTGGGACTATCGCTATTGCTGGATTCGCGACGCCTATTATACGGTCGAGGCGCTCAACCGGCTGGGCGCGCTCGACGTCCTTGAATCCTACCTCGAATATCTGCGGAACATCGTTGATGGTGCCAAGGGCGGGCATATCCAGCCGCTCTACGACGTGCGCGGCAATGCGCGCCTGACCGAATGGGAGGCCGCTGGCCTGCCCGGCTATCGCGGCATGGGGCCGGTCCGGGTCGGCAACGCCGCCTATGAACAGATCCAGCATGACGCCTATGGCCAGATCGTGCTGTCCTCGGTCCAGGGCTTCATCGACCAGCGGCTGCTGCGAATGGCCAGCCGCGCGGATTTCGAGGCGCTGGAGGCGGTGGGCGAACGCGCCTGGAAAGTCTATGACCAGCCCGACGCCGGCCTTTGGGAACTGCGCACCCGCGCGCATGTGCACAGCTATAGCGCGGTGATGTGCTGGGCCGCCTGCGATCGTCTGGCCCACGCGGCCAAGGCGCTCCACCTGCAAGACCGCGAGGCGCATTGGCAACAGCGCGCGGACAAGATGAAGGCGCATATATTGGAGGCCGCCTGGCGTCCCGACAGCAACGCCATCTCCGCGAATTTCGAGGATGACGCGCGCGACGCATCCCTGCTCCAGCTGCTTGACCTGCGCTTCCTGGGAGCGGACGACGCGATGTTCACGGGCACGCTGACCGCGCTGGAAACGGACCTGCGGCGCGGCAACGACATGCTGCGCTACAGCGCGCCCGACGACTTCGGCGAGCCCGTCACCGCCTTCAACGTCTGCACCTTCTGGCTGGTCGAGGCGCTGCACCGCACCGGCCGCCGGGAGGAAGCCCGCGCCTTGTTCGAGGAGATGCTGTCCCGCCGCACCGCCGCCGGGCTTCTGTCGGAGGATATCGACCCCATGACCGGGGAGCTATGGGGCAATTATCCGCAAACCTATTCCTTGGTCGGCATCATCAACTGCGCCGTCCTGCTGAGCGAACCCTGGAGTGCCCGTCGATGAGCCGCCTGATCGTTATCTCCAACCGCGTGAGCCGTCCCGGCACCGCGGGCAATCAGGGGGGGCTGGCGGTCGCGTTGTCGGACGCGCTGCGGCAGAGCCGGGGCATATGGGTCGGCTGGTCGGGTAATGTGACCGATCAGTTCACCGGCCATATCGGGTTCAACGAGGATGAGGGCGTCAAGACCGCGACCATCGACTTGGAGGAGCAGGACGTCGACGAATATTATAACGGCTACGCCAATAAGACGCTGTGGCCGCTCTTCCATTTCCGCATCGACCTGGCCGAATATGCCCGCGATTTCGAGGGCGGCTACAACCGCGTCAACGAGCGGTTCGCCGACACGGCCAGCCCGCTGATCGAGCCGGAGGATACCGTCTGGGTTCACGATTATCATCTGATCCCGCTGGGCGACATGCTGCGCCAGCGCGGGCACCAGAACCGCATAGGCTTCTTCCTGCACATACCCTGGCCGCCTACGCGCCTGCTGGTGTCGCTGCCGCATCACACGAAGCTGGTCCAGACCCTCTTCGCCTATGATGTCGTCGGTTTCCACACCGAGGAATGGCTGGAATCCTTCCGCCACTATGTCGAACGGGAAATGGGCGGCACCGTCGATGGCGATTTCGTCACGCTGGGCGACCGGACGATCCAAGCCATCGCCTGCCCGATCGGCATCAACGCCGGCGATTTCTCGCAGGCCGCGACCAGCGACGCCGCGCGCAAGATGCATGCCCTGGTCCGCGCCTCGCTTCAGGAAAGGGCGATGATCGTCGGGGTCGACCGTCTCGACTATAGCAAGGGGCTGGAGGAGCGCTTCAACGGCTATGCCCGCTTCCTGAAGGATCATCCCGAACATCACCGCAACGTCGTGCTGACGCAGATCGCCCCGCCCTCGCGCGGGGAGGTGGAAAGCTATCAGCAGATCCGCGCGACGCTCGATGCGCTCGCAGGGCGGATCAACGGCGAATATAGCGATGTAGACTGGACGCCGATCCGCTACGTCAATCAGGGCTATCCGCGCGACAAGCTGGCCGGCATCTATCGCAGCGCGAAGATCGGGCTGGTGACGCCGCTGCGTGACGGCATGAACCTGGTCGCCAAGGAATATGTCGCGGCGCAGGACCCCGACGATCCCGGCGTCCTGATCCTCTCGCGCTTCGCCGGGGCGGCCATGCAGTTGAAGGACGCCCTGCTCATCAACCCCTACAGCCCGGAAGAGATGTCGGACGCCATCACCCGCGCCCTCGCCATGCCGCGCGACGAGCGGCGGCAAAGATGGCGCGCTATGATGGACAGCGTCGAGGGGCAGGACATCCAATGGTGGCGCAGCAGCTTCACGGAGCGGCTGGCGGCGTCCCGCGACGACGCGGACGCGCCCGAGTCAGAGACGGCGGGATAACCGCCGCAGATGACCTTTCGCGATCGAGAGTCCAGCGGCGTAATTGCGGCTATCCGCGATCGCGCCGGAGTCCTCATGGGCCTGGCGGGCCTGCTGGCGTGGTTCGCGCTGTTGTGGCTCATGTTCGGGGACGTGCTATAGCCACTTGCGGCTTGATCGGCGTCCTTCGTTGTAGGCGGAGCCTGTCTCGGAGAGTTTGCCATGCTCGTTGATCGCCGTTCCTTCGTCAGCAGCGCCGCCCTGGGCGGCCTGATCCCGTCCCTTCCGGGCAGCGCCATGGCCCAGGCGCTGAAGCCCGTCGCGCTGCCGGCCCCAGAACTCTATGCGCGCGACGAGGATGCCTATTGGGCGTCGCTGCGCCGCCAGTTCCTGATCCCAGCCGATGTCGTCAATCTGAACGTCGGCACGGTCGGCTCCTCCCCCCGGCCGGTGCTGAAGGCGATCTTCGACGGGTTCGAGCAGACCGAGCAGATGACGCAGGCCGGATCGGAGGATTATCCGATGTGGGGCTATGGGTCCTGGACCGAATATCGCAAGCCCTTCGCAGACTTCATGGGCGCTCAGGTCGACCAGATGGCGATCCTGCGCAACTGCACGGAAGCCAACAGCTATATCGCCAACGGCTTCGACATGAAGGCGGGCGACGAAGTGCTGATGAGCGATGAGGAGCATGGATCGGGCGAGCAGCCCTGGAACCTGCGCGCCCGCCGATATGGCGTCGTCGTCAGGAAGTTCGTCATGCCCAAGCCGGCGAAGGACGCGGCCGAAATCCTCAACCGCATCAACGACACGATCACGCCCAAAACCCGGATCATCTTCATCAGCCATGTCAGCACCGCGACCGGCGTCGTCATGCCGGTCAGGGACATCGCGCGGCTAGCCCGGTCGAAGGGGATCGTCTCTGCTGTCGATGGCGCGCATGTTCCAGGACAGATGCAGTGCGATCTCAACGCGCTGGAGTGCGATCTTTACACCGGCTCCATGCACAAATGGCTGTTCGCAACCAAGGGCACGGGCTTCCTCTATCTGCGCGACGAGGCGATCATGGACCGCGTCTGGAATACGATCGCCACCGGCGGCTATGACGATCCGGCGCGCAAGGCGGACCGCTACATGCAGATCGGCTCCTCCTGCATCCCGACGCTGATGGGCCTGAACGCAGCCGTGGCTCTGGCCAACCAGATCGGCATGGACCGCATCGAAAAGCGGCATCGGATGCTGGCCGACTATCTGCACGACGCGATGATGGCGCGGGGCGCGCAAAGCTGGACCTCGCCCGATCCGGCGCTGCGCTGCGCGATCGCCACGGTCAACGTGCCGCCGGTCAAGCGGCTTGCGTTGCAGGAATGGCTGTGGACCAACCACCGCATTCGGGTCCGGGGCGGCGATCCCAGCAAGCTGCGCCTTTCGACCCCTTATTTCCTGTCGAAGGCCGACATCGATCGCTTTCTGGAGCAATTCGACGTCTTCCGCCGCACCCAAGGCAGCGCATGAGGCCTCCCCCTTTGATTGCGCGCCCGCCTGCTTTGCTTTAAGGGCGACGATGAAGCAGCCCCGGCACCCGCTGATCCCCGTCGATTCGCGTTGCCGGGGCGCTGCATTTTTGAAGAAGACAGGAACGCGCGCATGGCCCGTCGCCGCCAGATCTACGAAGGCAAGGCAAAGATCCTTTATGAAGGCCCTGAGCCGGGCACGATCATCCAATATTTCAAGGATGACGCCACCGCCTTCAACGCGCAGAAAAAGGGCACGATTTCCGGCAAGGGCGTGCTCAACAACCGCATTTCCGAGCATGTCTTCACGCTGCTGGGACAGATCGGCGTGCCCACCCATTTCATCCGCCGCCTCAACATGCGCGAACAGTTGGTGCGGCAAGTGGAGATCATCCCGATCGAGGTCGTCGTGCGCAACGTTGCGGCGGGCACCTTGTCCAAGCGGCTGGGGATCGAGGAAGGCACGCAGCTTCCGCGCACGCTGATCGAATATTGCTACAAGGACGATGCGCTCGGCGATCCGATGATCTCCGACGAACATATCGCCTGCTTCGGCTGGGCCACGCAGGAGGAGATGCACGACATCGCCGACATGGCGATCCGCGTGAACGACTTCCTCTGCGGCCTATTCGCCGGGATCGGCATCCGCCTGGTGGACTTCAAGCTGGAGTTCGGGCGGTTGTGGGACGGCGACTATAGCCGCGTGATCCTGGCCGACGAAATCAGCCCCGACGGCTGCCGCCTGTGGGACATGGCGACCGGCGAGAAGTTGGACAAGGACCGTTTCCGCCGCGACCTGGGCGGCGAGGTCGAGGCCTATCAGGAAGTGGCGCGCCGGCTAGGCCTGCTGCCCGAAGGGGCCGACACGACGGTGCTCGACCTCGACACGCATCGCAAGAAGCGGGCGAAGGACTGACGCCCCGCGTTGGGCGGAGGAGCGCGGCACGGCGGCGTTCCTTTTCCGCCTCTCGCCTGTTCCAACACACGGTGAAATCGCTATAGGGAGGCGCGAAGCGTCCCCCCTTAGGAGTCCTGATCCCATGAAAGCCCGCATCTTCATAACCCTGAAAGGCGGCGTGCTCGACCCCCAGGGCAGGGCGATCCATCATGCGCTTGAGGGGCTGGGCTTCAGCGGCGTCAACGACGTGCGCGCCGGCAAGCTCATCGAGCTGGACCTGGCCGACGGCACGAGCGACGCGGACCTCGACGCGATGTGCAAGCAGTTACTCGCCAACACGGTCGTCGAAAATTACCGCATCGAAAAGGTCGCCTGAGTCATGAAGAGCGCCGTCATCGTCTTTCCCGGCAGCAATTGCGACCGCGACCTGGCGGTGGCATTCGAGGCCGCCGGCGGCACCAAGCCGGCGATGATATGGCACCGCGAGACCGAATTGCCCGCCGACATCGACCTGATCGGCGTTCCGGGCGGCTTTTCCTATGGCGATTATCTGCGCTCCGGCGCGATGGCGGCCCGATCGCCCGTCATGCAGGCGGTGGCGCGCGCGGCCGAGCGCGGCGTGTTCGTGCTGGGGGTCTGCAACGGTTTTCAGGTGCTCACCGAAACCGGCCTGCTTCCCGGCGCGCTGCTCCGCAACGCCGGCGCGCATTTCGTCTGCCGCGACGTTGCCCTGACGGTCGACAATGCCCGGACCGCCTTCACCAACGGCTATGCGGCGGGCGAGACGGTGCATTTTCCGGTCGCCCATCATGACGGCAATTATTTCGCCGACGCCGCCACGCTGGACCGGCTGGAGGGCGAGGGCCGCGTGGCGCTGCGTTATGCAGAGAATGTCAACGGATCGGCGCGCGACATCGCCGGCATCCTGAACGACGGCGGCAATGTGCTGGGCCTGATGCCGCATCCCGAACGCGTGATCGAAGCCGCCCATGGCTCCATCGACGGCCGCCGCTTGTTCGAGGGGCTGGTCGAAGGGCTAATGGCGCGGGCGTAAGCGCCCGTTTCAGCCAAGGCCGAACAGCCGCCCCAGCGCCCGGTCGAGCATCAATAGCTGCCACAGAAGCCGGCCATGGTCGGCCACGCCCGATTTGTGATCGGCGGCGACCCTGGCCAGCATCTTCGTATCGAACCAGCCCGTGCGCGCCAGCGCCGATCCGCCCGCCACCGCCGTCGCCTCTCCGGCAAGCGCACCCCGGAACCAAGCGCTGATCGGCGTCACGAACCCCATTTTCTGGCGGTAGAGAATGTCCTGCGGCAGGAAGTTTTCCATCGACTTCTTCAGCAGATATTTGCCGCTGTTGCCGTGAATCCTCAAGGAAACCGGCAGGCGGGCCGCGAACTCCACCAGCCTGTGGTCGAGCAGCGGCTCGCGCGCTTCCAGGCTGACGGCCATGCTCATCCGGTCGGTCTTGGTGAGGATATCGCCCGGCAACCAGATGCGCATATCGGCATATTGCGCGCGGTCGAGCGGCTCGCGCGCTGGCGCGTCGCGCATCGCCCGTACATAACGCTCCTCCGCCCGGTGCCCGGCGATCTGGCCGCGCATGTCGGCGCTGTAGAGGCGCTGGCGCAGCGCGGCGGGCGTGACCCCGACCGACGCGGCATAGGCCTCCGCCCCCTCCCCCGCCAGCTCCAGAAAGGTCGACTTGGCTCGCAGCGCGCGGGGCGCCCAGTCCGCCTTGGGATAATAGCGGCCCAGCGTGCCGAACAGCGACTGGCGCACCGACGCGGGGATCAGGCCGCGAATCCGCTCGCCCTGCATCTGGAAACGGTGGCGGCGATAGCCGGCGAACGCCTCGTCCGCCCCGTCCCCGGACAGGGCGACCGTCACCTGCTCGCGCGCCAGTTCGCAGACCCGGTAGGTCGGAAGCGCGGACGCATCGGCGAACGGCTCGTCGAAATGATGGACGAGCGTGTCGATCAGCGCGTAATCGTCGGGCGACACGATCCGCGCGCGATGATCGGTCGCGAAGCGGCGCGCGACTCGATCCGCATAGGCCGTCTCGTCCAGCGCGGCCACGTCGAAGCCGATCGTGCAGGTTTTGACCGCTTGGTTCGACGCTTCCGCCATCAGCGCGACGACGCTGCTGCTGTCGACGCCGCCCGACAGGAACGCGCCCAGCGGCACGTCCGCCACCATCCGCGATCGCACCGCCTGCCGCATCAGCGCGACCAGTTCCTCCTCCAGCGCATCGGGCTTTTTCGACGTGCGCTCGGCGAAGCTCACATCCCAATAGCGCTGCGGCGCGGGCATCGGCCGTCCCCGCACCAGCCGCAGCGTCTCGCCCGCGCCCAGCTTGCGGACCCCCGCCACCAGGCAGGTGTCGTCGGGCACATAGCCATAGGCCATATAATCCTCGACCGCCGTCAGGTCTGGCGCGCGGCGCAGCAGCGGGTGTGCCAGCAGCGCCTTCAGCTCCGATCCGAAGATGATGCTGCCGTCCGACAGCGCCGCATAGTGAAGCGGCTTCACCCCAAGCCGGTCGCGCACCAGCCACAGCGCCTGCGCCCGCGCATCGAACAGGGCGAAGGCGAACATGCCGTTAAAGCGCTCCACACAGGCCTCGCCCCATTGGCGATAGCCGTGCAGGATGACCTCCGTGTCGCTGTCCGTGCGGAATATATGGCCCTTGGCCGCCAGTTCGGCACGGACTTCCAGGAAATTATAGATTTCGCCGTTGAAGACGACCGCCAGGCTCTCATCCTCGGTCAGCATCGGCTGCGCGCCGCCGCCCAGATCGATGATCGACAGGCGCAGATGGCCCAGGCCGACGCCGGGCCCGGTCCATGTCCCGGCTCCGTCCGGCCCGCGATGCGGCATCGCCTCCATCATCCTGCTGACCCGCGCGGGATCGACGGGCTTTGCCGTTTCCAGGTGAAAAATGCCCGCTATGCCGCACATGCGACGGCCCTAGCCCATTCGCCGCGAAAACGGGAACGGCTTTTTCACCTCAGTCCAGGCCGATGACATGGTCGGCCAGCTTCCGGGGCGACCCCATGTCCCGCAGGAAATCGCCGATCGCGCGATCTGCCGGCCGCCCGTCACGCTGCTCCGCCGAGACCAGGATCGCGACGGCCCGCTGGTCCCCGCCCAGCAGCCGCGCCCTCATGCCGTCCAGCTTGACCTTGGCGGCGCTGCCCGTCAGCGCGCCATCGCCGACCCTGTAGAAAGTGACGACATGGCGGATGACGGGGCCGGGTCCGGTGATCTGTTCCCCCCGCGCGTCGGCGGGCGCGGGCGCGGGGTGTGCCCAGGTCCATTCGCCGTCAGGATCGGCCGCGCCCTGGCCGAATCCCACCAGTTCACGATGTTCCTGCTGGCGTTCGTAAGCCACAAGGACCAGATCGACGACCTTCCCCTCCCGATCGGCATAGCGCGCCATGACGAAGCGATCCGCGCCATCGAAGCGCGGCCGCCAGGGAGTGGGCGGGGCGACGTCCGTGCGAGTCCAGCCGGGCACTTGCGGCATGGCGATGCGCGCGGGTAGCGGGTCACTCGCCGCCGCCGTCAGGACCAGCCACAGGGGCGCCCCGACCGCGAGCGCCAGCGCGCCGCCGGCCACCGTCAGCGTCGGGCCGTGCGCCGCCGCTCCTTGCAACCGGCGCGGATCGAACCAGGCGTCGCCCGGCCTGCGGTCGAAAAAAGGCCAGGCAACGGCCATCACCACGGCCATGACGAGCCCAAAAAACACCCAGCCATAGACGACATGGTCGAATCCCGCCGCGGCGTCGATGCTCGTATAGTGGGCGACCCATATCGTCGCGAAGGCGCGCACCCCGTTCGCCAGCACCGACAGGCCGAGCGCCCCAGTCAGGAACAGGACGCGGCGCGTCCATCCCCGGAAGCACAGATTGCAGACCAGCGCGCCATAAGCGGTCATGGCGATCAGGAATTTCGCCCCCGAACAGGCCTCCGCCACCTCGAAATAGCCGGTGGGGGTAGTGATGAATATCCCCTCCATATGCGCGGGCACGCCGGCGATCCCCAGGAGGACCATGGAAATACGCGCGGTGAGGAGCTGGAGAGGGGGGACGATCTCCTCCCCGAACGGCACCATGAAGAAGGCGTAGAAAAGCGGAAAGGCGAGCGCCCGTGCGACCGCCGGCCCCAGCAGCGCGATCGTCGCCCCCTGCACCATGACGATCAGGCCGCCCTGCCGGAAAAGGGCGACGCCGGCCGCTTCCCCCAGCATCCAGCAAAGCGCCCCGGCCGCCAGCCACAGCAGCCCCGGCGGCCAAGCGACCGGGGTCAATTGCCGCAGGCCCTCGATGCGCTGCTGGACCAGCCACGCCACCAGCAGCGGCACAAACAGGCAATGGCCGAAGGTCGATGCCGTCCACCAGATGGTGACCATGTCGCGCAGGTCGGAAAGGAACAGCAGCAGGATCGCGCCCGCCACCACGCTCAGGGCGATCAAATGCCCGCGCCAGCCGGCGAGGTCCAGACCGCCATGCAAGCGACGACGTGGCAAAGTCGCGCTGCCGCTCACGCCGCCGCGCTCGCCGCCGGGTCGGACATGCCGATCAAGGCGGGCAGGTCTCCCAGCGTCGCTCGCCAGTCATAGCGGGCGATCATCCGCTGCCGCGCCGCCGCGCCCAGCGCCATCGCCTGGGCCGGGGCGCTCAGCAGGTCGCAGACGAAGGCCGCCTCCTGCCCCGGATCGTCGGCGATCAGCAAATGGTCGCCGTCGCGCGCGTCGATGCCCTCGGCTGCCTGGGAGGACGCCACGACCGGCCGCGCCATCGCCATCGCCTCCAGCACCTTGTTCTGGATGCCGCGCGCGATGCGCAGCGGCGCGACGACCACGTCCGCCGCCGCCAGCCAGCCGCGCACGTCGGAGACCGCGCCGGTGACGACGACGCCCGGCATGTCCGCCAGAGCCTGCACCGATCTAGCGGGACTGCGGCCGACGATGGCGAAGCGGGCGTCGGGGTGAACGGCGCGGATCGCTGGCAGGCTGAGGCGCGCGAAGCTGTCCACCGCCTCGACATTGGGCCGATAGTCCATCTGCCCGGTGAAGACGATCAGCGGGCCTTCGCCCTTTTCTATCGCGGCAAAGCCCGCGTCGGGATCGAAAAAGTCCAGGGCGACGCCATTTTCCAGCGCGCGAACCTTGCCGCCCTCCCCGCCGCCGGCCGCGCGGAACAGCGCCGCCTCCGCCTCGCTGACGAAGGTGCTGACTTGCGCGCGGGCGGCGACGCGCCGTTCGAAGTCCAGCAGCAAGCGTCCCTCGCGCCGGTTGATCCAGGCCATGGGGCCGCGGCCTTGCGCGCCATAGGCCGCATATTTCGCGGAGTCGAAATCCACGAAGTCCATCAGGAAAGGCACATCATCAGGGAGGTCGGGCACGAATTGCGCCATCTGCGCCGAATAGGCGACGACCGCGCCGATCGGCCGGGCGGCCAGCGTCGTGCGCACCCAGCGGCGCAGGTCGGGATGATCGAACAGCGACACGAGCATCGGCCGGCGCAGCGCCAGTCCCTTGAGGCCCGCCATTGCCCGCGACCGGTCGCGCATCACCAGCTTCTGGCTCGCGGTTACGCGCGCCATCTCCGCGCCGAAGCCCATGTCCCGCGCATCATCGGCGAAGCAGCCGACATGAACCGGCGCGACCCGCGCCAACCGCTCCAGCAGATGATAGGAACGAATCTTGTCGCCCCGGTCCGGCGGAAAGGGGATGCGGTGACAGAGGAAGAGGATTTCGCCCTTCACCCCAGCCCTCTGGCGATATGCGGGCCGATCAGGTTGGCGACCGGCAGCGGCAGCCGCTTCCACAGGTCGATCCGGCGCTGATATTTGGGATTATTGGGGTTGATGTCGCGTTCCGCCCCCGCCCCGCCCCAGCGGTGATAGCTAAGCGGCGACGGATTGAAGCCGAAGCTCTTCTTCCACGCCGCCTGGCCGCTGCCCGCCTTCGACCGGCCAAAGTCGAAATGCGTCATGCCGCGCGCCCGAGCATGGCCCATCAGGCGGTAATACATGAGTTCGTTCGACCGAAGCCAGCGCGCATCCTGAACGCCGCCGCCCCAGAAGGGCATGACATGGCCGCCATGATAGAGGCTGAGCACCGCCGAAACCGGGCGATCGCCTTCGTGGATGAGGGTGATGTCGGCATCTTCGCCGAACGCGCCCATCACTTCGCGGAACAGGGCGGCGGGAAACACCGGCGTGCCGAGGTTGCGGACGCTCTCGGCATAGATGCGATAATGGTCACCCAGATGGCGGGGATCGCGGCCATGCTCGACGCGCAGGTCGCCATTGGCGAGCGCCTTGCGCAGTTCGGCGCGATGCTTGCGCGGCACGGCCAGCAGTTCCGCCTCGTCGTCGGCCGCCAGCGGCCGGACGAAGCCCAGATGCGTGTCGCTGCTGCTGGTCCAGCCATCGCCAGGCGACATGCCGCCGCGCAGTTCGACCGGCAGGCCGCCAAGCTCCGCCGCCAGCCGCTGCGCCGCGCCGCCTAACGCCGCGCCGGCCACCGGATCGCTGGTCAAGAGGCCGCCATCGACGGCGAAGCCGCTGGACACCAGCGCCTGACCGAACAGGCGGCTGCGGATATGGTGCAGCGGCAAAAGGCCCACGATCTGCCCGGATGGGGCCACGGCCGCCAGCATATGCGCCTTGTTGGATGTCGCGCGGGCGACGGCGCGCATCCAGGCGGGCCGGTGGAAGGGCGTGCCGCCGGGCTGCGCCGCCACGAAAGCGTCGGCCGCCGCCGCCATCGTGGGATCGTCTAGGTCCAGCGTCGTCACCGCCATGTCCGCGCGCGATCCCGTCATCATGCCGCCAGCTCCGCCTGCGCGTCGACCAGCGCGTCCACCCGCGTCCAGGCGAAGTCGCGGACCAGACGCCGCAGCTTGGGCGCCATGACCGACAGATTGCTATAGTGCCGCAGGCGCGACCGCAGCGGCGCGCCGGCGAGGCGCGGCTGATCCGGGTCTATCTCCCAGGGATGGAAATAGAGGATGGCGGGCCGCTTCGCCTGCTCGTTGACCTGCGCGATCGCCCAGCGCGAAAAGCCGTAGGGCAGCAACCGGAAAAAACCGCCGCCACCCGCCGCCAAGGTGCGCTTGCCCAGCTTCGCGGTGGTGACCGGCAGTTCCAGAAGCGCGGCCCCCGCCACCGGCTTCCACGCGAAGCGCGGCGATTCCGGCCAGCCATAATGGTCGTGCCGGATCGGGGCCACGCTGGAGGAGTAGCGATAGCCCTCCTCCGCTAGGATCGGGTGCGCCCAGGGCGTGCGTGCGTCGATGGAAAAGCTGGGCGCGCGATAGCCGGTGACCCGCTGTCCCGACGCATCCTCCAGGATGGCGCGGGACTTACGCAGGTCGGCGCGGAACTGGTCCGGCGTGAAGGTGAATACGCGCGCATGGTCGTAGCCATGGCTGGCAACCTCATGCCCCGCCCCTGCGATCCGCCGCATCAGCGCGGGATAGCGTTCGGCCACCCATCCCAGCGTGAAGAACGTGCCCTTGACGCTAGCCTCGTCGAACAGCGCCAGGACCGCGTCCGTGTTGCGCTCGATCCGGTGGGTCAGGCCGTCCCAGTCGGCGCGGTCGATCGTGCGCTCGAACGCGCCGACCTGGAACCAGTCCTCGACATCGACCGACAGGGCGTTCTGCATGATTTCCCCGTTCTGGCCGTGGCTGGCCGTCACCACAAGCCGGTGTCAGGCAGCGTCCTGCTGGTCCCGATCGTCCAGCATCCGCTCCTCGCGCTCGACCCAGTCGACCAGCAGCGTCAGAACGCGGCGAAGCGCCCCGTCCTGCTCACGCGCGCGCAGCTCGACGCCGTTCAACCGCTCGTCGATGATCGCCAGGCAATCCTTCAGCACTTCGGGATCGACCACGGCCGCGCTTTTCGGCGCGAGTTGCCCGCGCAGTTCCGCGATCTCGGCGCGCAACGCGGCGATCTCGGCATCCGCGATCTTCCCATTGGCGGCGGGGCTCGGCTCGTCATCCCGAATCGGAGCGGAAAGGGCCTCAACCTCCACCTCGGCGGGCTCGGCGACATCCAGCGCCGTATCGAGCGGCGAGAGTTCCGCCGCTTCGGGCGCCGCGTCGCTGTCTTCCGCCATCTCGGCGGCCACCTGATCGACCACGTCGGCGTCGATCACGCCAAGCTGGTCGATCGCGCCCATCAGCAGGACGCGGCTCGTCAGCACGTTGACCCGGCGCGGCACGCCGCCGGTCGCGCGATATATGGCGGCATAGGCGGCGTCCGTCAGGCGGGGATTGCCCGACCAGCCGACCAGGGACAGGCGATGGACGATATAGGGCTCGATCTCGCTGGCCATCATCGGGTCGAGATGATGGGTGGCGATGACTCGCTGGCGCAGTTGCTCCAGGTCCGGCGATTGCAGCAGGTCGCGAAACTCGGGCTGGCCCAGCAGGAATATCTGGAGCAGCGACTGCCCGCCAAGCTGGAAGTTGCTGAGCATCCGCAACTCCTCGATCGCGGAGACGGAGAGATTCTGCGCCTCGTCCACGATCAGCAGCGATCGACGGCCCGCCCGTGCCTGGGCGTGCAGAAAGCCCTCCATCCGCTGGAGCAGTTGCGCCTTGGGCGCGGCGTCGGTGGGCAGGCCAAAGCCCTGCGCGGCGAGGCGCAGCATGTCGTCGCCCTCCACCTGGGTCGATACGATCTTCACGGCGGTAAGGCGGGCGGGGTCGATGGTCGCCATTAGATGCCCGACCAGCGTGGTCTTGCCCGCGCCGATGTCGCCGGTGATGACGATGAAGCCCTCTCCCTGCGCCAGCCCATAACCCAGATAGGACAACGCCTTGCGATGGGTCGCGCTTTCGAAATAGAAATGCGGGTCCGGGGTGAGCTGGAAGGGCCGACCCTGCAAGGCATAGAATTGATCGTACATCTGTCCTGTCTCCGTGCCGGCTATTAGACCGGAAAAGCCTTTAAAAGCCGTAACGCAGGCCGACCTGGCCCATCGCGGTGATGATCGAGTCGATGTCGTCCGCCTTGCTGCTGTCCACCCCCAGCGACGCCGTCGCCGACAGGCGGCGGGAGATCATCCGGTTATAGCTGGCGAAGGCGCCCATGTTGAGCGTGTCGATCCGCCCGCCGCTGCCCGCGTCGAAATAATTGACGTAGATGGTGGTGTCGATCGCGGAGGCGCTGTCGATCGTATAGCCGAGCGAGGTTGTGCCCCACCAATTTTCGTCGCGCGTGCCGTCAACGAACACGACTTCCCCGCGCGGGGTCACGAACTTGCGCTGCGAATAGCCCGCGCCCACGCCCCAGTTCCATGGGCCGCCGCGCATCGCATATTGCGCGGTGACGCCGCGATAACGGAAATTGGCGTCGGTGATGCCCGTCAGCCCATCATTGAAACACTGGCCCCCGCCCGCCGAGCCAAAGGCGCAGCCGGTGAGATCGCCGGTGAACGGATTGCGGACGATGTCGAGCGCATTGCCCGAGAACGACGCGACATTGCCGCTCATCACCCGGCCGAAGCTGTCGATGCCGTCGAAGACGACCAGGGCGAAGCTGCTGCGCCGTCCGGTCCATACGATATTGCCGGTATAGCTCATCGATCCGTAGCGCTGCCCGACCCGCCCCTCCATCGAGGTGCGGTGATTGGGCCGCCACAGCACGCCCACGTCCCAGATCAGGCCATCCTGGTCATAGAGCAGGGCGCGAGGCGAGCTTTTGTCGGTGACATAGCGCCCGCTGCTGGAGATGACCGGTGTGCCGGTCGCGGGATCGAGGAGCGGAGAGCGCTGGCTGATCGCGATATCCTCATAGCCGACGCCGCCCACCAGCGCGACCGTGGGCGCGACCGGCAGGGTGGCGTCCAGCCGTGCCCACTTGTCCTCGAACCGCTGATCGAGCTGGCTCGCATCCTCCCGGTCATAGCCGCCGCTGGCGACCAGGCCGACCGGCAGCAGCGTGCCGGGGCCGAAGCCGACCGATCCGGCCAGGCTGTGCGTCCAGCTATCGGCGAAGGAACCGCCTTGCGGTGCGCCGGGAAAGTCCAGGGTGACGTCGTCGTCGACTCGGTTATAGCCGAGGCGATAGGAGGCGCCGATGTCGAAATCGCCGATCTTGCTGGTGTAGGACGGGCCGGCATAGGCCGAATAGATCTGGCTGGTGGCGCTGTCGTTGCGCACGACCGGGCCGTTGAAGCCGTCGCTCCGCACACGGCTGGCGAGGCCGCCAGCGTTCAGCGAAAGCCCGCGCGCCAGATTGACCTGCGTTTGCAGGATGCCGCTGATCACGTCCTGGTCGCTGGACCGGCTGCCCCAGCCGATGCTGTAATCGTAGCGCAGGTCGATTACCGCCTCTACCCTGCGGCTCTGTATGTCGGCGGTGACGCCGGCGGACAGGTTGGTGTAGGTCAGCACATCACCCTCGCCCTTCAGCGGGGCGAGCACGATTTGGTCGATACCCAGATAGGGGGTCACATTGACCCGGCGGCCCTGGCCCGACTGCGCCAGCGCCGGCGTGGCCGCGCAGAGCGCCAGTAGCGAGGCCGCGATAGTGATGGGGCGGCGCATGTCAGCCTTCTTTCGCATAATAGCTGCCGAAGCGGCGGTCGCCGGTCGCGAAGCGCACGCCGTTCAGCATCAACTGGACCTGCGCCGCGCCCTTCAGCAGCGCGGCGGCTTCCCGAAGCGCGCTTTCCGGCGTGCTGTCGGCGCGGACGACCAACAGGGCGATCGCGGCATGGGAGGCCAGAACGGCCGCCGCCGACGCCGCGAGAAGAGGCGGCGAATCGAACAGGATGATGCGGTCAGGCCGCCCCTGCGTCAGATGCGTCAACAGCGCCTCGGTGCGGGAGGACGATAGATATTCCGTGTCATTATTGCTCCGCTGGCCGGCGGGCAGGATAGCGAGCGACGGGATATCGGTCCGCAGGATGCAATCCTCGATCGCGATTGCGGGATCGGCGAGCGCGTCCATCAGCCCCGGCCCGGCCGTCAGGCCCAGCGCCTGCGGGATCGACGGCTTGCCGACATCGGCGTCGATCAGCAGCACCTCATGATCCTTCTCGGCCGCGAGGCTCAGCGCCAGATTGATGGCGCTGAAGGTCTTGCCCTCTCCGCTATGGGCCGAGCAGACAAGAACGCGATTGCCTCGCGCATTGTCGGCGAGTTGGGCCAGCAGCGCCCGCTTCAGGACGCGATATTCCTCGCTCAGCGCCGTCACCGGACCATCGGGCTGGAGGAACCCGCCGTCGGCCAGAAGCTGGCGATCGACGGCATGGATCGGCCCGGTCCAGTCGGGCGCGCGGAGGGCGGCGGGCGAGGTCACGGCCGGCGCGTCCGGCTCGGGCGCATATGTCGGCGGCGCGGGTGGCAGATCGTCGGGAATCTCGACCGGGGGGGCCGCGCGACCGCGCAAGGCCGCGCCGAAATCATAGATATCTGCCGCGCGTTCCAGCAGCGAACCGCGCGGGACGATGGAGCTGTGCTTGGTCATCTCATCGTCTCCTTCAGGCCATGCCGCGCTGGATGAACTCGACCAGGATCAGCAGCACGCAAGCGCCCGCCAGGGCGCCGCTGGCGCCCGCGAACCATTTCAGCCGCTGCCTTTCATGGGTCCGCTGGGCGGCCGTATAGGTCTGGGTGATCGCGCCGATCACCGGCAGCCCGGCGACCTTCTCCAGCCGCGCCGCCGTCGGGAAGGTGCCGCGCAACTGCCCCATGGCGAAGGCGGTGGCGACGCCCGCGCCGATGGCCAGGACCAGCACCGCCACCAGCAGCAGCGGGCGATTGGGCGCAGCCGGCGCGGTGGGCATGCTGGGCGGCTGGATGACGCGGAACTGGACTGCGCCGGTTTCCGTCTTCACGTCCCCGCGCAGGCGGATTTCCTCGCGATCGGCGAGCAGCTTGTCATAGCCGGTCTTCAGCACCTCATAATCGCGATCGAGCTTGTCCTGCTCGGCGGCGATGCCCGGCTCCTCCGTCTGCTTGGCGGCCATGGCCGACAGGTCGGCCTGGATCTGGCCCTTGCGCGCCTGAAGCGCGGCAAGGCTGGCGGCGCGTTCGGCCTGCATCGCTTTTAGCGATCCATATATGGGATTGGGCGTCCCGCCCGCTCCGCCGCCGCCGCCCTGACGGCGCAATGCGTCGACCTGTCGCTGCGCCGCGATCACGTCGGGATGGTTGCTGGTCCAGCCGCGCGCGCGCATCGCCGCCAGGTCGGCCTGCGCCTGCCCCAGCGCCGAAGCGCCCCCGCCTGGCCCCACGCCCGCGATGGTCGCGGGGGTGCCGGCCAACTGGGCGTTCATCGCGCTTACCGCGCTTTGCGCCTGCACGAGCTGCGAATCGATGTTGTTGATTTCCGCCCGCGCGGCATCCATGCGCTGGCTGATCGACCCGGCGCCCGGCAACAGGCCGACATAGCGCTGGGCGAACTCGACGCGGCGCTGTTCGGCCGCCGCCAGCTGCTTGCCGCGCGCGGCGATCTGCTGGTCCAGGAAAGCGAGGCTCCGGCTGGTCTCCCGGCGGTCCCCCGACAGATTTTCCTCCTGGAAGATGTCGATCAGCTTCTGAACGATCTGGGGCGCGATGCGCGCATTCATGCCGTCCGACAGGCTGCTGTCGGACGAAGAGGCGGAAATCTCGATCAGGCTGGGGTCGAGCTGGGCCACGACCTTGATATTCTCGCGAAGCGCCGTGATCTTGGCGGCGACGTCGCGGGGGCCGGACACGGCCTGAGACAGGTCGGTGCCGCGCACGACCTTTTCCAGATTGTCGGCGCTCGCCAGCGTCTGGCGAAGCCGGTCGAGCTGCTGCTGCGACTGGAGCTGGGTGATGCCCACCTTGTCGTCCAGCAGCGACTGGGTGCTCACATAGACGCGGGCCTTCGATTCATAGCTGTTGGGGATCAGCGAGATGCCGAGCCAGCCGAGCATGGCCACACCCCAGGCCACCGCCAGCGCGATCCATCGGCGCTGCCATATGCCGTGGAGCACGACCAGCATCTCGTCATAAAGACCGGCCATGTCAGAACATGCTTTCGGGAATGATGATGACGTCGCCGGGGGACAGAAGAACGTTCGCCTTCGTGTCGCCGCGCTTCAGAAGGTCGCCGATGCGGACCTGATATTCCCGCTGCTTGCCCGACGCCTTGTCGTAGCGGACCAGGCGCGCGCGGTTGCCCGCCGCATATTCGGAAAGGCCCCCGACCGCGATCATCGCATCGAGCAGCGTCATGTTCGCGCGATAGGGGATGGAGGCGGGCTTGTCGGTCGCGCCCACGATCCGCACCTGCTGGCTGAACGTGCCGGAGAAATTGTTTACGATCACCGACACCAGCGGATTTTCGATATATTTGGTCAGCGCCTGGCGAATGTCGTCCGACAGCATCTTGGGCGTCTTGCCGACGGCGGGCATGTCCGTGATCAGCGGCGTGGTGATGCGCCCGTCGGGCCGCACCTGGACCTTCGCGCCCAGTTCGGGATTGCGCCACACGAAGATGGTAAGGTCGTCCAAGGGACCGATGACATATTCCTCGCCCGGCCCTTCCTCGGTCGACACGAAGGATGCGGGCGGCAGTTGCGGGCCGTCGGAGACGCCGCCGGCGCATCCCGCCAGCGCGACCGCGGGCAGCGACGCGCCTAGAAAAAGCCTAGATATCCGCAGGAAACGCATGGTCTCATCACCTCTTCATGCCGCCGCGCGCGGGCCGTCGCCGAAAAGGAGAAGGCGGACCGGCAGCGCATGGCTTCGGCCCCTTCTTGACGATGAAGGGTAAAGATAGCGTTAGGGAGCCAAGTCGTCGGTAAATCGCGGCTAAGATCAGCCAAGCAATAGTTCGCGCGGCGGCGGGTGTCCCAGAAATGCCGTGGGACTGGCTGACGCGCCATAGGCCCCCGCCAGGAAGATGGCGATCAGGTCGCCCGGCGACACCGGGGGCAAGGCGACCTTGTCGCCCAGCCGGTCGATCGGCGTGCAGAGACAGCCCACCACCGTCACCGGATCGGCCGCCACCGCCCGGCCAAAGCGGTTTGCGACGCACAGCGGATAGTTGCGGCGGACGACCGTGCCGAAATTGCCGCTCGCCGCAAGCTGATGATGCAGCCCACCGTCAACCACGACGAAGGTTTCGCCCTGGCTCTGCTTCACGTCGACGACGCGGGTCAGATAGACGCCCGCCTCCGCCACCAGCCAGCGGCCTAGCTCAAGCGCGAAATGGCTGTCGGCCAATATGTCCGCCCGCTGTTCCAGCGCCGAGTCGAGCGCCACGCCGATCGGCCGGATGTCCAGCCGCTCGTCGCCGGGAAAATAGGGCACGCCGAAGCCGCCGCCCAGATTGACCAGCGGCGGCGCCCGCCCCACCTCGTCCGACAGGCGCGCCGCCAGGGCGATGCCGGCCGCCTGCGTCTCAATGATTGCCATCGGGTCCAGCGCCTGGCTGCCCGCGAAGATGTGCCAGCCGCGCCAGTCGGCCCCCGCGTCGATCATCGCCCGCGCCAGCACCGCCGCCCGGTCGGCATCGACGCCGAAGGGCTTTGCGCCGCCGCCCATCCGCATCCCCGACCCGCGCAGGTCGAAATCGGGGTTGACCCGCACGGCAAGGCGCGGCGTCTTTCCGACGGCATGCGCGATGGCGAGCGCCCGCGCGCCCTCCCCTTCGGATTCCAGATTGACGGTGATGCCCGCCTCAATCGCCAGGCGCAGTTCGTCGTCGCGCTTGCCAGGCCCCGCGAAGCTGATGCGTTCGGCCGACATGCCGGCCTCCAGCGCGCGCTGCGCCTCTCCGCCCGACGCCACGTCGAAGCCGTCCACTTGGGGCCCCATTCGCGCCAGCAGCGGCGCATAGGGGTTGGCCTTGACCGCATAATGGACGCCCAACGCGGCTGGCATCGCCTCGCGCAAGCGCCGCACGGTCGCCGCGACGATATCCATGTCATAGACGAACAAGGGCGTGTCCCCCGCCTCGTCCACCAGGCTCGCCGCGCCGCAGCCGCCGATCAGCAGCATCCCTTCCTCGCCGCCATACCAGGGCGGGATCGGTCCCATCGGCTTCAAGACTTATGCTCCCCATCGGCGAAGTCGCGGCCCAGCGCCACGCGGTCGATCTTTCCATTGGGATTGCGCGGGAACTGCGCAAGCGCGACGATGGCGCGCGGCTGCATGAAATTGGGAAGGTCGGCCTTCAACCGTGCTTCCAGAGCGGGAATGACGCCGGGATCGGCCCGAACCAGCAGCAGCACCGCCTGGCCCAGACGGTCATCGGCAACGCCGAGCGCGACCGCTTCCGCGATTCCCTCCATCGCCACCGCCGCCTCCTCTATCTCGGTGGGGCTGATGCGGTTGCCCGCCGATTTGATCATCGCGTCATCGCGGCCGACGAAATAGAGCAGCCCTTGCGCGTTGCGCCGCACCGTATCGCCCGACCACACCGCCATCCCGCCATAGAGCGACGCGGGCGGCGCGGGCCTGAACCGTTCCGCTGTGCGCGCGGCGTCCCGCCAATAGCCCTGCGCCACCAGCGGGCCGCAATGGACAAGCTCGCCCGGCTCGTCATCGCCGGTCACGCTGCCGTCGGGGCGGACGACCAATATCTCCGCATGAGGAATGGCCGATCCCATGCTGTCGGGATGCGCGTCCACCAACGCGGGCGGCAGATAGGTGGAGCGAAAGGCTTCGGTCAGGCCATACATGGGATAGAGATCGGCCTGGGGAAACAGAGCCCGCAGTCTGGCGACCAGAGGCCGGGTAAGCGCGCCGCCGCTGTTCGTCAGCCGCTTCAGCTTCGCCGCGACTTCCGCCGGCCAGTCCAGGTCGACCAGTTGCACCCAGAGCGGCGGCACCCCGGCCAGCGTCGTGATGTCGCGCCGGTCGACCGATTTCATGACGTCGCGCGGCGTCAAATAGTCGAGCGGATAGACGCATCCGCCCGCGAACCAGGTGGAAAAGAGCTGGTTCTGCCCATAATCGAAGCTGAAGGGCAGTACGCACAGCGTCCGGTCGGCCGCGCCGAGACCCAGATAATCGGCCACCGCCGCCGCGCCCAGCCACAGATTGGCGTGGCTCAGCATCACCCCCTTGGGCCGCCCCGTCGATCCGCTGGTATAGAGGATGGCGGCAAGCCCCCGCACGTCCGCGTCGGAGGGCGGCAGAGCGTCGCCGCCGGTCATCGCGCAAGCCGCGTCATCCTCGCGATGAACCTGGCAGGCGGCCGGCACGTCCCCCTCGACCAGCGTCTGGGCGCGCGCGCTGCTCGCGATCAGAAGCTCCGCGCCGCTGTCGGCCAGGATATGGGCGGCCTGCGCATGTTTGAGCAGCGGGTTGATCGGCACATGGATGAGGCCCGCGCGCGGCGCGGCGAGCGGCATCAGAGCAGCCACCGGTCCCTTGGCGACCCAGCTGGCGACGCGCGCGCCGGGCGCAAGGCCGAACCCCGCCAGCCAGCGCGCCAGCCGGCCCAGGCTTTGTTCCAGTTCCGCATAGCTTTGCGTACCCGATCGCCCGTCGAGCGCGGGCGCCTCCGGATCGGCGGCCAGCAGGATATGGTCGATGGGCCGGACATCCGCGTCTGGGAAGGGGATCGCGCTTAACTTCATCTCCAGACTTTTTCCCTATGCGCTTGCCCTTATGACCGGGAGATAGTCGCTTGCAGGGCCCAAGGGAATATGGGAGCCTTTCCGAAGTGCGCTCCGCCCTTGGCGGAAGGCTGTCGCGCGCCGACCAGCCCTGCCTGTTCGACCGCTTCGACTGGCTGGAATCGCTCTATCGCCATTGCCTGGCGGACAAGCGCGTGCGGATCATCGAAGCACGCGACGGCGAGGACGCGGCGTGGATGTTCCTGCTGACCTCGGACGGCCGCCGCCTCTCCGCGCTCGCCAACTGGTACAGCTTTTCCTGGGCGCCCATCTTCACCGGATCGCCCGGCGCGCCGACGCGCGCGCGCATGCTGGACGCGCTCGCCGCGCACATGCTCCGCGACACGGCGCAGATCGACCTCTATCCGATGACCGATATGGACGGCATGGCCGCCCTGCTGCTGGCGGCTTTTCGCCGCGCGGGATGGCTGGCGGTGCGGCGGCCGATGGGCGGCAATTACCGGCTGAACCTTAAAGGCCGCGACTTCGCCGCTTATTGGGCGGAGCGTCCGGGGCCGCTGCGAACGCTGGTGCGCCGCAAATCGCGCGACGCTCTCACCATCCGCGTCACCGATCGGATGACGCCAGCCGACTGGGACGCCTATGTCGCCATCCACGCGCGAAGCTGGAAAGCGCCAGAACCCCATATCGACTTCTTCCGCGAGCTGGCCCAGCGGGAAGGCGCGGCGGGCACATTGCGCCTGGGCTTCGCGACGATGGGCGACCAGCCGGTGGCGACCCAGCTATGGACGGTCGAGAACGGTGTCGCGCTGATCCACAAGCTGGCGCACGATCGGGCGTTCGACTCGGCATCGCCCGGCACCCTGTTGTCGCACGCCATGTTCCGGCATGTGATCGACGGGGATCGGGTCGACATGATCGACTACGGCACGGGGGACAATGGCTATAAGCGCGACTGGATGGACGCGCGCGCGCCGCTGCACCGGATCGACTGTTTCAATCCTCGTTTCGCGTCCAGCTGGTTGCCGGCGGCCAGAACCGCTATTTCGGCGCTTGTCGGCTGATCCTGGACCCACTATTGAGCCTGCCCATCATGCGCGCACTTCACGAGCAACCGGTCGACCGGCCCCCTGATGTCCCCACCCTGATCCGCGCGCTGCTACGCGACGTGCTGGCGCTGCCGCAGGCGCAGGTGGACGGCTTTGACGAGGACACGCCGCTGTTCGGCGCGCTGCCCGAACTGGACTCGATGGCGGTGGCCGGCCTGCTCACCGAAATGGAGGATCGGCTGAATATCATCATCGAGGATGACGATATCGACGGCGACACTTTCGAGACATTCGGAACGCTGGTCGCCTTCGCGCGGGGCAAGCTGGGGCAATAAGCCCCCTCGAAGACAATCCCGGAGGCTTACGCCTCCACCATTGCCTCGAAATCCGCTTCCGCCAGGAAACGCTCCACGTCCAGCGCGGCCATGCAGCCCATGCCCGCCGCCGTCACCGCCTGGCGATAGATCTTGTCGGTGACGTCGCCCGCCGCGAACACGCCCGGAATGGTCGTGTGCGTCGTGCCCTTGTCGACCATCAGATAACCCTCGTCCATCGGCAGCTTGCCCGCGAACAATTCGGTCGCCGGGTGATGGCCGATCGCGACGAAGCCGCCATCGGTCGGCTCGTGCGACTTTTCGCCGGTGACCGTGTCGATCAGGTCGACGCCTACCAGTCCCTCGGGCGCGCCGCCGCCCACGAATCGCTCGACCGCCTTGTTCCACAGGACCTTGATGTTCGGATGCGCATGCAGCCGCTCTTGAAGGATCTTTTCCGCCCGCAGCGAATCGCGGCGGTGGATCAGCGTCACGTCATGGCTGTGATTGGTGAGGTACAGCGCTTCCTCGACCGCCGTGTTGCCGCCGCCGATCACCACCACCTTCTTGCCGCGATAGAAGAAGCCGTCGCAAGTCGCGCAGGCACTGACCCCCTTGCCCTGCAAATGCTCCTCCCCCTCCACGCCCAGCCATTTGGCCTGCGCGCCGGTGCAGATGACCAGCGTGTCCGCCACATAGACCTTCCCGCTGTCGCCCGTCAGGCGGAAGGGCCGCTGCGAGAGGTCGACGTCGATGATCTGGTCATACATCATCTGCGCGCCGACATGCTCGGCCTGCGCCTGCATCTGCTCCATCAGCCATGGGCCCTGGATGACGTCGCGGAAGCCCGGATAATTTTCGACATCGGTGGTGATGGTCAGTTGCCCGCCCGGCTGCATTCCCTGCACCACGATCGGCGCGAGCCCCGCGCGCGCGCCATAGATGGCGGCGGACAGGCCTGCCGGGCCGGAGCCGAGGATGAGCATACGGGTCGAGTGGGTGGCGGTCATGCGGTCCGTTCCGATATGATGAACTGTGGGAGGGAGATAGGCGGTCCGGGTATCGGCGCAAGCGGAGCCCGCGCCATGGATTTCTTGGGCGGTCGAAAGGCGGACCTTCAATCCAGCACGTTGGGCAGATCCTCGAACCCCTTGCGCAGAGCGGCCGACCAGCCCTGCGAGATCATCGCGAACTCCTCATTGTCCGCCTCTATCCGGTTGCGGACGCGGAAGTCGAAGGCGCCCGCCTCGATCACCGTCAGGTCCAGCGGCATTCCCACCGACAGGTTCGAGCGCAAGGTCGAATCCATCGACACCAGCACCGCCTTGGTCGCGTCCTCCAGCGTGGTTTCGGGCTTGATGATTCGGTCGAGGATCGGCTTGCCATATTTATGCTCGCCGATCTGGAAGAAGGGCGTGTCGGCGGTCGCCTCTATGAAATTGCCGGCCGAATAGACGAGATACAGGCGCGGCTTGCCGCCCCGGCGCTGGCCAGCGATCAGGATCGACGCACTGGCCCCCGATCCGCCCATTTCAATGCTTTCGCGATAGCGGGTCTGCATCGCCCGCATGGCGTCCCCCACGATCTGCGCGGCCCGGTGCATGGTGGCGCAGTTGAGAATAGTCTCGATATCCGGGTCGACCAGCGCATCCTTGATCGCCCGGCTCAGCGTCGCCTTCACCCCCTGGGTGATCGACAGATTGCCCGAGCACAGCAGCGTGATGGCCCGCTCGCCGGCCACGCTGTAGGTAAAGGTCTTCCGGAAGCGCGCGATATTGTCCATGCCCGCATTGGTGCGGGTGTCGGACAACATGACCAGTCCCTGGTCCACGCGCACGGCCACGCAATAGGTCATCGGCCCCTCGGGCTCCTGTAACTCTTCAATCCCCGGGGGAGGATGGCGGCGTCGACTGCTGCTGCTGGCGCTGCAACTGCCGCTCCTCCAACCCCTCCTCCGCCTGCGCGATCCTAACGTCCGCGTCAATCGCGATATTGCCCGCGACGGTCACCGATCCACGCACGGGCGCCGCCCGATCGGCGTCTAGGCCGCAGGCCAGCCGCAGATAATGGTCGGTGACGCAAACGCGGTTGGAAGGGTCGAACCCGATCCAGCCGAGGTCGGGCACCAGCGCCTCCGCCCAGCCGTGCGTCTCATGCAGCGCGTCCGCATCCTGCGCCAGCAGATAGCCCGATACATAGCGGGCGGGCACCCCCATCGTCCGGGCGGCGGCGATGAATATCTGCGCGTGATCCTGGCATACGCCGGCCCCGAGGGCGAAGGCCTCCGCCGCCGTGGTGTGCGAGCCGGTGACGCCCGGCCGGTAGGCGACGGCGTCGCTGACCGCGGCGGATAGCGCGTGTAGCCGGGCCAGCGCGCCGCCCCCATCGCCAAGGCCCAGGGCCATGTCGCGGATGGGTTCCGAAGCAGCGGTCAGCGCCGTGCCGCGCAGGAAATAGCGCGGATCGACCTTGCTCGCGGGCCAGCCCAGCACGCCATGGGTGTCGCGCGTTTCGACCAGCCCCTCGGCCACGATCGCCGCCTGATGCTCCCCCTCGCCGCGCAGCCAAACGGCCTCCATGTCGCCCAGGCTGTTGGGCGTAAAGCCCGTGACCACCTCGCCGTTGATGCTGACGGTCCAATCCTCGACGGTCTGGGCCGGGCTGCTGACGGGCATCAGCTTCAGCAGCATCGCCACGCGCCCCGCCGCGGCCTCGTAGCTGTAGACGGTCTGATGGCGGACGAGCAGCTTCATGGAAGGCCCCCGTTCAGCCGAAATGATAGGCCTGTGCGATCTCCACGCCCAGGCGGTTGGTCATCGACAGCCCGGTCTGCACGGTTTCATGCAGGCCGATGCGGAATATCTCCCCGCTGTCGAGCTGCTCCAGCCGCTCGACCATCTGCTGCACCGTATCATGGGCGTCGGCCCGCGCGTCATGCCAGCCGGCCAGCCGGTTGAGCCGATAGGAAAGCTGATCGTAGCAATAGGCCACGCTGCGCGGGAACATGCGGTTCAGCATCAGAAAGTCGGTGATCTGCCAGGGCGTGTAGGTGCCGCCATAGACATGATGATAGGCGCGGCTGCCCGACAGCGCGTGCAGCACGGAGGTCCATTGATAATGATCGCGGTTGCCGCCGATCACCTCGGTCTCCGGCAGCAGGACATAATATTTGACGTCCAGCAGCCGCAGCGTCATCTGCGCGCGCTCCAATGCGCTGCCGGTGCGCAGGAAGTCGTGGCCTTCGTTGCGCAACTGCCCCGAATCGGACGCGCCGCGAAAGGTCATCACGCGGGTCTTCACCCAGTCGATCAGCGCGGGAAGCTGCTGCCGCGCCTCCGCCACATCATAGCTGTCGAGCTTGCGCCAGCCCTCGTTCAGCGCCTCCCACATGTCCTGGGTCAGCATCGTGCGCGCCGACTTGGCGTTGGCGCGGGCCTTGAGCAGGCAGGATCGGATCGACGACGGATTGTCGAGGTCGAGCATCAGGAAGGAGACGACGTCGCTTTCCTTGACCAGCGCATCGCGCGGGAAATTGGCCTCCGCCCCCGTCGCGCGGACCACCGATCGCCATTCGTCGCGATGATGGGCGCCCGGCAGGATCGCCATCCGCTGGCCCATCGTCAACAGGCGGGCGGTGGATTCGGCGCGCTCCATATAGCGCGCCATCCAGTAGAGATTTTCGGCGGTCCGGCTCAGCATGGCATCAGTCCTGTAGCACCCCTAATCCTGCAATACCCAGGTGTCCTTCACGCCGCCGCCCTGGCTGGAGTTGACCACCAGCGACCCTTCGGTCAGCGCGACCCGTGTCAGCCCGCCGGGCACCAGCCTGATCTGCTTGCCGACCAGGCAATAGGGACGGAAATCCGCGTGCCGCCCGACGATGCTGGCGGGGCCGAGCGTGGGAACGGTGGACAGGTCAAGGGTCGGCTGGGCGATGAACTCCGCCGGGTTCGCCAGGATGCGATCGGCATAGGCGGCGACTTCGTCCCTGGTCGACTTGGGACCGATCAGCATGCCGTAGCCGCCCGACCCATGGACTTCCTTGGCGACCAGCTCGTCCAGATGTTCCAGCACATAGGCGCATTCGTCGGGCTTCGCGCATTGCCAGGTCTGGATATTTTCGAGGATCGGCTTTTCACCCAGATAGAAGCGGATCATCTCCGGCACATAGACATAGACCGCCTTGTCATCGGCTATGCCCGCGCCGGGCGCGGAACAGAGCGTCACCCCGCCCTTGCGATAGACGTTGAAGATGCCAGGCACGCCCAGCAGGCTGTCGGGCCGGAAGGCCAGAGGGTCGATATATTCATCGTCGATCCGCCGATAGATGACGTCGACCGCCCTGGGGCCCAGCGTCGTCTTCATCCACACCCGGTCCTCCTCGACGAACAGGTCGGCGGGCTCGACCAGTTCGACGCCCATCAGGTCCGCGAGAAAGCTATGCTCATAATAAGCGCTGTTGAGGGAGCCGGGCGTCAGCACCACCACCACCGGATCGCCCTTGCAGGCGGGCGGCGCGACTTCCTTCAGGCTCTTGAGCAGTTCGGCCGGATAGTCGTCGACCGGCGCGACGATGCCTTGCGCGAACAGTTCGGGGAACATGCGGGTCATGATCTCCCGGTTCTCCAGCATATAGGAGACGCCCGAGGGGGTGCGGCAATTATCCTCCAGCACCTCGAAGCCGCCCGGCCCGGTCCGCACGATGTCGATGCCGACGATATGGCTGTAAACGCGGCCCGGCGGCGTGAAATCCACCATCTCGGCCAGATAGGCGCTGTTCTGATAGATGATGTCGGCGGGCATGATCCCCGCCTTCACGATCTCACCGCGATGATAAACGTCGTGGAGAAAGGCGTTGAGCGCCCGCGCGCGCTGGCGGATGCCCTTGTCCAGGACCCGCCATTCTTGCGCGGTGAAGATGCGCGGCAGCAGGTCGAACGGGATCAGCCGTTCCGGATCGCCGCCCTCGCCATAGACGGCGAAGGTGATGCCGATCCGCCGAAAAATCGCTTCCGCCTCTTCCAGCCTGCGGTTGAGGCCGGCAATGCCGGTCCGCTCGACCCAGTTCTGCACCTCCGCATAGCAGGGGCGTATCGAGCCGTCAGGCTCGAACATTTCGTGGAAGGGCAAGTGTCGTTCCTCCCTCGGCCAGGACGGCCGGTTGTGCGTTGCAACATTAGTGCAACGGCCATTAAGGAAAGCAAGCGCAAAATCGCCACATATGCAAGGGATTCACCACCTTGCGCGCGCCGGGGAGCAATAGTGGATGCCCAGAAACGCCATCACCCGCTTTTTCCTGCTCGCATTGCCATTGCTGGCGACCGGCGGCTGCGCAGACCTGGCGCGCGAGCAGATCTACAAGGCGAACCCAGCGCCGATCAACGTCGCGCAATGGACGCGGGCCGCGCCGGCCGACCTCTCGGTCACGACAGAGGACGGGCTTGTGCTGAAGGGCTATGTCTGGCCGGGGGCGGCGGACGACCGCGACATCCTCATCTTTTTCCACGGCCGTGGGTCCCATCAGGGCGTCGGCGCCCGATACGCCGAATATCTCACCGGCCGGGGCGACCATGTGATCGTCGCATCCTATCGCGGGTTCGGCGGCAATCCGGGATCACCCAGCCAGGCCGGACTGATCTGCGACGGCCGCGCCTTCGTCGCCAGGGCGCGGGCGATGGGCGGGCCGGACGCGCGCGTCATTCTGGTCGGCCATTCGCTGGGCGGCGCGGTGGCGCTGCACGTCGCGGCGACCGTGCCGGTGGAGGGCGTCGTCACCCTGTCGACCTTCGACCGCTTCGCTGAATCGGCCCCCGCCTATGCCGCCGCGCTGCTTCCCGACGCATGGAACAACATGGACGCCGCCACAAAAATCCATGCGCCGCTCGTCATGATCCACGGCACAGCCGACGAGCGGGTGGACCAGCGCCAGACCGACGCGCTGCTCGGGGCCGCGCGCCCGCCCGCGATGCTGATAACGGTTGCGGGCGAGCGCCATAATCCGCGGATGGACATGGTGGCGCCGATCGTCAGCGAGGCCGTGGCGGCGATCGACGCGGGGAATGTGGCTCATTTCCCGGCATCCCTGCCCACCGGCTGGTCGGTGCGCAGGAAATAGACGAAGCCCGTTGACCCGTCCCCCGCGCCTGCGTATAGCGCGCGCTCACCGCAGGGCGCGAGCGCCCCGCGCGGCCCCATGGGGCGGAGTAGCTCAGCTGGTTAGAGCAGCGGAATCATAATCCGCGTGTCGGGGGTTCAAGTCCCTCCTCCGCTACCAATTTGCGTTTAGTATTAGTAAATAAAGAAAACGCGGCGGGACGCGCTATTGATGTTGCAGCTCAAATGGAGCGGACGACGAGTTGCGTGGCGGTCAGGCTAACGACCATGACCAGTATAAACAGGCGTTCGTCCTGGCCATCAAGGGTTTTCCTTGCCCTCGCCACCTCCATAGGCGGAGATGTCGAGCCCGAACTTCTCGCCGATCGCGGCGAGGCGATTGTGCGCCTCGACCAAGGACCGCCTGCTATCGGCGGCGGACGACAACGCGTGGGAGATATTATCGATCACATCCTGTCCGACCGCAGCGGACAGGTTAGTCGTCATCCGGCTCTCTACTACGATACTTAGAAGCTTGGCGGTCGAGGACAGGAACAGGTCGGCGTCATGCTCGGCAGCGCGCAGCTGGCTGGATATTTGCGGCACGGCTTCGCGCAGTCCGATGATGGCTTGCCTCAAAATAGCTATATTTGACATGATTTCTCCGCCCGCCTTTGCGTTCAAAGGCGTGTGATAGTTGATGAGATGTCAAATTGTCGCTTAGTGAACGATGCCGTGGCGAATGCCACCATCCTCAATCCAGCAAAGGAATCTGGATAAACATCTTTGTCAGTAGTAGTCCTGCGCTACCATTTTGACGGTCCTGACGCGCAAATCGACGCCGCTTCCCCTTGCCAGCGCGTGCAAAGCGCGCCAATCACGCTCGCGATGGATCAAAGAGGATGGCGGGCGAATGAGCTATTATGACGTTCTGATCGTGGGCGCGGGGCATGCCGGGGCGCAGGCCGGAATCGCGCTGCGGCAGGCCGGCTTCGAGGGGTCGATCGGGATGATCGGCGACGAAAAGGAGCCGCCCTATGAACGTCCCCCGCTTTCCAAGGAATATTTCGCCGGCGACAAGCCGTTCGAGCGCATCCTGATCCGCCCCGCCACTTTCTGGGGGGAACGCGGCATCGACATGCTGCTGGGCAAGCGGGTGAAGAGCGTCGATCCCGTCGCGAAGTTCGTGAAGGCGGGCGAGGAAGAGATCAGTTATGGCAAGCTTATCTGGGCGACGGGCGGAAGCCCCCGCACGCTGACCTGCACCGGCGCCGAAGCGCAGGGCATCCATGCGGTCCGGCGGCGCGACGATGTCGACGCGATGATGGCCAAGCTTGACCAGATCAACCATGTCACCATCATCGGCGGCGGCTATATCGGGCTGGAGGCGGCGGCCGTGCTGTCGAAGTTCGGCAAGAAGGTCGTCCTGCTCGAAGCGCTCGACCGGGTGCTGGCGCGCGTCGCGGGCGAGGATCTCTCGCGCTTCTACGAGGCCGAGCATCGCGCCCATGGCGTCGACCTGCGCACCGGCGCGAAGATGGACTGCATCGAAGTGACCGACGGGAAGGCGACCGCCGTGCTGATGGCCGATGGCGAGCGGATCGAGACCGACATGGTCATCGTCGGCATCGGCATCATTCCGGAGACCGGCCCGCTGATCGCGGCGGGCGCTTCGGGCGGTAACGGCGTCGATGTCGACGAATATTGCCGCACCAGCCTGCCCGACATCTATGCCGTGGGTGATTGCGCAGCCCACGCCAACCGCTTCGCCCGTGGCGCGCAGATCCGACTGGAATCGGTTCAGAACGCCAACGATCAGGCCAAGACCGCCGTGGCCCATATATTGGGCAAGGAAGAGCCCTATGACGCCGTGCCATGGTTCTGGTCCAACCAATATGACCTGAAGCTCCAGACCGTCGGCCTGTCGACCGGCCACGACCAGACGATCCTGCGCGGCGACCCCGCCACGCGCAGCTTTTCGGTCCTTTACCTTAAGGGCGGGAAACTGATCGCGCTCGATTGCGTCAACGCGGTCAAGGATTATGTTCAGGGCCGCGCGCATGTGCTGTCCGGCGCCGTTCTCGATCAGGCGCAGCTTGCCGATGCGTCGGTGCCGTTGAAGGAAGTCGGGCTGGCCTGAACTTTTCAGCCCCGGAACATCGCCTTCATCGCCAATTCCCATGGCCCGCCGCGATAATGCCAGGCGGCAAGCCCCGCTATGGCGATCGGACGGGGGCGGAACCCCGCCGACAGGGCGGCGAATAGCGCGCGCGCCCGCTCTGGCCGAGCCTTGTTCTGGACGGTGATGTGGAAACGCGGTCGCGCCCGGTCCTGAGGGATGAGCAGGCCCGAAAAGGCGTCGGCAAGCGCATCGCGGATCGCCGCCAGCCCCTCGCTCTCGACCCTGTAGGCGACGCCGCTCCCCAGATCGACGAGCCCGGCGAGGCTGGCCGAGGGCGCGGGCGCCGCCGCATGTCGTTTCAGCCGCTCCGCCAGTTCCGGCAGGATCTTCGGCGGCAGGTGATGGAATAGGGTAATATGGGCGGGCACGACATTGCGCTCCGGCGGGAAATGCGCGCGCCGCAAGTCGTCGGCCCAGCGGAAATCCATCGGGCCGAGCAAGGCCGTCACGATGATCGGGGCGGTCACTCCAGCGGATACGCCTTCAGCCAATCGAGCACGGCTTCTGGACGGCTTTCGCCATAGGGGTCGTCGTCGGCGCCGTCATCGTTGATGCCCGGCTCCTCGAACCAGGCGACGATCTTGCCGTCGTCCACCACCATCGCATAGCGCCAGCTCCGCTCGCCGAAACCCAGATGATCCTTCCGGATCAACATGCCCATGCGGCGCGTGAAATTGCCCGACCCATCGGGCAGCAGCTTCACCTTCTCGATGCTCAGATGCCGGCCCCACTGATACATGACGAAGGCGTCGTTGACCGACAGGCAATAGACTTCGTCCGCGCCCTCCGCCCTGAAGTCGTCGTAGAGGCGCTCGAAGGCCGGGCATTGCTCGGTCGAGCAGGTCGGCGTGAAGGCGCCGGGCAGCGAAAAGACGACCATGCGCCCACCCCGGAACAGGTCGCCCGTCTGCACGTCCTGCCAGCGGAAGGGGTTGGGGTCCTCGATGCTGTCATCGCGAACGCGGGTCTTTAGCGTCACGTCGGGAACCTGCCGTCCTATCATATAGTCTCCTGTCCCGGGCTTGCGCGATGCCCGCATCGCGACTTGCTCCCGCCATGGCAATGGGTGTATCGTTGCGTAAGCGGTCCATTCCTCATGAGGAACCGCGTCGAAGGGGGAACGATCATGCGCGCAGCTCGATCCATCACTATCGTCGCCATCCTCGCCCTGCTCTGGAACCTGATGGGCGTGGCCTCCTTCGTCGCTCAATATCGAATGGTCACGCCCGACCTGGCGCGGACCGATCCCGCCATGGCGCGTATCTATGCGCAAATGCCTTTCTGGGTATGGGGCGCGTTCGCCATCTCCGTCCTGGCAGGCACGGCGGGCAGCCTGCTGCTGCTGTTCCGGCAGGCGGTCGCGGTTCCGGTCTATGCCCTGTCGCTGATCGCGATCGTGCTGCTGTTCGGCCAGAATTTCCTGGCGACGGATTTGCTGGCGGCGCAGGGCTGGACGGCGGCGCTGTTCCCGGCAGCGATATTCCTATTGGCCGTAGCGCAATTTCTCTACGCACGGCGGCTGACGATCAAAGGCGTGCTACGTTAGCCGCGCCGGCAATGACGGCCGCCGCGCTATAGCTCTCCGCGCCGGCGACGGATCTCGAACCATTTGCTCACATTTTCATTATGCTGCTGGTAGGTGTCGGCGAAGATATGGCCGCCCTTCCCGTCCGCCACGAAATAAAGGGCCTTGGTCTGCGCCGGCTGGGTCACGGCCAGGATCGACAGCCGCCCCGGATTGGCGATCGGCCCTTTCGGCAGGCCGGTCATCGCATAGGTGTTATAGTCGTTGACCGCCGCGATCTCCGACTTGAGGATGCGGCGACCGAGCGGCTTGCCCCTGGTTATGGGATAGATGATCGTCGGATCGGCCTGCAGCATCATGTTGGCCCGCAGGCGATTGCCATACACGCCCGCCACCATCGGCCGCTCGGCCGGAATGGCGGTTTCCTTTTCAACGATGCTGGCGAGGATGATCGCCTCCCTGGGCGTCTTCACCACGGTCGCGGGGCTGCGCTTCGCCCATAGTTCGGCGAGCAGCTTGGTCATCGCCCCCTGCATCCGCTTGAGGACCCGCGCGCGCGGCTCGCCCCGCTCGAACGCATAGCTGTCGGGCAGGACGCTGCCTTCCTCCGGCACCGGAATGTCCCCGGTCAGCTGATCGTTCGCCATCAGCCGCTCGTGGACCAGGATCGACGGCATCCCCTCCGGTATTGTGATGAGGCGGGTCAGCACCTTGCCGCCCTGGAGGATGGAGAGGATTTCGGCGTTGCTCGCGCCCTTGGGGATGACGAACTCGCCAGCCTTGATCGGGTCGCCGCCGCCAAAGACCTTGGCGCGGGTCAGGAAGGCGTCGGCGGACCGCACCGCGCCCGCCCGCTTGAGCAGCACCGCGGCGGCGCTGAGCGTCGCGCCCTCCGGCACGACGATGGTCACGTCGGCCCTGGCCGGCCCCTCCTCGGTCCAGCCATGGACGAAGCGGAAAGCGACGAAGGCGGCGACGGCAAGGCCGACGATCAGGATGATGCAGCCTATCCGTCGCATGGAATTGCCGTCAGATCGCCCTCATGATGAGCGAGGCGTTGGTGCCGCCAAAGCCGAAACTATTGTTCAGCACCGCCCGCACCTTGCGCTGCTTGGCGACGTGGGGGACCAGGTCGACGCCCTTGCAACTCTCGCTCGGCTCGTCCAGGTTGAGCGTCGGCGGCACGATCTGGTCGCGCATGGCGAGGATGCAGAAGATGCTTTCCACCGCGCCCGCGCCGCCGAGCAGGTGGCCGATCGCCGACTTGGTCGAACTCATCGACATCTGGCCGATATTGTCGCCGAACAGCCTGCGGACCGCGCCCAGCTCAAGCTCGTCGCCCAGCGGGGTCGAGGTGCCGTGCGCGTTCACATAGTCGATATCCTCAAGAGCGAGGCCCGATTTCTTGAGCGCCATCTGCATCGAACGGAACGCGCCCGACCCTTCCGGATGGGGGGCGGTCACATGATAAGCGTCGCCCGACAGGCCATATCCCAGCACCTCGGCGTAGATTTTCGCGCCGCGCGCCTTGGCCCGCTCATATTCCTCCAGCACGACCACGCCCGCGCCTTCGCCCATGACGAAGCCGTCGCGGTTGACGTCATAGGGACGGCTGGCCTTTTCGGGCGTGTCGTTGAACCCGGTCGACAGCGCCCGCGCTTGGGCGAAACCGGCGATGCCGATCGGACAGATCGCGCTTTCCGCGCCGCCCGCCAGCATCACGTCGGCATCGTCCATCGCGATCATCCGCGCAGCGTCGCCGATCGAATGCGCGCCGGTTGAGCAGGCGGTGACGACCGCATGGTTCGGCCCCATCAGGCCATATTTGATGGAGACCTGCCCCGAGATCAGGTTGATGAGGCGACCGTGGACGAAGTGCGGGGACACGCGGCCGGGCCCCTTGTTCGCCAACACCAGCGATTCGCTCTCGATACCCGGCAGGCCGCCGATGCCCGACCCGATCGAGCAGCCGGCGCGCAGCCGCTCCTCCTCGGTCATGTCGAGCAGGCCGGCGTCCTTCAGCGCCTCGCTGGCGGCGGCGATGCCAAACACGATGAAAAGGTCGACCTGCCGCTGGATCTTGTGATCGACCTCCAGATTGGGGTCGAAGCCATATTCATGGCCGGCGGGCTTCACCTCGCAGGCGATGCGGCATTTATAGTCGGTGGGGTCGAACCGCGTGATGGTCGCCGCGCCGGACCGGGAGGCGATGATATTCTTCCAACTGGTTTCGACATCCGCTCCCAGCGGGCTGATCATGCCGAGGCCGGTTACGACGACGCGACGCATATGCTTGGCTCCACGATAAACTTCTTCTTATGATCCTAGGCCTTATGACCCTGTGTCTTTAGGCTCTTTCAGGGGCCATAGCGCCGTTCGCCCGGTCGGTCATGCCAAAATCCGCCGGGCGACCGGACGCCGGATGCAAAACGGCTCTCCAGGCGCCGGGATCGCCGGGCAGGGAGAGCCGCTGTCATGCCTTCATGCCGCGAACCTGCCCCAGGGAGGGCGCGTCCGCGCAGGCGCTTACTGCTTGCTTTCGATATAGTCGATCGCATCCTTGACGGTCGCGATCTTCTCGGCCGCGTCGTCCGGAATCTCGACGCCGAACTCTTCCTCGAAAGCCATGACCAACTCAACGATATCCAGGCTGTCAGCGCCCAGATCGTCGATGAAGCTGGCGTCTTCGGTCACCTTCTCGGCTTCGACGCCCAGATGCTCGACGACGATTTTCTTTACGCGATCCGCGGTCTCACTCATGAGTGGTCCTTCTTCTTGGGTATCGTTGGGTATTTCTGAATAGCTGTTAAGGCATGCCCTAGTGCCAAGCCCCGATAGAGGCAAGAGGCAAGGGAGCCAAGCCCGTTTCTTAACGGATGAAGCGCGAATCCTTCGGCGGACGGGCCGGGATGATCGGCCCGTTTACCAACTTTTCAACGGTTGAAGCCTATGGGGCGATCATGTCGCCCGCCCCCCCCTTTTGCGCCGCAGCCCAGCCGAGCGGCCGCGACGACGCAGCCTGGGTCATGGTCCTGACGACGCTGGGAGCCATCTTCCTGCTCCAGATGCTGGACTCGTTCAGCCTGTCGAGCGACGGACTCGCCGTTCCCGCCGCCTTCGCCGCCATATTGGGCATGGTCGCCGCCTTTTACCGGCGATACCGCTCCGCCCCGGCCATCGTGGCGATGACCGTTGCGCTCCAGCAGATGACGCTGTTCAGCGCGCTGGGCGCGATCCTCTCCTACATGATGGCGGCGCGGGGCGGCGCGCCGTGGGACGGGCGCATCGCGGGCTGGGACGCGGCGCTGGGTTTCGACTGGCCCGCCGCATTGCACTGGCTCGACCGTCACGCGCTGCTCGCCGCGCCGCTCAAGGCCGCCTATGAGACGCTGATGCCGCAAATGGCCGCGCTCGTCGTGGCTCTGGGCGTCGGCGGGCGGCTGGCGGCGCTGCGGACGGCGGTGCTAGCCGCCATGCTGTCCGGCCTCGCCGCGATCCTCCTGTCGGCGGTCATGCCGGCGATGGGCGCCTATATGCATTTCGGCGTGCAGCCGGGTGATTATCCGCATCTTTGGCCCGCCACCGCGCTCGTGCATGTCCATGATTTGCAGGGCTTGCGCGATGGCGCGCTGCGCACGCTGTCGCTGGCGACCATGCAAGGCATTATCACCTTTCCCAGCTATCACGCCGCGTTGGCCACGATCTTCGGCTGGGGATTTTCGCGCGCGTCCCGCCGGTGGATAGGCTGGCCGGGCATGGCGGTGGCCGGGCTGACGCTGCTCTCCACGCCGCTCGACGGCGGCCATTATCTAAGCGACGTGCTGGCCGGCTGCGCGATCGCCTCGATCAGCCTGTGGATCGCCAGCCGGGCGATCCATCTTGATCTGGCGGGGACGAAGGCGCTCGCGCCGATGTCCGCCGTCCTGGAGCCGGAGGCCGTGGGCCTCAGATCATAGCCATGCCGCCGTTGACATGCAGCGTCTGGCCGGTGACATAGCCGGCCTCGCGGCTCGCCAGATAGACGACCGCCGCGCCGATGTCCGCCCCCTCGCCCAGATCCCCGGCGGGAATCTTGCCGGTGATCGCGGCCTTCTGCGCGTCGTTCAGCGCATCGGTCATCGCCGAACGGATGAAGCCGGGCGCGACGCAGTTGACGGTGATGCCCCGGCTCGCCAGTTCCTGCCCCAATGCCTTGGACATGCCGATGATCCCAGCTTTCGACGCCGCATAATTGGCCTGGCCCGGATTGCCGGTGACGCCCACCACCGAGGTGATCGAGATGATGCGCCCGAAGCGGGCCTTCATCATCGGCTTGGCGGCGGCGCGCGCCAGGCGGAAGGCGGCCTCCAGATTGACGGCGATGACGTCCGTCCATTCCTGATCCTTCATCCGCAGGATCAGATTGTCGCGGGTGATGCCCGCATTGTTGACGAGGATGTCGATCCTGCCACCCAGCGCCTCGACCGCGCGCGGCACCAGCGCGTCGACGGCGGCGGGATCGGACAGGTCGCAGACCAGCCCCTTATGCTCGCCGCCCAGTCCCGCCGCAAAGCCTTGCAGCTTTTCCTCATTGCTTCCCGAAAGGGCGAGGGTCGCGCCTTGTGCGGCCAGCGCCGTCGCGATGGCGGAGCCGATGCCGCCCGATGCGCCGGTCACCAGCGCGGTCATGCCTGTCAGATCGAACATTCTTTCTTCCCGTCTTTCAGAACGCGGCCAGCGCCGCCTCTATATCGTCCATGGTCATAATGCTGGTCACTGTCGCGTCGGGGGCGATGCGCTTGACCATCGGCCCCAGCACCTTGCCGCCCAGTTCCACATAGTCGGTGACGCCCGCGTCCCACATCGCCGCGATGCTCTCGCGCCAGCGGACGCGCCCGGTGACCTGCTCGACCAGCCGGGTCCTGATCTCCGCCGGGTCGGAAATCGGAGCCGCCAGCACATTAGCATAGACGGGCAATAGCGGCGTCGCGATCGGCGCGTCCGCCAAGGCCTTTTCCATCGCCTCCGCCGCCGGCTGCATCAGCGGGCAGTGGAAGGGGGCCGACACGGGCAGCAGCACGCCGCGCTTGATGCCATGCTCCTTGACCATCGCCACCGCGCGCTCGATCGCGCCGCGATGGCCGGAAATGACCACCTGCCCAGGATCATTGTCGTTGGCGACGGTGCAGACCTCCCCCTGCGCGGCCGCGTCGGCAAGCGCCTGCGCCTTGTCGATATCCGCGCCCAGCAGAGCCGCCATCGCGCCCTGGCCGACCGGGACCGCGGCCTGCATGGCCTGGCCGCGCAGCCTCAGCAACCGAGCGGCCGTCGGCGCGTCGAACGCCTCGGCGGCGCACAGCGCGCTATATTCGCCCAAGCTGTGCCCCGCGACATAATCGCCCTTTTCCGACAGGCGAAAGCCCCCTTCCCTCTGCATGACCCGCAGGGTGGCGATGGCGTTGGCCATGATGGCGGGCTGGGCATTCTGCGTCAGCGTGAGGTCGCTCTCGGGACCTTCTGCCATCAACCGGAACAAATTCTGGGACAGGGCGTCATCGACTTCCTGGAACAACTCCCGCGCCACGGGGCTGGCCTGCGCCAGCGCCTTGCCCATGCCCACGGACTGGCTGCCCTGCCCCGGAAATAGGAATGCCCTCATCATTCATCCTCTGCAAAATTTCCGAAAAAGCCCGGCCATTCGATACGTTACACTTTGCTACAACATTGCCGTTGAGGCAGGCGGCCGATTTCGGCAGGAACTAGACGGACGCCGCCCGGTGCGCAAGCATCACGGCTCGACGGCGCCCGCCAGGCGATCATGGGAGTATCGGCAGAAGGTGCGAGACAGGCTTATATGGATGGCGGGCCCGGCCGTTCTGGCGCTGTCGGCCTGCGCCGCCGGCCCCGATTATCGCGCGCCCGCGCCGGCCGCGCTCGGCATCCCCGCCGGCTATATGCAGGGGCCGGCCCCGGCGACCAGCGACGCCGACCTGGCGACCTGGTGGACCCGCCTGAACGACCCGGTGCTGAGCCACTTCATCGACGCGGCGATCGCGAACAATCTCGACATCGTGCAGGCGCAGGCGCGGCTGAGGCAGGCACGGGAATCGCTTCGCCAGGCCAATGCGGCCTTCCTGCCACAAGTGAACGGATCGGGCAGCGGCGGCCAGACCTATCGCAGCGGCGGCGGGGGCAGCCGCGTCGACGACAACGGCAATGTCATCTCCACCGGCAGCGGACCCTGGAGCGGCAGCTATTCGCTGGCAGCCAATGCAAGCTGGCAGATCGACCTGTTCGGCGAACTGTCGCGCTCGTCCGAGGCGGCCCGCGCCGACCTGGCGGCCAGCGGGTACGACCTTGCGGCCGTGCGCGGCACGATCATCGCCGAACTGGTGAGCAATTATGTGCAGGTGCGCCTCGCGCAGACACAACTCGCGATAGCGCGCGAATCGCTGAGGGTCCAGCAGGACAATTACGACATCGCCCGCTGGCGCTTGCAGGCGGGCCTGGTCTCCTCGCTCGACGAACAGCAGGCAAGGGCGCAATTGGCCCAGACCGCCGCCGGCATTCCCTCGCTGGAGGCGAATATCCGCAGCGCGCTCAACCGCATTGCCGTGCTCACCGGCCAGGCGCCGGGCGAGGCGACGCGCGCGCTGGAGCAGGCGGGGCCGATCCCCTCCGCGCCCGCCGACATATTGGTGGGTGTGCCCGCCGACACGCTGCGCCAGCGGCCCGACGTCAGAAGCGCCGAACGCGCGCTGGCGGCGGCGACGGCGCGGATCGGCGTGGCCCAAGCCCAGCTATACCCGGCCCTCGGCATCAACGGCAGCATCGGCACCAGCGCGACCTCGATCAAAAGCCTGTTCGATGTCATCACCGGCAGCGTCTTCGGCAATATCGCCCAGGTCATCTTCGACGGCGGACGCCTTGCCTCTCAGGTCCGGTCGCAGCGCGCCGCCGCCGACGCGGCGTTCGCCGCCTATAAGCAGACCGTGCTGACCAGCCTTGAGGATGTGGAGAACGGCGTCGCCGCGCTCAACGCGGCAAGGGCGCGCGAGACGCAGTTTACCATCGCCTATGAAGCGTCGAACAACGCTGCGATACTGGCGCGGGCGCAATATCGGTCGGGCCTTACCGACTTCCAGACGCTCTCGACCGCCGAACAGACGCTGCTTTCCGCCCGCAACAGCCTGACCGGCGCGCAATCGGACGAGGCACTGGCCGTGGCCCAGCTCTACAACGCGCTGGGCGGCGGATGGCAAAATATGGATGGACGCCCGCAATGAGCACCGACGTGACGCCCGACACCCAAGCGGACATGGACGATTTCCTGGGCACACGCCCCGCTAGGCCATGGCGCAAATGGGTGATCCGGGGCGCAATCGCCCTCGCCCTGCTGATCCTGGTCCTGCTAGTGTCGCGCTGCTTTACCGCCAGCGACGAACCGAGCTATGCGACGCGCGCCGTGCGGCGCGGCGACCTGACCGTCACGGTTTCGGCCACCGGCAACCTGAAACCCATCAACCAGGTCGATGTGGGGTCCGAACAGTCGGGCAAGATCACCGCCGTCTATGTCGACGTGAACGACCGGGTGACGCGCGGGCAGAAGCTGGCCGAACTCGACACCCGCCGCCTGGCCGACACGATCAACCAGAACCGCGCGCAGGTCGCGTCCGCGCAGGCCGGCGTCGCGCAGGCGCAGGCGCAGGCCGCGCTCGCGAAGGCAACCCTCGACCGGCAGTTGAACGTGTTCCAGCTTTCGGGCGGCCGCGTTCCCGCCAAGACCGAGCTGGACGCCGCGCGGGCCGATTATCAGTCCGCGCTCGCCAGCCTCAACGCGGCGCGCGCGCAGGTGAACGTATCACAGGCCCAGCTTTCGACCGCGCAGACCAACTTGTCGATCGCCCAGATCGTGTCGCCCGTCACCGGCGTCGTGCTGTCCCGCGACATCGAGCCGGGGCAGACGGTCGCGGCGTCCCTCAACGCCCCCGTGCTGTTCACCATCGCCGAGGATCTGACTCAGATGGAGGTCGAGGTTTCGGTGGACGAGGCCGATGTCGGTCAGGTCAAGAACGGCCAGGCCGCGACCTTCAGCGTCGACGCCTTCCCCGGCCGCACCTTCCCCGCGACGATCACGCGAGTCAATGTGGGCTCCAACGCCAGCAGCAGCACATCCTCATCGTCCACCAGCACAACGACGACGGCCAGCAGCGGCACCGTGGTCGCCTACACCGCCGTGCTGTCGGTCGACAACCGCGACGAGACCCTGCGCCCCGGCATGACCGCCACCGCCGACATCATCACCCAGCAGTTGAGCAACGTCCTGCTGGTGCCCAACAGCGCGCTTCGCTTCAAGCCGAGCAGCGGCGCGTCGTCTGGCAGCGGCATCACCAGCACGCTGATGCCGCGCCGGCGCGGCGGCGGCGGTAACGCGCGGCAGGTCAGCTTCGGCGCTGGGAGCAGCCAGACGGTCTATGTGCTGGATGAAGCGGGCAAGCCCAAGGCCGTGCAGGTGACCGTGGGAGCCAGCGACGGCGCGCGCACCGTCGTCACCGGGGGCGACCTCAAGGAAGGCATGCGCGTCATCACCGGCCAGCTCGCCGCCGGGCAGCAACAGCCGGCCGACGACCAGAATGGGAGCCAGTCCGCTTCAAAAAACCGGGCCGCCGCGCCGGGGGCCGCCGGCAGCGCGGGGACTCGTCCAACCGACGGCAGCCCCGCCAGTATGAAGACGCTGGGCAATTCGACCTCCGCGCCCGAAACCGCACCGGTCGCGCCCGTCCCGTCCGCTCCATCGGGCGGCAATCAGGGCGCGGGCGGAGAGCGGCGCGGGCGAGAGGGCGGCGGGGAATAGATCCGGTGGCCGCAGATCCCATCATCCGCCTGCGCGGCGTCACCAAAAGCTATGGCAGCGGCGCGACCGCGTTCCAGGCGCTGAAGGGCATCGACCTGGACATCGAACAGGGCGATTTCGTCGCGGTCATGGGGCCTTCGGGATCGGGCAAATCCACGACCATGAACATATTGGGGTGCCTGGACGTGCCGACCGGCGGGCAATTCCTGTTCAAGGGCCGCCATGTCGAGACGCTCGATCGCGACCAGCGCGCGCTGCTGCGCCGCCGCTATCTGGGCTTCGTGTTCCAGGGCTTCAACCTGCTCTCGCGCACCACGGCGCTAGAGAATGTGGAACTGCCGCTCCTCTACCGGGGCGACGAGAAGAAGGCGCGCTACGACGCCGGCATGGCCGCGCTCGACAAGGTGGGCCTGAAGGACTGGTGGGATCATACGCCGGCCGAGCTGTCGGGCGGGCAGCAGCAGCGCGTCGCGATCGCGCGCGCCATCGTCACCCGGCCCGACGTGCTGCTGGCCGACGAGCCGACCGGCAATCTCGATTCGGAACGGTCGGTGGAGATCATGGAACTGCTGACCGACCTCAACCGCAACAGCGGCATCACCGTGCTGATGGTCACGCACGAGCCGGACATGGCCGCCTTCGCCCGCACCATCATCCATTTCAAGGATGGGCTGGTCGAGCGAATCGAAAGCGGCGTGGCGGCATGAGCGGGATCGGGTCTTCGCCAAAATCCTGCCAGGAGGCGCGGCGGCCATGCTAGGCACCACCGTCGTTCTCGCCTTCCGCGCGATCAACCGGCACAAGCTGCGCTCCTTCTTGACGACGCTGGGCATCATCATCGGCGTGGCCGCCGTCGTGACGATGGTGACGCTGGGCAATGGCGCGACGGCCGCCGTGCGGCAGCAGATTTCCTCGCTGGGCGCCAACGTCCTCCAGTTGCGTCCGGGCCAGGGCTTCGGCCGGGGCGGCGGCGGGCCGCGTCCGCCCGATTTCAAGCCGCAGGACCTGACGGCGGTCGAGAACCAGCTGACCGGCGTGCGCGCCGTCGCGCCGCTGGCGCAATCGACCGGCACCGCCATCTATGAAGGCAATAACTGGTCCACCACCGTCTATGGCACCACCGCCGCCTATTTCGAGGTGCAGCAGTGGAAGGTCGACACCGGCCGCCTGTTCATGCCGGAGGAGGAAGAGGCGGGCCGGCCGGTCTGCATCATCGGCAACACGGTGCGTTCCAACCTGTTCCAGGGCAATGATCCGGTGGGCAGGCGGATGCGGATCAAGGGCGTGTCCTGCCAGGTGATCGGCGCGCTGGCGACGCGCGGCCAAGCCGGCTTCGGCGATCAGGACGATGTCGTCGTCATGCCGATCAAGTTCGTGCAGCGCCGCTTCACCGGCAATCGCGACATCAGCCAGATACTGGTCGCGGTGGACGACGCCTATGACACAGCGACCGTGCAGGCGAGCCTTGAGGAGCTGATGCGCGAGAGGCGCAAGATCAAGCCGGGCGATCAGGACAATTTCAACGTCTTCGACACCAAGCAGATTTCCGACACGCTGACCGGCACGACCACGATCCTGACCCAGATCGTCGGCGCGGTAGCGGCCATATCCCTGCTGGTCGGCGGGATCGGCATCATGAACATCATGCTGGTGTCGGTGACCGAGCGCACGCGCGAGATCGGCATCCGTCTGGCCATCGGCGCGGTCGCGCGCGAGGTGCTGATGCAATTCCTGGTCGAAGCGATCGTCCTTTCCTGCCTGGGCGGCCTGATCGGGCTGTTCCTGGCGCTGATCGCATCGGTCGCGATCGCGCCGCTGATGCAGGTCCCCTTCATCTTCGACGTGCGGGTCAACCTGATAGCCTTCCTCTTTTCGGCGGCGATCGGCGTGGTGTTCGGCTATTTCCCCGCGCGGCGGGCGGCGGCGCTCAATCCCATCGACGCGCTGCGGCACGAATAACCGGGCCGGCCGAGCCGGCGCATCCGCGCCAATAGCGGCTGCTCGACCAGACGCGACATGACGATCCCGGCCGTCACTGCCGCGGCCGTCAGCACCAGGAAGCAGAGCGGCAACAGCGTCCAGGTATCGAGCCCGAGCCGGGTCCATAGCTGCCAGGCGACGCCCAGCCCCAGAAACTGGAAGAGATAGAGGCTGTAGGACGCCTCGCCCAACGCGGCCAGCGCGGCGGGCACGGGCAGGTTCCCCTCCTTCTCCCACGCGGCGAGGCCACAGATCAGCATCGCCGACGGCAGGCCATAGGCCAGCCGGGCAGCATCGCCATAGCCGTCGAGCAGCGCCAGGCTCTCCACCACCCCGGCGGCGGCGAGCAGGCCGATTCCCGCCCCCGCCAGCAGGCGTGGCGCGCGCACTCGTCCGCTCGCCAGCAGCGCCGCCGCGCCCATGCCGAACAGGAACTCCAAATTGTAGAAGCTCGACAGTCGCGGCGGCCCCCACCCTTCCAGGGGCAGAGCGAACGCGACGGCGATCCACCCCAGCCACAGCAGCATAACCGCGACGCCCAGCCTCCAGTTCAGGATCAGCAGCGCGAAAGCCAGGTAGAAGAGCAGTTCATGCTGCAACGTCCAGGCGATGCCGAGCAATGGCTCTCCCCGGGTCGGCAGCAACGAGGCGGACCAGGCGAGCGCGCCCGGCGCCACCGACCCATGGCCTCCCGCCGCCACGCCGAGCGCGGTCAGCGCCAGCGCGATCCAGTAGATCGGCATGAGCCGCTGAAAGCGCTGCCGTCCATAATGACGCAACCGGCCGGGCCGGCCAATGTCGCCGCGATGGACATGGAGGATGATGAAGCCGCTCAGCACGAAGAACAGGTCGACGCCCGCATGGCCGGGCTGGAACAGCCGCATCATCGCTGCGGACGGAACGACCTGGTCCAGATGCCGCGCGACATGATAGAGGATGACGGCGATCGCGGCCATGCCGCGCAGGGCCTGTATTCCGAGCAGCTTGCCGGCGGGAGGCATCGGGTGGCGTGTCGCGTCCATCGCCATGTCCCTAGCACCGCTTTCCTAAGCAATTGCTGCCTAAAGGGGGCTTTCCTGAACGGCCGTTCAGGCTAATTCGGCTTTTGATACAATTTCCGACACGATACCGCCCGCCCTGGCACATCTGTGCGACAGACAGGTCCTATTTCCATATTCGACGCCGAGATGGCGCCTCGAATGAAGGAGCAAAGAGATGAAGAAGTTTCTGATGGCGCTGGCCGCAACCACGCTGGTCGCAAGCCCGATGATCGCCACCCAGGCCCAGGCCGCCCCGCACCGGGAAGTGAGCCGGGTCGTCAAGGATGGACCGCATGGCCGCACCGTGGTCAAGCAAAAGACGGTCGTGCGCAACAATGGCTTCCGCGACAATAATGCGCGGCATTGGGCCAAGGGCCAGCGTTTCGACCGCCGCTACGCGACCAACTATCGAGTGATCGACAATTATCGCGGTTATCGCCTGTCCGCTCCGCCGCGCGGCTATCAGTGGGTCCAGTCGGGCAATGACGCGGTGCTGATCGCCTTGACCAGCGGCATCATCGGCGCGGTCATCGGCGGCGCGCTGAACTGACACCCTGAAGGATCAACCCCGGCCAATATCGGTCGGGGTTGATCGAAATCAACTACGGGAAATTAAGGCTTTCGGGCCATGACGTGCATGTGAAGCAGGAGCCCACATGTCGTCCATTTTCCAGATCATCTATATCAGCAGCGCGACCGGCGTCGTAACGAACGAGACCTGCCGGGACATCGTGCGGCGGGCGGGGATCAACAACGCGCGCGCCGATGTCACCGGCTTGCTGCTGTTCAACGGCCGCCGCTTCCTGCAAGCGCTGGAAGGCCCCCAAGCGGCGGTGGAAAGCATCTTCGCCTGCATCAAGGAAGATGAGCGCCACCGCGCGATCGTTTGTCTGACATCCCGCGAGGTAGCCGACCGGCAGTTCGGACGCTGGGCCATGGCCTATGACGACCCAGCAGACGGGAACTCGGTTAGCCTGAAGGATAAAGTCAGCCACCTGCTGACTCACTGCGACCCGTCCACCCGCGCCCTTTTCGAAGGCTCGGCCGAGCTGCACCGGGTTGGCTGAGACGCTGGCTAGACCAGACCCGTCAGATAATAGACGGCGATCACCAGGAACACCGCGCATGTCTTGATGAGCGTGAGCGCGAATATATCCCTGTAGGCCTGCCGATGGGTCAGCCCCGTCACCGCCAGCAAGGTGATGACCGCGCCATTATGCGGCAGGCTGTCCATGCCGCCGCTCGCCATCGACGCGACCCTGTGCAGCACCTCGCGCGGGATACCCGCCGCGTCGCCGGCCGCCGCGAACTGGTCGGCCATCGCCGCCAGCGCGATGCTGAGGCCGCCGGACGCCGACCCGGTGATGCCGGCAAGCGACGTGACGGTGATCGCCTCGTTCAGCAAAGGATCGGGAATGGCCGTCAGCGCCCGCTTGACGATCAGGAAGCCGGGCAGCGCCGCGATCACCGCGCCGAAGCCATATTCGACCGCCGTGTTCATGCCCGCCAGCAGCGCCCCGCCCACCGCCGCCCTGCTCCCGTCGGCAAAGCGCGTCGCCACCGGGCGGAACGCGAACAGCAGGATCGTGCCGATGCCCAGCAGCAGCGCGCCTTCCACGGCCCAGAGCGCGGAAAGCTGCGCCACCTTCACCTCCACGGGCTGGTCGAGACCAATTAGCGATACACTGACGGTGTCGCCCGGCACGATGCGCGGGATAAGGAGGGTCAGCAGCAGGTTCCCCGCCCCCACGACGATCAGCGGTAGCAGCGCCACCAGCGGATGCGCGGTGGGCGCGGCCGCTTCGTCCCGCTCCGGCTCGTTGACCAGGGAGGCGGGGTCGCCATATCCCTCCCCCGCCGCCGCCAGGCCGCGCCGCCGCCAGTTCAGATAGGCGAGTCCGACGAGGACGATCGCCAGCGATCCGGTCACCCCCAGCACCGGCGCGGCCCAGGTCGTGGTGCCGAAAAAGCTGGTGGGTATGATGTTCTGGATCTGCGGCGTGCCCGGCAGGGCGTCCATCGTGAAGGTCAGGCTGCCAAGGCCGATGGTCGCGGGGACCAGGCGCTTGGGAATGTCCGCGCGGCGGAACATCTCCGCCGCGAAGGGATAGACGGCGAACACCGCGACGAACACCGAAACGCCGCCATAGGTCAGCAGCGCCGTCACCAGCATGATCGCGGGAATGGCCCGCCCCGCCCCGACAAAGCCGATGACCGCCGTAACGATGGCACGCGAAAAGCCGGAAATCTCGACCAGCTTGCCGAACAGAGCGCCCAGCAGGAAGACGGGAAAATAGAGCTTCAGGAAGGCCGCGACCTTGTCCATGAACAGGCCGGAAAAGACGGCGGGCACGGCGGCGGGATCGGTCAGGAAAACGGCCAGCATGGCGAGCAGGGGCGCCATCAGGATGACGCTCATTCCCCGATAGGCGGCGACCATCAGCGATATGAGCGCTAGCGCGGCGATCGCGACATCCATATCTGTCCCCCTCCCCATGGATTTGCATGCCGACAGTGGCGCATCGAAGCGGTGCATGGCAAGGGCGCCGCGAGGCTTGCCTTTACCCCGCTTTTCCGTCATAGGCGCCGCTTCGTATCCGGCGGGGGTGACTCGCGGGCCGCGAAACAAGACCGAAGAGACGACAGCCGGAGGGGCGTCGCGCATGGTGCGCGCGTCAGCGATCGGCCAACATAGAGGTAAGTTCATGGCTCTTTACGAGCATGTGTTCCTTGCGCGCCAGGATCTGGCACAGGCGCAGGTGGACGCGCTGGCGGAAGCCGCGACCAAGATCGTCGAGGATATGTCGGGCAAGGTGACCAAGGTCGAGACCTGGGGCCTGCGCAGCCTGGCCTACAAGATCGCCAAGAACCGCAAGGCGCATTATGTGATGCTGAACATCGACGCCCCCGCCGGCGTCGTGGCCGAGCTGGAGCGCCAGACCCAGATCAACGAAGACGTGATCCGCTACATGACCATCAAGGTCGACGAGCTGGAATCCGGCCCGTCGGTCGTGATGCGCAAGCAGGAGCGTTCGGATCGGGATCGTGGCGACCGTGGCGATCGCGGTCCCCGTCGTGATCGCGAAGATCGTGGCCCGCGCCGCGACGAAGCCGGCGAATAAGGAGACCACAGACCATGGCACGCCCATTTTTCCGCCGCCGCAAGAGCTGCCCCTTCGCCGCCAAGGACGCGCCGAAGATCGACTATAAGGACGTCCGTCTGCTTCAGGGCTTCGTGTCCGAGCGTGGCAAGATCGTCCCCAGCCGCATCACGGCCGTTTCGGCCAAGAAGCAGCGCGAACTGGCCCAAGCCATCAAGCGCGCCCGTCATCTGGGCCTGCTGCCCTACATCGTGAAGTGAGGGAGTAGCCCACATGGAAATCATTCTGCTCGAGCGTATCGAGAAGCTGGGCGCGATCGGTGACATCGTCACCGTGAAGGACGGCTATGCCCGCAACTTCCTGCTGCCCAACAAGAAGGCGCTGCGTTCCAACAACAGCAACAAGAAGCTGTTCGAGGCCAACCGCGCCAAGATCGAGGCCGACAACGCCGCCCGGCGCGCCGATGCCGAAACCGCATCGAAGGATGTCGATGGCACCCAGGTCGTCCTGATCCGTCAGTCGTCCAACGCCGGCGCCCTCTATGGCTCGGTGTCGGTCCGCGACATCATCGAGGCGCTGAACGCCGCGGGCGTCACCAACGTCACCAAGGCGATGGTCGTGCTGGAACGCCCGATCAAGACGCTGGGCCTGTTCGACGTCAAGGTCGCGCTGCACCCCGAGGTCGCGGTCACCATCCAAGTGAACGTCGCCCGCTCGCCTGAAGAGGCCGATCTGCAAAGCCAGGGCGTCGACGTGATGGCCGATCTGTTCGAAAAGGACGAGAGCGGCTTCACCGAAGACTATGACCCCAATGCCGAACCCGGCGAAATTGCGTCGGAAACAGCCGAAACCGGGGACGAGGGCGAAGAGGCCTGAAGGCTTCCTTCCCTTGCCAGCAAATGAAAGGCCGTCCGGAGCGATCCGGGCGGCCTTTCCTGTTCCAGCGCTCTGACGCAGGCGGGAAGTATCAGCCCGCCTTCTTCCGGCGCGTTTCCCATCCCTTCTTCGCCGCCGCCGACCGATCGGCGGAGGAACGCTTGGCTGAGGCCGCGCCGCCGCGCCGGCCGCCCTTGCGCGAAGACACATGGCTGTCGGGCTTGCCGCGCCCCGACCCGGACTTGTTGCCGCCGTCCGATTCCTTGTTCACGGTCGCCCAGGCGCGCGCCTCCGCTTCCTTCTTGGGGACGCCGCGATCCTCATAACCCTCTTCGATATGCGCGGCCTTGCGCTTCTGCTTGTCTGTATAGCTGCTCTTGTCGCCCTGGGGCATGGTCCGTCTCCTTTGAGTCACATGGCGCAGGAACGTGCGACCGGCATCGCCGTTCAATCTGTCGCGATAGCGTTACGATCGGGGGAACGCGGGCGACGCAGCGGCGTTTCCTTCCCATGACCGACGCTCCTCCCGCCCGCAGCCTGATCGAGCGCCTGGCGCGCCATCTGGCGATGCGCGAAGGCGGGAACTGGCCCGACCATGTAGAGGACGCCGCCAGCCTGCTGGCGCTGATGAAGGACGCCGATCCGGCGATGACGGCGGCGGGCGACGCCGGGGTCTGGCACCGGATGATCGACGCGGCGCTCACCGAGCGATGGAGCATCGGCGGAGCGCTGGCGGTCAAGGCGAACGACGCGCCCGCGCCCGGCAGCGACGAGGAAGGCGAGATCGCGCTGGAGCCCGATCATATCGCGGAAGGCGCGCGCAGGCAGGCGTCATGGATTCATGTAGCTGATGAGGGAGAAGGACGATGAAGGGGCTTTTGAAACTGGCCTTCGTTGGCGGACTGGGTGCCTTGCTATACAAGTCGTTCAAGGGATCAAACGGCGGAAACGACGATCGCGGGCCGGTCGGCTCGTCGGGCATTGTTCGGGACGCCGGACCGCACGAACAGCATGGCGTAACGCATCACGACTGGGACGTGGTCGACGAACAATCGGACGAATCCTTCCCCGCCAGCGATCCGCCGGGCAATTATTGAAAGATAACAGAAGGAGGACGGGATGAACGTGATCGAAAGGGTGGCCCGGGTGCTCGCCGGACAGTTCTACAGCCGCAATGCAGGGGGAACCGAGGAACATGCGGCCGAACTGGTCGATCGCGAATGGCCCAACTTCGCCGCCGACGCCCTGGCGGTCATGAAGACGCTGCGCGAGCCCACGCCCGAAATGGCGGCGGCGGGCGATTCGGCCAGTTGGCACCGCATGGTGGAAGCCGCGCTGGAGGATGCGCGCGGCCAGGGCGGGGCCAGTCTCCATTGACCAGCCTTGATTGAAAAGGCGCGGGAGCAGCCGAACATCTGCTCCCCTTCATCCTCTTTTCCAGAGCATCATTGCCCCTGGTCCACGCGCCCGATAAGAGCGCGGGGTAACCGCCGGTCCGCTGATCGGCCTTCGCTCCATTGGAGCCGTCTTGTCTTTGGAGGGAGTGCCCATCCATGCCGTCCGGTCTGATCGCGCTGCTCGACGATGTGGCCGGCATCGCCAAGATCGCGGCCACGTCCATCGACGACGTCGCGGCCGCGGCCGGCAAGGCCGGGACCAAGGCGGCGGGCGTGGTGATCGACGACACTGCCGTGACTCCGCGCTATGTCGTCGGCCTGACGCCAGATCGCGAACTGCCGATCATCTACAAGATCGCCAAGGGATCGCTGCGCAACAAGCTGGTCTTCCTGTTGCCGGCCGCCATGCTGCTGAGCGCGCTTGCCCCCTGGCTGCTTCCGCCGCTGCTGATGGTGGGCGGCGCTTTCCTCTGCTTCGAAGCCGCCGAGAAATTGCTGGAAGCGGTCCAGGGCGGGCATGACGTCGCTGACGAGGCGGTCGCCACCCTCACCTCCCAGGAAATCGAGGATCAGAAGGTTTCGGGCGCGATCCGCACCGATTTCATCCTTTCGGGCGAGATCATGGCGATCGCGCTGGGCACCGTCGCCACCGAGCCGCTGTGGGAACAGGCGATCATCCTGGCGGTCGTCGCGGTCCTCATCACCGTCGGCGTCTATGGAGTCGTCGGCTTCATCGTCAAGATGGACGATATCGGCCTGCATATGGCGCAGCGATCCTCGGCCCTGACGCGCGGCGTGGGGCGCGGGCTCGTCCACGCCATGCCCGTTCTGATGCGGATATTGAGCGTCGTCGGCACGGCGGCGATGCTGTGGGTCGGCGGCGGCCTGATCGTCCATGGCCTGCACGAGTTCCACCTGGACGCCGTTCCCGGCCTGATCCATCATTTGGCCGAAGGCGCGGCCCATGCCCTGCCCGCCATTAGGCCGGTGCTCGACTGGGCCGTGAACGCGATCGGGGCGGGAATCGTCGGCCTCGTCGTGGGCGGCGTCATTGTCGCCGTCCTGCACCTGATCCCGTCGAAGAAGAAGCATTAGGGCCATGGCTTCTCCCTGGCGCGCAGAGGCGCGGGCGCTGATCGCGCTCGCGCTGCCGATGATCGCCGGCAATGTCGCCTGGTCGGGCATCGCCGCGACCGACCTGCTGCTGATCGGCCGCCTGGGATCGGATGCCGTCGCGGCGGGCGCGCTTGCCATCAACCTGTTCAACGCCCTGCTGATCTTCGGCATGGGCCTGGTCACCGCCGCCGCTCCGATGATCGCCAGCGAGCGCGGGCGCAAGCGGCATTCGGTCCGCGACATCCGCCGCACCGTGCGCCAGACGCTCTGGTCCGCCATCCTGTTCGTCCTGCCCGCCTGGGTCCTGCTGTGGCATAGCGAGGCGATTCTGATCGCCATGGGGCAGGATCGCGACCTGGCGCGGGGCGCGGGCGAGTTGATGCGCGGGCTGCAATGGGCGATGCTGCCCTTCCTCGCGTTCACCACGCTGCGCAATTTCGTGTCCGCGCTGGAGCGTCCGGTCTGGGCGCTGGTCATCATGCTGCTGGGCATACCCGTCAACTTGCTGGCGGGATGGGTGCTGATCTTCGGCCATCTGGGCTTCCCGGCCCTGGGGCTGCATGGCGCGGGGTGGGCAAGCACCCTCTCCTCCAGCTTCCTGTTTCTGGGCCTGCTCGCCGTCACCCAGTTCGACCGCCAGTTCCGCCGCTTCTCGCTGCTGGGCCGCTTCTGGGTGGCGGACTGGCCCCGTTTCCGGGCGGTATGGTCGCTGGGCCTGCCGATCGCGGTGACGCTGGGGCTGGAGGTCACGGTGTTCAACGCCTCCGCCTTTCTGATGGGCCTGATCGACCGCGCTTCGCTCGCCGCCCATGCCGTCGCCATCCAGATCGCCTCGCTGGTGTTCATGGTGCCGATGGGCATCGGCCAGGCCGCAACCGTGCGGGTCGGCTTCGCTTACGGCCGCCGCGATGCCGCCGCCGTAGGACGCGCCGGGTGGCTGGCGCTGATCGTCGGCACGGGCTTCGCGATCATGGCCGCCATCCTCCTCATCGCCGCGCCGCGCCTGCTCGTGGCGATATTTCTCGATCTCGGCGATCCCGCCAATGCGCCAGTCATCGCCCTTGCCGTGTCCTTCCTCGCCGTCGCGGCGCTGTTCCAGCTCGTCGACGCGGCGCAGGCCGTCGGCGCGGGCGTGCTGCGCGGGGTGCAGGACACGCGCATCCCCATGATCTTCGCCCTTTTCGGCTACTGGATCATCGGTATCGGCGTAGGCTCGTTGCTCGCCTTTCCACTGGGCCTGAGGGGCGTCGGCATCTGGCTTGGCCTGGCGAGTGGCCTCGGCACAGTGGCGCTTCTGCTGGTCTACCGCTGGAGCCGGAGGGAGCGACTCGGCCTTACCGCCTTCCCGGACAACTCGTCGGCGACCGGCTGATCGGGCGTCGCCGAGCCAGCCAGTAACCGCCGCTCCAGCGCGCCATTTCGCCGCAGCGAACCATGGTGCGGCGCACAAATACATTGAAATTTTCGGTCGGACAGCTATGGGAAAAGCGATGCAAGCTCCCACGTCCATCCTTGAATCCATCGCGTTGCAGAAATGCCTGATGGCGACCTATAACAAGATGGTCGTCAAGCTTGCGCCGCATATCCTCTACACCCGCCATGATGAGATGTTCATCGACGCGGTCACGCTGGAGCGGGACGGCAATCCGCCGCGCGAGTTGAAGCTGGGCGTGTTCAAGCTGACGGGGCTTGGCGACCTTCAGGTGATCGACGAGACGTTCGACTATATGGGCGGCCTCTACGATGCCGACGACGCTAAATATAAGGACGTCACCTTGTTCGCCGTCGATCCGCAGAGCGCCGCCGCCTGAGCCGTCGGACGGCGGGACGGACGCTCCCTATTTCTTCAACCGATAGCCGGTCCTGAACATCCAGCCGATGATGGCGATGCAGATCGCAAGCATCCCCGCGATGAACATCAGGCTGAAATGGATCGCCACGTCGCCCTGACCGAAGAAGGTCCAGCGGAACCCGGAAATCAGATAGACGACCGGGTTGAAGAGGGTGATCGTCCGCCACGGTTCGGCCAGCATGTGGATCGAATAGAAAGCGCCGCCCAGAAAGGTCATCGGCATGATGACCAGCAGCGGGATGATCTGCAACTGCTCGAAGCTCTGCGCCCATATCCCCAGGATGAACCCGAACAGGCAGAAGCTGATCGCGATCAGCGCCATGAACACCAGCATCGCGACCGGGTGCGCGACCGGCACGTCCACGAACAGATGCGCGGTCGCGAAGATGATGAGGCCGACCGTCATCGACTTGGTCGCCGCCGCGCCGACATAGGCGATCACGGTTTCCGTCGCGGAGACGGGGGCGGACAGCAATTCATAGATGGTGCCCGTGAATTTGGGCATGTAGATGCCGAAACTGGCGTTGAAGATGCTTTCGGTGAACATCGACAGCATGATGAGGCCCGGCACGATGAACGCCGCATAGGGAATGCCGTCGACCTGCGTCATTCGCGACCCGATCGCCCCGCCGAACACCACGAAATAGAGTGACGTGGTGATGACCGGCACGGCGAGCCCGGTCATCAACGTGCGGCCGAAGCGCGCAAGCTCGAAGCGGTAGATCGCCTTCACCGCGTTGACATTGAACCCGCTCATGCCGCCTTCTCCTGATGGACCAGGCTGACGAAAATATCCTCCAGCGAGCTTTGCCGCGTATCCAGATCCTTGTAGCCGATGCCAAGGTCGCCCAGCCGCCGCAGCAGCGTGGAAATGCCGGTGCGGTCGGCCTGGCTGTCGAAAATATATTCGATCTCGTGCCCGTCGCCCTTCAACGCCACCTCCCATTCGGCCAGTTCCGGGGGCAGCGCCGCCAGCGGCGCGCTCAGGTGAACCGTCAGGGTCTTCTTGCCCAGCTTCTTCATCAGGGTCGCCTTTTCCTCGACCAGCAGCAGGCCGCCCTTGTCGATCACCCCGACACGATCGGCCATTTCCTCGGCTTCCTCGATATAATGGGTGGTGAGGATGATGGTGACGCCGGTTTCGCGAAGCTGGCGGACCAGCGACCACATGTCGCGCCGCAGCTCCACGTCGACCCCGGCCGTGGGCTCGTCCAGGAACAGCACCCGCGGCTCATGGCTTAGCGCCTTGGCGATCATGACCCGCCGCTTCATGCCGCCGGACAGCTCCAATATCTTGGCGTTGCGCTTGTCCCAAAGCGACAGGTCGCGCAATATCTTCTCGATCAGCGCGTCGTTACGGGGCTTGCCGAACAGGCCGCGGCTGAACCGCACCGTGTCGATGACCTTTTCGAACGCGTCGGTCGACAGTTCCTGGGGCACCAGCCCGATCGCCGATCGCGATCCGCGATAGTCCCGCACGATGTCATGGCCAGCGACGGTCACCGTGCCCCCGCTGGGGTTCACATTGCCACAGATGATCGAGATCAGCGTCGTCTTGCCCGCGCCGTTGGGACCGAGCAGCGCGAAAATCTCGCCCTCCTCTATCGTCAGGTCGACGCCCTTCAGCGCCTGAAAGCCTGACGCATAGATTTTGGTCAGGCCGGAAATCTCGATGATGGATGCCATGGTCGGCGATGCCCCTTTCGCGTGTGCAAAAGATAGGGCTTGCGGCGGACCATGCAACCGGCGTCAGTCACCTCCGCTCGAAAAGCGGAATACGGTCGCGGGCGGGAAGTTGCGCACCGTCTGCCCGACCCGCGTGACCTCGATATCCAGCGCGTCGATCACCGCGCGGCTGACGGGCGGGCGCATCGAATAAGTGAACTGGATGAAGCTGCCGCCCGGCCGCAGCATCCGGAACGCCTCGCTCAATATATCCATGTGCATAGCGCGGTCCATCGCCAGCAGGGGCAGGCCGCTGACCACGATCTGATAATCGCCCGGCGCGCCGGCGGTCGCGGTCGACACGATCTGCGCTGGCGTTTCCAATATGGATATGCCGGGAAAATGACGCCGCAGCCCGCGCGCGAAGGCGGGGTTGATCTCCACCACCTCCAGCATGTCGTGCGGCAGGCCGGTCTCCAATATTGCGCGGGTGAAAACCCCGGTCCCGCCGCCCAATTCCAGCACGCGGCCGCCACGCGGGTCGATCCCCGCGACCATCAGCCGGGCCAGATGGCGGCTGCTGGGCACGACCGAGGCGGTCTGACGCGGCTTCTTCACCCAAGCGGCCAGGAAGTCGAGATATTCTGTGGCCCGCGTCCGCAACTCGCCATGGTGCAAGGCCATCGCCCGGTGGTGCTTCGACTTATGCTGCATGGGCGAAATGCGACTGCTCCCGTTGGCTTCGACTCTCCCTTAGCGAGCCGAAGAGGGTCCGTCGATTGGCTTTAGCGCCCGCACCCTTTCCTGAAGCCATTGCGCGACCGCGTCGATGCGCGCCAGCTTGCGCAGATCGCCATGGGTGACCAGCCACAGGTTGCGGACGATCTCCACCTGGTCGGGCATCAGCGCGACCAGCGACGGGTCGCCGGCGGCGATGAAGTCGGGCAGTACGCCGACCCCCGCTCCTTCGGCCACCATGCGATGCTGCATGTTGATGCTGGTCGATCGCAAATTGGCTTCCAGGCCCGTCTCGACCTCGTCCAGATAATCCAGTTCAGGCGAGAATATGAACTCGGGCACATAGCCGACCCGCGCATGGTCCCGCAGATCGGCTGGCTTCTCCGGCCGCCCGGCGCGCGCCAGATAGGCGGGCGAGGCGTAGAGATGCAGGCGATAGCCGGCGAGCCGCTTGACCGACAGCCGCCCCCGCTGCGGCCGCGTCAGCATCACCGCCATGTCGGCCTCGCGCTTCGACGGGTTGAGAAAGCCCGACGCGGTGATCAGGTCGATCCGGATGCCGGGATGGCGCATGTGGAAATCGGCCATGCCCGGCGCCAGCAGCCAGGTGCCGACCCCTTCGGCCACCGACACGCGGACCTGTCCCGACAGCGCCCGCTCCTGCCCCTTCACATCCTCCATGGCGGCCATCGCCGCGCTTTCGACGCTCTCGGCATGGCGCAGCAGCGCCGCGCCGCGTTCGGTCAGCGCGCGTTCGCCCGATGCAAGCTCGAACAGGTCGGTCTCCAGCGCTCGCTCCAGCCGCGCCAGCCGCCGGCCGATCGTCGTCGCGTCGATGCCCAGCGCCCGCGCGGCCGGAGCGATGCGCCGCGCGCGCGCCACGGCGAGAAATATGCGCAGATCGTCCCAATCGAACACCGGCTCATCCACTACTGCAAAATCGCAGCGCCGCTATGCAGAACTTCGCCATTGCTTGCAAATCCGCAAGCCGGATAAAAGGCGGCGACTTTTCTTGAGAGGATGTTCCCGATGCGGGAGATTTCGCACAAGCTGGCCTTTGACCATGACGCCGCGTCCACGCGCTACAGCGATGTGTTTGATCCGAATAATGGCGGGGTGCAGGCCCGCGTCACGCTGGGCGACGCCGCGCTGCTCGACCGCGCCGTGGAGGCCGCGAAAAAGGCTCAGCCGGCCTGGGCCGCCGTCAATCCGCAGCGCCGCGCCCGCGTGATGTTCAACTTCAAGGCGCTGGTCGAGAAGAATATGGACGAGCTGGCCCATCTCCTCTCCTCCGAACATGGCAAGGTGATCGCCGACGCGAAGGGCGACATCCAGCGTGGGCTGGAAGTCATCGAGTTCTGCTGCGGCATCCCTCATGTGTTGAAGGGCGAATATACGCAGGGCGCGGGGCCAGGCATCGACGTCTATTCCTTCCGCCAGCCGCTGGGCATCGGCGCGGGCATCACGCCCTTCAACTTCCCCGGGATGATCCCGCTGTGGATGTCGGGCGTCGCCGTCGCGACGGGCAACGCCTTCATCCTCAAGCCCTCCGAACGCGATCCCTCCGTGCCCGTGCGCCTCGCCGAGCTGTTCCTTGAGGCCGGGCTGCCCGAGGGCATTCTTCAGGTCGTCCAGGGGGACAAGGAAATGGTCGACGCGATCCTCGACCATCCGGACATCAAGGCCGTCAGCTTCGTCGGCTCCTCCGACATAGCCCATTATGTCTACAGGCGCGGCGTGGATGCGGGCAAGCGCGTGCAGGCGATGGGCGGGGCCAAGAATCACGGCATCGTCATGCCCGACGCCGACCTGGACCAGGTGGTCAACGACCTGTCGGGCGCGGCCTTCGGTTCGGCCGGCGAGCGCTGCATGGCGCTGCCGGTGGTGGTCCCGGTCGGCGAAAAGACCGCCGTGGCGCTGCGCGAGAAGCTGATCCCAGCGATCGAGGCCTTGCGCGTCGGCATCTCCACCGATGCGGAGGCGCATTATGGCCCGGTCGTCACCGCCGCCCATAAGCAGAAGATCGAAAACTGGATTCAGACCGGCGTCGACGAGGGCGCGGAACTGGTCGTCGATGGCCGCGGCTTCACGCTACAGGGGCATGAAGAGGGTTTCTTCGTCGGCCCCACCCTGTTCGACCATGTCACCCCCGACATGGAAGCCTATAAGGAGGAGATTTTCGGCCCGGTCCTGCAAATGGTCCGCGTCGAAAGCTTCGAGGAAGCGGTCGCCCTGCCCAGCCGGCATCAATATGGCAACGGCGTCGCCCTTTTCACCCGCAACGGGCATGCGGCGCGCGAGTTCGCCGCGCGCGTCGATGTCGGCATGGTGGGCATCAACGTGCCGATCCCGGTTCCGGTCGCCTATCATACCTTCGGCGGCTGGAAGCGTTCGGCCTTCGGCGACACCAACCAGCACGGCATGGAGGGCGTGAAGTTCTGGACCAAGGTCAAGACCATCACCCAGCGCTGGCCCGACGGCGGCGGCACCGGCGACAGCGCCTTCGTCATCCCGACGATGGGGTGAGTGGGGGAGGCCCCCCGCCGTCATGCCGGACTTGATCCGGCATCCATTGGCTCTACTGTCGAACCTGAGGGGATAAGCCCAACATGATGGCTCGATCCTCCCAGAAGGGATTGTCCTTTTCGATGAGCGCAACCTTCCAGTCGCGGCGCCACTTCTTGAGCTTTTTCTCAAGCGCTATCGCTGTCGGAAAGTCCGCCTGATGTTCGAACCACACCAGCCGATCCACGCGATGGCGCGCCGTGAAACCGTCGATCGCGCCGGAGCGATGCTGATGGATACGCTCCACCAGATACCCCGTCACACCGACATACAAGGTGCCATGCCTGCCGCTGGCGAGAATATAGACGCATGGCTGGCCTGACATGATGATCCTATGAAGCGCCAATGGATGCCGGATCAAGTCCGGCATGACGCCTGCTGTAATGAGAAGACAAGATGACCCAGTTCGACCTCACCGACGACCAGCGCGAGATTCAGGATCTTGCCCGCCGCTTCACCGCCGACGCGATCACGCCCCATGCGGCGGAGTGGGATGAAAAGCATATCTTCCCCCGCGACACGATCCGGGCGGCGGCGGAACTGGGGTTCGGTGGCATCTATGTGTCCGAGGAGTCGGGCGGCATCGGCCTGGGGCGGCTGGAATCGGCGCTCATCATGGAGGCGATGGCCTATGGCTGTCCGTCGACCAGCGCCTTCATCTCGATCCACAACATGGCCGCCTGGATGATCGACCGCTTCGGCAAGCAGCCGGTCAAGGACAAATATCTGCCGTCCATGATCCCGATGGATCGCATGGGCAGCTATTGCCTGACGGAAGCGGGCGCGGGATCGGACGCCGCCGCCCTGAAGACCAGGGCCGTGCGCGAGGGCGATCATTATGTCGTCACCGGGTCCAAACAGTTCATTTCCGGCGGCGGCGAGAACGAGATCTATGTGGTCATGTGCCGCACCGGCGAGGACGGCCCCAAGGGCATCAGCTGCCTGGTGGTCGAAAAGGATATGGAGGGCGTCAGCTTCGGCGCGCAGGAGCGTAAGCTCGGCTGGCATTCGCAACCCACCGCGCAGGTCAATTTCGACGGCGTGCGCGTGCCCGCCGAAAATCTGGTCGGGGCCGAGGGGGAAGGCTTTCGCATCGCGATGATGGGCCTCGACGGCGGCCGCCTGAATATCGGTGCTTGCTCGCTGGGCGGCGCGCAGCGCTGCATCGACGAGGCCGTGCAATATACGAAGGACCGTAAGCAGTTCGGCCAGAGCATCGCCGATTTCCAGAACACCCAGTTCATGCTGGCCGACATGGAGACCGAGTTGCAGGCCGCCCGCACGCTTCTCTACGCCGCCGCGGTCAAGGTGACGGAGAATGCGCCCGACAAGACGCGCTTCGCCGCCATGGCCAAGCGGCTGGCGACCGACACCGGATCGTCCGTCGTCGACCGCGCGCTCCAACTCCACGGCGGCTATGGCTATTTGATGGACTATCCGGTCGAGCGCTTCTGGCGCGACCTGCGCGTGCATTCGATCCTGGAGGGCACCAACCAAGTCATGCGCATGATCGTCGCGCGCGACATGCTGCGGCAGTAGAGGGAGGGACTGGTTTTCATGACCCAGGACGTGCTGACCTTTCTTGAACCGAGCGCCAACGGTGCGGTCGGCCGCATCCGGCTGAACCGGCCCAGGGCCATCCACGCGCTGACCCCCGCCATGTGCCAGGCGATCAACGACGCGCTGCTCGCCTGGGCGGACGATGCCGGCGTGGTCGCGGTGATGATCGACCACGCCCCCTCGCCCGACGGCGATCCCAAACTGTCGCGCGGCTTCTGCGCCGGGGGCGACATCGCCATGGTCGCCAACAGCGCGAAGGCGGACTGCGCCGAGGCAGAGGCTTTCTTCCACGTCGAATATCGGATGAACCACCTGCTGTTCGTCTATGAAAAGCCGATCGTCGCCTTCATCGACGGCATCGTCATGGGCGGCGGCGTGGGCCTCTCGCTGCCCGCCCGCTACCGCGTGGCGACCGAGCGGACCGTCTTCGCCATGCCGGAAACCGGCATCGGCCTGTTTCCTGACGTGGGCGGCGGCTGGTTCCTGCCCCGCCTCCCCGGCCGCACCGGCGCCTGGCTCGCGACGACGGGCGCGCGGATCGACGGCGCGGACTGCGCCGGCATGGGCCTTGCCACCCACTATATCCCTTCGGGCAAGCTGGAAGCGGTGAAGGCCCGCATTCTCGCCGACCCGACCGGCCTTGGCGAGATATTGGACGAGACGGCGGAAGCCCCGCCGCCATCGAAGCTGATGGAACAGCGCGAAGCGATCGACAGGCTGTTCGCGTCCGACCGGCTGGAGGAGATAGCCGCCGCGCTCGACGCCGACGGATCGGAATGGGCGCGCAAGCAGGCGGCCGTCCTTGCCACCAAGTCCCCGCAGACGATGAAGGTCGCCCTTCGCCAGCTAGCCGAGGGTGCGGCCTTCACCGATTTCGCCGACAATATGCGCAATGAATATCGGCTGGCCTGCCATGTCATCCGCCGGCCGGATTTCGTCGAGGGCGTCCGCGCCGTGATCTTCGACAAGGATAATGCCCCACGATGGGACCCGGCGACGCCGGAGGGCGTGAGCGACGCGCTGATCGACAGCCTGTTCGCGCCGCTGCCGCCAGAGCGGGAATGGACGCCGCTGCCGCAACTGGCGCGCTGAACGAACGAGCAGGGAGAGGACGGACCCCATGAGCATGACAATCGCCTTCATCGGCCTTGGCAATATGGGCGGCGGAATGGCCGCCAATCTGGTGAAGAACGGCTATGCCGTCCGCGCCTTCGACCTCTCCGAAGAGGCGCTGGCGAAGGCCGAGGCGGCGGGCGCGGTCCGCGCGAGCGGCGCGGCGGATGCGGTGTCCGGCGCGGACGCGGTCGTGACCATGCTGCCGGCGGGCAAGCATGTCGAGAGCGTCTATACGAGCGACGTGTTCGGCGCGGCCAAGGCGGGCGCGCTGTTCCTCGACTGCTCGACGATCGACGTCGCCACCGCCCGCCGCGTGACCGAGGCTGCGACCGCCAGGGGGTTCGAGATGGTCGACGCGCCCGTGTCCGGCGGCATCGCCGCGGCCAATGGCGGCACGCTGACATTCATGGTCGGGGGCACGGACGAGGCCTTCGTCAAGGCGAAGCCGATCCTGTCGGCGATGGGCAAGGCGGTCATCCATGCGGGCGGCGCGGGCAACGGCCAGGGCGCGAAAATCTGCAACAACATGCTATTGGGCGCGACGATGGTCGCCACCTGCGAAACCTTCGCCATGGCGCAGAAGCTGGGCCTCGATCCCCAGACCTTCTATGATATTTCCAGCGTTTCGTCGGGTCAGAGCTGGTCGATGACCAGCTATTGCCCCCTGCCCGGCGTCGGCCCGCAGACCCCGGCCGACAATGGCTATCAGGGCGGCTTCGCGGTTGGGCTGATGCTGAAGGACCTGAAGCTAGCGACCGAGGCCGCCGCCTCCGTCGGCGCGAGCGTGCCGATGGGCAACGCCGCCGAAGCGCTCTACCAGATGCTCGCCAACAAGGGCGAGGCGGGCCGCGACTTTTCCCTGATGATCGAGATGCTGGCGGGCAAATAGGCGCCTTTCCGCCGCCTCCCGGCTCTTGCCGGGGGCGACGGCGCGCGGATGTCATTTCTGCTTGCCGGCCTCCGCCGCCGCCAGCACGCGCAGGACGTTGCCCGACCAGATCTTGGCGACATCGCTCTCGCTATAGCCCGCCTTCAGCAAGGCGGCGGTGATCTTCGGCAACGCCAGGACATCCTCCATGCCCGTCACGCCGCCGCCGCCGTCCCAGTCGAGGCCGATGCCGACATGGTCCGGCCCCACGACCTTCAGCGCATGCAGCATATGCGCCATGAAATCGTCGAAATTCGGCTTGTCGGTCTCGGGATAGAGCCGGTCGATCTCCCGCCGTTTCGCTAGCAGTTCCGCCCGCGTCTCGGCCGAAATCTTCGCGCCTTCGCGCATCTGGGCGAACAGCGTGCCCAGCGCTTTCTGTCGCTCCGGATTGGGCTTGGTCGCCCGCAGATAGGCGCCATAGGCGTTCATCTGGATCACGCCGCCCTTGGCCGCCAGCGCCTTCAAATGCGCGTCGTCGATATTGCGCGGATGATCGTAGATCGCCTTGCACCCTGAATGGGTCAGCAGCACCGGCGTGGTCGACAGCGCCAGCAGGTCGTCCAGCACCTGGTCGCTGCTGTGCGAGGCGTCCGGCACGATCCCGAGCCGGTTCATTTCCTTGAGCAGATCCTTGCCTAATGGGCTGAGACCGCCCCATTTCGGCTTTTTCGACGGATCGGTCGAGCTGTCGGCGAACTGGTTATGGGCGAAATGAGCGAAGCCCGCGACCCGCACGCCCATGTCGTAGAAAGTGTCGATCAACGACACATCCTCGCCCAGCGGATAAGCGTTCTCGATCGACATATAGACGATCCGTTTGCCCGACGCGGCGATCGGCGCGGCGTCCTTCGCCTCAAGCGCGAGTGTAAAATTGGCGGGGTCCGCCGCCACCATCTCGCGGATCGACACACCCCGCAGAATCGCGAAATCCCGCGCCTTTCGATAGCCCTCGACGGTCAGCGGCCCCTGGCTGGTATAGATGGCCCAGAAGCCGCCATCCAGCCCGCCCTTCTTCATGCGCGGCAGGTCGACCTGGGTGAAGTCGCTATGGACGTCATGCTCGGCGTCGATCGACCAGCCGGGCAGGTCGAGCGACGCCGGCGTGTCGAGATGGCTGTCGAGGGTAATCAGCCGGTCGTGCAGCCTCGCCACCGATTTGGTAACGGGCGGCTGGGCGGTGGCGGAGGCGATCGGGAGCAGCGCGACCAGCGCCGCTCCCCAGAAACGATGGCGCACTGTCAGATTTCTCCGGAAAGGGTGAACTGGAAGGTCCGGGGCGACAGCGGCCGGAAGGCGCCGTCACCGCTGACGGAGGAAGAGATGAAGGACAATACATCCTTGTCGAAGATATTATCGACATTGATCCGCGCCCTGATGCCCTTTACCGGCCCGAAGCTGATGCCGTCGCCAATGTCCACATAGCCGCTGAACACCGTATAGGCGGGCACGCTGGAACCGGGGGTGTTGGTGAAGGTCGACCAGCGCTTGCTGGTATATTTGCCCGAGATGTTGGCGACCAGCCAGCTTGCCGGTTCGATCGTGACGCCGCCGCTGACGATCCACTTGGCGCTGTCGGGAATATATTTGCCCGCGATCAGGATCGGCGTCGATGCTGCTATGTCGTCCTTGAACTTGGCGTTGTTGTAGGTGACGTTGAGATTGCCATAGGCAAGGCCGCCCAGGAAGCCGGGCTTGTAGGTGCCGCTGAACTCGACGCCGTAGGACCGGACCCGCCCGACATTCTGGTAGAAGGTTTCCGTCGACGCGCCGCCGCCCGGCACGAAGGACGTGATCGACTGGATGCGGTTGTCGAACTTCGTGTAATAGGCCGCGAGCGAGGCATAAAGCTGCCCCTGATTGGTGCGGATGCCCAGTTCCATATTCTTCGACCGCTCCGGCGCGGGTTGCGGCACGAGGGCGGCGGTGCCCGGACGGGTGACCGAATAAATGTCGTCCATGCCCTTGGGCAGCGCCATATTCTCCGCATAGGACGCGAATATCTGCGAACGCTGGTCGAGCTTGTAGAGCAGGCCGGCCATCGGCAGGAACAGGTCCTTGTAATCGGCGGTGTTGCTCTGCGGTCCCCAGCCCGCCACGCCCCGGCCGCCGACGACGCGGTAATAATCGTCGAAGTCGCGATAGCCGCGCTGCACATAATCGAGCAGCAATCCCTTAAAGCCGAAGTCCAGGATCAGGCGCTCGTCGTCCAGCTTCAGCGTGTCCTTCAGGAATATCTGCGTCGTGTCGCGCTTCGAGCGATAATCGCGGCGCAGATAGACCAGTTCATCGAGATTGGGCGCGCCGTCCGGCCGTCCATCGACCGTGTTGTAGCGGGCCTGGGTGCGATGATATTTGTCGACTTCGGCCCAGACGCCGGCTTCGACGGTGTTGACGCCCATTTCCCAGTGCAGCTTGCTGGTGATGCCGTAGCGATTGCCGCCGACGCCCGACCGGCCGAACTGCACGCCCCTGGGCGCAACCACCGGAAGGCCCGCCTGAAGCTGCGGCGTATAGCGGCTGAGCGAGTTGGCGTAGCCGTCCGGCGAGACGCCATAACCATCCTTGTCTTCCCAGTAGAGCGTCGATTCCGCCCATACGCCCTCGGCGATGCCGGCATGGACCGTTCCGCCATACAGCTTGTCCTTCCGCACGTTGATGGCGAGGTTGTAGTTCTGAACATAATTGGCGTTGGAGTAATAAATGCCCGGCGCGGTTGGCAGCGGCGCGAAGCCCGGCGTCGTGTTGTCGGGCACGGTGCTAAGATAAGCATAGTCGCGGCCGCAATTGCCCTCCAGATCGCGCGAGACGCAATTATACTGCGCGCGCGTTATGGTGGGCGAGTCATAGTCGAAGAAGTCGTTCGACACGAATTTGAACCGAGCCCAGCTATCCCCGCCCAGGTCCGCGTGCAACTGGCCCTCCCAATGCTCGCGATCGACCGACCCGGGGCCGCGCCACAGGTCGCTGTCCAGCTTCGTCCGGCTGACATAGGCCTTGAACGGCCCGATCCTGCCGGTGCTCAGGCGGATGAAGGTGCGCTTCATGTCGTCGTCGCCGAAGCTTTGCGAGACGAACAGGCCCATCTCTTCCTGCGGCGCGATGCTGTTATACTGGATGACCGGCCCCAGCGTCGAATAGCTGGGCAGGCCGACATCGCCCGCGCCGATCGACGCTTCCACCACGCCCAGATTTTCGTTGTCGACATAACGGAACACCGGGCTGCCGCCAAAGGCGTCGCTGCGCCCGGTGGGAATGCCGTCGACCACGAAGCCGATCTGATCGAGGTTGAAGGCGCGGGTCTGGACGCTGTTGCCGAATTCGTAGAGGCCAAGCGCGCCGTCGGTCTGCACGTTGAAGCCGGGCAGTTGCTCCAGCATCTTGAGGCCTGAAATGCCCGACGGCGCCGACAGCAGCGCTTCCCGCGTTACCGCCACGACGTTGCTGACCTTATCCTCGCCAATGGCTTCGGCGGACTGGGAGATGCGGCGGCCGGTGACCGTGATCTCCTCGGCGTCGTCGGACGCCGGAGCCGCGTCCTGCGCCCATGCGCCGGCTGACAGCGCGGTGGAGCAGGCTAGCGCCAGTAGCGCATGGCGAGACGTGCGGCGTCCGAGCGAAAAAATGGATGGCATGATGAGGTAGGCTCCCTTTGGCCCTTTTGCGGGCATGTCTGGGCCTTTCAGCGATCCGCCGTCCGCAAGCGCGAACGCCGGCCCCTCTCCGTCACCGCATGAGACTTGTCACTGAAGCGACGGCCGCATGTCTTTCCATTTCTTTCTGAAACGAAAATGGCGGCACGATCCACCATGCCGCCATCCAAAATATTACACTGAAGTTACAGGCCGGCGGGCTGGTCCAGCCTAGCGCCCCTTCCAGACACCCGGCCGCTTCTCGATGAAGGCGGTCATGCCCTCGACCTTGTCCTGCGTGGCCGCCAATATCTGGAACAGGCGGCGCTCGGTCAGGAGGCCCTGACTCAGCCCGGTCTCGAAGGCCAGATTCACCATCTCCTTGTTGATGAGCGCGGCCATGGGGGGCATCGCCGCGATGGCGGCGGCGGTCTTGAGCGCATCCTCCACCAGGTCGGTGGCCGGAACGATCCGGGACACAAGGCCGGCGCGCTCGGCCTCCTGCGCGTCCATCATGCGCCCGGTCAGGCACATCTCCATCGCCTTCGCCTTGCCCACGGCCTTGGTCAAGCGCTGCGACCCGCCCATGCCGGGCGCCACCGCCAGCTTGATCTCCGGCTGGCCGAATTTCGCCGTGTCGGCCGCCAGGATGAAGTCGGCCATCATCGCCAGCTCGCACCCGCCGCCAAGCGCGAAGCCGGCCACCGCCGCGATCCAGGGCTTGCGCGTGGACACCACGTCGCGCTGCCAGCCGGAGAAGAAATCCTCCAGGAAGAAGTCGGCTCCGGCCTTGTCGACCATCTCCTTGATATCGGCCCCGGCGGCGAACGCCTTCTCGCTGCCGGTGATGACGGCGCATTTCTGCGTCGGATCGGCGTCGAAGGCCGCGAACGCCGCGCCCAGGTCCGCCAGCACCTGGCTGTTCAGCGCATTCAGCGCCTGAGGGCGGTTGAGCGTGATCAGCGTGACGGCGTCGCGCTGCTCCACCAGGATGGTCTCATAGGCCATTATCGTCTCCCTCTCATCCTCACGGGTTCTATCCCCGCCACCGTGGCAAAACCACTGGGCAAAATGGCAGCTAGTCCTTGCATATATGCATGAAGTCGCGGTCATAGCTCTGCATGTGCGCGCCGGCATCGACGTAGAGCGTCTGCCCCGTCACCGCCCCGGCGTTCACCAGATACAGGACCGCCTGCGCGATCTGCTCCGGCTGCGGCAGGCGGGCCAGCGGCATCATCCGCTCCAGGCGGGCCATCTGCGCCTCGTCATAATCGGGCGTCGCGATCGTCAGGCCCGGCGCCACGGCATTGACTCGCACCTGCGGCGCCAGCGCGCGGGCCGATAGCTGCGTCAGGCCGGCCAGCGCCATCTTCGATAGGCTGTAAGCCAGTTGATCGCCATGGGGATGGTCGATGCGCTGGTCCAGGATATTGACGATGCATCGGTCGATCAGGCCCGCCGGAACAGTCGCGAACGCCTTGGTCAGCAGCGCCGGCGCGGCGCAGTTGACGGCATAGTGGCGCATCAGGTCGTCGGCGGTCACGCTGTCCAGCCGGTCCTGCCCGAATAGCGCCGCGCTGTTGACCAATATGTCCGGCGCGCGGCCGAAGCGCATGGCGATGTCGCCGATCAATTCCTCCGCCCCTTCAGGATCGGCGAAATCGACGGCGAACCCCTCCCACTCCGTGCCGTTGCGCTCCAGCGCGAGCGCAAGCGCGGAATCGAGCCGCGTGTCGTGACTGCCATGGATCGCCAGCGAGCAGCCGGCGTCGGCCAGCGCCGCCGCGATGACCGCGCCCAGCCGCCGATGCCCCCCGGTCACCAGCGCCAGCCGGCGGGACGACAGCGGCACGGCAGGCAAGGGATCGACGGCCACCGCCGCCCGTCCCAGCGGGCGGAAGCCTGGCGCCTCCCCGGCGCCGTCCAGTTCCGCCTCCGGATCGCTCACAGACCCACCGGCTTCACAGCCCCATCAGGTTGAGCACTTCTTCGCGGCTCTTTTCATCGTCGCGGAACACGCCCAGCATCCGGCTGGTCTTCATGATGACATTGGGGGTCCGCACGCCCCGCCCGGTCATGCAGCCATGAGTCGCCTCGATCACCACGGCGACGCCCTGGGGCTTCAGATGCATCCAGATGCAATCGGCGACCTCCGCCGTCAGCCGCTCCTGCACCTGCAATCGGCGCGCGAACGCGTCCAGCACGCGCGCCAGCTTGGAAATGCCGACCACATAGTCGCCGGGCAGATAGGCGATATGCGCCTTGCCGATGATCGGCGCCATATGATGTTCGCAATGGGACTGGAAAGGTATGTCCTTCAGCAGGACGATATTGTCATAGCCCCCGACCTCGCGAAAGATGCGCGAGAGATGATAGGCCGGGTCCTCGGCATAGCCCTGGCAATATTCCTTCCACGCCCGCGCCACCCGCTTGGGCGTGTCCAGCAGGCCTTCACGCTCGGGATCGTCGCCCGACCAGCGAATCAGGGTCCGGATGGCGTCGGCGACATCATCGGGCACGGGGATTTTCAGCGTTTCGCCGGCCGCCTCGCCCTCTTCCGCTCCCGACACGATCACTGGCCGCTCCTCCGATTTCCATCATCCGGGCGGGATATGGCCCGGCGGTCGTACAAAGGCCAGCCCTTTTGGAACGGCTGGACAGGACCCCGCGCCGATGGCAGAGCGGACGGCATGTGGGTCGCGCCAATATCATCATCGCCATGCCTCGTCCTTCCCGTCGGGAAGAATGACGCATCCTGTCATCCGTCCATCCCCGATGCGCACTGAACATATCGCGGCGGTCCTGCTCGCCGCCGGAACGTCCTCGCGCTTCGGCGCGCAGGACAAGCTGATGGCCGATCTGCGTGGCAAGCCGATCGTGCAGCATACGCTGGAAACGCTCGCATCCCTGCCCTTCGCCCGGCTTCTGGCCGTGGTCCGCCCTCCCGCGCAGGCCCCGGTGATCCACCGCAAGCTCGAACGGCGCAATTATACCATCATCGTCAACGACAATCCGGAACAGGGGCTGGCCGGCAGCATCGTGCGCGCCGTCGAGCATGTCATGCCGCTGCATCGCTGCCGTGGCGTGCTCATATGCCTGGCCGACATGCCCGACGTGCCGCAAAGCCATTATAATCGCATCTGCATGGCGGCTGAGAATATCCGATCGGTGGTCGCCAGCACCGACGGTTTTTCCTCCTCGCCCCCCGCCTTCATCGGCCGCAGGCATTTTCCCGAACTGCTTGCCCTACGCGGGGACCAGGGCGCCCGCTCGCTGCTGAGCCACGGCCTTCAGATCGAGACGAGCGGCTCGGTGCTGCGCGACATCGACACGCCGGAGGATCTGGCGCGCGCCTGAAGATCAGTTCGATCGGGTCGGATCGGTCATCGGGTCGGCCATTTCGCGCGGATCGGGCGCGCGGGTGATCGGTAGCGACGCGACCTGACGCTCGATCATCCGATGGACCACCGGCGGCTTATCGCCCTGGTGAAGGGCCTGTATCGCCTCGCTATTTTCCAAGTCCGCATGGGTCCGCCGCTGGTTGTGGCGCACATAGTCGAGCCAGGTGGAAACGTGATAGCGCTCGATCCACAATTGCGGATCGCCAAGGTCGCGCATCAGCGTCCATCCATGGGCCCCGTCGCGCCGCCGGATGCGCCGCCTCTCGCTCATGACCGACAGGAAGGGGACGACCGATCCCGGAGCGATCCGATATTCGATGGTGATGACCACCGGCCCGCTGCGACCCTCCACCGGCACTACTGTTTCAGGCTCGGTCCAGCGGCCCAGCAGCTCCAGATCCTCGCCGCCGGTCTGCGGCAGCGGCAGGATCAAGCCAAGCGCCGCCACGATCGTCAGGCCGGCCGCCGCGATCATGAGGGCGGGTTCGACGCCATGATCCTCCGCCAGCGTGCCGAACAGCCAGCTCCCAGCCGCCATCCCGCCGAAGGCCGCCATCTGGTAAAGCGAAAGCGCCCGCGCGACGACCCAGCGGGGCGCAGCCATCTGAACGGTGACGTTGAAGGTGGAGAGGGTCAGCACCCACCCGGCCCCCGCCAGCATCAGCGCGGGAACCGCGAGCAACAGCCATTGGCTCAAGCCAGCGCCAAGCGATCCCAGCGCCATGACCAGGATCGACACCCGCACGATCCGCTCTGTCGGCAGTGCGCGCCGCAGCCGCCCGCTCGCTAACGCGCCACCGACCGCGCCGATGCCGAACGCGCCCAGCAACAGGCCATAGGTCAGCGCCCCGCCGGTCATCAGGTCGCGCGCGACGACCGGCATCAGCGCGGGAACGGCGCTTGCCACCAGCCCGAAAAGCATGGCGCGCAGCAGGACCACGCGAATATTCGGCGACATAACGACATAGCGGACGCCCGCGCGCATCGCCATGTCCACCCGCTCGCGCGGCAATGGGCTAGCGGAGCCTTCGGGCCGCCAGCGGACCAGCACCGCGATCAGCCCGACATAGGACAAGGCATTGGTCAGGAAAGCCGCCGCCGCGCCCGCCGCCGCCACTATGACGCCACCGACCGCCGGGCCGACGCTCCTGGCGATATTGAAGCCCATGCTGTTGAGCGCGACGGCATTGGGCAGGGCGACGCGCGGCACCATTTCGCCCACCGACGCCTGCCAGGCGGGACCGTTGAGCGCCGTGCCGCAGCCGATCAGGAAGGTGAAGCCAAGCAGCGCCCAGGGGGAAAGCCATCCGGCCCAGGCCGCCAGCGCGAGCCCGGCCGAGACCAGCAGCATGAAGAACTGCGCGCCCAGCATCACCAGCCGCCGGTCATAATTGTCGGCAATGGCTCCCGCCGCCAGCGACAACAGCATGATTGGCAATGTGGTCGACGCCTGCACCAGCGCGACCATCTGTTCGGAACGGGACAGCGACATCATCATCCACGACGCGCCGACGGACTGGATCAGGCCCCCGAAGTTGGACGCCATGCTGGCGATCCACACGGCGCGGAAGATGGGGATGGACAGCGGCGAGGGCGCGCGATCGGTCGTAAGGGAAGCTTCCACGTCCGCCATGAAGCGCAAACGGGCCGGGGGGTCAATTGTTCACATGCCCGCGCCCGCGCCCGTCATTTGCCTCCGCTTTTCGCGTCGAAGGCGAAACGCACGGCCACGTTCGGGTCCAGCCCGCCGCCGCTCTCGCCCGTGCCGATGGCGAAGGACGTGCGCGCGATCGTCGCGCTGCCCTGCACCTTGCGGGTCCCGCCCTCCCCCTTCAGCGAGAAACTGATGGTCTGCGGCCGGCTGACGTCCTTCAGGGTCAAGGTGCCACGCGCGCGATAGCCGCTCCCGGACCGCTCCGCGCCCTTCGCCACGAAGATGGCGCGCGGATGCGCCGCGACGGCGAAAAACTCGTCTCCCGCCAGCATCTCGTCCTGGGTGGCGTCGCCGACGCCCGCGCTCGCCAAGTCGATCTCGACACGGATGTCGGCGCTCTCCGGCCGCTCCGGGTCCATCACGATCGTCGCGGTCCAGCGCTTGAAACTTCCCTCGATCGTCGATCCACTGTTGCCGACCGAGAAGGACAGGCTTCCGCCCGGCTGCACTTGCCAGGCCGGAGGCGGCGGGGCGGCGGCTTCCTCGACCGCATTGGCGATATTGGCGATCGCGGCGTTGTCGGCTGGCTCCGCCTCGGCGCTGGCGTCTTGCGCCGCGCCGTTCGCAACGGGGCCCGCCGACGGTTCGGCAACGGCGGGGGCTCGCGCGGGCTCGCCCGCCGATCGCACCGCCTTCTGTCCCAGCGCGAAGGCGAACGGCACCGACAGGATCAGCGCCGCCATCGCCAGCGCCGAACGGCCGGGCACCATACGCCAGATCAGCCCGTCGCCGATCATCCATTGATGCCGGACCGCTCCCGCGACATGCAGCGCCAGCAGGGCGATGCCGATCCACGCGAACAGGCCATGTCCGCCCTCGAAAATCTCGTGGCTATTCGTCGACAGCGGCAGGTGGGGCAACGGCAGGACGCCGAAGATCAGGGTCGGCACCTTGACCTTCGCGGTCGACACCAACGCCCAGCCGGTCAGCGGCGCGCCCAGCATGAATAGATAGAGGCCCAGATGCACCGCCTTCGCCAGCGCGCCGGTGAACCCGCCCTCCGCCGGCGCGGGACGCGGTTTCCAGTAGCGGACGACGATCCGCAACAGGGTCAGCGCCAGGATCGTGATGCCGACCGACTTATGCACCTGATAAAGCGCAAACCCCCGGGCCGACAGATGCTCCAGTCCCCAACCGACGCCGATCTGGAACGCCAGGGCGGCGGCGATCATCCAGTGCAGCGCCATGGCCAGGCGGCTATATCGTGCGGTCATCGGCCTTCTTCCCCCGTCGCTGTCGCTATCTTCGGGCAGATGTAGCCGCGTCGCAACCGGCTGGCGATAGGTCGATACCGAAACGATCCGTTGCGCGCGACGAGGGGCCGAATGGCCGCCATAACCCCGACCTTACGGCAAGCTGGCTTCCAGCGGCTGACGCCGATTTCTCCTTGCACTTTACGTAAACGTAAATACATTTACGGGCATCTGCCGCGCTCCGCCGCGCGTTCCCGTTGGAGAGGGACTGACCCATGGAAGCCTATATTTACGACGCCGTCCGCACGCCGCGTGGGCGTGGCAAGAGCGACGGATCGCTGCACGAGATCACCCCGATCCAGCTCGCCACCCAGGTGCTGGAGGCGCTGCGGGACCGCAACCATATCGACACGGCCGACGTCGACGACGTGATCCTGGGCTGCGTCAGCCCGGTCGGCGAACAGGGCGCGGACATCGCGCGCGTCGCCGTCCTCAACGCCGACTATGCGGTGACCACGGCGGGCGTCCAGATCAACCGTTTCTGCGCCTCTGGCCTGGAAGCGGTGAACATGGCCGCCGCCAAGGTGATGTCGGGCGAGGCGGAGTTCGCGATCGGCGGCGGCGTCGAATCGATGAGCCGCATCCCCATGGCGTCGGACGGCGGCGCATGGGCGATGGACCCGGCCGTGGCCTTCAAGACCTATTTCGCGCCGCAGGGCATCGGTGCCGACGTGATCGCGACCAAGTTCGGCTTTTCGCGCGACGATGTCGACGCCTATGCCATCGAGAGCCAGAAGCGCGCCAAAGCTGCGTGGGACGAGGGGCGTTTCTCCAGATCCATCGTCCCGGTCAGGGATGTGATCGGCGCGGTCGTGCTCGACCATGACGAACATATGCGCCCGGACGCCACGATGCAGTCGCTCGGCAGCCTGAAGCCCAGCTTCGCCGGCATCGGCGAGGAGATGCCCGGTTTCGACGCCGTCGCCCTGCTCCGCTATCCCGAACTGGAGCGGGTGAACCATGTCCATCATGCCGGCAACAGCAGCGGCATCGTCGACGGGGCGGCCGCCGTCCTGGTCGGCAGCAAGGCGATGGGCGAGAAATATGGGCTGAAGCCCCGCGCCCGCATCCGCGCAATGGCGTCGATCGGCTCCGAACCGCTGATAATGCTGACCGGCCCGGAGGACGTGGCGACGAAGCTGCTCAAGCGATCAGGCATGAGCAAGAGCGACATCGACCTGTGGGAACTGAACGAGGCGTTCGCCAGCGTGGTCCTGCGCTATATGCAGGCGCTGGACCTCGACCATGGCAAGCTCAACGTCAATGGCGGCGCGATCGCCATGGGCCATCCGCTGGGCGCGACGGGGGCGATGGTGCTCGGCACCGCGCTCGACGAGCTGGAGCGCTCCGGCAAGGGCACCGCGCTCGTCGACCTGTGCGTCGGCGCGGGCATGGCGACCGGCACCATCATCGAGCGGCTGTAAGAGCGCGCGGGAGAGACATCATGCAGACCATCCGTTTCGACATCAACGCCGACGGCATCGCCACCCTGACTATCGACGTTCCCGATCAGTCGATGAACGTCATCGGCCCCGACTTCATCGCCGACCTTGGCGAAAGCATAGACCGCATCGCTTCGGACGAGGCGATCAAGGGCGCGGTCATCGCGTCGGGCAAGGACAGCGGCTTCATGGCCGGCATGGACCTGAAGCAACTGGGCGCGATGCTCGCGACCGAAGACGGAGCCCTGCCCGCGCCGGCCGCCATCTTCGACCGGGTCTTCGTCCTCAACAGCCTGTTCCGCCGCCTCGAAACCTGCGGCAAGCCGGTGGCCGTGGCGATCGAGGGCACCTGCGTCGGCGGCGGCTTCGAACTGGCGCTGGCCTGCCACCGCCGCGTCGTCGGCGACAGCCCGAAAATCCAGCTCGGCCTGCCAGAGATACTGATCGGCCTCTTCCCCGGCGGCGGCGGCTCGCAACGGCTGCCGCGCCTGATGGGCGTGCAGGCGGCGCTGATGTATATGTTGCAGGGCAAGCTGTTCCGTCCGGCGGAAGCCGCGATGCTGAAGGTGGTGGACGAGGTCGTTCCCGCCGGCACCGCGCTCGACGCCGCGAGAGCCTGGGTGAAGGCCAATCCCAACGCCAGTGTCCAGCCCTGGGACCAGAAGGGCTTCAAGTTCCCCGACCGCGCGGGCGGCTTCAACCCCGCCTTCATCCAGACGATGGCGGGCGCGGGCGCGATGACGGTGAAGCAGACGCAGCGCAACATGCATGCCCCTCATGCGCTGCTGTCGGCCGTCTATGAAGGCGTGCTGCTGCCCTTCGACCGCGCGATCCGGGTCGAGAGCAAATATTTCGCCAAGGTCGTCGCCGATCCGCAGGCGGGCAACATGATCCGCACCCTGTTCGTCAACAAGCAGGCGGCTGAGCGCGGCGCGCGCCGCCCCAAGGACCAGCCCAAGGCGCCCACGCGCAAGCTCGCGATGCTGGGCGCGGGGATGATGGGCGCTGGCATCGCCACCGTCGCCGCGCAGGCGGGCATAGAGGTGGTGCTGTTCGACCGCGATCTCGCCTATGCGGAGAAGGGCAAGGCGCATGTCGAGGAAGTGCTGAAGAAGCGGCTGGGCCGGGGCATGACGCCCGAGAAGATGGCCGCCACGCTCGATCGCATCACGCCGACGACCGACTATGCCGCGCTCGCCGGCAGCGATTTCGTGATCGAGGCGGTGTTCGAGGATGTCGCGATCAAGGCCGAAGTGACCAAGCAGGTGGAGGCGGTGCTGGGCTCCGACGTGATTTTCGGCTCCAACACCTCCACACTGCCGATCACCCGGCTGGCCAAGGCCTGGACGAAGCCGGAGAATTTCATCGGCGTCCATTTCTTCTCGCCGGTCGAGAAGATGCCGCTGGTGGAGATCATCCTTGGCAAGGAGACCGGCCCGGCCGCGATCGCCAAGGCGCTGGATTTCGTCGCCCAGATCAAGAAGACCCCGATCGTCGTCAACGACAGCCGTGGCTTCTATACCTCACGCTGCTTCGGCACTTATGTGCAGGAGGGCGTCGAGATGGTGGCCGAGGGCGTCAACCCGGCGCTGATCGAAAATGCCGGCAAGCAGCTTGGCATGCCGGTGGGTCCGCTGGCGGTCGGCGACGAGGTGTCGATCGAACTGGGCAACAAGATCGTGCTGGCCGCGCAAAAGGAGCTGGGCGACGCCTATGTCGCGCAGCGCTCCGACGCGGTGATGGCCAAAATGGTCGAGTTGGGGCGACTTGGCCGCAAGAGCGCGAAGGGATGGTATGACTATCCCGAAGGCGGCAAGAAGGCGCTGTGGCCTGGCCTTGGCGATCTCTACCCTCGCGCCGCCGACCAGCCCGGCGTCGATGCGGTCAAGGAACGGCTGCTCTATCGGCAGCTGATCGAGTGCGCGCGCTGCTTCGAGGAAGGCGTGCTGGAGACGCCGGAGGATGGCGACATCGGCGCGATCTTCGGCTGGGGCTTCGCGCCTTATACCGGCGGGCCGTTCAGCCACATGGACACTGTCGGGATCGCCCATGTCGTCGCCGTGCTTGATCGTCTGGCGGCCGAACATGGCGATCGTTTCGCGCCCACCGCGCAACTAAGGGCGATGGCGGCGAGCGGCGGCACCTTCTATCAAGCCGCGTCGAGCCGCGCCGCCGCCTGACCACACACCCCGCTGAGGGGTGTCAATCGGCACGATGCTGCGCTAGGTCTCGCCCAAATTCGAGAGCCTGGCGCAGCATGAACGACACACCCACCATGGGAACCATCGGCGACTCTTTCACTGCGGGGAAGGACAGAGACGCGCGATGAGCCTGGAATCCGCGCGCGCCTTCCTTGCCGAACGGGCGCCCGACCTCGTCATCATGGATCAGGGCGTCAGCACCGCCACCGTCGCCGAAGCAGCGCTGGCGCTGGGCGTCGAGCCCGCGCGCATCGCCAAGACATTGTCCGTGCGCGCGGGCGACCGCGTCGTCCTGATCATCACGCGGGGCGACGCCCGGCTACACAACGGCCGGGCCAAGGCGGCGCTGGGCGCGAAACCCCGGATGCTCGCCGCCGACGAGGTCGAGGCGCTGACCGGCCATCCGGTCGGCGGGGTCTGCCCTTTCGGCCTCGCCACACCCCTGCCCGTCTATTGCGACGAATCCCTGCGCGCGTTCGACACCGTCTTTCCGGCGGCCGGCGCGCGCACCGCCTCGGTCGAACTGACGCCGGACCGACTAGCGGCCATCACCGGCGCGGTCTGGATCGACGCCTGCGCCATTCCACAGGAGGAGGATTGAGCCGGTGCCCACCGAATATCGCTTCGACAGCGCTGACGCCGCCGCGCGCGACCTGGCCCGCCATGTCGCCGGCCGCCTGTCCGCCGCCATTGCCGATCGCGGCGTCGCGACATTGGCTTTGTCGGGGGGCCGGTCCCCGCGCGCCATGCTGGAGGCGCTGCGGACCATGCCGCTGGACTGGGCGAAGCTGATCGTCGTTCAGGTCGACGAACGCTGGGTCGAGGCCGATCATCCCGACAGCAATCAGCGCCTGATCCGCGAAGCGCTGCTGACTGGCCCCGCCGCCGCCGCCCGGCTGGTCGCCATGAAGAACGACGCGCCGGATGCTTATCGGGGGCAGCCGGCGTGCGAAGCGGCGATGGCCGCCCTCCCCTGGCCGCTCGACATCGTGCTGCTCGGCATGGGCGAGGACGGGCATACGGCCTCGCTCTTCCCCGGAGCCGCCGAACTGCATGAAGGCCTCACCACCTCGGCGCTGACGCTGGCGGTCACCCCGCCCGCAGCGCCGCACCAGCGGCTGTCGCTCAGCCGCCGCGCGATCCTGAGCAGCCGCGAGATTCTGCTCCAGATCGGCGGCTCCGCCAAGGAGGCCGTCTATTGGGCGGCGCTGGCGGGGGGGGCGGTCGAAGAGATGCCGATCCGCGCGGCGCTGTTGCAGGACCAAACGCCCGTGACGGTCTGGATCAGCGCCTAGTCGGCCTTTCCTTGCAGGCCGGGCGTCAGCCGCCAATCACTCTGGACATGCGCGACGCCCAGGCCGAAAAGACGCGCCATTCCATGAATATCGAAGGACAGGATCGTGAAACCCATCGACTGGGACCAGCCCGCCACCCTGATCGACCTTGCCGGAAAGGCCCCGCTGCTCGCGTCGATCGGGACCTGCGTCCAGCATTTCGGCGCGCTGAAGGCGCAGCATCAGGCCGAAGCCCGGATATTATTGACGGCGCCCGTCGCCCGTGAGGGGCAGAAGACCCGCACCTGGCTTCTCGATCCGCCGGAGATCGCGGCGCTCCTCCTGCGATGGAGACAGGAACGCGCTTAACGGACGCCCATGGCGTCGGGGCGGACGGTGGAGGCGGGGGCCGGACGGCCGAGGAGGAAGCCCTGGCCGATCAGGCAACCCTGCCTCTTCAGCAGGTCGAGCTGGGCGGCCGTCTCGACCCCTTCCGCCACCACCTCTATCCCCAGGCTCGCGCCCAGCGTGACGATCGCGTCCACGATCACCGCGTCGCCCGCGTCATGCTCGATATTCTGGATGAAGCTACGGTCGATCTTCAGCACGTCCACCGGATATTGCTTCAAATGAGTCAGGGAGGCGTAGCCGGTGCCGAAGTCGTCGAGCGCGATCCGCATCCCTTGGCGCGCGAACAGCGCCAGCGCCCGCTCCACCTGTTGCGCTCCACGGCCCAGGAACACGGTTTCGGTGACCTCTATCTCGATCGCATCCATCGGCAAGTCCCGCCGCGCGAGCCTTTCCAGCACCTGCTCCGCGAAATCGTCATGCTGGAAGTCGGCGGCCGAAACATTGACGGCGATCGGTCCGGGATCGAAGCCTTCCCCGCGCCATCGGCAGATGTCCTCGATCACATGGTCCAGCATCTTTCCGGTCAGCGCCACTGCGATCTCGGCATGGTCGAAGGCGGCGGTAATGCTGCCGGGAAGCTGGACGCCCAGCCGGGGATGCCGCCAGCGTAACAGGGCTTCATAACCCAATATCCTGCCTGACCGCAGGTCGACCTTGGGCTGGTAATAGGGTTCCACCAGGTCCTGCGACAGCGCCTCGCGCGCCATGCTGATCATGGAACTGCGTTGCTGCGCTTCCGCCCGCAATTGCGGATGGAACAGGGTGAGGCGGCCGCGCGCCTGCGCCTTGGACGCATAAAGCGCCAGATCCGCCGCCTTCAGCACCTCCTGCGCGTCCTCGCCATGCTCGCCGAAGATCGCCGCGCCCATGCTGACGGCGCAATCCATCTGCCTGCCCTGGAAGTCGCAGGGCCGCCTGAACGCCGTCACCAGCGCCTCGCTACAGGCCTCCAGCGCCGCCGGGCTGCCGAGGGAGGGGGCGATAAGGCCGAACTCGTCTCCGCCAAGCCGGCCTATGGCCGCGTCCGCCGGCGCGACTTCGCTGAGCCGCGCGGCGAAATTGCGCAGCAGCGCGTCGCCCGCGTCATGCCCCAGCATATCGTTGGTGCGTTTCAGGTCGTCGATATCGAACAGCAAAAGCCCGAACGGCTCGCCGGTGCGCTTGGCGTCGGGCGCCATCTGTTCCAGCCGTTCCTGAAAGAGGGCCCGGTTCGGCATCGCGGTCAACGGATCATGGCTGGCCGTCCACCTGATCCGTTCCTCCGCTTCCCGTTGGTCGGTGACGTCCTGAAAGGTGACGATCACCCGCCGCGGCTCCCCCGACTGGGTCACGGTAGTCGATCCCACGCTGCGAATCCAGCGGAGCGCGCCGGTGTCGGCGCGGTGGACTCGCAGCGTCGCTTCGAAATGCGGCAGGACGATCCTTGCCGCGATCGCCTCCATCATGCGCCGCAACTGATCCCGATCGGCTGCATGGACCAGCGACAGGGCTCTTTCGGCGGTGGCTTCGTCCTCGTCCCCCAGGCCCAGCATCGCGCGGAACTCGCGCGACCAGGTGCGCTTTCCGAGCAGAAGGTCATAATCCCAGATGCCGATCTGCGCCGACTGGACCGCCAGGCGCAGCCTCTCCTCACCGTCGGCAAGGGCGTTTTGCGCCAGCTTCTGGTCGTGGACATCCTCCAGCGTGCCATACCAGCGGACGATGCGTCCCTGTTCGTTCCGACGAGCCGCGGCGCGCGAGCGCATCCAGCGATAAGCGCCCTCGTTCAGTCTGATCCGAAAGTCGACCTGGAAGGGGAGGCCCGATTCCAGATGCTCGGACCACGAAGTCCGGGTCGGATCGACATCGTCCGGGTGAACCGCCGAGATCCATCCATGTCCCAGGGCGTCCTGCGGGGCCATCCCCGTCAAGGTCTGCCAGCGCGGCCCCACCTCCTCGATCGCGCCATCCGCCGATGCCGTCCAGGGCACCTGCGTACTCAATTCCATCGCCCAGCGATAATGTTCCTGGCTCTCGGTCAGTGCGTCCCGCAGGGCAGCGGCGCAGTCCTGGCCGTCCCGCCGCTCTTGGATCGTGCCGATCCACAGCGCGCGGCCCTCGTCGTCCCGGCCGCGCATCAGACGCACCTGCATCCACCGCCATTCGCCCCCCGCCTGCCGGACCCGGAGCATCAGCGGAGCGGGCCGGGCGGAGCGGAGCGCCGCGCGCAGCAGCGCGCGCACGCCCCCCGGAGTCAGCGCGGCGCGCCAGCCAAAGCCGTTTATGTCCGATGCAGCGGAAAAGCCGAACGCAGCCGGGTCGCCGCCGAAAGCGAGCAGCCGCCCGTCATCATCGGCGGCCCAGCGAATCAGCGGGGCGGAAAGCTGGTCGAAATTGTCGGATGCAAGGAGCTTATTTCGGGGAGGTAACAAAGCATCGTCGATTCGCCATTCTTCGACAGGACCATGAAACCTGCGATCGGCGAAGCGATCCATCTCTCTCAGCGGCTATATTCTGATTGCGACATGGCCCCGCCGTAGGGTGAAATCGTAAACAATCGGCAAAGGGTTGGACCATCAACACCGCCGTCGCCGAGGGCTTGGGCGCGGCACCAAGCACCTTGTCGGCGCTGCCCTGAAGGTTCTCATAACCTCAAGCGTCAAATCAGAACCACATCCGTTCGGTTCGAGTAGCCTTCGAGCTTGTCGAGAAGGCGTATCGAGAACGCGAGCGAAGCGTTGATTTCTCGATTCCGGTTCTCGACAGGCTCGAACCTGAGTTCGAAACGAACGGTTCTGATGTAGCGCTCGACGCTCTAAAAGGCGCCCTCAAGGACGCATCGACCCATCGGGTGGCAAGGCCGAATGGCCGCCCGAGCCCAATGCAAGGAGCCGAAGCCGACGGATATCCGCGCCGGCGATCGAGGCTGATCGAATGATGGTGCGGGCGGTCGGAATCGAACCGACACTCCTTGCGGAACCGGATTTTGAGTCCGGCGCGTCTACCAGTTTCACCACGCCCGCACGGTGCTGTTCCCCTGCGAAAAGTGCGCCTGAGGGTAGCTCGTCGCTCCCATATAGCACCCGAAAGCAGATTTCCAGACAGAAGCTTCGACTTTATAAAAAATCGAGATTTCAGTTGCCTAGTGGGCTTCGGCGCTCGACGCTTCGGAAGCGTGCCTATTGGCGCCGGACGCTGGCTCAGGGCTTCGCCCGTCTCTCGCGGGAAGCCTAGTGGCCGGCGGCGTCGGATGCCGGATTGCCGACAGCGACTGATGGACTCCCCCTAGTCGGCGGAGCGGTTGTGCGACCGCTTGCAGATTCAGGAGGTCCTTCATCGCTATTGCGCGGCGATCGACCGCATCCAACCCGATGCCCTGATAGTCAGCATCTTCGATGCCGACGCGAGCTTATTATTGACGCTTCATGACTTGGCTGCAATGGGTGGCGAACGGAGCCTAGTTGGCAATCTGACGCTCAATCTGACATGGTAGAGGGATGTCCCTGACCCCCCAATGGCTGGATGAACTGCGCGCGCGCACGACGCTGTCGACGCTGATCGGCCGCACGACCAAGATCCAGAAAGCTGGCCGCGAATATAAGGCGTGCTGCCCCTTCCATAACGAGAAGACGCCCAGCTTCACGATCAACGACGAAAAGGGATTCTATCACTGCTTCGGCTGCGGTGCGCATGGCGACGCGATCCGATGGATGACCGACCAGCGTGGCCTGCCCTTCATGGAGGCGGTGAAGGAGCTTGCCCAGGCCGCCGGCATGGAGGTGCCCGCAGCCGATCCGCGCGCCGCCAAACGGGCCGACCAGGCGAAGGGTCTGCATGACGTCATGGCGGCGGCGCAGGGCTTTTTCGAGGAGCAGCTTGCCGGCGCGGATGGTGGAGAAGCGCGCGCCTATCTCCAGAAGCGCGGCATCACCGACGCCACCCGCCGCGCCTTCGGCTTTGGCTATTCGCCGGATTCGCGCGGCAAGCTCAAAAGCGCGCTCAACCATTTCGGCGAGCCGATGCTGGTCGAGACGGGGATGCTGATCGACCCCGACGCGCTGGAGCCGGACGGCGGCGCGGCGAAGAAGCGCGACAGCTACGACCGCTTCCGGGGACGGCTGATGATCCCGATCCGCGACGCGCGCGGGCGAGTGATCGCGTTCGGCGGCCGCATCCTGGGCGCGGGCGAGCCCAAATATCTGAATTCCCCCGATACGCCGCTGTTCGACAAGGGTCGCACCCTCTATAATCTCGACCGCGCCTCCCCCGCCAGCCGGAAGGCGGGCCGGGTGATCGTGGTCGAAGGCTATATGGACGTGATCGCGCTCGACCAGGCGGGCTTCGGCGAGGCCGTCGCCCCGCTCGGCACGGCGCTTACCGAGCATCAGATCGAGCGGCTGTGGAAGATGGCGGAGGTGCCCATCCTCTGCTTCGACGGCGATGCTGCCGGTCAAAAGGCGGCGATCCGCGCCGCGACCCGCGCGCTGCCGCTGCTGCACCCCGGTCACAGCCTCGCCTTCGCGACCCTGCCTGCGGGGCAGGACCCCGACGATCTCGTCAGGACGCAGGGGCCGGCGGCGTTCGAGGCGGTGCTGGGCGGCGCGGAGCCGCTGGTCGATCGCCTCTGGTCGCACGAGCGCGGCGTCGCGCCGCTCGACACGCCCGAGCAGCGCGCCGCACTCAAGCAGCGGCTGTCCGCCATCACCGACGCGATCCGCCACCCCGATGTGCGCGCCCATTATGTCCATGCGTTCCGCGAGCGATATGATGCGCTCTTCTTCGCCCGCCCCGCCTTTTCGCCGCCGGCCCGCCATCAGCGCGGCGGCGGCGGCTGGCAGAAGGACCGGCGCGGCAACTGGAAGCCGCCGCTGCCGCCCGTTGGCGGCGAGGCGCGCGCGATCGGCAGCGGCGGCGTGGAGGCGCTGCTGCTCCGCGCGATGATGGCCAGCCTGCTGCGTCACCCCGACCAGATCGCGCGTCATCGCGAGGTGCTTTCGGCGCTGCGGATCGCCGATCCCGGCCTCGCCCGCCTGCTCGCCGAAATGATCGCCGCCTCGTTTCGCAAAGAAACAGTTGAAACCCAGGGCCTCCTTACCATATTGGGCCAGGGTGAATTGTATAATATGGCAAGGGGGTTGCTCCGGGCCGATACGCTGACTTTCACGCCCACACGCAAGGAAGCCGATGCCGACCGCGCCCGTCGCGGGTTGGACGAGGTTATCCGGGTGATGGCGGCGGGGCCGGAGATAGAGGCGGCACTGGCGGACGCGACGCGGCGGGCGATGGACGATCTGAGCGAGCAGACCTTTGGCGAACAGCAAAGGGTTCAGCGCCTCAAGGCCGATCATGACCGGCGCCTGTCGGAACTGGCGCAACCCGAAGACATTATGTGAATTGACGACCGCTCGCGCGAGGGCGGCTGACGTAAGGCGAATAAATGGCAAGCAAGGCGAACGGCAAGGGTGCGGGCGAGGATGTGGATACCGGCGATGCGCCGTTGCTCGACCTCAACGAAGCGTCGGTCAAGAAGCTGATCGCGCGCGCGAAGAAGCGCGGCTACATCACCTATGACGAACTGAACGCCGCGCTGCCGCAGGACCAGATGTCCTCCGAGCAGATCGAGGATGTGATGGCCGCCCTCAATGACATGGGCGTCAACATCGTCGAGAATGAGGAAGTCGGCGAGGACGGCGAGGACCAGCAGCGCGAAGACGATAATGACGACGCCAACGAGGCGGCGGAGGATGACGACGGCGCCTCCCGGCCTGTCGGCGAGAAGAAGAAGGAAACCGTCGATCGCACAGACGATCCGGTCCGCATGTATCTGCGCGAAATGGGCGCCGTCGAGCTGCTGAGCCGCGAGGGCGAGATCGCCATCGCCAAGCGGATCGAGGCCGGCCGCGACACGATGATCCTTGGCCTGTGCGAAAGCCCGACCACCTTCCACGCCATCATCGAATGGTCGACCGCGCTCAACAATGGCGAGATGCAGTTGCGCGAGATCCTCGACCTCGATGCGATGCTTTCGAAGGACCCCGCCCCCGAAAGCTTGGAGGAGGGCGCCGAGGACGATGGCGAGATCAGCGAGAAGACCGCTGGCCCCAGCTTCAAGGAAGAGGAGGAGCCCGAGGAGGAATCCGCCGACGCCGACGAGGATGAGGATGGCCTGACCGAACGCCGCGCCCCCCGCGCGGAGGAAGAGGATGAGGAGGACAACACCCTTTCCCTCGCCCAGATGGAAGAGACGCTCAAGCCGATGGCGCTTGAGAAATTCGCGACCATTACCGACATTTTCCGCGCCTTTTCCAAGGCGCAGGAACGCCGGCTGGAAGCGATGAGCAGCGGCGGCAGCCTGACCCAGAAGGAAGAGGACGCCTATCAACAACTGCGCGAGGATCTGACCGCGCAGGTGGAAAGCGTGCAGTTCCATCAGCAGAAGATCGAATATCTGGTCGACCAGCTCTATGCCTATAACCGCCGCCTGACCGCGCTGGGCGGCCAGATGCTGCGCCTCGCCGAGCGGCACAAGGTGCCGCGCAAGGATTTCCTGGACCGCTACGTCAATCACGAGCTGGATGACGGCTGGATGGAGAAGGTCGCGGGTCTCGACAAGAAATGGTCGGCCTTCGCCGCCGCCGAATCGCGCGCCGTCGACCGCATCCGGACCGAGGTGGGCGAGATCGCGCAGGCGACCGGCATGTCGCTCCCCGAGTTTCGCCGCATCGTCAACATGGTGCAGAAGGGCGAGCGCGAGGCGCGGATCGCCAAGAAGGAGATGGTGGAAGCCAATCTCCGCCTCGTCATCTCGATCGCCAAGAAATATACCAATCGCGGCCTGCAATTCCTTGATCTTATTCAGGAAGGCAATATCGGCCTGATGAAGGCGGTGGACAAGTTCGAATATCGCCGCGGCTATAAATTCTCGACCTATGCGACCTGGTGGATCAGGCAGGCGATCACGCGTTCGATCGCCGACCAGGCGCGCACGATCCGCATCCCGGTCCACATGATCGAGACGATCAATAAGCTGGTGCGCACCAGCCGCCAGTTCCTGCACGAGCAAGGCCGCGAGCCGACTCCGGAGGAGATGGCCGAGCGCCTCTCCATGCCGCTGGAGAAGGTGCGCAAGGTGATGAAGATCGCCAAGGAGCCCATTTCCCTCGAAACGCCGATCGGCGACGAGGAGGATAGCCATCTGGGCGATTTCATCGAGGACAAGAACGCGATCATTCCGGTCGATGCCGCGATCCAAGCGAACCTCAAGGAAACGGTCACTCGCGTCCTCGCCAGCCTGACCCCGCGCGAGGAACGCGTGCTGCGCATGCGCTTCGGCATCGGCATGAACACCGATCACACGCTGGAGGAAGTCGGCCAGCAGTTCAGCGTGACTCGCGAACGCATCCGCCAGATCGAGGCGAAGGCGCTGCGCAAACTCAAACACCCCAGCCGCAGCCGCAAAATGCGCAGTTTCCTGGACCAATAAGGGCTTTGCACGCGCCGGCGGTTCGTCCGGACCGCCGGCGCCCGTAAACCTGCTATTTACCCCGCGCCACTATCCTGCCCGTTCAAGGCCCGCATCCTGACGAGCGGGTCCATACGGGGTTTGCAAGATGAACGAAGCGGTAGCACGCCTCCAGGGCGCGGACATTTCCCGAATTGTGGAGGCGCTGGTCGACGCCGACGGCACGGCGGGTCACGCCTATGCCGCCGACGCCGCGATGGGCCGGCCCAGCGCCCTGACCCGGTCGCTGCCCGCTCTGGCCGACGCCGCTTATTATCTGTGCATGTTGCATGGCCGCCATCCCGGCGTCATCGACCACGCCGCAGCCCATACCACGGACAATGAAGCCCGCGCCTGGCTGTTGGAAGCCGCCGCCGCGTTCGCGCGCGAGCGTGCCTGGCTGGCGCAGGTGACGGTCGCGGTCGGCCCCGCTCCCAGCACGGCCGGCCACAGCGACTGCGAAGCGGCCGTCAGCCAGCAGCGTCATGCGCTGGACATGCTGGCCCAGTCCGATCGTCGCGGCTGCGCGATGGGCGCGGCCGTCGCGCTGGTGCTCGACTGGCAGGCGGTGCGCCGCATCCTCGACAGCGCGGCGCTGCGGGTGGGCCTGGAACCCCATGGCTGCTCGCTTCCCGATCGCGCGGCGACGCTCGCGGTCGCGCGCGCCATCGGCGGCAATGACGGCATCGACCGCGCCATACAGTTCGGCGCGCGCCAGCTCGTCAGCCAGCACCGCGGCCTGTGGGACCTGCTTGCCGCGCGTGCCGAAATCCGTGCCGGTGAGGGCGCCGGGCGATCCTGATGCTGCTTCGCCGTTGCTAATGGCGGCGGTGCCCTCCACTACCCCACCACAAGCCCAAAGAACGAGCGCGCGCCGCGACGTGGAACATCGCGCAACAGCGGCGCGCCCTTGCACCCTCGCGCGCCTTTGCCTACTCCCATCCCTTAGCGAACGAAACCGGACGGGATATATCTATGCGCTTCGAGGGCACTTCGGGCTATGTCGCCACCGATGATCTGAAGGTCGCGGTCAACGCCGCCGTGCTGCTGCGCCGTCCCCTGCTGGTGAAGGGGGAGCCCGGCACCGGCAAGACCGTGCTGGCGCAGGAAATCGCCACCGCGCTGAACGCCCCGCTGATCGAGTGGAACGTCAAGTCCACGACCAAGGCGCATCAGGGCCTCTATGAGTATGACGCCGTCGCCCGCCTCCGCGATGGCCAGCTCGGCGACGCGCGGGTCCATGACATCGCCAACTATATCCGCAAGGGCAAGCTGTGGGAGGCCTTCACCTCCCCCACCCTGCCCGTCCTGCTGATCGACGAGATCGACAAGGCCGACATCGAGTTTCCGAACGACCTGCTCCAGGAACTCGACCGCATGGCCTTCCACGTCTATGAGACCGGGGAGACGATCGCCGCCAAGGAGCGGCCGGTGGTCATCATCACGTCGAACAACGAAAAGGAGCTGCCGGACGCCTTTCTCCGCCGCTGCTTCTTCCACTATATCAAGTTTCCGGACCGCGACACGATGCAGGCCATCGTCGACGTGCATTTCCCCGGCATCCAGAAGATATTGGTCAACCGCGCGCTCGATATTTTCTACGACATTCGCGACGTTCCCGGCCTCAAGAAGAAGCCCTCGACCAGCGAGCTGCTCGACTGGCTGAAGCTGCTGCTGGCCGAGGACATGCCGCTCGACGTGCTCCAGTCCGCCGACAGCAGCAAGGCCATCCCCCCGCTGCACGGCGCGCTGCTCAAGAATGAGCAGGATGTGATGATGTTCGAGCGGCTGGCGTTCATGAGCCGCCGCAAGGGGGCGTGATGGCTCCGTCATCCTCGCGCCGGGGAGCGGGCCGTCCATGACTCATCATGCCGGATGCCTCTGCGGCGACGTCCGTATCGCCATCGACGCCGATCCGCTCGCCGCGCGCATGTGCTGGTGCCGGCTCTGCCAATATCTGGGCGGCGGATCGGCGACCGTGAATGTCTGCTTCCCCTCCGGAGCCGTCACCACCACCGGGGAGGTGCGCTGGCATGACAGCGTCGCCGACAGCGGCAATGCCATGAAGCGAGGCTTCTGCCCGGCCTGCGGCACGCCGCTGTTCAGCCTGGCCGAATCGCGTCCGCATCTGACCTTCATCCGCGCGGGCGCTCTCGACGATCCGGGGCTGATCGGACCGCAGGCGGTGATCTGGACCGACGCCGCGCCCGGTTGGGCGCATCTGGACCCCGATCTGCCTCATTATGGCGCGCAGATTCCGCCTGTCGCCTGACTTTGCCCGCTTGCGCGCGGCTCCAATCCATGTGATCCTTCCGGGATAAGCCGCAGAAGACGGCCAATCCCCAGGAAGGATGCCGATGCTGAAGTGCGCGCTCCCTGTCATCTCCGCCCTGTTCTGCCTGTCGGCGGCTTCGGTTGTTCATGCCTCCGGCGATCCCGAGGAAGCCGATGCCGGGGCCTGGACGATGAGCGACGCGGGCGTGCGGGTCGCCGCCGCCGGAATCGCCGCTCCCACGACCGCCGCCAGCCTGTCGCTGCAAAAGACCGGGGAGATTTCCAACGGCGGCAAGAGCATCGACAATTATGCGCAATATGTGTCGGAGGATGGCGCCATCCAGGCGACGCTCTACATCTATCTGCCGACCTATGCCGACGCGGCCCTGGGCGCCTATATGACCGACCGCGCCATCGCCGAGCGGTTCGGGAACAGGACGCGCCGCACCGCCTATGACAGCGTCGCCGCCGCCGGCCGGCCCGGCACCGCGATCCGCGCCGTCTATGACGATGCCGCCGAGGGCGAACTGACGACCGCCGCCGCCTTCGTCCATGCCGGCCGCTGGATGGTGAAACTTCGCGTCACCGGCCCAAGCGCCCGGCGCGGCGATGTGACGGCCGGGATCGACGCCCTGCTCGCCGGGCTGCATGTCGATGCGCAGACCCCGCTCCACGCCGCCATGCCGCCCGTGGTGGGCGCCTGCCCGGCGGCGTCCACCGTCCCCGCCCGGCCGTTCAGCCAGGAAAGCGCGCGCTCGACCGACGGCGAAGCCCGTGCGCCCGGTTTTCCGCGCGACGGCCAGGACGCGCTGTGCGTGCGGGGCAGGGTCGACACCGCCGAGGGCAGCTACGACATATTGCAAGCCGCCGGCGCGGCGAACGGCTCCATCCTGATCCCGATGGACGACGCGGGCACGGTCATGGCCTTCGATCCGGTGGAAGGCGCTGCGGACCGGAAGGGCGGCTACCGGCTGTCGATCCATTCGGTCGGCAGGACGGATATCTATACCGCCTATGATCGGCTGCCCAGCGCCAGCCAGATGGCGGCGATCCTGACCGGGAGCGACCCGGCGGCGACCAGGATTCGCAGCACCACCGCCTATGCCGCCAATGGGGATCGCAGCGTGACGCCGGGCGGCCGCTGACACAGGGCTGACACGGCGCTTGCGGGCGGCCGAAAAAGCCGCAACGCTCGGCCATGCTTTGGAAATCCGATCGCGAAAAGACTCGCTTCGCCCAGGTGCGCGCGCATCTGGAGGCGATACGCATCGCCGCCGGCCCCCGCGCCTGGGCCTATGAGTTCCTGCTGTTCGGCTTCAAACAGGGTTGGGCCTGCCTGTTCGGCGGGCTGATGCTGGCGCTGTTGCTGGGCACGCATCTTTTCTATCCGGCCGACGCGCCGCTGCACCGCTACGACTTCCTGACGCTGGCGGCGGCGGGCATCCAGGCCGCGATGCTGGCGCTGCGTCTGGAATCGCCGCGCGAGGCGCTCGTCATCGGCGCTTTCCACGTCATCGGCACGATCATGGAACTGTTCAAGACGAGCGCCGGCTCCTGGGTCTATCCCGAGGCGAGCCTGCTCCATATCGGACCGGTGCCGCTCTTCTCCGGCTTCATGTATGCCGCGGTCGGCAGCTATCTCGCGCGGGTCTGGCGGATCTTCGACTTTTCCTTCAGCGGCTATCCGCCGGTCTGGACGACGGTGGCGCTAGCGGTCGCCATCTACGTCAATTTCTTCGCTCACCACTGGCTGCCCGACGTCCGCCTGGCGCTGTTCGCCGCCGCGCTATGGCTGTTCCGGCGAAGCTGGGTCTGGTTCACGCCCTGGCGCACGGCGCGACGGATGCCGCTTCTGGTCGGCTTCTTGCTGGTCGCGCTGTTCATCTGGTTCGCGGAGAATATCGGCACCTTCGCCAATGCCTGGACCTATCCCGATCAGGCCACCGGCTGGCACATGGTCTCGTTCGCCAAACTGGGTAGCTGGTATCTTCTGATGATCATCTCCTTCGTGCTGGTCTCGTTGATCCACGGCATCGTCCGGCGGGAAGGGCCACGCGCCTCAGATCAGATAGCCAAGCTCATATAGCCCCCAGCGCCGGCCGCCGAAGACCAGCGGCACGAACACGCTGCGCAGCGCTCGATAGCGGCCCTCGCCCAGATCCTGCCGATAGGTGAAGAGGAAGAAGTCCCCCTCCTCATCGAGCGCCCGGCGCGTCTGCCCATCCATGAATATCTGGCGGTTGCGCGCGTTTTCCATGTTCCATTGCCGCTGGCCCGGACGCTGCGGCTGGCTGCGCGCGCTGATATGGGTCGGCAGATAGCCGTTCATGTCGACTAGGCAGCAGCCCACGATCGCGGTGTCCTCCGCCGTCCGCCGATCGAGCAACGGACGGAGCCACGCGTCGGCGAAGTCGGTGAAGTCATTTTCATGCTGGACGGGGTCGGTCCCGGCCACGGCGCGATAGCGGGTGTCGAACAGGGCCTCCAGGGTCAGCGAGCCTCTGTCGAGCGCCGCGCCGATCAGCGCCTGCACCTCATCCGCCCCTTCTTCGGCCAGGGCGATATAGCGGCTGTTGCGCGTACGCTGGCCGCTATGGGCGGCGGTGTTCAGCATGGCGTTGGCCATCCCCTCCAGCCGATCCAGTTGGGTTCGCGCCGTATCGACCCCGCCCGCATTATGCGCCGCCGACTGGCCGAAGCGCACCAGCCCTTCGCGCAGCGCGGCGACGTCGCCATCGGCCGCGTCGGTGCAGGTGACGATCGCCCGGGCGCGTTCCTGGAACTGGGTCACCAGCGTCGCGATCTCCGCCATCGTCTCGCGCAGCGTGTCGATATGGGCGCTGACGTCGCGCCCGCGCACGATATTGGCCTCCACCCCGCCGATCAGGCCCCGCGCATCGCGGTCAAGCTGGCCCAGCTTGTCGCCGACCGACGCCGCGCAGGCCCCCGCCTGCCCCGCCAGCCGGCGGATTTCGTCGGCGACCACCGCGAAGCCCTGGGTCGCTTCCCCGCCCCGCGCCGCTTCAATCGCCGCGTTGACGCCCAGTAGCCGCGTCTGGCGCGCGATCGCGCCCAGTTCCTCCGAAATGCCGCCGACCGCCTCGATCACGCTGAGGAAACGGTGAAGATGCGCCTCCAGACCCGTGACATGGGCGATCAGCCCGGCAACCTCGTTCAGCGACAGCGACGCGACGTCGTTGCCGTGCGCGATGATCTGGCCGGCCCGATTGGCGGTGAGGTTCAGTTCCTGCGCGGCGGCCACGCTCTCGGCCTGATTGTCGGCCAGGGTGGCCATGTTCGCCTGCAACTGGGCGAGGTGTCGCGAATCACTCTGGATGCGCTGGTTGAGCTCGCCCAGGAACCCGGCGGTCTCGCTGCACTGCAATGCGATGTCGCCCGACTGCTCGCCAAGATCGGTCGACATTAGCTGGTTTTCCAAAGGCGCCCCGCCGATTTGTGACAAAATACATAGTGCGGCGTTAACCATGCAATGCAACACTTAAAGATACTATAATGCAACGATCAGGCGCTTCGCTTGCATCGCGCGCGCGTCTGGCGGAAAGAAGGCGCCATGTTTCTCAACTTCCTCGACGCGCTGCGCGCCGCCGGCATCCCGGCCAGCATCAAGGAGCATCTGCTGCTGCTGGAGGGGCTGGACCGGGAGGTGATCGAGCGGCGGCCCGAGGATTTCTATTATCTCGCCCGCGCGACCTATGTGAAGGACGAGGCGCTGCTCGACCGCTTCGATCAGGTGTTCGGACAGATATTCAAGGGGCTGGAGGGCAGCGGCGATCCCAAGGCCGACATCCCCGAGGACTGGCTGCGCCTGGTCGCGGAGAAGTTCCTCAGCCCCGAGGAGATGGAGAAGATCAAATCCCTTGGATCGTGGGAGGAGATCATGGAGACGCTGAAGAAGCGGTTGGAGGAGCAGAAGGGCCGGCACCAGGGCGGCAGCAAATGGATCGGCACCGGCGGCACCTCCCCCTTCGGCAATGGCGGCTATAATCCCGAAGGCGTGCGGATCGGCGGCGAATCCCGGCACAAGCGCGCGATCAAGGTGTGGGAGCAGCGCGACTTCCGGAACCTCGACAACAGCAGGCAGCTCGGCACCCGCAACATCAAGGTGGCGCTTCGCCGCCTGCGCCGCTTCGCGCGCGAGGGCGCGGCCGACGAGCTGGACCTGGACGAGACCGTCCGGGGTACGGCGCGGCAGGGTTGGCTCGACATACGGATGCGGCCCGAACGGCATAATGCGGTGAAGCTGCTGCTGTTTCTGGATGTCGGGGGGTCGATGGACCCGTTCATCGCGCTATGTGAGGAGTTGTTCTCCGCCGCGACCGCCGAGTTCAAGAATATGGAGTTCTTCTACTTCCACAACTGCCTGTATGAAGGCGTGTGGAAGGATAACCGCCGCCGCTTTTCGGAGCGCATCCACACCGTCGACATCCTCCACAAATATGGCCACGACTATAAGGTGATCTTCGTCGGCGACGCGGCCATGAGCCCCTATGAGATCAGCCATCCTGGCGGGTCCGTCGAACATTATAATGAAGAGGCGGGCGGCGTGTGGCTGGAGCGGGTCGTCCATACCTATCCGGCGACCGTGTGGCTCAACCCTTCGAATGAAGCCCATTGGGGCTACAGCCAATCAGCCCAGATGATCCGCCAGTTGCTGAACGACCGCATGTATCCCCTGACCATCGAGGGGCTGGACCGGGCGATGCGCGAACTGACGCGCAAGCGCTGAACTATCGGGCGGAGGCGCTGGCGACCGGCGCAAGCTGATACATTCTGCGAATATTTTCCGCGATTTACGGCACAATGTTGCGACAAAGGAGTCCTACTTCCTGGAGCGCACCATCATCTCAAGGAGAATATCCATGAAACGCACCTCCACCATCATCGCCGCATTGGCCGCCACCCTTGCCGTCGCTACCCCGATGGCCGCCAGCGCCGCGCCGTGGCAGTCCGTCAACGCGCGCCAGGCCAAGCTCGAAGCTCGGATCGACCAGGGCGTGCGCAGCGGCGCGCTCAACCGCAACGAGGCTTCGCGGCTGCGGACCGACTTCCGCACGCTCTCGCGGCTGGAGGCGAATTATCGCCGGTCGAACGGCCTCTCCGCCCGTGAGCGCCTCGACCTGGATCGCCGCTTCAACGCGCTGAGCGCCCGCATCAAGGTGCAGAAGCAGGATCGCCAGCATCGTCGCTGACGGGTTCAGGCGGGCGGGAAGATCACCCCGCCCGTCATCGGCCGCGGCGCGCCTGTGGTCCCCGGAAAGCTGATCGGCAGGCTGGCAAGACGCCGCACCGCCATATAGGCGAAGCCCTGGGCCTCCAGCGCATCGCCGTCCCAGCCCAGTTCGTCCACCGGCCGCACGATGATGCCGGTCTGCTCGGCCAGCATCCTCATCATCGTGCCATTATGCCGACCGCCCCCCGCGACATAGAGCAGCGCGGGGCGGTCGCGCAGATGCGCGATCCCGCGCGCCACCCCGGCGGCGGAAAAGGCTGTCAGGGTCGCCGCGCCGTCCTCCAGGCTCAATCCCGCCATCGGGGTGGTCGTGAACGCCTCGCGGTCGATGCTCTTGGGCGGCGGCAGCGCGAACCAGGAATCGGCCAGCATCGCCGCCACCCTGTCCTCATCGACGCGTCCCTTGGCCGCCGTAGCGCCGCCGGCATCGAACGCCGCGTCGCCATGCGCCTGCATCCAGTTGTCGATAAGCCCGCTCGCCATGCCGGTGTCGAACGCCACCAGATCATCCTCATCCATGCCGATCGCGGTGATGTTGGCGACGCCGCCCAGGTTGAGGATCGCCACGGGTCTGGGCAAGGCGCTCGCCAGCGCGCGGTGATAGACCGGCATCAGTGGCGCGCCCTGCCCGCCCGCCGCCACATCCGCGCCGCGCAGGTCGCCGACCACCGGGATGCCGAACGCGCCGGCCAGCGCCGCGCCGTCGCCGATCTGCCAGGTCCAGCGCCTTTCCGGCCGATGCGCGATCGTATGACCGTGAAAGCCGATAATTCCGATATCCTGCGCTATGCGGCCGCTGCGGCCCAGCAGGTCGGCCACGGCCTCGACATGCAATTCGGTCAGTTCCGTCTCAACCGAGGCGATCAGCGGCTCGAATCCCGGATTTTCCATCGCCATTGCCCGCTCGCAGGCTTCGGCAAGGCGCATGCGGAAACCTTCGGCATAGGGCTGGGCGTGGAAGGCGATAGGGGTCACGGCGCCCTCGCCGTCGGTCTCGATCAGCGCCGCGTCGATGCCATCGCGCGACGTGCCCGACATCAGGCCGATCGCCAACATGGGGGAAGCCGTCACCAATCCTCCGTTCGGGGCCGAGCGAGATCGCGGGCCTCGCCCTCTTTTAAGCAAGCGCCTTCCTTCGGCAAGCGCGTCCTTTGGCACCGCTCCCGCCCAACGGAATGCTTTTCCCGCTGGCGCGCCGATGCTACAGGCGCGCGCCATGAGCAATTACCAGTCCGATCTCCTCCGCCTGCTGGAAGCGCGCGGCTATATCCACCAGTTGACCGACGCGGCGGGGCTCGACGCCCTGGCCGCCAGGCAAGTGGTGCCGGGCTATATCGGGTTCGATCCGACCGCGCCGTCGCTGCATGTCGGCCATCTCGTGTCGATCATGATGCTGCGCCAGTTGCAAAAGGCGGGGCACAAGCCGATCGTGCTGATGGGCGGCGGCACCGGCAAGATCGGCGATCCCAGCTTCAAGGACGAGGCGCGCAAGCTGCTGACGACCGACCTGATCGCCCAGAACGTCGCGAGCATCAAGCGCGTGTTCGAGCGATTCCTGACCTTTGGCGACGGTCCCAGCGACGCGGTGATGCTGGACAATGCCGAATGGCTCGACAGGCTGGAATATATCCCCTTCCTGCGCGACATCGGCCAGCATTTCTCGGTGAACCGGATGCTGAGCTTCGATTCAGTGAAGCTGCGGCTCGACCGCGAGCAGTCGCTCAGCTTCCTGGAGTTCAATTACATGATCCTTCAGGCCTACGATTTTCTGGAACTGTCGCGCCGATCCGCCTGCCGCCTTCAAATGGGCGGCTCCGACCAGTGGGGCAATATCGTCAACGGCGTAGAGCTTGCCCGCCGGGTGGACGGGACGCAGGTGTTCGGCCTGACGACCCCGCTGCTGACCAATGCGGACGGGACCAAGATGGGCAAGACCGTCGGCGGCGCCGTGTGGCTGAACGAGGACCAGCTATCGACCTATGATTACTGGCAATTCTGGCGCAACACCGCCGATGCCGACGTGGCGAACCGGCTGCGGCTGTTCACCGACCTACCGATGGACGAGGTGGAACGGCTCGCAGCGCTGGAGGACGCGGAACTGAACGAGGCGAAGAAGATCCTCGCCAACGCGGCGACGGCGCTGTGCCGCGGCGCGGAAGGAGCGGCGGCGGCGGCGGAAACCGCGCGCCGGACTTTCGAGGAGGGCGCGTCGGACGCCAACCTGCCGACCGTCAGCGTCGGGGCGGATGGGATCAGCGTGGTGCAGGCCAATGTCGCGCTGGGCTTCGCCGCGTCAAACAAGGAGGCGCGCCGCAAGCTGGCGGAGGGCGCGATTCGCGTGAACGGAGCGGTGGTCAGCGACCCGGCGACGCCGCTCCGCCCCGGCGATAAGCTGAGTTTCGGCGCGAAAAAACATGCTTTGGCCGTGGCGTGAAACAGCTCATCCGATTTGGCCGGCGTTGATCCGAAATTAACCCTGCCCGGCAGGAAAGCCTCAACCTCTCTGCGCCCATTTTGGGGCATGGCCTCGGTACTTACCAACCTCCACCATCTAATGCGCTCGCGCGACCCCGCCCAGGAAGAACGCCGCGCGCGGCGCGATCTCGTCGACCTGGTCAGCCACGCCACCGCGCGCGGCGAGACGCATCGCGTGCGCGTCATCAACGTCTCGCCGCTGGGCCTGATGTGCCGCACGGACGCGGACCTGCTGATCGGCGAAAAGCTGACCGTCTGGCTGCCGCTGGCGAAGGACGTGCTGGCCGAAGTGCGCTGGGCCGAAAGCGGCCGGGTGGGCATGGAGTTTCTGACGCCCGTGCATCCGGCCACTTACGACGCCATGCTGGCGCTCATGCCGCCGCGTCGGACGGAGTGGTGAGCGAGGGCGGGGCGAAGCCGTCCCGCCGCTCGATCAATTGGCGCCCGCGCACCAGCGCGTCGGGCATCTCGGTCCGCAGGAAAGCCACCATCTCCTCGCGCACCTCGCATCGCAGGTCGAACGCCTCGCCCGCGTTGCGCGCCGACAGCAGGCCGCGCAGTTCCAGCGCGTCCGCGCGCTGATCGGTCACCTGCACGATCGCCACGCGCTTGTCCCACAGGCGGTTGGCCTGCACCACCTCCACGAATTTTTCGCGAATGCGCCCGACATCGGCGGTCGGATCGACATAGAGGAATATCGTGCCCAGCAGGTCGCTGGTCTTGGTCGTCCAGTTCTGGAACGGCTTTTCCAGGAAATAGCTGACCGGCACGACCATCCGCCGATCGTCCCAGATGCGCACCACGACGTAGGTGAGCGTGATGTCCTCGATCCGTCCCCACTCCCCCTCGACGATCACGACATCGTCCAGCCGGATGGGTTCGGAAAAGGCCATCTGCACGCCCGCGATCAGGTTCTTGAGCGCCGGCTGCGCGGCCGCGCCGACCGCCAGGCCGGCAATGCCCGCCGACGCCATCAGTGTGACGCCCACGGTGCGCACGCCCGGAATGGCGATCAGCATCAGCGAGATGACGATGAAGGCGAGCACGCATTGGGCGATGCGATAGAGGATGCGCACCCGCGTATGCTGACGCCGAGCCTTTAGATTATCCTCAACGCTGATGTCCGCGCGGCGCTCGAACATGGCCTTCGCCGCGCGCATGACGCGCAATATCAGCCAGCCCAGCAGCAGCGCGAAGACCATCCGCGCCGCGATCGCCCAGAGATTACCTAGGCGCGGGCCCAGTTCCAGCGATTCGAGGCCGCCCGCCAGCGCGAGCAGCACGACCAGCCAGCGGGTTGGCTGGTAAATGGCGGGCAGCAGCAGCAGGTCTATGCCCGATCGTTTCATGATGCGGGTCAGGATGGCGAAGGCCAGCCAGTGGACCGCGAAGGCGACCACGATCGAGACGGCGATCGAGATGGCCCCTGTCAGGGAAATGGCGGAAAGGCTGAGGTCGGGAGCGGCCATGGCGGCCCAACGACGAATTGCCAGCCTTGGTTTCGCGGTCGCAGCAATTTCTGGCGAGCCGCGCCGTGCGCGCGGTCAGCCGCTCCGCAGCAGGCCGACTGCGGCATCCCGCTCGAACAGATAGAGGCAGGTGCGCGCCGCCTGTCCCCGCGCCAGCGTCAGGCCGCCATCGCGCTCGACCAGCAACCTGGCGTCGTCGCGCGCCGCATCCAGCAGCGCCGCCAGATGCTCGGGCGTCGCTAGCCGCAACTGCGCCTCGCCCGACTGGCGCGTGCCCAGCAGCTCGCCCGCGCCGCGCAGCTTCAGATCCTCCTCGGCGATGCGGAACCCGTCATTGGTCTCCCGCATCAGGGCTAGCCGGGCGCGGGAGGTTTCGCTGAGCGCGTTGGCGCGCAGCAACAGGCAGACCGACGGCTTGTCGCCCCGGCCCACCCGGCCGCGCAACTGGTGAAGCTGCGCCAGGCCGAAACGGTCCGCGCCCTCGATGACGATCAGGGTGGCGTTCGGGACATCGACGCCGACTTCGATCACGGTGGTCGCGACCAGGATCTTCGTGCGATCGGCGGCGAACGCCTCCATCGCCGCGTCCTTTTCCGGACCCTTCATCCGGCCATGGACCAGCCCCACCCGATCCCCGAAGCGCATCCGCAGGGACTCCGCGCGCGCTTCGGCCGCGGCCTGGTCGCTCTTTTCGCTCTCCTCGACCAGCGGGCAGACCCAATAGGCCTGGCCGCCGGCCTCGACATGGCGGGCGAGCGCGTCAACCACCTCGTCCAGACGCGCCGCGCCCATCACGACGGTCGTGATCGGCTGGCGCCCCGGCGGCATCTCGTCCAGCCGCGACACCTCCATCTCGCCATAATAAGTGAGCGTCAGCGTGCGGGGGATGGGCGTTGCGGTCATCACCAGCAGATGCGGCGTGGTCTGCGCCTTGGCCGCGAGCATCATCCGCTGAGCGACGCCGAAGCGATGCTGCTCGTCCACCACGGCCAGCGCCAGGTTGCGATACCGCACCGCCTCCTGAAAGATCGCGTGGGTGCCGACCAATATGTCGATGCTGCCGTCGGCCAGCCCCATCAGCGTCGATTCGCGCGCCCTGCCCTTTTCCCGGCCGGTCAGTATGGCGATGGTGACGGGCAAGCCGGCCGCCATCCTGCGCAGCGTCTCATAATGCTGGCGCGCCAATATCTCGGTCGGAGCCAGCAACGCGGCCTGCGCGCCCGCCTCGACCGCGTTCAGCAGCGCCATCAGCGCCACCAGCGTCTTTCCCGACCCGACATCGCCCTGCAACAGACGCAGCATCGGCGTCGCCTGCGCCATGTCGCCCTCGATCTCCGCGATCGAGCGCCGCTGCGCGCCCGTGGGCGCGAAGGGCAGCTTCAGCATCGCGCGCAGCCGCCCGTCGCCCGCGATCGGCAGGCCGCGCCGCCTGCGCCCCGCCTGCCGGACCAGCATCAGCGCCAGTTGCCCGGCGAAGATTTCGTCATAGGCCAGCCGCTCTCGGGCGGCGGCGTCCTGCGGATCGGCATGCACCCGGACCAGCGCCTCGCGCCATCCGGGCCAGCCCCGGCGCGCGATCAGGCTGGGCTCGATCCACTCGGGCAGGTCGGGCGCGCGCTCCAGCGCCTGCCGCACCAGTTCGCGCAGGCGGTTGTTGGTCAGCCCTTCGGACAGGCCATAGACCGGCTCGCGCGCGGGAATGTCCACGGCCTCCTCGGGCGGCAGCACAGGGTCGGGATGGACCATCTGCAAGTCCTGCCCATAGGTTTCCAGCTTGCCCGACACGAAGCGCGGCTCGCCCAACGGCAGCAATTTGCGCGGCCAGGCGCTGTTCCTGCCGAAATAGATGAGGCTGACGATGTTGCCGTGCCTGTCGGCGGCCTGCACCCGGAACGGCGCGCGCGATCCCCCGCCCGCCTTGTAATCCACCGGCGTCAGCGTGATGCCGACGATCCGTCCCGCGTCCGCGATATCGAGCCTGTCGGTCAGCAGCCGGTCTATCCAGTTGACGGGCAAGTGGAAGGCCACGTCCACCGCCCGCGCCAGCCCCAGCCGCTCCAGCGGGCGGGCGAGCGCGGGGCCGACGCCCTTCAGCGCCGATATTTCGGCAAACAGCGGATTGAGAATATCGGGTCGCATGGCTATCTGCGTCGCTCTACTCCAGCCGGGACGGTCATTCAAACGCCCTTCGGCAAAACCGATGCGCGCCATCAAGGAACAAAATATGAACGAAAATCCGCGCTTGCGCCGCCTGAAGTTCCGGTCCTGCCATCGTGGAACCAAGGAGGCGGACCTGATGGTGGGCGGCTTTTTCGATCGCTACGGCGACTCATGGAATGACGAGCAGATCGCCTGGTTCGAGGATTTTCTGGAAGAGCAGGATGTCGACATCATGGCGTGGGGCCTGGGAACCGCGCAGGCGCCGGAACGGTTCAGGGGCCCAATGATGGACGCTTTCAAGCAGCTCGATTTCGTGGAGATCGAGCGGTAGCGAGCGGCCTTCTCCCATTCGGGTCAGTCTTGTCGAAGCCTTTCCCATTCCTCGCGACGAACAGAACGGCCCCTCGATACCGTGGGGGCGAACGGATGAACCAGTGACCGACCTGCAAAAAATCCTGACGGCCAAGGCGCCCCTGACCCTGTCGGGCGTTCCGGCGGGCTTCCAGCCCTGGCTGCTGGCCGATGTCGCCCGGGCGGCGGCGGGCGGCGGCGCGAACGGCCGGGCGGTGTTCGTCGCGGCCGACGAGCAGATGATGCGGGCAATGTCCGACACGGCCGCCTATTTTGCGCCGGAGATCGAGGTCGTCGAGATTCCGGCCTGGGACTGCCTGCCCTATGACCGCGCCAGCCCCTCGCTGCGCGCCGCCTCGCAACGCCTCGCAGGGCTGCACGCGCTCCAGGCGAAGCCCAAGGGGCCGCAGCTTGTCCTCACCACCGTCAACGCGCTCAGCCAGCGCACGCTGACGCCCTTCCGCGTCCGCCAGCTCGTCGCCCGGCTCGCGCCCAAGGAGCGGATCGCGATCACGCGGCTTGCCGACATGCTCCAGTCAAACGGCTATGTCCGCACCGACACCGTACATGACCGGGGCGAGTTCGCCATTCGCGGCGGCATCGTCGACCTGTTTCCGGGCGGCGAGGAACAGCCGCTGCGCCTCGATTTCTTCGGCGACGAGATCGAGACGGTCCGCCGCTTCGATCCCGCCGATCAGCGGACGACCGGCAGCGTCGAGGGGTTCACTCTGCTCCCGGCCTCCGAAGCCCTGCTGGACGAGGACACGATCAAGCGCTTCCGCAGCCGCTATCGCGAAACCTTCGGCGCGACGGCGACCGGCGATCCGCTCTATCAGGCGATCAGCGACGGCAGGCGGCTGGCGGGCATGGAACATTGGCTGCCTCTGTTCGAGGAAAAGCTGGTCCCCCTGATCGACCATCTGGGCGAGAAGGCGGTCGTCATCCGCGACGCCGGCACCGTGGGCGCGGCCGAAAGCCGGTTCGAGGCGATTCGCGACTATCATGCCAACCGGGTGCAGGCGAAGTCCGCCGACCCAGGCTCCTATCGCCCGCTCGACCCGCAGGCGCTCTATCTGACGGCGGCGGAATGGGAGGGGATCGTCGCCGCCGCGCCGATGCACATGACCACGCCCTTCCATGAGCCCGAAAGCGATCGCGTGCTCGACTTCGAGGTCGACGGCCCCCGCGACTTCGCGCCGGAGCGCGCGCAGGGCGGCAACACCTACGACGCGGTGACCAAGCATATAGCGAGCCTTCAGCGCGCCAAGAAGCGAGTCGTCATCGCCAGCTATTCGGGCGGCTCCCGCGAGCGGCTGTCGGGCCTGCTGGCCGATCATGGCGTCAAGCGCCTGACGGCGGTGGAGAGCTGGCAGGAAGCGCTAGGCGCGGCGGCGGGCAAGTCATCGGGCGGGGCCGTCGCCTTGGCCGTCATTCCCCTCGACCATGGATTTTCGACGCCCGACGTCGCGCTGCTGACCGAGCAGGACATGCTGGGCGACCGGCTGGTCCGCCGGGCGAAGCGGCGCAAGAGCGCCGACGCTTTCCTGGCCGAACTGGCGACGCTGTCGCCCGGCGATCTCGTCGTTCATGCCGATCACGGCATCGGCCGCTATGAGGGGCTGACGCAGATCCCGGTCGCCCAGGCGCCGCATGACTGCGTCGCGCTCGAATATGCGGGCGGGGACAAGCTGTACGTGCCGGTTGAGAATCTGGAGGTTCTCTCCCGCTACGGCTCCGAAAGCGAGGGCGTCGCGCTCGACAAGCTGGGCGGCGAGGCCTGGCAGCGGCGCAAGGCGCGGATGAAGGAGCGCATCCGCGAGATTGCGGGCGAACTGCTGAAGACCGCCGCCGCCCGCGCGCTGCGGTCCGCCACCGTCGCGGAGCCGGACGCCGCCGGCTACCCTTCCTTCGTCGATCGCTTCCCCTATCAGGAAACCGACGATCAGGATCGCGCGATCAGCGACGTGATCGAGGATCTGGGCGCGGGCAAGCCGATGGACCGGCTGGTGTGCGGCGATGTCGGCTTCGGCAAGACCGAGGTGGCGCTTCGCGCCGCCTTCGTCGCGGCAATGGCGGGGATGCAGGTGGTCCTCATCTGTCCGACGACGCTGCTGGCGCGCCAGCACCACATGCAGTTCGTGGAGCGCTTTCGCGGCTTTCCCGTCAATATCGGCCGCCTGTCCCGCCTGGTGCCCGACAAGGAGGCGAAAGGCGTCAAGGCGGGCCTGGCGGACGGCACGATCGACATTGTCGTCGGCACCCACGCGCTGCTGACCAAGGGGCTGGAGTTCAAGCGCCTGGGCCTGGTCATCGTCGATGAGGAGCAGCGGTTCGGCGTCACCCACAAGGAGCGGCTGAAGCAGTTGAAGGCCGACGTCCATGTGCTCACGCTGACCGCAACGCCCATCCCCCGGACGCTCCAGATGGCGATGTCGGGCCTGCGCGAGCTGTCGGTCATCCAGACGCCGCCGGTCGACCGGCTGGCGGTGCGCACCTATATCATGCCGTGGGACGGAGTGGTGGTCCGCGAGGCGCTGCTGCGCGAACATTATCGCGGCGGGCAAAGCTTCTTCGTCGTGCCCCGGATCGCCGACCTGACGGAGATCGAGGAGTATCTCCGCAACGAAGTGCCCGAAATACGCGCGATCGTCGCCCATGGCCAGATGAGCGCGACCGAGGTCGAGGAGCGCATGTCCGCCTTTTACGACAAGCGCTACGACGTGCTGCTGTCGACCACCATCGTCGAGAGCGGCCTCGACATCCCCAGCGCCAACACGCTCATCATCCACCGGGCGGACCGTTTCGGCCTGGCCCAGCTCTATCAGCTGCGTGGGCGCGTCGGGCGCTCGAAAACGCGGGCCTATGCCTATTTCACCACGCCCGCCGACCGGATCATCACCGAGACAGCGGACAAGAGGCTGAAGGTCTTGTCGGACCTCGACACGCTGGGCGCGGGCTTTCAGCTGGCCAGCCATGACCTCGACATTCGCGGCGCCGGCAATCTGGTGGGCGACGAACAGTCGGGCCATATCAAGGAAGTGGGGTTCGAACTCTACCAGTCGATGCTGGAGGACGCGATCATGGACGCCAAGGCCGGCGGCGCGGGGCTGGAGCGGCCGCGCGACAGCTTCTCGCCCCAGATCACCGTCGATGCGCCGATCATGATTCCCGACGATTATGTGCCCGACCTCGACCTGCGCATGGGCCTTTATCGCCGCCTCAACGACGTGGACGACCGGCAGGGCCTCGAATCCTTCGCCGCCGAACTGATCGACCGCTTCGGCAAGCTGCCCCCCCCGACGCAGAATCTGCTGAAGCTCATCGAGATCAAGCAGAATTGCGTGAAGGCCAATATCGCCAAGATCGACGTGGGGCAGAAGGGCGCGCTGGTCAGCTTCCATGAGGACAGCTTCCCCAACCCCGCCGGGCTCATCGCCTATGCCCAGCGGCTCGACGGCACGGCCAAGCTGCGTCCGGACAACAAGATGGTCATCAACCGCACCTGGCCCGACCCTTCCGCGCGCCTGAACGGCGCGCTGCAACTATCGAAAGGGCTGGCGAAGGTCGCGGGGTGAGCGGCTTGCGGCGCGGCTCTTTTCGCCCTAGCCTCCGCGCGTCCGGCGAAGAGGAACAGCCATGCCCATCGAAATCACGATCGTCGCCTGGGGCGCGGTGCTGCTGCTGGTCCACATCTTCGCCGCCGCGCACCTCAAGACGAAGCAATATGGCACGAGCTGGAACATGGGCGCGCGCGACGAAAGCCTGCCGCCCCTCAACGCCGTCGCGGGACGCCTCAGCCGGGCGCAGGCCAATTTTCAGGAGACCTTCCCGATCGCGATCGTCGCGCTGATCGGCGTGGTCGTCGCCGGGCGGGCGAGCGATCTGACGGCGCTGGGCGGATGGATATGGCTGGCCGCGCGCATCGTCTATCTTCCGCTCTATGCCCTGGGCATCCCCATGATCCGCTCGCTGGTCTTTCTCGTCAGCCTGGTCGGGCTCGGCATGGCGCTCTGGCCGCTGCTCGCGGGGTAAAGCGGGACAGGTTCGACGCGTCCCGGATCACCCCTGGGCGACGAGGCGCACCAACTCTTCCGAGCCGATGGCGACAGAGCGCAGGAAGCCCTGATAATAGTCGCATCCCTCGCGCGCCAGCAGGTCGCGCTGCTGTTCGGTCTCGATGCCCTCGGCGATGACCTTCAGGCCCAGCGACTTGGCCATGTGGATGACGCCGCGCACGATGATCCGGTCGCGGGCGGACCCGGCGATATCCTGCGCCAGCCCGCTGTCGATCTTCAGATAATCGAGCGGCAGGCTCTTGAGATAAGCGAGGCTGGAATAGCCGGTGCCGAAATCGTCGATCGCCACCGCCAACCCCGCCCCGCGCAGGGCCGAAAGCAGCGCCGCGGCGGCATCCACGTCCTGGATGAGGCCGCTTTCGGTGATCTCCACCGTCAGCCGCTCGCGCGGGAAACCGCTGCGGTCGACCATCGACAGCAGCTCGGGCATGAAGTCGGGCTGGGAAATGTCGGCGGCCGTGACGTTGATCGACAGGCGCAGCTCGGCCAGCGCCTCTGGCCAGCCGGCCGCCTGCCGCAACGCTTCCGCCTGGATATGCGCGGACAGGGGCAGCATATAGTCGGATCGCTCGGCCGCCGCGAACAATATGCCCGCCCCCAGCGGCCCGTAGCGGGGATGGTTCCAGCGCGCGAGCGCCTCGACGCCGCTGATCCGGTCCTGATCGACGTGATATTGCGGCTGGAAGACGATGCCGATCTCCCCCCGGCCCAGCGCGAGGCGCAGGTCGGTCTCAAGCTGGTCGGCGTCGACCTGTCGGCTGCGCTTGTCGGCGGACAATATGCGTATGCCCTCGCCGCCCGCTTGCCGCGCGTCGGCCAGCGCCGATCCCGCCCGGCGGATCAGTTGGCCCGCATCGTCCTCGGCGCGCTTCTGGGCGATGCCGCAGCGCGCCGTCAGGCGGATCAGATGGTCGCCGGCGCTGAACGGCCGCCCGATCGCGCCGATCAGCCGCCGCGCCAGGAAAACCGCCCGCTCGCTCGACGCCGCGTCCCCGGTCAGGCCCACAAGAAATTCCGTGCCCGCCACCCGCGCCACCAGCGCGTCAGTCCCCGCCACGTCGTCGACCATTCGCTCGATCCGCCGCGCGATTCGCCCCAGCACCGCGTCTCCGGCCGTCTGCCCATATGCGGCGTTCATGCGATCGAACTGGCTGAGCGAGAGCAGCAGGGCGGTGACGTCGCGCTTCCCCTGCCGCTCGATCCAGCCGATCGCGCCCTGCCGCGTGTGCAGCCCGGTCAGATAATCGCGCATCGTCGGATCGCGGTCGCGGCCCTGCGCCAGCAATTCGACATCGGCGACGATCGCCCCCACCCCCGCGCGCAGATGATGAACCATGCGATCGTCCGGCCGGCCCGGCGCCGCATGGGCGAAGCTGCCGAGCCGCCCCGATTGCATCATACCGCGCAGGGCCGTCAGCACGGCCGGGCGTTCGGCTCTTGCCAGCCGCCGCAGCAGCGTGATGGGGCGGACATCGTCGCGCTGAAGGCCCAGCATCTGGCGCAACGTGTCGCTGAGCTGCACCAGCCCCCGCGAACGGTCGAGCCGCCAGGTCAGGGCGTCGGTCCGCAGCATCCCCTTGGTCCGGCGCGCCTGGGTCGCGCCGCCGCCCAGGCGATCGGTCAGCGCCTGCGCGGATAACAATGTCGCGCGCAACAGGTCGGGCGTCGCGGGGGCTGGCAGGAAATGCGTAGCGCCGGCCGCGAGGCAGTCCTCGGCCGACGCGGCGATACCCGTGCCAGCGCCCGCTTCGATCAGCGCGATCAATGCTCCCCCGCTCGCTTCGACGGCCTGCGACAAGGGACCGATCAGCGCCTCCACCTCGCCGCCCCCGCGCATGTCGACCAGCGCGATCAGCGCGTCGCTGGCGAGGTAGCGCTGCACGGCGCCGGCCGGACGGCGCGCGGCTATGGCGTCCCAGCCGGCTTCCCGCGCGGCCTGGCTCAGCCCATCCCGGTCGCCGGGCGACAGGATGAACAGGCTGTGATGCCATTCGCCATGCGCCGCGCCCGCTTCCACCCTTTTGCCGTCCCGCCTTCCCGATCGCCCCGCCCCCATGTTCACGGCGCTGGCAGAACGGCGTTACCTGTCTGTAGGCGGATCGGCAACCGCCAGGGCGCACAGGCGCTTTACCTTGCGCGGGCGGTGGGCATGGCCTAGCTATGGAACATGCGCGCGGCCACCGCCCAGAACCCAATGCTGACCGACGGCTTCGGCCGCCGGATCGACTATCTGCGCATATCCGTGACCGACCGATGCGACTTGCGGTGCCGCTATTGCATGGCGGAGCGCATGACGTTCCTGCCGCGCAGCGAGATATTGACGCTGGAGGAGATCGGCCTGATCGCCGATCGCTTCATCGCCCGGGGCGTGCGCAAGATCCGCCTGTCGGGCGGAGAGCCGCTGGTGCGGCGGGATTTCGTCGATCTCGCGCGGCGCATCGGACGGCATCTGGATGGCGGGGCCTTGCGCGAGCTGACGCTGACGACCAACGCCACACGGCTGGCCGATCATGCCGACGGGTTGTTCGACGCGGGCATTCGCAGGATCAATGTCAGCCTGGACACGCTGGACCCTGCGGTCTTCGCCCATATCACGCGCGGCGGCGACATCGCCCGGGTCATGGCCGGGCTGGACGCGGCGCGCGCGGCGGGGCTGTCGATCAAGATCAACATGGTGGCGCTCAAGGGGCTCAACCAGGACATGGTGCTGCCGATGCTCCGCTGGTGCGACGCCCAGGGCCATGATCTGACGCTGATCGAAACCATGCCGCTGGGCGACACCGGCGAGGACCGCACCGATCATTATCTGCCGATGCACGATGCGCTGGCCCCTGTGCATGCGGCCCACAAGCTGACCGCCTTGCCCGATCGCACCGGGGGGCCGGCGCGCTATTTCGCGATAGAAGGCCTGCGCGTCCGGCTGGGCACGATCACGCCCCTCACCCAGAATTTCTGCGCCGACTGCAACCGCATGCGCATGACGTGCGAAGGGCGCATTTTCATGTGCCTGGGGCATGAGGATCATATCGACCTGAAGGCCGCCTTCCGCTCGGGCGGGGCCGATACGCTCGACCCGCTGATCGACCGCGCGCTGGGCGCCAAGCCCCTGCGCCATGATTTCGCCATCGGATCAGATGCGCGCCCTTCCGCCGTGCGCCGCCACATGAGCGTCACCGGCGGATGAGCGACGACGTGCGGCGCGCCCTGGTCGCGTCCCCCACCCAGGCCGCGCGGGCGGCCGAGGACAGGCTGCGCGCCGCCTATGACTTCGTGGCCGTCGAGGAAGCGGACATGATCGTCGCGCTGGGCGGCGACGGGTTCATGCTGCAAACGCTGCATGCGATGCTGGAAAGCCGACGGATCGTGCCGATCTTCGGCATGAACCTCGGCACGGTCGGCTTCCTGATGAACGAATGGCGGCTGGAGCGGCTGGAACAGAGGATGGAGGCGGCCAAGGCGTTCAAGGTCAATCCGTTGCGCATGACCGTCGACACCGTGGACGGCGAGCGTTTTTCCATACCCGCTATCAACGAAGTCTCGCTGCTGCGCGAGACCCGCCAGACCGCCAAGCTGGAGGTTCAGGTCAACGACCGCGCCGTGCTGCCCGAACTCGTGTGCGACGGGGTGCTGGTGGCGACGCCCGCCGGGTCGACGGCCTATAATCTGTCGGCGCACGGGCCGATCCTGCCGCTGGGTTCGGGCCTCGTCGCCCTGACCCCCATTAGCCCGTTTCGCCCGCGTCGCTGGCGCGGCGCCATCCTGCCGGAAAACACCGCCATCCGCTTCCGCGTGCTCGACCCGGTGAAGCGCCCGGTCAGCGCCGTCGCCGACCAGCGCGAGGTGCGCGACGTCGCGAAGGTCGACGTGAAGATCGACCGCGCGACGCCGCTGACGCTGTTGTTCGACCCCGAACACACGCTGGACGACCGCATCGCGGCGGAACAGTTTATCGCGTAAAGACATGTCCGATTAGCGCTTGCGCTTTAACAAACCCCGCTGCTATAGGCGCGGCCTGCCCGACGGAATCCGGGCTGCTCCCCGATAGCTCAGCGGTAGAGCATTCGACTGTTAATCGAATGGCCGTAGGTTCGAATCCTACTCGGGGAGCCATTCTGAAACATCCGAGTTTTCGGGCCCTTTTTCGGGTTCCGGGCTCGGAGTTTCAGGGGGCATTTTCTCAAGCATTCCAAAGGGTTCTCGGAAGGTAACTGTGAGCTTCCCATGAGCCCAAGTGCTGTTCAAAACCAACAGATCCAAAGCGGTGTTTTTGGCACCGGGAGACTGTATGCTGAAGGTTCGATGAGCCTTTCGAGCTAGGTCAAGCAACGCGATTCCGTCATCGACGAAATTATCTTCAGCGTTGTGGAGAAGCTCGATCTGACGTTGACACCTAGCCCGTTCTTCTCGCCATGTGGACGCCATTCGGTCATGCATGTCGGCGGTGATCCTGCCATCGAGATGATCGACGTAGAGCTTATCGAGCCGTTCCTGAAGACGATCGGCTTCTAGGCGAAGGCGTCCGACCGTCTCCACTCTCTCCCTGCTCTTGTCGGTGTGCGCTTCCCGGATAGCTCTTTCGATCAGCGAGAAGACCCTGTCATCCATGTGGAGACGCGCGAGCTGTTCCTCGAACGCCTGAACCAAGGCCTCTTCCCGAACATATTTCTCGGGGCACTTCTGCTTGAAGCCTGAGCAGTGGTAGTAGATGTAGCGGCCTCGCTGCATCTGCGCGACAACTGCGCAGCCGCAATGCCCACACGTGATCAGACCGGCGAATGCGAATCGCAGAGGCTCAGCGCGCACGTTGCTGACGCTACGGCCATCCAATACCTCTTGGACGTTCTCCCATGTCTCGGTAGTGACGATGGGCTCATGGGTGCCTTGGTAGAGCCTGCCAGCCCATTCGAACGCCCCAGCATACAAGCGATTGCGAAGCGTATAGTGGATCGTGCTCAGACCCACGGGTCGACCGCTGCGGCGATATCGCAGACCGTCGGCGCGGGCCTTCGCCGTAACCTCCTTGAGAGAATAACTCCCTGTCTCAAACCACTCGAAAACGCGTGTGACGATTGGCGCCATGTCGGGGTCGGGCACGATGATTTTTTTGCCGTGCGGACCAACGACATTGAGATAGCCGATGGGAGCGTGTGTCGGCCAAATACCTTGCTTGGCCTTCTCGATCATCCCCTTCCTGGCTTCCTCGGATAGGTTGTCCACGTAGTTCTTAGCCATCAGGACCTTGATGCCATGCATGAACTTTTCCGACGAGCGCGACTCGTGCGAAAGGACTGTTCCCTCCTTTACGAGATGGAGTTCGATATCGAAGGCGTCGAGCGTTACCCAATCCTTGATGTTTCGGTAAAGGCGATCGGTCTTCTCCACGAGGAGATGTCGGACACCGGGATGAGCCCGTAGATATTTAAGCATCGCTTCAAATTGAGTGCGTCCGGTCTTCTTGGCGGTCTCTACATCTACATATTGCTCGACAATGGCGAATCCTTGGCGCTCCGCATAATCCCGGATCAACGCAATCTGGGCGTCGATTGAAAAGCCTTCTTTCTCCTGTTCCGCCGTCGAAACCCGAGCATAGAGGACTGCTTTCTCGGCAGCCGATCTTTGACGGGCTCCCGAGTTCCTGGTTTCCTTGGCTTTACGTGGCCTCGCCATGTCTTACTCCAACCTGCAATGAAGCTATCCACCCAACACCCCCTCCCCTCTTCTCTAGATCGAATGGTGTGCCCATGGATGGGTCAGAAGGTATGTCGTCTTATCGCTGCGTTTTACGGGGTCGCCCTCGTTTTTTCCGCGGAGACGCCTTCGGGGGCATGTTAGAATTGACATCTGGCGGCGTCACCTCCCATTGGACGAGCATCCACATATAGTCCGCGAGGTTCCCCAGAAGGTTCCTAGCCTCATTTTCCGATACGGGCCGTTTCAAACGCTCCTCGAAAAGAGCCTGGGCGTCCAAGATAAGTTCCCGCGAGAATGCGCTGCGCCGAACTGTCCAGCGATCGTCCGATCGCGATTCGTCATGTGCGGAAGCGGTCGGTAAAGAGGGCCGTTCGGAAGGCGTGGTTGGCGGCACCGCTCCATAAGCCGTGGTAGGAAGGCGTAGCCGTTTCATGGCCGCACCACCTGGACCGACGCACGGGTGAAGAAGGCGTCTCGCCCGAAGCGTCGCTGGAGATGGACCGCGACGCTGGCTGCATAGCGTCGTTGCCGCCATTGAGTGGGGCTATGGTAGGCACCCACTGCCCTCCAATAATCCCGTGTCATCGCCAGGCTGGACAGGAATATCCATCGGGCGGCGTTCACGTTGAAGCAGGCGTCGTGCGTGAGCCACCAACGCACGTGAGAAGCAGGACGTCCCGTCATGGCGGCGAGCTTCGGAACCCACCAGCTATTGACCTGCAACGGGCCAAGATCATGGCTGCCATTGCTATTCTCGATCTCAGCGCCGACCCAGCCGCCTTCCTGGTCCCGAAGGCCCCATAGGGTTTTTTCAAGCCAGAGCTTGCCGGATGATGCCTGCCGGATACAGCGGGCGATCTCGCCTTCCAACATGCTCGTTGCTGGCTCCCGAGAAGCCGCCTGGGTCGGATTGGAAAGGAATAGCGAAGCGAGAACCGCCCAAGAAGTTTTAAGGGGACGTGCCCGACGTGCAAGGGGCGTGGACCGCGTGATCATATGTCGACCCCCATGATCATCAGCGGGTCGCCCTGGATCGGAGCAAGGAGCCGTTCGCCCGATATGACTTCGATATGGGTATGGTGATCGAATAGGACTCGGCTGGACGGCCCTGTCCGCCCGGTATGAATAAATAGCCCCGGCATACCCTTCGACCGGCACAGCGTGGCAAATCCGTCGACATGCTCTGGACGAATGGCGCTGGCATAGCGCTTGGCCTGGATAAGCCAGGTCCGCCCCTGAATGATAACCTTGCCGTCAAGACCGCCATCGCCGGTATAGCGGCGATTACGGACAACCCCGCAGCCACGGCGCTCGAAGCATTCGAGCAGGAGTTCCTCGAACGCGAGCGGATCCATGCCGCGCAGGCGAGAATAGATGACGCCCGGAGGCTGGCCGCGATCCGCCCCTTGCAGTTGCAGGAACATCGTTCGCGCTTGCCGGTGGCGCCATCGATGGCGGATTGGCACCCGCAATCGGCGGCCGAGCCAAGCGATCAGAACAAGCGATATGAAGAAGATCCATAGGTAATGATGATGCGGCTCCAGAAAGCCCGATTTTGCTTGGGCCGGAACGGTTGATATGGTCGCCGCGGTCAGGGTCAGGACCGCCGCGCGAATGCTCTTTTCAGCGATCATGACCGCCTCCATGTTCGTGGGTCTGGGTGTTGGGTGATTGCGATGCCGGCTCAGCCTGGCGCTCGGCCGGGTGGGAGTTTTCGGGGGCTGCCCCGCCCCGTCCGAGCAGGGATGTCAGCCACTGGTCCATCGCTTGCGCGGCGGACTGCGCGCGCCCCGCCAGAAAGGCGGCCAAGCCGTCAGGCTGCTGAGCTCGAAGGCGGAGTTCCCGCTCGGCCTCCATGCGTTCCTTGCGGGCTGCCCGATCGGTGCGCTGCCGGTCTCTCAGCTCGTCCAGTCGCTCGCTGTGCCGGATTCCCCGGTCTTTGAGGCTGTCACGATCGAGGCGGCCCAGCCCTTCGAGTGAGGAGGTCTTCTCACCGGAGCGGCGCTCCAATTTATCGATGAGCCGCTTTTCATTCTCGGTCCAGAGTTTCACGCCGTAGCGCGCGCGCGTGATGGCGGTGTAATAGTTCTGACCGGTGACCAGCGACGAGTTGACCGGCGCCAGGACATAGACGCGATCATAAGTCTTCGATTGGGCGGAATAGACGGTTTCCGCGTAGCCGTGGTCCCAATTCTTATGAAGCGAGAGATCGACGTCCTGAACCCGGCCATCCCGGTCCCAACGGATGGTGGCGACAGCACCTTCCAGCCGCTCGACGGTGCCACGCTCCGCGTTCTTCAGGTTGAGGTCGTGATTGACGAGGCGCCACTGGATGCGGTCACCCTGGGCGAGGTCGCGTTCCTCGCTCTTGAATACATTGACCTGCGAAGCCCTACCCAACCGGGGATCCCACCGGATGGTGCGACCGTTCTCATCCACGAGGTTTACAACCTGTCGACCGCGGGCATCGCGTGCGAGACCAACAACACGATATTCGGCATCGCGCACAATGCCGAGGCCGGCGACGCCGCGCGAAAAGATGAGCACCTGGCCGCCGGAATAGAAGCGAGCCATCTGCTTTTCCTGGTCGGTCATGCCGGACGGGGTCAACACCGAAAGGCGGGCTTCCTCAGCGGCAACGGCACCTTCGGTTTTCAGGGCCTCCCGAATCTTGGTGTTGACGATCAGCCGGGTGGAATTCTCCAGCACGAGGATGTTGGTGTTGGCGCGATTCTCCGGCTTCAGCCGGGTCCATTCACCAACCAGGAGTTCGGCGAGCGTCTCGCTGTTTGCGCCGCTGACCACCTTGTCGAGATTTTCGAGCGACCCGGCATAGTTGTTGAGGCGGGCTTGGGTGACCGCCGCCTTCATCGCCCGGGTCTGCTGCCGCACCGACTCTGTCAGTTCTTCTTTCGGGAGGCCGAGCCGCTGCAGGAGCCAGAAGGGCTTTCCCTGCTCGATAGCGCCGGTCTGCTTGTTGTCGCCGAGCAGGATGAGTCGCGCCCCGGTCGTGCGGCTGATTTCGAGAACGCGCAGCGCCTGCCGGTTTCCGAGTTGGCCTGCCTCGTCCAGGATCAGCACATGGCTATCATCCAGACGATGGCCGCCGCCGGCGATCAGGCTCGCCACCGTGCGGGATTCGATCTGCGCGTCTTTCCCCAAACCGGCTGCTGCCGACGACGTCGGAGCTAAAGCGATCAGCGTTGTTCCGGGAGCCGCTGCCTCGTTCAACGCTCCTACGAGGGTTGATTTGCCGGCGCCGCCGACACCATGGACTCCGACAACCCGATGGGAGGTAGTTCCTATATGGAGAAGGGCGACTTCCTGAGCGACATTCAGGCCCTTTTCAGCGCTGATTTCCTGCAATCGCTCCGCCGTCGCGATGGGTGTCGCGTCATTGAGAGCAAGGGCAAGGTGATCGGATAGGGCAAGCTCAAGACGGGCCGAGCGCCGGGAGGTGCGACCTCGTGTGAGGATCTGATCGCCTGTCTGCTCACGGGTTTCGAGCAGTTTGCGCTGCGCCTCGTGATTTTCCGCGAGCGGACGGATGTCGGAGAGCCGGACCTCCCCGACATGCGATGCCAATCCGTACTGGAGCAACCGACCAAGGTTGTTGACGGCCTCCCGACCCTCCCCCTGACGCAGCCCGAACAGCATCGCCCGAGCAGCGGTAGCGGGATCGACCGCGATCGTCCGCTCCCCTTCCCGTCCAGCTTCGATCAGGGTGAATTCGATGGTCTCTCGATACCCACCAAGCCGGTCCTGCCAGCGCGTGTGCAGAGCCTCCAGCGACACCTTTTCCTTAGGGCCACGGGTTTCATAGAAGGACTGTCGGCGGGCAGCCTGACCCGTCAGGCCGTGTTCCTTCGCATGGGCTTCGATCTGCTCGGCCCGTTGAGACAGTTCCGAGATGAGGCCTCTGGGCACTCCCCGAATTTCGAACAACCCTTTACGGGGATCGAACTGGACCTCGTAGCCGAGTTCGCGGAGACGATGGGCAAGCTCGTTGCGATAGACCTGCCCTGCGACCATCTGCTCGGCGAACATGGCGCGCGTCTCGAGGCTCACCATCTGCTCACCATCCTGACGGTTGGTGATGTTCATGACCACGACATGGGTGTGCAGATGGGGGTCGAGTTCGCGCGAGGCGTGCTCGGTAAAGCGGGCGAAGATCAGCCGCCCGGTCGTTTCATGGACAATCTTGCCCTCTGAGCGATGGCGTAGCGTCGCGTGCTCTTCCAGGTAGGAAAGTGCTACGCTCACGGCTTGCTCGTGAGCGGCAACGATCCTGTCGTCGCCGGCGACCAGCGCCATGATCGACACCGACTTGGGCGCGTTGACGGCGAAGTCCCATCCCTGGTGATGCTGAATCTGGCCATGCTTGCGGTGACGGCCCAGTTGCTGATCGCCAATCTTGCCCGCCAGCAATTCCTGAAACAGAGCGGGATCGACCTTCTCGCCCTCAAGACCAAGTTCGGCCGCTATCCGGCCACCCCATTCCGAATGCTCGTCGGATCCCTTGGTGTAGTAGTCTCCCACCGTATAGTAGCGGGCGATATTGGCGGGCGTGCCCTTGAGGCGGCGAGGATGGATCATGCCGGCCTCGCGGAATTGCGATCGCCATCGTGCCGACCATGCTGCCGCAACCGGAACCCGGCTGCCTTACCGTAGAGAGTGAGTTCAGGAGGTGTCGCCTGCTCGTCTTTGCGCTCATCGTTTGCCTGAGTCTCGCTGCCGTTCAGTCCAATCCCGGTCGGCGCTGCCGGTTTCGTCGGTTGCTGTGCGGGAGTGGACAATGGCAGTTCTGGGCTCTCCGGCCCGGCCCGCTGCCGCCGCGGGCGGGATGACGCCGGCTTCGGCCCTTTGGGCGATGGTTGTGATGGCGGAACTGGTTGTGGGGCGGGGACGGCTGGCGGCGCCGAGAGCCGAATGGGTGGCGCCGTTCGCTCCTTGAAGGCAACCCCGATGGAAGGAACCGTGTTGTAACGGTCCTCGAACCGGACCACCGGAAGGTTTCGCCCGAAGCGGAGATATCCTTCCAGGTTCGGGAGATTGGTGACCTCGGTGTGCATCACCAGCGGTCGCGTCACCTGCATGCGGCTGAGGTTCACGCCGTCGCGCATATCATTGACGCCGTAGGACATGCCTTCGTTGGCTTCGACCTGTTCGACCTGGCCGAGGTTCTCGCTGACATGCTTCGCCGTGGGAGTATCGTTGGCCCGGAGCGCCACCCAGGTCGAGCAGTAGCCGGTGATGGCAGCGGCATCCTGAATCCCGTAGGTCGCTTCGAGCTGCGGGTAGGACTGAAAGCCCAAGATGCCGCAGCCCCCGTACTTCCGCGCGCGGGCCAGGAAGTCGGAGAGCGAGGGCAGTTTCTGGAGCGACGGAAGCTCGTCGACAACACAGTAGAGCCGCCGGTTGCGATCCGGCGTCATGCTCATGATCGCGCTGATGGCGATGTCGAGCCATACCGTGATGAGGGGACGGAGCGATGGAAGCTGGTCGGCCTTCACGCTGATGAACAGCCAGCTATCGTCCTTCTCGTTGGCCACCCAATCGCGGATGGAAAGTCCGTCCTCGGTATCGTCGAGATAGGAAAAGCTGCGCATGACCGAAGCCAGCTCCGCCTGGATACCGGCTGAGGTTCGCTCCCCCTCCATGCTGATGAAGGCGGCAGCGTCCGTCCCTTGCGCGAAGGCCGCAAGGTCGGGGAGTTTAGATCTCAGCAGCGTATCGAGGAGAATGGAAACGAGAGTGCGTTGCTGTCGGGCAAGCTTGCGGAGAACCGCGACCAGCGTCCCTCGCGCGGCCTTGGCCCAGAACGGATCTCCGGTTTTGTCGGGGATCGTGGACTCGGCGATCTGATCGTATTGGTAGTCTTTTGGGACATCGACCCAAGGCGACCAGCAATCGGATCGCTCATCGAGCGGATTGAGGAGAACGTCGATTCCCGGCCGATAGAATTTCTCTACAAAGGTGCCGGCGGTGTCGTAGACGATCGCCCTGCGCTTTGCCTTCCTGATGCCGCTCAGCATCTTCACGATCATGTTGGTCTTGCCCGTGCCGGGTGCACCGCAGATCAGGATATGCTCGGGCTCGAAGGCATCCGGGACATTGACGCCTCCGATCTCGAAGCTGCCGCGAGCATGGCGCCACAGCGCGCGGCGGATTTGCCGCACTGTCCCGAAACGAGCCCCGCGGAGGAACTGGTTGGACCCCAGCCCCTTCCCCGTCCGGGTGAAGTAGAACCAGGCCCAGGCGAGCATCGCCAGCGCGAAGATGCCGGAGAGAATGGCCCCATGAAGAAGCGATGTTTCGAAACTGTGGAGCGTCTTGTGCGCCACTCCGGAAGCCAGAAGCCCTTTGGGCGTGGTCCAGTATTGATGGCCACCGGGAGTTTTGAAGAGGATGGGCGCGGCGTTTCCGGGAACGCTGTCGCCCATCATTGCGGCCTGGCCAAGCTTCAAAAGGACGAAGCGCTGGTATGCGTCGGTCTTCTCGAGAGCATACCAAAGCGTTCCGCCGATCCAGATGACCAAGCCGGCAAGAGCGGTCTGGTAAAAGACCTGGGTGGTCATCCTGACGTTGTGGACAATGGCTTGCCCACCTCTGGTCCAGGAGCCCAGCGTGTCGTTGCGGAAGATGCTCACGGCCGGTCCTGCTCGGGATCGAGCAGCCCCCTTTCGCGGAGCAGGCGCTTGGCATCGGCAAGGCCCTCTTCCAGGACGTCCGGGGTGCGCCTGCCGACCGACTTGGCGAGGATCGCGAGGGTCTGAATGAGGGTCGCGTGAAGTTCATCGAACCGGGCGTGATAGCCCGCCGGATCACTGCCCTCGTCGCGGTCGAGGACATCCCGAATATAGGCTGATGGCGTGATGCCAACTGCACGTGCCCGGTCGATCAGACGGTCATGCCGTGGATCGTCGAGGCGGATCGAAATGCGGGCCATGCGCTGTTCCTGAACAGCGCCGACACGTGATGAAGCACCGCCTTATTACCAGAATAGCCCCACGATCTCAAGAATTTATCGCGTCTGACGCGTCTGACGAAAGATGACGATGACGATCAACAGCTTAATCGGATCGGATAATTTCATGTCTGACGCCGTCCGACGACCGGCGACAACCCGTCGGACAGATCGGGACGCCTGAAACCCGCAGAAAACCGCTAGATTCGCGCTCGCAGCACCCGTGCGTACGGTGCATTACAAACGCCTGCGGGCGTGCGTCCTTCCTTCGCAGCGACAGCGTCGCTGCGCAGCCTCGTGCCGGTAGGCGCGGGGCTTCCCCGAAAGGGGATCGGCAACCTTCGTCATGCGCGTGTGCTCGAACAAAAAAGGGGAGAGGCGTTGCCGCCCCTCCCCGTCGGTTCAGAACTTGTCCGCCATCCCGCCGGGGACCGTATGGACCACCCGGTCGATGATCGTGATCGGAAGGGCATCATAGTCGCCCTCGTCAATAGCGAAGTATCCGATCTCCGGATCCTCGATGACGTGTTGGTCGAAGTAGCTGTGAGGTGCGCGGCGTTCTGCACACGCGACGGCGGCCATGAATCCGGCATGGTCGTAAGTGGCGCTGGTTGAGATGATCTGCATGTGAGCCTCCTGCTGTCTTGATTGACAGCGGAGCGGGCGTCGGGCGGCCGAGACCGGGTCAAGGATCGCGAAGCGACCGCGAAGCGGCGGTGGGGGTCACGATTTTCTTCGGCGGCCACCACGCCGAAGGGAGGTCCCGCGGCCCGATCCGCCGAAGAAAATGGTGGGGCCCCGCCGTCCTTGGGGCGGACTCGGGCGTCCGACAGAATGGGAAGACTGTGAGAGATTTTCCCTCTCGTCGGGAGACCCGGCCGATGCGTAGCGGCGTGCGGACCGAAGGGTCCGCGCGGCACGCGAGCGAGCCGAAGAAGATGTCCAGCGATCAAAAAAAGGGACCGGGCGCGAGGCCCGGTCCCGGTTGGCGTCATGGGTGCCGACCGCAATGGCAGCAGTTCTCCTCGATGCCCGAGAAGGCGCATAGGCCCGGCCCGAAGCCCGCCGTTCCGTCCTGGTCCTCGATGTATCCGTGATAGTTGGCGATGGCGATGGCCTGGTCCCGCAGTTCCGGGTCGAGCTGGTCGATGAGGGGGGCACATGCCTCGGTGAAGCGGCGCGCGTAGAGTTCGTAGCTTGCCCCGGCCGTCTCCTTACTGGTCGTGTCCACGATGCGCCTGGCCTCGATCCTGAAGCGGGAGAGCGCGATCGTCTGAGGCGTTTCGGGCGTGCCGTGTTCGAGATAATCCTCAGGGTGGAGCGCGCGATATTCGGCGGGGATCTGGTATTCGGTGCCGCAGTTCGCGCAGCAGGCGTGATCCTCGTAGATGTCGTAGTGGCTCGGATCGTAGCTGGTGGCACAGGTCGGGCAGATCGGGTCCGAGAATGCCTTGGCGAGACCGTTGTCGAAATCGTCCATGATAACCTCCATCATCGTTCGCTCCCCATCTCCATCGGATGAGGATGAAATCTTCGGGACGCGGTGTTGAGGCAGTCAGGGACGGCGAAGCCGCCGTGAAGCGGGCAGCGGGGGAACCGATTTTGTCGTCGTGGAGCGCAGCGGAGCGGCGTCAAAATTGGGGGGACCGCTGATCCTTGACGGCCGATGGACACCCAGCGTCACACTTTGGCGATGAGGCCTTGTCTGATACCGAGATGAGAGAGCGCCCTGCTTTGCCCCCGAGCCCGTAGGGTCGGGGTTAACAGCAAAGCACCGCAGCATCGCTTGATTGGAGTGACGCTAAGACCCGTCATCCAGTCCGGGAAAGTGGTCAGCGTGGCCTGATCCAGTCACGCGCCGGCATCCAGCCGAGGATGTCGTTGCCACTGTCGGAGACGAGATCGCCGGAGATATCGCGCCAGGGTTCCTTCAGTTGATGTTCGGGCGTGTAATAAGCGGTCAGTAACTCGCATGTCGCGCGGGCATAGACGCTCGTGCGGATGGTGAGGACCGGCGCTGAATCCTGCGGCAGCGCTATCAGCACTGAGATGAAACCGGCGGGGATAGGAAAGAGATGGCTGTCGATCGCAACGCGCGCGAGCCGCTGGTGCAGCGCGTCGGCCTCTCCGTCGAGGACATGGGAGTCAATATCATAGTCAATGGCTCCGGGGTCTCCGCCTTCGATAGTAGGGAGCAGATTGCATTCTGCTGACCAGGCGTCGCTGCCGGGATTGAGTGTCTCGACGCGGGGGTTGAGGATCAGGGGACCGGTCATCAACCCCAGCCGGTGGGCGAAGCCGGTAGAAATATTCCCGGAAAGGAGACGGGGGCGGCCGGGATTGCCCATCGGCTCAACGAACTCGACAAACCACCAGTTGTCGCGATGACTTATGAGGATGCCGCAATCGCCAATGGCGGTGGCTCGGTTGGACTTAGCTGCGGCGATCATTGCGCGATCCTTGCTGGGTGTGGAAGAATTGTCGACGTCGAAATCGTTCATGTGAGCCTCCATCATCGGCGCTCCCCATCTCCATCAGATGAGGATGGGAACATCGGGACGCGGTGTTGAGGCAGTCAAGGACGGCGAAGCCGCCGCGCAGCGGGCGGCGGGGGAACCGATTTTGTTGCCGGGGAGCGTAGCGAGGCGGCGGCAAAATTGGGGGGACCGCTGATCCTTGACGGCCGACGGACACCCAGCGTCACACTTTGGCGATGAAGCCCCGTCTGATACCGAGATGAGAGAGCGCCCTGCTTTGTCCCCGAGCCCGTAGGTTCGGGGTTAACAGCAAAGCGCCGCTGGATGAGCCTGGTGGAGATGACCAAGCAGCTTACGATGGAGGGGCGATCGGCCCCTTAGGCGCTGCTCCACAACATCCGGGCCAGAGCTGTCAGGTCGCAGTCGATGCCCCACAATTCGAGTTCGAGTTCATAAGGGAAATGGTGGAGCGCCCAGTCCCGCTCGAGTTCGGTCATCGCGTTCCAGTCGATCATATCGGTGAAGCTTTCGCGCCGGTCGAGGATGCGCTTGATACGGATGCGCTCGCCCTCACGGTAGCGGATCGCTTCTTCAATCGTGATGCCGGGGTCGAGGATTACTACCCAGTCCATCGTCGTTTCTCCTTCTGAAATGAGGCGATGTCGGCGACGGGGAGAATGGAGAGGGTCAAGGACCACTGGCTTGCCAGTGGCCGCGAAGCGGGCGACGGGGGTGCCGATTTTGGCGGGGCCGAAGCGTAGCGACGGTTCCGGCAAAATTGGGGGAACCGTTGATCCTTGAGGCTCTCCATTCCCTCCGTCACGCTGGGACGGCAGGGAGAGGAGGTGTTTGCTGGCGGTAGCAGCGAGGTCAGCGCTGGAGCGCATTGCCCGCTCGGGAAATCGGGGTTGCGCACCGCAGAGGTTCCGCCGATAGTGCTGGCGGCGGGCAGCCTCCATGAAAGGATCGTGGATATGCCCAAGTTGAATGAACGAGAGCGGCTTGCCGATCTCGAATCGCGTCGCCGCAAGCTCGATGACGAAGTCGAGATTGCCCGCCGCGCCTTGCGCGGCAAATATGCTGCTGCGGTCCCCGAACTCGCGGTCGAGAGGTTGACCGAGCGGGAGTTCCGGGAGGTGGTCTCCCACGCCATTCGAGCGGGTGGAGCCGCCTCGGTCGCCGCACTCAAGGCTCTGCCGATGCCGCCGGCCTCATAGCCCGAGTCATTCCGAAGGGATGTCCCTGCGACGAGCACGGCGGAGCCGCGCACAGGAGGCCGGTGCCCGACAGGGTGCCGCATCGGCGGACGACGGACCCGGCCTAAAGCCGGGTCCCTGAGCCCGCCGACCTGAACCACAACAAGAAAAAAGGGGATGATCCGGGACCGACCCGGACCATCCCCTTGTGTTCACCTCAGCGCTTGCGAGCCCAGTCGGGCCGATCGCCCCTGCCGAGAATCTGGCGAGGCTCGATCCCCGCTTCATCGAGGCTGCGAATGAGCGCGGCTTGAACGCCCGAGCCGGAGCAGACGATCGCGTCCACTGGTCCCTTGGCGATCATACGATCATTGCGGATGAAGCCGCCGCGCAGTCCCATGCCCTTCGGCAGGTCCTCGCGGACTACCGTGACGTTGTTCGCTGCCGCCCACGCCTTGGCGATTGCGTCCGCCCCGACATCGAGGTCGGTGGTCAGGAGCAGCATGTTCGGGATGAGTGCTTTCACCCGGTTCAGTTCCTCGTAGATCGGGTCAACGTCCTGCCACTTGGGCGGACCGGAGAAGAGCACCAGCGGACCATCCGGCGCGATCTTGTCGAGCCTGCGCTTGTTCCGCCCGGCCAGATAATCGGCAGCGGCGATGACCGAGGCAGTGCGCTTGCTCGACACCAGCGATCCCCGGGCTGTGCTCCACGGCTTGCCGGTTTCGACTTCGTAGGCGGCGGCGGCGTGGTCCCTCATGCAGGCGATGGCGTCGGCGATCTCGTCGGCTTCCTGTGCGACCCGCTGGGCCAGTTCGAGGGTCGTCGCGTATATCTCGCTGCCGTCGGCGCAGGGGATCAGGTCCTGAACCTGGCGCGCAGTGTCATCGGCATGTCCGGCAACCATCCGGGCGGTGCGGTGCATGCTGTCGACAATTCCCCACGCGATGCGATGCGCCGTCGCTTCGAGCCGGGTGTCGCGGAACACATCGAACACGGTGCTAATCATCAGTTCGGTGGCGAGTTGGACCTGCATCGGGTCCGGCATGTCGGCGATGACCTCTTCGTCCCAGGGCGTCACCCGGACGCCGTCGAGATCGGACGTGAAGGCTTCGGCGAAGGCATCGGTGGTCTGAGCCGTCTCGGCGGCGATGAGATCGGCGATTTCAGCGAAGTCGCGGGTGGAGCGGAACGTCTTCTTCATGGGAACCTCCTCAGATTGAATTGAAAGAGGTTCCCCCTCGTGCACGGGCTCCGAGCAGCGGGGTCAAGGATCGCGAAGCGACCGCCCTGGCGGCGGTGGGGGTCACGGTTTTCTTTGGCGGCGGCGACTCCGGCGAGGATGAACTGTCGTCCGTCCCGCCAAAGAAAATGGTGGGGCCCCGCCGTCCTTGAGGCCGGTGCGGTCCCGTGCGACACTTGGACTTGTTGAGAGAGATTATTTTGTCGCGGATCGGGGGTTCGATGCCCCTGATCCGCGAGTTTATGGCGCCAGGGCAGCTGTCAAGGATCGCGCAGCGACCGCGAAGCGGCGGTGGGGGCAACGATTTTTCCAGGGGAAAAATGGTGGGGCCCTGCCGTCCTTGACGGCAACCGCGGGGTCATGACGACAATGGTCCATGAAGGGTGTTGTGAGCATCGCTCGCGACGCCCGTTCCGTCATCCCACGCGGCCGCGCACGGGTAGCGGTATGAGGTCGTCGCAACCAGCATAGGAAAAGGGGCCAGCACGCGGAAGCCTGCCGACCCCTTTCCTGACGGAAGATCCGATCAATGTAGGACGGAACCTGTTGGAGGCCGATAGGCTTCGAACGGGTTCCCGTCATGGAGATGCCCGAACGGGGTCAGGACATAGTCCCCGTTCTGGCGGCCGACTGCGCAGATGACATAGCGTGGTTCGCCGGTTTCTACGTCGACGCACTCGACCAGGGCGAGGTCGCCGCTTTCAGCGGCGCGGAGCAAGGTCGAGAAGTTGCGCCGGAAGGCGTCTGGGATGGCCATGACGATGCACCTCCCGGTCAGGCGTCTTCGTAGACCCGCCGCAATGCCGGGCCACGCTTGACGTGCTGGAAGTCCTTGACCTCACGGTATTTCGCGGGAGGCCGGGTGTCGGGCGCCTGATCGGATTTGCGGAAGGCATGGATTGGAACGCGCGCCTTGTGCAGTTCCTCATAGAGGTTGGCCTGGATGCCCGAGCCCTCGCAGAGGACGGCCATGACCGGCTTCAGGTCGCGCAGCTTGCGGTTGCGCGCAAAGGCTGCCTTGAGGCCAGAGCCGAGGAGGTTGAAGCGCACGGCCTGCACCTTGCGCTGCGCCGCCCATTTCTCGGCAATGAGGTCCGCGCCGGTGCGCTGGGCCGTCGTGATGAGGACCATGTGGGGGATTTGCTCCCGCACCAGGTCGAGCCGGTTCCAGAGCAGATCGATGTCGTGCCACTGGGCAGGCCCCGAGAACACCACAAGCGGTCCCTGGGGGTGGTGCCGGTCGCGCGCGTCGAGCTGGCGAGCCCGCAGGAAGTCCACCGCCGCGATCTGGCTTGCGGTGCTGGTCCGCGACGCACGGCTCCCGCGCGAGGGTGACCAGGGCCATCCAGAGAGGACGCGATAGGCCTCGGCCGCATAGTCGCGCATGGTTTCGATCGCCACGCGCTGCTCGGTGGTGGATTGGCAGAGGAGCTGCTTTTCCTCCAGCTCGCGGTTGAAGACCTCGCTCATGTCCGGCCGGTTGGCCATGTCCTTGACCTCGGCGGCGAGGCTGTCCTCCCGGCGTTCGAGCTTGCCGGCGACGAAGTGGAACGAGTTGACGAAGCCCCAGGCGATCTCCGCTGCAAGGGGTTCGAGCCTCGTATCGGTGAAGAGGTCGAAGAGGGTCGTGATGATGCCGGCGCTGTCCGCCTGGGCGGCGAGTTCGTCGGGCATGCCATGCTCGCCGGGTTCCTCGCCCGGTTCGATGATGGTGAGAGGAATGGGATCGCCGAACGCGGCCTGAAATTCAGGCGTGGTGGTCATCTCGGCGTAAAGCTGCTGGATATCGGCGAAGCGGTCGACGCTTCGCACGGGACGATGCTCGGTCATGGAGTTGACCTTTCGGATTCGGGAAAAGAAAAGGGCCGGGAGGCGCTCAGCGCCCCCCGGCCCGTTCGGACGGGACGGATGGATCCTCAGGAGGGGATCATCTCGTCCGTCAGCTCGCTGGTGCGATCTGCGCCCTGGAACGGCGCCGTGCTGTCGCCGAAGCCGCCGCGATAGGAGCGGTCATTCCCGTCCGTGCCGCGCTCGTCCCGGTCGTCATACTCATCGGTGTCGCGGGCACGGCGCGCACGTGCGGGACGATTGGGCTGCTCCCGCCGCCACGAGGCGCGGAAGCCCTCGTCGACCGAGCCGAACAGCGCGATGTGAAACGGCTTGCTCCAGCTATTGTCGTCGAGTTCGCCAGCGAAAAAGTCGATGATCTCGCCGTCCTCATTGTGGGAAGTCGCCTTGAAGAGCCCGCCATAATTGAGCCAGCGGCCGCTCGGGCTCATGCCCTCCAGTTCGAACTTGGGCGCGCGGGGATTGTTGCTCTGGATGGGACGGAGGCGCGCCCGCGGCAGATCGACCTCGCGACCGTCGGCAAGCCAGCCGACCAGATTGCCATTCACGTTGCGGAATTCGCCAACCGTTTTCGAAACAGCCATGATCATTACTCCTCTGAAACGTCGCTCTTGCGACGCTCTCAAAGGCCCCTCTCTTCTCTGTGCCCTGCCCTCGCCGCCGGCGCTGCCGCCTGAGGGGAAGCGCACCCCCGCCCCCGCGCCGCTATTCCGGGCAGTGCGAATCGGGTAAGAGTGACGGCATGGACGCGGAGACGATCAGAACGGTGGCCATGCTTGCGCGGAAGCGTGCAGAGCGTGGCACGTCAGCGGCGCATGGCGACGGGATGGCGCGTCTGGGTGCGACACGGGCGCTGCTTCAACTGGCGGCGGATCTGGAGGTGACCGCCGATCATATCGACCGCCCTTGCCGCGCGCGCCGCCGCCGGGCCTGACACAACCGGCCCGCGCCTTCTTCTTGCGATACGGTGATCGTCACCCGCAGGGAGTGCGCCGTTGTGGCGCGAAGAAGAAAGGAGTGTTCGAATGAACTGAGCTTATTGGCATAGCTCATGCCTGACCGACTTACCGGGGCCGGTGATGAATCGGCTGAGACCCCGAAAGGGGGACGGGACCATAGCATGTCGGGGTAGGGATCGAAGTTGGGCGCCGCAGCCTGACAGCTGACCAGCAGGCAAGATGCGCATGGTGAAGACTGGATTGTCTGAATCCCAGTTTCCAACGACCACTAGGTAGGTGACGGTGAACGCGGCTGACACATCGTCTCGAGCGGAGCGAGGAGCACGTCCCAGTGAATCGCTGCCAATCCGTTCGGCGTGGCCCCTGTCAGGGGACTAAGGAAACGAACGGGGCACCTAACCGCATCGCGACTCCTCACTCGCGCAACTGCGGGATCGCCTAAACAGGACGGCTCGCCGGACCTGCATGGCGACGGAGCCGTCATAGTAGTCAAACGCCCGGTGTAATGGCCGGGACAGCCGCCGCGAGGCGGACGGGGTAGCGGTATAAGCGGGAGCGATCCTTGTCGAAATCCGCTGCGTCCGGGCGAAGGACGGCAGTTCTGTAACTCGATGGATCAATGGAAAGGGACTGCTGATGCAGACCGCTACTATCCTGAGACGGATCGAGAAGCTTCCGGCCCTGTCGCGGGCGGGCAAGCGGATCAATGGTCTCAACCGCCTCATGCGGTCCCGCTGCTTATATGAGCGGGCCTATGACAGAGTATCCCGGAATCGGGGTGCGATGACGCCGGGAGTGGACGGACAGACCTTCGACGGCATGACGCTGGCGAGGCTCGACCGTCTGGTTCAAAGCGTGGCGGAAGGCCGTTACCGCCCTCGTCCAGTGCGACGGGTCTATATCCCCAAGGGCAATGGTAAGATGCGCCCATTGGGTATCCCAACGGCGGATGATCGCATCGTTCAGGAGGCGGCGAGGATGGTCCTCGCGGCGATCTATGAACCTGTGTTCTCGAAACACAGCCATGGGTTCCGCGCGGGTCACTCCTGTCACACGGCTCTCGAAGAGATCCGTAAAACCTGGACGGGCGTAAAATGGCTGATCGAGGTGGATGTCCGCGGGTTCTTCGACAACATCGACCATGACATCCTGCTCGGCCTCTTGGCCCGGCGGATCGATGATCCAGTGTTCATCGATCTGATCGGGACAATGCTTAAAGCCGGGTGCATGGACGACTGGAAGTTCGAACGGACTTATAGCGGCACCCCACAGGGCGGGGTTATCTCGCCCCTGCTCGCCAATATCTATCTCCATGAACTTGACGAGTTCATGGAGTCGATGCGGCGGGGCTTCGACAAAGGCGACAGACGGCGGGCGAACCCCGCGTATGTTGCCTGCTCTCAGCAAATCGCCGCTCTCCGCAAGGAGATCGATGCAGTCCGTGCCGATGGTGCGGGCGATGGCGAGGTTCGCGTCCGATTGGCGCTAATCGAAGCTGTCAAACAGGATCGGCGGAAACTCTCTTCCGTCGATGACATGGACCCCAACTTCCGCCGCCTGCGGTATTGTCGCTATGCTGACGACTTCCTCGTTGGCGTGATCGGCAGCAAGGCGGACGCTGTCCGGATCATGGCCGATATACAGCGCTTTCTCGCTGATCGGCTCAATCTGGCGGTGTCACCGGAGAAAACCGGGGTTCGCGATGCATCGAAGGGATCGCCGTTCCTTGGCTTCCATGTATGCGCCTTCACGTTGCGCTCCGCCGGAACAATGGCGGGGCGGCAAAAGACCGGCGGTGGAACGCGTAGCGTTCTTCGTCGGCCGACGCGAGGGAATATCAAGCTGTGGGTGCCACGGGATCGGGTCTATGCGTTCTGCAGGCGCAAAAAGCTCGGCAACCTCGACATGAGGAATGGTCGGGTGCGCCCGCAGCTCATGGAATCCAGTGTGCCGGAGATCATCGTAGCCTACAACTCGGAGTTCCGAGGCTTCGCGAACTACTACGCGATCGCCGATGGCGTGAAAGCGTCACTCGACAAGTTGGAACTGGTCATGCTCAGGAGCCTCTTCGCGACTGTGGCATGCCGGCGACGCTCGACGAGGCGGCAGGCCGAGGAATATCTGAAGATGGGGTCGGACCACGGGATTACGACCGTGGTCCGGGGCGAGCCGCGCGTTCATAAGGTGTGGAAACTGAAGCATCTGATCGTGAAGACGTGGGATAACCCCATCGTCGACACCATCACGGTAGGCTCTCGCCTTGCGCAGAGTCCGAACGATCTGGTCACGCGTCTTAGTGCCGAGCAATGCGAGGCATGTGGCGATACCGATGGTCCGTTCGAGATGCATCATCCCAATCGCTTGAAGGACAAGCGGCGCGACCAACTGACGCCTTGGGTGCAATCGGCACGACGGCGCAGGACAATCGTCCTGTGCCGAAAGTGTCACGTTGCCCATCATGGCGGCCGGATGCCCAGCGGAATGGAGAGCCGTGTGCATTGAAAGGTGCAAGCACGGTTCGGGGGGAGGCGCTGGGGCGTCCTCGAAAGAGGCGTCTCGCGTCTACCCTACGGAGATTCGGCGTAGCCGAAGCTCGGTCGCAGCGGAGTGGAGATAGAGCGCCGGTGCGCGCGTCAGCGCGCAATCGCCCTATCAATTCTCTTCAGGAAAATTCGATCGACACGCTATGAGATGTCGTCTGCGTCCTCTACTGAGAGCATCCCGCATCGAGTGCAGGTGACAGTATTGTCGTTTCTAGACAGGTCGATTTCCGCCTCGACGAACTCATGTTCGTGACCATCATCGGGGTCGTTGGTATAGTCGCCGTCGAGCGCATCGGCATCCATTTGTGAGAGGAAATCTTCGAAGGCAGCGGCCGAGTTTTGATTCTCGATTTATTTGAGAAGCACATCGATCTCGGTTCGCTCGTGCCACCCCTGTTGGGCTGCCGTCCTTTCAAACATGTCGCGTTCGGCCATAGTCGGTCTCCAGTGGAAGAGGTTGATTTTTGCGCTGGTGATCTCGGTTTGCTTAGGCAGCCAAGCGATCGATGCCGGCATTGAACCTTGCCAGCCAGTCACCGATGGGCGCCCGGTCGGCGAGGACGATCGCGGCTGCGGCTTGCTGAAAGGCGACTAGGTCGCGTGGGGCCTCGGAGATGATGCGATCAATGTCTCAGCGCTTGAGGAGACGTTCGGCGCGAATGAATTCGGTCATGGAGCCGGGACGGGGTTCGCTTGCCCCCCGGCCTTTGATGGGCTTGCGCCAGAGGCCATAGAAGGCCTGCAGCCGCAGCGCGGCGCGGGCCTCGACAAGGACGATCAGGCGGAGATATCGGAGAGGGTGATCTGAAATCCACGCTTCAATCGAACGATTTTCATGATTCGCTATGCGTTTGGTGTTTGGGCCGAGCGCAATTCGAAAGCAATTTTGGTGATTTCGCGGGCGCGGTCGAGACTGTTCGGCGGCAGTTCCCGGTATCCGTAATCATCGAGCGGCAGACTCTCGATCTCGTCCAAAATTTCCCCGGCCTCGATAAGCAATGCCGTCAGTTCATCCACGGTCATCATTTTCTCCCGTCGTGTGATTTTGGCGGAAATTATTGATTGCCACCCGAGACAAAAGCCAAACGGTCCGTCAATGCGAATTCGCGATCCATTATGCCGCTGCTCGGTTGACACCGTCTTGGAAAGAGGCGAGCCAGTCCTTGAGCGGTCGCCGCCCCGCCAGAGCGACGCGCGCAGCGGCGGCCTGGAAATCGAGCAGATCGGCGGGTGTTATCGTGATGATGTGTTCGATTTCATCTGCTGGGAGCAGTCCCTCGTCTCGGATCAGATCGGTCATTGCGCCTGGATGGGGTGTTCCGCTGCGCAGTCCCTTGACAGACTTGCGCCAGAGGCCATCGACCTTCTTCAGCCGGGGCTTTGCGCGAGCTTCGATCAAGACAATCAGCCGGAGATAGTGCGGGGGAAGCGTGCGAAGCTCCTGGGGTTTCATCGCGGCGCAGAAGAAGCAGGAGGATTTTACCGGGACCGGAAGTCCGGCTGCCTGGATACGTGCGATGCAATCCTCGCGCGTCCAGCCCCATTCACGCAAGGGGTAGCGGAACAGGAAGCGCGGATCGACATGGCCTTCGCGATGCGCGTAGCGGCGGTTGTCGGCCGGCGAACAGTCATAGCCGATGAGCTTCACGACTGGATCGCCGCGTGCCCAAGCTGCTTGAGCGGGAGGCCAATTCTCGGTCCAGCGATCCTGCGGGGCGATTTTCCATTTTTGGGAGCATTAGGTCTGCATTGACCTGTCTTATTGGCTCCGCAAAGCCCGTATTTCCGCCATCTCCAGTCCTCCTCCCCTTCCAAGACGCCCGATTAGGGCGTGACCGCCTTCAGGCAGCGGAGGGATCGGGCGCTTCGGCGTTGGTGCGGATGGGGACGGACCGGCGTATCCGATCGAGTTCCTGCACAAGTTGCGCGTTACGGCGTTCGAGCCGCTCCGCGCGCTGCTCGGATTCGACAGCGCGTTTCAGCAGGCTGGCATTATGTGTCGCGAGGGCGATGTTCGTGGCTATCGCGTCATGAAGAGTGGCGCGTGTGCGATCGGCCTCGCCGGCGGCCGTTTCAGTGGCGCCCTCACGTTGCGATTGAAGCTTGCGCAGGGCGTCGAGAACGTCGGCATGGTGCGTATAGATGATGTTGCGGCCGACCCCGGCTACTCGTGCGAGACCGGCGACCGTTGGCGCGGCGGATGGGTCTTTGGCGAGGACGCCAAGAGCTTCGCGCAGGCGTGCATTGGTGTTCGCCCGGCGACGGGCCTGCGGGGTGGATGGGTCAGATTCAGACGTCACCGGCATTTCCTTCGTCGAGCTGGTCGAGGATACGGCGAGATTCCTGGATGCGGGCTTCGGCAAGTGCTCGGCTCTCGCGATCGAGGTCATCGCGCTGGATCAATGCGGTATTCCGTTCAAGGCGCACTTCCCAGACCGGCCTATGCCGCTCGGTCACGGCGAAGTTGGCGCAAGTCGAGCAGGTGCTTTGTGTGCGAAGCACCGGGTTCGGCTCGCGCTCGCCGCCGAGGCAAGCGGAGGTCTCCCGGCGGTAGAGGCAGTAGCCCCAGTCGCACACGCCGAGGCGCATATCCGTTTCGGCGAGGATCTCGGTGATATAGCCATCGACGTCGCCCGACCGCGTGCGCCCGCGGAACGGCGATCGCTCGGAGAGCATGACGCCCGCCTTCCCGGCGACGTTCGGCGCCAGGAGCAGGTCTTCCAGCGCCTTGCGGCTTTCTTCGGCGGCCTGGTCGTCGATCAACTCGGCAAGCTCGAAGTCTGTGCCCACATAGGCCCGGTCGGTCATCGCGCGGTGGACATGGCCGAGATGGCGTTGCAGCGCCGTCAGGCCGGTGCGGTCGCGCCGACCGATGAACCGCGAGAACGTCTTGCGGCCCTGATAGGTGGTCAGGTGCCAGGTGCCGCCTTGGTGTTCCGGCAAGCCAAGGAACGGCATAAGTCGCTCGTTCAAGCGGATATTGACCATGGGTGATCGCAGTCGGGCGACGGGCATCATCGTCGGAAGCGGCGAGCGTCCCCGGCCGAGCTGGTGAAGCCAGAGGTTCCTCTTCCCGCTAAGTTCGCGAAGCGGAGCGGAGAGACGTTCGAGGATGTGGATCGCCCGCTGGACCGGCTCGGGCGCGAGCCAGCGATGGATGTCCCCATGTTCCGTCAGCGACGTCTTCGTGATGGTGCCGACCAGATAGACGTGTTCCTCGCCGTCTCCATCGGCCGCGCGCCGTTCGAGGCAATCCTCCTCAAGCCTGAGTATTTCGGAGGCTCTCGCGCCAACGAGATAGGCGATGACTACGAAGCAGGCGTCGCCAAGGCGATCGAGCATGAACGTCAGGCGGCGCAGCGGCCATTCCGGATTCGGATACAGATCCGCGTAGGGGCATGGCTCAGCCAACATGGCGCGTCTGATATGCCAGTGGAGCCTTCGCCCCTGATGCTGTGGTCGGAACTGCTCATACAGATCTTCGAGACGGTCGCGCAGCGCGAGTATCTGGTCCGCTGGGTCACCGAGCAGTTCTATAGCGCCGCTGATGAGAGGCACGGCGATCTCGTCGGGCGTATAGGGATGGCCGCCATAAGGTTTCCAGTGCCGCTTCCCAACCGAACCGGCGCGAGGCGGCGCCATCAGCGGCGCGTCGTCCAGCTTGTCGCGCTGCATGTGGAACGTGCGGATCGTGCCGAGATAGCCTTCGGCGGTGCTGAGGGAGAGCCGTGAAGCGTTCCTGCCGGGACGAGCGCGCAACATGGCCAGGAACCGGTCGACGGCGTCTTGATCGAGATCCTTGAAGCATCGGACGTTCTCGACTGCCATCCATCGAACGAGGAAGCGGATGTGGCTGAAGTGGCCGTCGACCGTTTCCTTGCGAAGTGGCATCCGCCCTTCGGGCGGATCGGCCCGCAGCGAGAGCAGGAACAGTTCGGCGGCGTGCCGGAGCGGCGTCCACTGATCGTCTCCGAACCGGCTCCCGTCCGGCATTTCGAAGCCCCAGTTGAACGTCGTGGCGGCGGGGACGCCTTCGTTTCCGAGCAATGGCGCCGGAAGCTGGGTAGGCGTGGATTTCGGGACGGAGGCCATGAGGCTATTCCAGGTCCGGCAGCGGCGGCAAGGCGGGTATGAGCAGTTCCGCGTCCGGCATCATTTCGCGCGGGAACGCCGGCAGCAGGTCTTGTGTCAGCACCCGAAGGCTGGGCGCATAGAAGAGGCTGAACCGGATCGGGTCGATGCGTTCCCGCGCCGCTTGAAGATGCCTGGTGGCTTGGACGATGCGCGCCAGATGATCCGGGTCGATCGGGACGATCAGGCCCGGACAGGCAAGGCAGCCTCCCAGTTTCGGGCACACGCGGCCAGGCCGTGCGTGCCCGCCGTCGATCGGACAAAGGCAGTCGTGACCGAACAGCGCCGTCACCCGGACGCTGGTATCCGGCCCTTGATGTTGTGAGTCATGGGAGGGCGTCTCGCCGGTGACCCATGTGATCATCAGCGACTGGAGCCGGGCGATCGTATCGCGTTCGAGGCGGCGGACGGCCTCGCCATCGACGTAGATATCGGTGGTTGCGACATTCGCATGATTGAGGACCGCCTTGGCCGCCATGATATCGCCCTGTGACGCTGTGTAATGGGCGCTTGCCATGCTGCTGCGGAACAGCTTGGGCGAGAAGTCTGGAAGCAGGGAAAGAGACTTGCCGGGATGCGCGGCGTTCCAGGAGGCGATCGCGTCATTGTGCCGCTCGTAGAAGCGCAACATTGCCGATCGCAACGTGGCCTGCACGATATGACCGGCGTGATGCTCGCGCTCGAGGCGTCCTGTCGTCATGAGGAAGCGGTGCAGGAACAGCCGGTCGCGCTTGGACGGCTCCACATGCGGCAGCAGAGGCGCCGTCATCGCAAGGAGCTTTTCGATCAGGCGCGACGCCGCATAGGGTCGGCGATTGTCGAACGAGCGCCGTTGCATGCGCTTCACCTTACTGCCGGCGCGGGGTTTCACCCACTCGACCATGACGCGATGCCGCTCGAGCGGATGCGGCACGAGGCAGTCCCGCTTGATCTGGCGCAGCGGACCGGTATTGGCCGCCGTCTGGATTAGTAGCACGATATAGAACGCAACCAGCGTGTCGGTCGTGAGGTGGAGATAACCCTCGAGCTCGCGGAACCCGCCTACCTCGGCGATCCTCTGCCGATCGGGCTTGTTAAGGTCCAAGCCTCGGTCGCTCGGCAGGATACCGTGGCCAAGGCGGTGGAGCTTCCAGATCCAGCGATCCCGTTCGGCGGTCCGGCCGCCATGAAGGAGCACATTCGGAAGACCAACGATAGCTTGCCCGTGCTGGAACTTGTCCCACGCAGTGTCGATCTCGGCATAGCAGACTGCCAGCAGGGCGCGCATTGCGGCAGGTGTCAGCCGATCTTGCGGTAGCCGCTGGACGCCGGCGAGCGGGATCGCATTGTTGGGAACGGCGAAGCCCGGTGCGAACAAGCCTGGATTGTCCGCGATCGCGCGCTTGAGGACCGGCCGGATCATACCGAGCTGACCGGATTGTGAGCGGACGCCGCGCCTGCGCCCGTTGGTGGGCATCGCCAGCCAGGTGATGAACCGGCGGATCGTTGCCGTGTCGAGGTCTGCCGCGCGCCTGACACGCGCGTCTTCGCGCAGGAACCTCCCAAACACGCGCAGCGCGAACCAGTGCGCGGTGCGGGTCGCAGCGCTGGATGCCACATCATGATCGCGGAAAGCCCGGGCGATGGCGGCGCTGATATCGTCCGGCATTCCGAACAGCGCCGGGTTGAAGCTTTGGACGATCTTACCCCATTCGTCGCGGAACTGGATTTCGGCGACCTGCGCCGGATGGTTAGCCGGTGCCGGATCGAGTCTTAGCGTCCGATCGAGGCGGCCCCTAGCCATCGGCGGGGATCAGCTCGCCATAAAGATAGGCGAGGCTTTCGCTCAGATCGCGCTCGTGCAGTTCGACGCAGCGCAGATAAATCGCGGTGGTTGTGATCGAAGCATGGCCCAGCAGCACCTGCACGACCTTGAGCGGGTTGAGATCGGGATTGGTGCGGGCCTGGATCTGAAGGCGGGCCAGCATCGCCATCGCGAAGGTGTGCCGCAGCCAATGCAGCGTGCCCTGAAGTCCCGCGGCCGCGAACGCTTCCGCGAGCTGCGCCGTCAGGAGCTTTCGCGTCATGGCGCGGCCATGCTCGTTCAGCAGGAGATTGGGCGGCGCGCGATAGCCCCGGTCGGAACGGCGGATACGGCGGACGATCCGGGCGCGATACTCGCCCGCATACCAGTGGGTATGATCGAGCAGCCGAAGCGGCGGATAGACCGTCCTTGGCCGGTCGCCCTTGGTGATATGGAGCGGCACGCCGACAAGTGGATCGCTGTCGAGGTCGAGTGGCCAGCTATCTGGGATCTGGTCGACGGCGAGCGCGCAAAGCTCCTTGCGACGCAGACCCGCCCCAAGCGCCCATTGCGCGGCAAGTCGGGCGGTAGGCCTTAGATGCGCGAACAGCCGTGCCAGTTCGTCGGCGCGCAGCGGTCGCGGCAGTTTTTCGGGGCGTGAGACGATCAGCTCGTTGACCTGGCGCCGCTGCAAGCCCGGGCGATAGGCGCCGTCGAGCATCAGCGTCATCTTCTCGGTCAACCGGAACGGGCAGTAGTCGATCAGCCCCTTATCGAGCGCCCAGCCATAGAAGCGGCAGACGGTCGAGACACGCGCATTGATCGTGGTCCGGGCATAGGGCCGCCCGGTATGGGTGCTGGGATTCTCCAGCATCCGGTTGCGATAGGCGGCGATGACGCGTTCGTCGGCTTCGCGCCATTCGATCCCCGATTGTTCGAGCGAGTCGAACCAGTCGTGGAGATGCTCGCCGTAGGTCCGCACGGTTTCGGAGGCGTGGGCACGGCCGCTTAGCTCCGCGTGCTCCACGAGCCAGACGAAGGCCGGCTCGATGATCGCCATGTCGGCGTCGAACAGAATCGGGAAGCCAGCGGGGACATTGGGCACGCCAGAGGCAGCCCGAATTACTGATACCACGGGCCATCTCCCTCGCCCGCACAGGTGCGATTTCGAAAGTAGCGCAACATGCTCGATTTGGCCGATGCATTTCGATGGAATGGGCGCTTTCCTCGCCATGCCGAAAGGTGTCGCTGCGACCAGCCTACCCCAAGCACTCACGGTGCCTGCTGACACCTGGCGCCCGCCTTGATATGAGCGAACGATGATCGAGGGGGGAAGCGGTGGCGCGTCGGGTATTCTTTAGCTTTCACTATGACCGTGACGTTCGACGGGTCGTGCAAGTCCGCAATTCCTGGGTGGTTCGTCCAGGTGGCGAAGCGCAGCCTTTCTATGACAAGGCAGAGTTCGAAGAGGCAAAAAGACGCGCGGGCGGCATAGAAAAATGGATCGAGGAGCAGCTCAAAGGCACGTCCGTGACTGTGGTGCTGTTCGGCGCAGAGACGTATGATCGCGAATGGGTCCGGCACGAGATCAAGAGAAGCTACGAGCTTGGGAAAGGCCTATTGGCCATCGACATCCATAGCGTAAAAGATCCGCAGCTTGGAACTGATCGACAGGGGTCCAACCCTCTCAGTTATTTCACAGTAAAGCAGAATGGCCGAGATATTCCGCTGTCGAACCTATACGGGACATATGATTGGGTCCGGGATAACGGCTATGCCAACATGCCGGCTTGGATCGAAACCGCGGCAAAAGCGGCCGGTCGCTGACACCAATGAGTATCTATGAACTGGCCATACTTGGTACCGCAACGCCAGAGGAGCGCGCAACACTGACAGCGACGCTCACTGATATCGTTTCCGACTTCGGATTGACGTTGGGGGACGATGTAGTTGTGCATAATGCGGAAACGCTGGGTGAGCGGCACAAGCCAGCAGCATTCGCATGTGCGTATTTTGGAGGAAATGCCCAGCAAGATCTCGAAGCGGCCCAAGACCTGATCCGGGCCAGTGCGCCCATCATTCCAACGATTGCCGCTGGCGCAGACTTCAATGCTCACATCCCCCCGCTTCTCCAGCCCATAAATGGGCTAACGCGGCGCGCTGACGATCCAAATATGACTGAACTCGCTTCAGCAATGCTGGAATGCGTGGGTTTACTTCGTCGACAGCGACGGGTTTTTGTGAGCTATCGGCGCGTGGAATCCCGAGCAGCAGCGTTGCAACTTCACGATCTCCTTGCGTCCCGCGGATTCGACGTATTCTTGGACACGCACGACATTAGGCCCGGCGATCCGTTCCAGGATGTGCTTTGGCATAGGCTCGTCGATTCTGATGTTATGGTTATGCTCGACACGCCTACCTATTTCGATAGCCGCTGGACTCGACAGGAAATAGGAAGAGCACGCGCGAAAGAGATCCAGGTCCTTCGTGTAATTTGGCCTGAGCACACGCCAAACAAGCTGACCGATCTCGCAGAGACTATATATCTTGATCCGGAGGAACTCGAAGGGCCGGATGGTCCAATAGTAGCCAAAACGGCGGATACAATCGTCCTGGAGGTCGAGCGGCTACGAAGCCGCAGCATCGCATCTCGATATATGTCGATTACCGGCAAACTGCGCGCTGACGTCGAGAAAATTGGTGCGTCAGTGGAAGGCGTCGGCGCTCATCGGGCCGTCGCCGTGCGGTTGCTGGACGGCGAAAAGATCTGGGCATATCCGATCGTCGGAATCCCCACGGCTGAAATTTTGAACGATGTGGCCGATAAGGCGCGACGAGCGGAACAGCAGGAGATACCGGTACTGGTCTACGATCATATCGGCATCCGTGATGCATGGAATGCTCATCTCCGATGGCTTGGGGAGCATATTCGCGCGGTCCGCACGATTAAAGTTTCCGAAGCCGGATGGGCTCTTGCGGCATGGGAGAACTGACCATGACTGAGGCCATTTTTCTTTCGGCAGGCGTGCCGGATCCGAAGCGAGGCCCACAATATGCGGCGACCGCTGACAGTGTCGCGATTACAGCCGCAGTCTCCGCTTTGGTGCACGTCACGCTAGGACGCAGGCTGCTTGTTTGGGGTGGTCAACCCGCAATAACACCAATGATCTGGGTGGTCTCGCAAGACATAGGAATAAATTACGGACACTGGGTCCGGCTCTACCAGTCTCGCCATTTCAAGGACGAGTATCCCGAGGACAATGAACGATTCAACAATGTGGTTTATACGGACGAGATTGAGAAGGATCGGGAGAAGAGCTTGCTGGCCATGCGTGAGCGCATGTTTTCCGAACACAAGTTCAAAGCGGCAGTTTTCATCGGGGGTATGGGCGGGATTGTACAGGAATATGAAATGTTTCGACGCCTGCAACCGGACGCTACAGTGATTCCAGTAGTCTCCACGGGCGGCGCGACGCTTGAAGTTGGGGCGCAGGTTGAACCTCTATCGCCCGACCTAGTGGAAGACCGGGACTACGTTGCGTTATTTCACCGCCACCTTGACGTTTCCGTCCGAGAGGAGCGCTTCGAAAGTCCAACTCTCCAACCGGATGTCGTTGAGAAGCGATTTTGGCAACCCCCTGCCACTGCTTAAACGGAACGGGAACTCGTTATTCACCAGAGAGCCACTCGCTAAGCTCTGTAGCTGTGTTCCTTTTCTCGTCGAGGACCATCCAGACGCGCTTTTGATGACCCTGTAGTAAGCGCTAAAACACTCCCACTGGGAGGCGTTAGGCGGCCTGATCGATGACGGC
>JARYGO010000004.1:0-176953 GCA_033795485.1 Sphingobium sp.
GCTGCTCGACAAGCAGAAGGAAGGCAAGAAGCGGATGCGCGAATATGGCAGCGTCCAAATCCCGCAGGAAGCCTTCATCGCCGCGCTGCGCATGGGAGACGAGGGGTAGGGGCTTTACGCCTCCGCCAGATGGTCGCGGAACCAGGCGGCGGTTTCCTCCTCCGACAATTCGCCCGCGGCCAGGGCGAGCATCATCGCGATCGCATCCTCGGCCGCGAAACTGAGCTTGCCGCCATTCATCGCCAGGAACAGGCGCGCCAGCACCCATGCGGTGCGTTTGTTGCCGTCGACGAACGGATGGTTGCGGGCCAGGCCGAAAGCATAGCTGGCGGCGAGAACGCAGATATCATTGTCGCCATAGGCCCAGCGATTGACCGGACGCGCAAGCGCCGACTCAAGCAGTCCCGCGTCGCGGACCCCGGTTCCTCCGCCATGTTCGGCAAGTTGGCGATCATGAACCGCGTTCGCCACGGACAGGTCGATCCAAACCGGCTCCGTCCGATCCTCTTCCTCCATGTCCGCTTCGCTACTTTGCCAGAACGCGCAAAATATCGCGATCTTCTCGCATGATCTGCTCGGCCAATCCCATCTTCGTTTCGAAATCGGGATCGGACGCCGTCAATCTGACGCCGTCCGGTGTTTCGCTGACATAAAGAGCATCGCCCAGGCCGACGCGAAGGCGGGCCAGTAGTTCTTTCGGCAAAACGATGCCGGCGGAATTTCCGATCTTGGTGATCTTCAGCGGTATGTTCATACGTAGGTTATAACGAAGTTTGACGAAGCTCGCAATCCTCGAAGCGTCGGCAGCTTGACGAACCCCCCTTTGCCGTAAACAAGGTTCCTGTCAGGCGAAAGGACGGGCGATGCGCGAGGAGGAATGGCTTTACGACGCCAACCCGGCGATGTTCCGGGCGCATCCGCTCTGGTTTTCGCTGCTGTTGATTTCCGTCGTGGGCTGGCCGGTGCTGGCCATCTGGTGGGTCCGGCACAAGGGCGCGCGGCTGGCGCTCTCCAGCCACGAGATATTGCTGGAGCGCGGGCTCCTATCCAAGCAGCGCACGCAGATCGCCCTGTCCAGCATCCGCAGCGTCCGGATCACCCAAAGCTTCGGCCAGCGGCTGTTCGACGTCGGCGACGTCGAACTGTTCAGCGCGGGCGACTATGCCGAAATCGCGATCCGGGCGATGCCGCATCCGGGCCGAATCCGCGATATGGCGGCCGCGCGTTCGGTTACCGTGCTGCCGCCGCTGCCGCCGGTCGAAAAGGCTAAGCCTTGACTTATCCGCATTTATTTCAACGATAGGTCATACAGGCGGGCGATCGACCCGCCGACCGCAGGAAGGACGCCTGAAGCGCGCCGGCCGCATCCAGCGTTCCGGCCAAAAAGGGGTCATTGCGATGGGCTTGCGGGTCATGCCGTCACTGCCGGGGCTGACGGCCGAACAGCGGGAAGACATCCGCCAGGCATGCGGCTTTGCCTGCGTGCGGTGCGGCGTCACCATCTATCGCTATTTGGCGCTGCCGACCGAAAAGCGGGTGGACGCGCCGATCGGCACCCTGTTGTGCCCGACTTGCCACGGGCTGGTGGAGGAAGGGCGGCTGACGCCGACGCAGGTGTGCAGCTTCCACGCCAATCCGGTGGTCCGCCAGCGGCATTTCGCCCGCGACCGCCTGCCCTTTTCCAACGAATTGCCGCAACTGATCGTCGGGGGCTCGCGGCTGCTGCGCGACACGCCCATTCCCCTGGCCGTGGAGGGGGAACCGCTGCTGATCTTCGCCCCGCCCCGGCGCGGCAACGGCGCGACCCGCATCAGCGTGCGGCTGGGTGGGCCGGACGGGACGCCGCAGCAGGTGGTCGACGGCAATGAATGGCTGCCGAGCGATGGAAGCTGGCATTTCCTGCTGCGCGGCGACCGCTACAGCATCATGGCGGCGCGCGGCGACGGTCTGGCCATATTGCGCATCGTCACCCGCAACCGCATCGCCGTCGAGCATCTGCGCACCACCATTCGGGGCCGCCGGATCGAGGTGACGCCCGATTGGATGGAGATAGACGGGAAGCGCTATATCGACCGGATCGGCAGCGGCAACCTCATCGGGCTAGAGGTTTGAGAAGCGCTCGACGCTGACCGTTCGCCGGACGCTCTAAAATTCGTCCGCCACTCGCATCAGTCCCGCCAGCTTCCTGGGCGCGACGATGCGCCAGCTTCGCGCGAGGCGGTCGGCGATATGGTCCCAGTCGATATCGCCGCCATCGAGCCGGATGCCGACCCAGCCCGCCGGGCCGAAATAGGCGGGACGGTAATAAACGTCGGGATCGCTGTCGATCAGCATCGCCTGTTCTTCGGGCGCGCTGGTCTTGACGATCAGGGCAATGACGCCGTCGCCATGATGATCCTGCGTGAAATAGGCGAATTTCTTGCCCTTAAGGATGCCGAAGCAGGGCATGCCATGGGACGTCGTCTCGTCCGTTTCGGGTAGGGAGAGGGCCAGGTCGCGGACCCGGCCCAGCAGATAGTCGGGCGTCCGCTCGCGCATGACGAAGTCGGCGAGCGTGCGCGAATAAAGCTGATGCTCGGCGATCAGGATGCGGGCGGCCAGGCTCTCTTCGGTGTCGCCGGGCAGGATCGCGACCGGCGTCTGGCCAAGCACTGGGCCGTCGTCCAGTTCGGCGGTGACGATGTGGACCGAGCAGCCGGCATGGCTGTCCCCGGCGTCGATCGCGCGCCGGTGCGTGTCCAGCCCCTTATATTTGGGCAGCAGGCTGGGATGGATGTTGAGCATCCGTCCTTCCCACCGGGCCACGAACTCCGGCGAAAGCAGCAGCATATAGCCCGCCAGCGCCACGAACTGCGCGCCCGCCTCCCGTAGCCGGGCGTCGATGATCGCGTCGAACTCGGCGCGCTTCAGGCCTTTGTGGCTGTGGCCGAAGGTCGCCACGCCTTCGGCGGCGGCGAGCGTCAACCCGGCGGCGTCGGGATCGTTGGCGGCGACGAGGACGATCTCATAGGGGCAGTCCTTCGCCTTGGCGGCATAGAGCAGAGCAGCCATGTTGGACCCGCGGCCGGAAATCAGGACGGCGACTTTGGCCTTCGTCATATTGCACCCCTCCCGCTTGCGGGAGGCGCCGGGGAGGGCCAGTGAGCGCCTCCGTTCCGACATGCCCTCCCGAACCCCTTCCGCGAGCGGGAGGGGGATAAGCCCATCACCCCAGATGCGTTGCGGACCAGGCGGCCCTGGCGCTCCATGTCTCCACGGACCCGCGCACCGTGCAGCCCTTCTCGCCCGCCTCGACCGCGCCGATGTGGTGGACGGTCTCGCCGGCCGCCGTCAGCCCCGCCGTCACAGTCCCGACCTCGCTCTCGGCAACCGCCAGCACCATGCCGATGCCGCAATTGAAGGTGCGCGCCATCTCCTCCGGCTCGATATGGCCTTGCGCCTGGAGGAAGGCCATCAGGCGCGGCTGGGCCCAAGCGTCGGCATCGACCAGGGCGTGGCAGCCGTCGGGCAGGACGCGGGGAATATTCTCCAGCAGTCCGCCGCCGGTGATATGGGCGAGCGCGTTAATCTTCCCCGCGCGCACCAGGGGCAGCAGGCTTTTCACATAGATGCGCGTCGGCGCCATCAGCGCGTCGATCAGCAGCACCTCATTGTCGAACAAGGCGGGGCGGTCGAGCCTCCATCCCTTGTCCGCCGCTAGCCGCCGCACCAGCGAGAAGCCGTTGCTATGGACGCCGGAGGAGGCGAGGCCCAGCAGCACGTCGCCCGTCCCGACCCGCGATCCGGTCAGCGCCCGCGCCCGCTCGACTGCGCCGACGCAGAAGCCGGCGAGATCATAGTCGCCCGGCGCATACATGCCCGGCATCTCCGCCGTCTCGCCGCCGATTAGCGCGCAGCCGGCCTGGCGGCACCCTTCGGCGATCCCGGCGATGACGCGCTGGGCGACGCCGCTCTCCAGCTTTCCGGTGGCGTAATAATCGAGGAAGAAGAGCGGCTCCGCCCCCTGCACGATCAGGTCGTTGGCGCACATGGCGACCAGGTCGACGCCGACGCCGTCATGCCGGTCATGGTCGATCGCCAGCTTCAGCTTGGTGCCCACCCCGTCATTGGCCGCGACCAGCAGCGGATCGTCATAGCCAGCGGCCTTGAGGTCGAAGAAACCGCCGAACCCACCCAGTTCCGCGTCCGCGCCGGGCCGCCGCGTGGCCTTGGCCAGGGGGGCGATGGCGCGGACCAGCGCATTGCCCGCGGCGATGTCGACGCCAGCCTTGGCGTAGCTGTAGGATTCGGTGTCGCTCATGCTTTCCGCGCCTAGACCAAGAGCCGCGAAAGTGGAACGGGCAATCGTTGCGGCTTGGCAGGACCGCCAAATCCCGCCAAAAGGACGCCCGTGATCGCCGCTAGCCCCAATCTCCGCCTTTCCGACCTGCCCCGGCAGGCCTTGCGCCTGCTCTCGCGCCCCGCGCAGATCGCGGCCGCCATCCTGCTCGGCCTCGCCGCCGCCGCGCTGTTCGCGCAGATGGAGGGGGAGCGCGGGGTGCCGCCGATCGCCAGCGGCGGCGACTTCCAGGTTAGCGGCGTCAAGGTCGACGTCTATGCCAAGGATGCCGACAGCGCCCGCCATGCCGGCTGGCGGCTGGCGCAGCGCCAAGCCTGGCGGATGCTGTGGACGCGCACTCATGGCGGCAATGGCGCGCCCGCTCTATCCGACTCGCAATTGGCGGCAATGGTGTCGGGCATCGAGGTTCAATATGAGCAGGCGGGGCCGAACCGCTATGTCGCGACGCTGGGCGTGCTGTTCGACCGTGCCCGCACCGGCCAGTTGCTGGGCATCAGCGGCCAGACGATGCGGTCGCCGCCGCTGCTGGTGATCCCGGTGCTGTGGGACGGCGGATCGGCCGTGACGTTCGAGCGTATCAACGAATGGCAGCGGGCCTGGGCGCGGTTCCGCACCGGCGACAGCGCCATAGACTATGTGCGCACGGCGGGCTCGATCGCCGATCCCATATTGCTGAACGCCGGGCAGACCGGCCGGCGCGGGCGCCTGTGGTGGCGGGTGCTGCTCGACCAATATGGCGCGGCGGACGTGATCTTCCCAATCGCGCGGCTCGACCGGCAATGGCCCGGCGGCCCGGTGGTGGGCAGCTTCACCGCCCGATATGGTCCTGACAACCAGCTGATCGGCCGCTTTTCCCTCCGCGCGACTAGCGAGGCGGCGATCCCCGCGATGATGGACGAGGCGATCCGCCGCATCGACCTTCTCTATGTCGGCGCGCTCGCCGACGGGCGCCTGCGTCCCGATCCGTCGCTGATCATTGAGGAGCCGGTCGATCCCGCCGCGCTCGCGATCGAGAATGCGGCCGACCTGCCGGTCGAGATGCTGGACGCGCCGGTGGCGGCGAGCGGCACGAGCAGCTTCACCGTCCAGTTCGAGACGCCGGACGTCGCCTCGGTCGGCCAGGGCGAGGCGCTGGTCCGCTCCATAGCCGGCGTCCGTTCCGCCGCGACCAGCAGCCTGGCGCTCGGCGGCATGTCGGTCATGCAGGTGAGCTTCGAGGGCAATGCGGACATGCTGCGCGCCGGCCTGCAAGCGCGCGGATATAACGTCACCGCGTCCGGCTCCACGCTGCGCATCGCGCGTCGGCCGGCCGGCGGCGCTCCCGCCCCCGCCGCCCCGGCCGCACCGCCCCAGCAATGAGGCAGATCAGCCTGCCGTTCGACTGGTCGGCGGGCCAGGGGGAGGGCGGCGTCCTGCTGAGCGAGGCCAACCGCCTGGCCGTCCGCCATCTGGAGGGCTGGCGCGACTGGCCGGTGATGACCAGCGTGCTGACGGGACCGCCCCGGTCGGGCCGGTCGACGCTGGGCCGCCAGTTCGCCCAGGCGAGCGGCGGCGAAGTGATCGACGAGGCGGAAGGGGCGGACGAGCACCGCCTGTTCCACGCCTGGAACCGGGCGCAGACCGACCGGGTGCCGCTGCTGCTGATCGGCCATAGCGCGCCGCAAAGCTGGACGGTGGCGCTGCCTGACCTGCGGTCCCGCCTGGCCGCCGCCCCGCATGTCGCGATATCGGAGCCCGACGAGGCGCTGGCCCGCGCGCTGGTCGAGCGGCAGCTTGGCGGCGCTGGCGCGCGCTTCGCCGCCGACCTGCCCGACTGGCTGCTGCGCCGGATCGAGCGCAGCTATGGCGCGATTGCCGCCGCCGTCGCGCTGCTGAATGAAGCCGCCCTGTCGTCTGGCCGCAAGATTTCCATCGCAATGGCGAAAGAGGCCCTGCAAAATGCCGGCGTCCTGCCTATAGTGCCACCCGATCCCCTTTCCTGAGCCGCGAGGACATGACCCTTGGCTGAAGCTGACCCCTCCGCGGCCATGATCCCCTCGGCCGACCGTTATTTCAACCGCGAACTGTCCTGGCTCGCCTTTAACCAGCGGGTGCTGGAGGAAGCGATGAACCGGGCGCATCCGCTGCTGGAGCGGCTGCGTTTCCTGTCGATTTCGGGCGCTAATCTGGACGAGTTCTTCAGCGTCCGGGTCGCGGGGCTGAAGGGCCAGCAATTGCAGGATGTCGACCTGCGCTCCGCCGACGGGCTGACCCCCGCGCAGCAGCTCGCCGCCATCACCGAGCGCACGACCCGGCTGATGCAGGCGCAGCAGAAGGTCTGGGGCCTGCTCCACGGCGAACTGGGCGAAGCGGGGATCGAGGTGGTCGGCCCGGCAAGCGCCCTCGACGCGGAGAGCGAGGCGTGGCTGCGCGACCATTTCCTGAACCAGATATTTCCTATCCTGACGCCCCAGGCGCTCGACCCCGCCCATCCCTTCCCCTTCATCCCCAATGGCGGGCTGTCGATCGTCTTCGACCTGGAGCGGCTGTCGGACAAGCAGCCGATCCGCGAGCTGGTGATGATCCCCTCGTCCCTCGCGCGGTTCGTGCGGGTGCCGGGCGAGCGCGCTCGCCATCTGGCGCTGGAGGCGGTGATCCGGCGCTTTTCGGACGAGCTTTTCCCCGGCTATCGCGTGCGCAACAGCGGCGTGTTCCGCATCATCCGCGACAGCGACATAGAGATAGAGGAGGAAGCGGAGGACCTGGTCCGCTATTTCCGCAGTGCCATCAAGCGCCGTCGTCGGGGGCGCGTGATCCGCATGGAGATTGAGGAGCGCATTCCCGAGCCGGTCGAGGAGATGCTCCAGGACATGCTTCAGGGCCACGACGCCATCGTCGAGGAGGTGGAGGGGTTCGTCGGCATCGGCGACCTATCGGGCCTGGTCGACGAGGATCGCCCCGACCTGAAGTTCGAACCCTATGCCCCGCGCTTTCCCGAACGCATCCGCGAATATGGCGGCGACTGTTTCGCCGCGATCCGGGCCAAGGACATCATCGTCCACCACCCCTATGAAAGCTTCGACGTCGTCATCGCCTTCCTGAAACAGGCGGCGTCCGACCCGGACGTGGTGGCGATCAAGCAGACCCTCTATCGCGCGGGCAAGCAGTCCGCCGTCATCCGCGCGCTGATCGACGCGGCGGAGGCGGGCAAGTCCGTCACCGCCGTCGTCGAGCTGAAGGCGCGGTTCGACGAGGAGCAGAATCTCCTCTGGGCCTCGCAGCTTGAACGGGCGGGGGTGCAGGTCGTCTATGGCTTCATCGACTGGAAGACCCATGCGAAGATCTCGATGGTCATCCGGCGGGAGGACAAGCAGTTCCGCACCTACTGCCATTTCGGCACCGGCAATTATCATCCGGTGACCGCGCGCGTCTATACCGACCTCAGCTTCTTCACCGCGGACCCGCGCTACGGCCGCGACGCCGCCGCGCTGTTCAACTACATCACCGGCTATGTCGAACCCCAGGCGCTGGAGAAGCTGGTGATGTCCCCGCGCGACCTGCGCGGCAGCCTGTGCCAGCGGATCGACGCGGAGATCGACCATGTCCGGGCGGGGCGTCCCGGCGCCATCTGGGCCAAGATGAACTCGCTGGTCGACCCGGCGATCATCGAGAAACTCTATGCCGCCAGCAATGCGGGGGTCCAGATCGACCTTATCGTTCGCGGCATATGCTGCCTGCGTCCCGGCGTTCCGGGCATGTCGGAAAATATCCGGGTCAAGTCGGTGGTCGGCCGCTTCCTGGAGCATAGCCGCATCGCCGTGTTCGGCAACGGCAAGCCGCTGCCCAACAACGGCGCAGCGGTGTTCATCAGCTCGGCCGACTGGATGCCGCGCAATTTCGACCGCCGTGTCGAGTTTCTGCTGCCGGTCGAGAACAGCACCGTTCACGACCAGATTCTCGACCAGGTGATGGTCGCCAACCTGATGGACAATGAACAAAGCTGGGAGCTGGAGAGCGACGGTCATTACCGGCGGCTGGAGCCGGGCGACCGGCCGTTCAACCTGCACCGCTATTTCATGACCAACCCGTCGCTTTCCGGCCGGGGCGCGGCGCTCGACAGCGTGGCCGTGCCGACGCTCAGCCTGCGTCTGCGGGGCTGAGCGTCCATGCCGCCGTCCATGCTTACCCGCGTCCGCGCGCTGGCCGAAAATCTGGCCCCGGCGACCGACCCCGCCTTCGCCCGCAGCGCGATCATCGACATCGGCTCCAACAGCGTGCGCCTGGTCGTCTATGACGGGCCGCGCCGCATCCCCTTCATCCTGTTCAACGAAAAGGTGATGGCGGGACTGGGCGCCTCGCTGGGCAAGACCGGGCGGATAGAGGCGGAGGCGATGGATCGCGGGCTTCGCGCGCTCGCCCGCTTCGCGCAACTGTGCCGCGAGATGGCGGTCGAGGATGTGCGCTGCGTCGCCACCGCTGCTGTCCGGGATGCCGCCAACGGCCGCGATTTCATCGAGCGGGCGGCCGGCATCGGCCTGACGGTCGAGCTGCTGAGCGGCGCGCAGGAGGCGGTCGGCGCGGCGATGGGCGTATTGTCCGGAATCCCCGAAGCGGACGGCATAGTCGGCGACCTGGGTGGCGGCAGCCTGGAACTGGCGCGCGTCCGTGACGGCCAGGTCCATCAGACCATATCCCTGCCGCTGGGCGTGCTGCGCCTGCCCGAGATCCGGGCCAAGGGGCGCGGCGCGATGGAGCGGCTGGTCAAGAAGATGCTGGTCAAGGCCGGCTGGCATGCCGCGCCGGGCCTGCCCTTCTACCTGGTCGGCGGGTCCTGGCGGGCGCTTGCCCGCTTCGACATGCAGCTCAGCAATTTCCCGCTGCCCGTCGTCCATCAATATGAGATGCCAGCCGCCCGCGCCGAACAACTCACCCGGATCGTGTCCCATGTCGGCCGCGCGCGGTTGAAGGGCATACCGGCGATGACCGGGTCGCGCGTCCCGACGCTGCCCGACGCCGCGGCCTTGCTGTCGGTCATGGTGCGGCAGTTGAAGTCAGAACGGCTGGTCGTCTCGGCCTATGGCCTGCGCGAAGGGCTGTTGTTCGAGGGACTGCCCCCCGACATCCGCGCCGCCGACCCGCTGCTGATCGCGGCCGAGGCGGAAGGGGAGGCGCAGGCGCGTTTTTCCGGCCATGGCGACATGATCGAGCGCTGGATCTCGCCGCTGTTCCTTGAGGACGGCAGCGGGTGGCGGCGCATCCGCCGCGCGGCCTGCCTGCTCGCCGATGTCGGCTGGCGCGCCAATCCCGACTTCCGCGCCGAACGCGGCGTGGAGATCGCGCTGCACGGCAATTGGGTCGGCATCACCGCCGAGGAACGGGCGATGCTGGCGCAGGCGCTGCACAGCAATTTCGGCGGCGGCGTCGCTGTGCCCGCGCCGCTGGACAGGCTCGCCCCGCCGCATGTGCTGGCGCGCGCGACGCTATGGGGATTGGCCATCCGCCTTGGCCAGCGGCTGTCCGGCGGCGTCGAAGGGCCGCTCGCCGCCGGTCGGCTGGAACTGGAGGGCGACCGGCTGACGCTGCTGCTACGGGACCGCGACGTCGACCTCTATGGCGAGGCGGTCGAACGCCGCCTGCGGCAACTGGCGCAGGCGATGAATGTCAAATATCGGATGGCTCACTGAGGGTTTGTCCTGATGGCGTCGCATCGTGCTCCTGCGCAGGGCGGAAGCAGGAGCCCGTCGAACGCTGGACTGGGCTCCTGCCTTCGCAGGAGCACGGCTTCCCCCTGAACAGGACAGCCCAGGTCTGTTTCGGTTGAAACGGAGGTTGGTTAGACAGAGCCTGAAGGCTTCCTGTTCTACTGGCGGCACACAATCCGCGACCCCGCCCTATTTTACCCGCAGCGGGCGGAAGTGATGACCATCGCCTCGTCATAGGTGACAGTCAGCCGGTCGGGGCGAAAATCCATCGTCATGGCCATGCCCGGCCCGCCCCAGCGCAATGTCTTCGCGCCCGACGCCTTTAGCATCGCCGCGCCCGTGTCCGCGTCCGCCGCGCGACCAACGAAGCCCGCGACCACTTCGTTGCGACAGGCGCCCTTGGGTGCGGCGGCGGGTTCTTCCATCGTCGCGCAGGCGGCCAGCGGAGCCATCATCATCGTCGCCATCGCCATTCGCATCGCTAAGGGCCTTTGCTATTGGGTACGAGTCATCTTCAGCCGGCCGCCTTTGACTGCGAAGGCCAGGCGGCCCTCGACCAGGTCGACCGCGTCGCGCCCGAACTGGTCGTAGCGCCAGCCCTCCAGGATCGACAGCCCCTCGCGCACGCCCGCCGCCAGCGCCTCTATATCGTCGCTGCGCGCCAGCAGGCGGGACGCCACATTGATGTCGCGCGATCGGATCTTGAGCAGCAGCTTCAGCAGGTCAGCGACCAGCGCGCCGTCCTTGCCCAGGCCCGGCCGCTTGGGGTCGCGCTCGGGCATCTCGTCGCGCCCGAGCGGCTGATGCCTGGCCAGCGCCGCCATCAGCCGCGCGCCGATCTCGTTGCTCTTCCAGGTGGCGGACAGGCCGCGCACCTTGCCCAGATCCTCCTGCGTGCGGGGCGGGTGGCTGGCGATGTCGGCTAGCGTCTCGTCCTTGACGATGCGGCCGCGCGGCAGATTCTTGTCCTGCGCCTCCAGCTCGCGCCAGGCGGCCAGCGCCTTCAGCCGGCCCAGCACGTCGGCCTTGCGGCTGGCGATGCGGACTCGCTGCCAGGCGTCCTCGGGCTTGTTTTCGTAATTGGCGGGATCGCTGATCCGCTCCATCTCCTGGTCCAGCCAGTCGCCGCGCCCGGTCTTGCGCAGTTCCTCCAGCATCTTGGGGAATATCTGGATCAAATAGGTGACGTCGCCGATCGCATAGTCGATCTGCCGCTTGTCGAGCGGACGGCGAGCCCAGTCGGTGAAGCGCGCGCCCTTGTCCAGCGTCACGCCCAGCCAGGCGTCGACCAGATTGCCATAGCCGATCTGTTCGCCAAGGCCGAGCGCCATCGCCGCGATCTGGGTGTCGAACATTGGATGCGGCGTCTTGCCGGTCAGATTGTGGATGATCTCGATATCCTGGCCGCCGGCATGGAAGACCTTGAGTACATCCTCATTGTTGGTCAGCAGTTCGAGCAGCGGGGTCATGTCCAGCCCCGGCGCCTTGGGGTCGATCGCGGCGGCTTCATTGTCGTCGGCCACCTGCACCAGGCAGAGTTCGGGCCAATAGCTGTTTTCCCGCATGAACTCGGTATCGACGGCGATATAGGGGGACCGGGCGATGCGGGCGCAGAAATCGGAAAGCGTCTGGCTGTCGGTAATCAGCGGATGAATTTGCATATGGTCTTCGATCTTATTATGGGCTGGCCCGCTCCCTGGCGGGCTCGTCGATAGTCGACGCTCCTGCCCATAGCCGGGCTGCAACACTTTGTCATTTCCGTAAAACGAAGCTGAAAGACCATAACGCCATGCACGCCTATCGCACCCACAATTGCGCCGCCCTTCGCGAGGCCGATGTCGGCGCGACCGTCCGCCTGTCGGGCTGGGTGCATCGCAAGCGCGACCATGGCGGCGTGCTGTTCGTCGACCTGCGCGACCATTATGGCCTGACGCAGATCGTCGCGAAGGCGGACAGCGAGGCGCTGCGCATCCTGGACGGGCTGCGCGCGGAATCGGTGGTGACGGTCGACGGCACGGTCGTGGCGCGCGGGCCGGAAGCCACCAATCCGAAGATGGAGACCGGGACGATCGAGGTGGTCGCCGACCGCGTCGTCATATTGTCCACCGCCGCCGAGCTGCCCCTGCCGGTCGCGGGGGAGCAGGACTATCCCGAGGATATCCGCCTGCGCTACCGCTTCCTCGATTTGCGGCGGGAGACGCTGCACGCCAACATCGTCAAGCGCACGAAGATCATCGCCGACATGCGCCGCCGGATGGAAGCGCAGGGCTTCACCGAATATTCGACGCCCATCCTGACCGCGTCGAGCCCGGAGGGCGCGCGCGACTTCCTGGTGCCCAGCCGCATCCATCCGGGCAAATTCTACGCGCTGCCGCAGGCCCCGCAGCAATATAAGCAGTTGCTGATGGTCGCGGGCTTCGACCGTTATTTCCAGATTGCGCCCTGCTTCCGCGACGAGGACCCGCGCGCCGACCGCCTGCCGGGCGAGTTCTACCAGCTCGACCTGGAGATGAGCTTCGTCACCCAGGAAGATGTGTGGAACACGATGGAGCCGGTGATCGCCGAGCTTTTCGAGGCGTTCGCCGACGGCAAGCCCGTCACCCCGGCGGGCGATTTCCCGCGCATCCCCCATGCCGAGGCGCTGCTGAAATATGGCAGCGACAAGCCCGACCTGCGCAACCCGATCATCATCAGCGACGTGACGGAGCATTTCCATGGGAGCGGCTTCGGCATCTTCGCCTCGCTGGTCGAAAGCGGCAGCGTGATCCGCGCGATCCCGGCGCCGGGCGCGGGCGCGGGCAGCCGTAAATTCTTCGACGACATGAACAATTGGGCGCGGGGCGAGGGCTATTCGGGCCTTGGCTATATCAACATCAAGGATGGCGCGCCCGGCGGTCCCATCGCCAAAAACCATGGCGAGGAGGCGACCGCCAAGCTGATCGCCGCGCTGGGCCTTGGCCCCAATGACGGAGTCTTCTTCGCGGCGGGCAAGGAGAGCCAGGCGGCGAAGCTCGCGGGCCTGGCGCGCACGCGTGTCGCCGAACAGCTCGACCTCATCGACAAGGATCGCTTCGAATTGTGCTGGATCGTCGATTTCCCATTCTACGAATATGATGAGGACAGCAAGTCGATCGACTTCGCCCACAATCCCTTCTCCATGCCGCAGGGCGGGCTGGACGCGCTGAACGGCCAGGACCCGCTGACCATCAATGCGTTCCAATATGACATGGTCTGCAACGGCTATGAGATCGCGTCGGGGTCGATCCGCAACCAGTCGCCCGAGCTGATGGTCAAGGCGTTCGAGCTGGTGGGCCTGTCGCAGCAGGATGTGGAGGAGCGTTTCGGCGGCCTCTATCGCGCCTTCCAATATGGCGCGCCTCCCCATGGCGGCATGGCGGCCGGGGTCGACCGTATCGTCATGCTGCTGTGCGGCGCGCAGAACCTGCGGGAGATCACGCTGTTCCCGATGAACCAGCGCGCCGAGGACCTGCTGATGGGCGCGCCCAGCCCGGCCGAGTTCAAGCAGCTGCGCGAACTGCATGTCCGGGTGGTGGAACCGCAGGCCAAGGGCTGACATTTTCTCCTTTCCCCCGCGCCGGGCCTGTTCCAGCATGGAGAGGAGGAGACATGCCCATGACCATCGACCTTGCCGATTATGAGAAGGGCGCGAAGTTCGCGGGCGACTATGACGCCGCGCTCGCCGCCGTGCAGTTGCGGCTGGCGAAAATCCAGGTCGCGCATATCCTGCATGACCGGCGATCGGTGATCCTGCTCGAAGGCTGGGACGCGGCGGGCAAGGGCGGGATCATCAAGCGGATGACGGCCGAATGGGACCCGCGCTATTATCAGGTCCATCCGATCGCCGCCCCTACCGCCGAGGAGCGCGACCGTCATTTCCTCTGGCGCTTCTGGACGCGCCTGCCCGCCGGCCGCAATATCGCGATCTTCGATCGGAGCTGGTATGGGCGGGTGCTGGTGGAGCGGGTCGAGGGCTTTGCCAGCAAGGCCGAATGGAAGCGCGGCTATGACGAGATCAACGCGTTCGAGAAGCAGCAGGCCGACGCGGGCACCAACATCGTCAAGCTGTTCGTTCACATCACCCAGGAAACCCAGGACGAGCAGCTGGCCGAGCGGCTGGACACGCCTTGGAAGCGATGGAAGACCGGGGCCGACGATTATCGCAACCGGGCGCGCCGCGCCGACTATCTGGAGGCGATTGCGGCGATGTTCAAAAAGACCGACACCAAATATGCGCCCTGGCACGCGATCGACAATAATCACCGCAAGGCCGGGCGGATCGCCGCGCTGAGCCATGTCGCCGACAGGCTGGAAAAGCTGGTGCCGATGGATATGCCGGACGCCGATCCGGTCGTGGTGGAGGCTGCCCGGAAGGCCTTCGGCTACAAGCCCGCGAAACAGTGATAAATATCTGAATTGTCACAAAACCGTCTTCAAATGCTAACGTCGTGTTTACCAACATCGATTAATCGCGGCGGCGTGGAAACGCAAAAGGCCAAGCCCCTCTTAAAATCGGACGGCGCCCCCGGCGCCGCGCCGCTTCGCGCCCGCACGCCCGTGCGGCTGGGCCAGCCGCTCAGCGAGGCGGTCGAACGCTTTCAACAGGATGCGAGCCTGCGGCTGCTGCCGGTGGTGGACGCGGACGCGCGGCCCGTCGGCGCGATCTACGAGCGGGACACCCGCGCGATCCTGTTCAACCCCTTCGGTCATGCGCTGCTCAAAAATCCCAGCTTCGGGGGGCGGCTCGATGGCCATGTGCATCCGTGCACCGTGGTCGAGGCGGATAGCGACGCCGACCGGCTGATCGCTATCTACGCCCGCGAGGGAGAGGGATGCGAGGGGCTGATCGCGGTGCGCGACGGCCGCTATGCGGGGGTGATCGACAGCGGCGTGCTGCTGCGCCTGGCGTCGGACCGCGAAAGCCGGATCGCGCTGGCCAAGGCGGAACGGTTCGAGCGGCTCGCCGCGCGGAGCGCGACCTTCCGCGGCGACATCCGCTCGCTGGTCGCCGAACTGGTGGAGATGGCGGGCATGCTCGCCGCCACGGCGGGGCAGGCGGCGGACAGGGCCGACAGCAATCGCGATCATGCCGCCGCCATGGCGGTGGCCGCCGCGCAGACATCGGCCAATATGGCCGACCTAGCCGAAAGCGGCACGGCGCTTGCCGCCACGCTCCAGTCGGTCGAGGGGCAGGTCCAGCAGGCGGCGGACGCCACCCGGCAGGCGGTGGTCCATGCCCGGTCGGGCACGGCCCAAGCCGATGCGCTCGCCCAGGCGACGACGGAGATCGGCGCGGTCTCCAGCCTTATCGACGGTATCGCCCGCACGACCTCCACGCTGGCGCTCAATGCCGCGATAGAAGCGGCGCGCGCGGGCCAGGCGGGCGACGGCTTCGCCGTGGTGGCGCGCCAAGTCAAGGCGCTGGCCGACCAGACCCGCGCCGCGGCGGCGGAGATCAGCGGGCGGATCGACCATATGCGCCGCGCCGCGATCGATTTGTCCGATGGCTATGAGCATATGAACGCGATCATCGCGATGGTGGACCGGCTGTCGTCGGCCATCTTCGGCGCGGTCGCCGAACAGGGGCGCTTCACCCGCACCATCGCCACCCATGTCGCCGAATCGGGCCAGGCCAGCGAAGGCATCAGGGCCAGCGCCAGCGAGATCAGCGGCAATGCCGGGACGGCGGCGGCGGGCGCGCAGGCGATCGGCGGCCTCGCTGAAACCCTGTCGGATGGCGCGCGTCAGCTCGAACGGCGGGTCGCGACCTTCATCGAGACGATCCGCGAGGAGTGATCCGCCCCGCCCACGCAAAAGCGCTGGCGCGTCCCGCATTTCTGGTTAGGCTCCTCCTCTACCAATAAGAGGAGAGAGTGCGATGATGGTCATGTTCATCGGTGCCGACCGGTCCGAAACGGCGGTCAATGCGGCGCAGGTCACTTTCGTCTCGTCCGTCACCGAAGGCACCCGCATCCGCTTCGGCGAGGGACGCAGCGTCACCGTGACCGAGCCGATCGCCGAGGTTACCGACAGGCTGAACCGCGCGCTTCTGCCGCACGAATAGGCGTCGCCGCCTCAATCGGGATAGCGGATCGCCATCACCTCATAATCCTTCTCGCCGCTCGGCAGCAGCACCCTGCGCGAGTCGCCCACAGCCGCGCCGCGCAGGGCGCGGGCGATGGGGGAGCCCCAGCCGATCCGGCCCGCGCCGGCGTCCGTCTCGTCATTGCCGACCAGCGTGACGGTGCGATGATTGTCGTCCTCGTCGGCGATGGTGACTGTCGCGCCGAAATAGACCCGGCTCTTGTCAGGCTGCTGACGCGGGTCGACGACCCTGGCGTCCTTCATCTTCTTCGACAGACGGCGGAGCTGCCCGTCAATCTCCCGCATCCGCTTGCGGCCGTAGAGATAATCGCCATTCTCGCTGCGGTCGCCATTGCCGGCCGCCCAGCTCACCACCTCGACGATCCGGGGCCGCTCGATGCCCAGCAGGTGGTCATATTCGGCGCGCAGCTTCGCGAAACCCTCGGGCGAGATATAGTTGGGATGGGCGGTCATGGCCGTCCCTTAGCGCGGATTCAGCCCGGTGTCTGCTTGCCCAGATAGCGGCTCAGCACCGTGTTGCTGCCCCGGAAACGCGCATAGGCGGGGTTCATCGCGTCATAGACGACGGCATTTTCCAGCACGCGCTGCACATAATTTTTGGTCTCATAGATGGGGATCTGCTCGATCCAGCGGAGCATGTCGGCGCCGGGCAGACGGGGGTCGCCATTGGCGGCGATCCATTTGTTCACATTGCCCGGCCCCGCATTATAGGCGGCGACCGCCAGCGGATAGCTGCCGCCATAATAGCGCAGCATCGACTGGAAATAGGTGGAGCCGAGCTGGATATTATAGCCCGTGTCGGTGGTGAGCGCGCCGGGATTATAGCCAAGGCCGATCTTCCCGGCGGTCTCCCGCGCGGTGCCGGGCATGAGCTGCATCAGGCCGCGCGCGCCGGCATGGCTGACGGCGGCGCGGTCGAACTGGCTTTCCTGCCGGGCGATGGCATGGATCATCGTCCAGTTGGACTGGTGGTTGGCGGGCACGGGCACGCGCGGAAAGGCGCTGGTGCCATAGCCCGACAGGCCGCTCGACACCGCGCGCCGCCCGACCATCACGCCCAGGTCCGGGCGCCCCAGCCCCTGCGCCAGTTCGGCCGCGAGATAATGATCCTTGTCGCTGTCGGCATTGGCGGCGATGGCGCGGGCGAACTTGCTCTGATCCTCCCAATAGCCCATCGCGCCCAGCGCCTTGGCCGCGCGGACAACCGAGCGGCTGGCGAAGGCGGCGCGATCGGCGGCGCTCAGCTCCACCATGCGGTCGGCGGTCGAGGGGGCGGGGACCGGCCGGCCCATGCGTTCGAGCGCCAATTGTCCGTAAAACTGATCCGGAAAGGCGGAGGCGCGCTGGAAATAGCTGTTGGCCGACGCCTGATCGCCTGCCGCCAGCGCCGCCCGGCCGGCCCAATAATAGCCCTTGGACTGCGTCTGGGGCGACCGCGCTGCGGTGGCGTAGCGGCGAAACATCTCTATCGCGTCGCCGGGCCGGTTGAGATTGTAGAAGGCGGTGGTGCCGGCCAACCAGGCCAGGCTGGTATAATCGTCCCGCTCGCCGATCGGCCGGGCGCTGATGTCGGTGCCGGGCAGATAGGCGTCGTCCAGCTTGGCCGCGATCGCCCAGGCGAAGCTCCACTGGCTGTCGGCGGCGGCGGCGCGCGCATTGGCCAGCAGCACCTCATACCATTCCTCCGCGTTGCTGGGGTGGTAGGTCAGCGGGCCGCGATTGGCGAGCAACTGCCGCCCCGCGATCCAGTTGCCGCTGTTGCGCAGCCACATCGCCTTGTCGGCGAGGAAGCCCGCGTCGCCCGCGCCATAGGCCTCCGCCGCCTGCATCAGCATCGGCGCGTCGGGCGTCTTGCGGCGGAAGGCGATCCGCGCCTGATAGATCGGGCGGCGCGCGGGCGAGGCATAGGGGATCATCCGCATCGCGCCCGCCAGATCATTGGCCCAGAGCAGAGCGTCGATGCGCAGGTCATGATCGGCGGGAGTGAAGCCGGACCCGAACAGCGACAGCAGCCGCGCCTCGTCCGTCGGCGACAGCGATCCGCCGATCCAGGCGGCGCGCGCGGCGACCCGCGCCTCGCCCCCGCGGCCCAGCGCGTTCAGCGCCAGCGCGTTGCGGGCATGGCCGACCGCCGTGCGCGCCGGGAAGCGGGCGAAGAAGGCGACGACCTGATTGGGCTCGAAACTGTCGGGGCTGATGCTTGTCTCGGCCAGCCGCCGCATCCGGTCCTCGCCCGGCCAGCCGGGATTGGCGGTGATGAAGCTGGCATAGCTGGAAAAGCCCAGCGAGTCGCTTTGCTGGAGCGCGCGCCATTGGCTGATGGTCGCGTTGATCGCGGCGTCGGGCGACACGCCGATCCGGCCGCTGACCTGGTTCCACTGGCTGCCCTGCGCGCCGGAAGCCTGCGAGCCCGATGCCTGGCCCGGCAGCGGCTGGACGATCGCGCCGGGCGGGTCGGCGGGCGCGGACGCGGGGAGCAGGTCGACTTGGGCGGAGGCGCCGATGGTGGACAGCAACAGGGCAATGAGGGGCATATGGACCAATGCGGTTCGTAGGGATGGGATCGACACGATGCTGGACATTATTCCATTTGCATCCTTATCAGGCCCTGAATGACGCGCTATAGCGCCCGGCTCACCGATCATGCCTTGGAAGCCCGGCGAATTGAAGGAGTAAAATCATGTTTTCCGGGTCGATTCCGGCCCTGGTGACGCCCTTTCGCGACGGAGCGATCGACGAGGCGGCTTTCCGGGCTTTCGTGGACTGGCAGATCGAGCAGGGATCGAGCGCGCTGGTGCCCTGCGGCACCACCGGTGAAAGCGCCACCATGACGGTCGATGAGCATAATCGCGTCATCGCCATCTGCGTCGACCAGGCCGCCGGGCGCGTGCCGGTGATCGCGGGCTGCGGGTCGAACGACACCCGCATCGCGCTCGACCATATGTATGCGGCGCAGGGCGCTGGCGCGCAGGCGGCGCTGGTCGTCGCGCCTTATTACAACAAGCCCAACCAGGACGGCGTCTACCAGCACTTCGCCTATCTGGCGCAGCGCTGCGACCTGCCGATCATCCTCTATAACGTGCCCAGCCGCACGATCACCGACATCGGCGTGCCGGTGATGCACCGGCTGGCCGAGGAATATCAGTCGATCGTCGGGATCAAGGACGCCACCGGGAATCTGGGGCGGGTCACCGCGCAGCGCCTCGCCTGCGGGCCGGATTTCTGCCAGCTTTCGGGCAATGACGAAACCGCGCTGGGATTCAATGCGATGGGGGGCCGGGGCTGCATCTCCGTCACCGCCAACGTCGCCCCCCGGCTGTGCGCCGATTTCCAGGCGGCGTGCCTGGCGCATGACTGGGATGGCGCGTTGGCGCTTCAGGATCGTCTCTATCCCCTGCATGATGCCCTGTTCAGCGATTCTTCACCTGGCCCGGTCAAATATGCGCTTACGCGCGTGCGGCCCGACATGCCCGGCGATGTCCGCCTGCCGATCACCTGGCCGTCGGAAGCCAGCCGCATGGCGGTCGACCGGGCCCTGGAGATTGCTGGATTGGTTTGACGGGCTTTCATCACTACATCCGTTCGGTTCGCGCTTGTCGAGAACCATTTTCGACGGAGGGTTCCCGACAAGCGCGAACCGGCTCGAACGAACGGACTGAGATTAGGAAATATGGCCCGGCCCCGTCCCGAAACCTTCGACAAGAAGAAGATCGTCGCCGAGAACCGGCGCGCGCGCTTCGAATATTTCATCGACGACGTGTTCGAGGCGGGTATCGCGCTCCAGGGCACCGAGGTGAAGGCGCTGCGCGGGGGCGAGGGCAATATCGCCGAAAGCTATGCCGAGGTGAAGGGCAATCAGGTGTTTCTGGTCAACAGCAACATCCCCGAATATAGCCATGGCAACCGCGAGAATCACGAGCCCAAGCGACCGCGCAAGCTGTTGCTGCACGAGCGCGAGATCGAGAAGATGCACAGCGCCGTGTCGCGCCAGGGCATGACGCTGGTGCCGCTGATGATCTATTTCAACAGCCAGGGCCGCGCCAAGGTTGAGCTGGCGCTCGCCAAGGGCAAGAAGCTTCACGACAAGCGCGAGACGATCAAGGACCGCGACTGGAAGCGCGATCAGCAGCGCATCATGAAGGCGCATAGTTGATGTCCAACCGCCTGACCCGCTGGTGGCATGCCAATGCGCCGACTCGCGAATCCCTGGAAAACAGCCGGATGTTGGCCCCGGTCGCGCATCGCGTACTGGAACCCTCGCTGTGGCGCTTCACGCGCCGGTCGGTGCCGCGCGGCGTGGCGCTGGGCCTGCTGGTCGGCATCTTTCTGCTGATCCCCGGTCTTCAGATCGCTGGCGCGGCGCTGCTGGCGCTGCCCTTTCGCGCCAATATTCCGCTCGCGGCGGCGATGACCTTCCTCTCCAATCCGGTGACGACGCCGCTGATCCTGTGGGCGTCGGTTTATATCGGCAACCGGCTGCTGGGCCGGGGCGCCGACGCTTCGGGGGTCTGGGCGCTGATGGAAAGCCACGCGTCGATCGGCCGATGGTGCGCCTGGCTCTTTTCCGAAGCCGCGCCCGCCATGCTGTTTGGCCTGGCGCTGATTTCGGTCGGCGCGGCCGCGATCGGCTATGTTGTGGCGGACTGGATTTGGCGCCATCGCATGGGCCGCAAATGGCAGGCGCGCAAAATCAGGATTGGCAAAGCCCGCGAAAGCAGCGCATTGGGGGAAAGCGCCGCCGTTTGAGGCCCTTGTGGGGCCGCTCGGCGCGCCGCCAATGATGCCAAGGGGGATCGCCGTCGTGGCGACGCGGACGAAAAGGGAAGGACCCGCACTGGCGAGCGTGCCGCCCGCGCGCGCGTTCGCGCCGCTGATCGGCCTCGCCTTGGCGCTTTCCGCCGCGCTCATCTGGTATGCCGTCGGCGACATGCGGCTGGCGGCGGGCTTCGCCGCGATGTTGGTGGCGCTGTTGCTGCTGACGGCCTGGGCGCGCAGGCTCTATCCGCCGCAGACCATATCGCCCGACGCCCTGCCCGACTGGACCGTGGCGCGCGCGGCCGCCGACGCGTCGGGCATGGCGATCGCCGTCACCGATCGCGGCGGCCGGCTGGTGTGCGCCAGCGACCTGTTCGGCGAGTGGTTTCCGGGTTTCCCGACCCCACCCGGCGTGCTGGCCGACCCCGCCGCCACCGAAAGCCTGTCGGCCGCCGGCCGCGCTGCCTGGCGCGACGGGCAAGCGCGGGTGGAGGCGATCGTCCATGGCGCGCTGCGGCTGGACGTCGACGTCACGCGCACGGGCCGGGCGGAGGATTATCTGCTTTGGCGCTTTTCGCCGGTGCGCCAGCCAAGCGCGATCGACGACGTCCACCGCCTGCTGACCGGAGAGGCGGGGCGGCATTTGTCGGAAGCGGGCATCATGGCGGCGATGATCGGGGGCGAGGGGCGCATCCGCGCCGCCAACGGTGCTTTCCTGCTGCGCGCGGCCGGGCGGATCGACGCCAACATCACCGGCCGCGATTTCGCCGGGCATATGCGCATCGACGACAAGGGGCGGCTGTTCTTCGCGCGCGAGGAGGCGGGCGGGCTGCCGCTGCGGCTGTTGCAGGTGCCGCTGCGGCGGCCGGGGCAGCTTCATGGCGGCGCGCCCCAGGACGGGCCGATGCTGGTGCTGCTGATCGACGATCCGGTGGGCGGCGGCGACGGCACCTCCGCCCTCTCCTATATTGAAACCCTGCTCTCGCTGCTGCCCTTCGGCCTCGCCATGGCCAATCGCGACGGGCGCATCCTGTTCGTCAACAATGCTTTTGGCCGGGCCGTGGGGCTGAAGCCGGGCGAGAAGCCCAGCTATCCCGGCGATCTGGTGGTGCGCGAGGATCAGGCCGCGGTCGCCGATTCGGTCCGCCGCTTCGCCGTGGGCCCGCAGATGTCGGGCGACATCGCCGTCCGGATGCGGGACCAGCCGGACGAGCCGGTGGCGCTCAGCCTGGCGGGCGTGCGCGGGCTGGGGGAGGCGGCGGTGCTGCTCAGCCTTAAGGATAATAGCGAAGAGAGCAAGTTGAAGCGCCAGGTCGCGCAGGCGACCAAGATGCAGGCGATCGGCCAGCTCGCCGGCGGCGTGGCCCACGACTTCAACAACATCCTGACCGCCATCATCGGCCATTGCGACCTGATGCTGATGCGCCATACGCCGGGCGACAGCGATTATGACGATATCCAGCAGATCAAGTCGAACAGCAACCGCGCGGCGGGGTTGACCCGCCAGCTGCTCGCCTTTTCCCGCCAGCAGACGCTGCGGCCGCAGATCCTGCAACTGCCCGATATCGTCGCCGACGTCTCCAGCCTGCTCAATCGCCTGTTGGGCGAAAATGTGCGGCTGGAGGTATCGCATGGCCGCAATCTGGGCGCGGTGCGCGCCGATCCGGGGCAATTGGAGCAGGTGATCGTTAACCTGGCGGTCAATGCCCGCGACGCCATGCCCAATGGCGGCGTCGTCAACATCCAGACCTATGCGGTCCCAGCCGCCAGGGTGCGCGAGCTGCGGCAGGACATATTGCCGGTCGGCGACTATACCGCGATCCGCGTGTCCGACACGGGGCTCGGCATCCCGCCCGACATATTGTCCAAGATTTTCGAGCCCTTCTTCACGACCAAGGAAATGGGCAAGGGTACGGGCCTGGGCCTGTCGACCGTCTATGGCATCGTCAAGCAGTCGGGCGGCTATATCTTCGCCGAATCGGAACTGGGCCGGGGCGCGAGCTTCATCATCTACCTCCCCGTCTATGCGGCCAGCGAAGCGGCGGCGCCCGAAAAGCCCAAGGCGCTGCCCCGGCGCGGCGACACATGGGGCACGGGCACGATATTGCTGGTCGAAGACGAGGACATGGTCCGCACCGTCGCCGAACGGGCGCTCAGCCGTCAGGGTTATACGGTCATCACCGCGTCCGATGGCGAACTGGGGCTGGAGGCGCTGGAGAAGGCGGAGCGGATCGACCTGCTCATTTCCGATGTCGTCATGCCCAATATGGACGGGCCCGCGATGGTCGCCCGCGCGCGGCAGAGCCATCCCGACCTTCCGGTCCTCTTCATGTCGGGCTATGCCGAGGAGCAGCTTCGCAAGTCGATCGACATCGCCAATGTCGGCTTCCTGCCCAAACCCTTCTCGGTCAGCCAGTTGGCGGAGGCGGCCCGCGACGCCCTGGCGAGCGGCCCGGGCGAGCCGCGCGATGGCTGAAACTTGCGTTGCATCAATGCAAAGTGGCTGGGCAACCGCCGTTGGATGCGGTAGCGAATCGAAAGGGCCGGCCGCGCGCCGGATATATGCAGGGGCCTATGTCGGACACTAAATCCATCCTGATCGTCGAGGATGAAGCGATGATCGGCATGATGCTCGAAGATTATCTCGAAACGCTCGGTTATCAGCTTCATGCCGTCGCATCCTCCGTGGATGAGGCCTGCGCCCGTGCGCGCGAGGGCGGGTTCGACGCGGCGCTCGTCGATTGCAACCTGCAAGGTGAGAAGTCCTGGCCCGTGGCGGATATATTGGCGCAGCAGGCCATCCCCTTCATCTTCGCGACCGGCGGCATGGCGGACGATCTGCCGAGCGCCCATGCCGGCCGCCCGACCTTGGCCAAGCCCTTCACCATCGGCGCGGTCGAGCGCGCTTTGGGGAAAGTGCTAGCCGAATAAGGCTGGGCGTGCCCTTGCGGAATTAGCGATAGGAAATTTCCGTTCCCCTCTTGTTCCACGTGAACAAATGCGATACATCGTGCCCAGGCGCCGGCATCGGCCGGCGTCGCCCGCTTGACAGGGGACAGGTTGATGACCGCAATGCTCTCACTCATCGATTCCAAGAAGACAGGAACAATGGACAGACAAAAAGCATTGGAGGCCGCCCTCTCCCAGATCGACCGCGCCTTTGGCAAGGGGTCGGCGATGAAGCTGGGATCGCGCGAGAAGATGGAGATCGAGGCGATCTCCACCGGGTCGCTCGGCCTCGACATCGCGCTCGGCATCGGCGGTCTGCCCAAGGGGCGGATCATCGAAATCTATGGTCCGGAAAGCTCCGGCAAGACCACGCTGGCGCTGCATGCCATCGCCGAGACGCAGAAGGCGGGCGGCACCGCCGCCTTCGTCGACGCCGAACATGCGCTGGACCCCGGCTACGCCAAGAAGCTGGGCGTCGATATCGACGAACTGATTGTGTCGCAGCCCGATACGGGCGAGCAGGCGCTGGAAATCGTCGATACGCTGGTCCGGTCCAACGCGATCGACATATTGGTGGTCGATTCGGTGGCGGCGCTGGTGCCCCGCGCAGAGATCGAGGGCGAGATGGGCGACAGCCATGTCGGCCTTCAGGCCCGGCTGATGAGCCAAGCGCTGCGCAAGCTGACCGGCTCCATATCCCGGTCCAAATGCATGGTGATCTTCATCAACCAAGTGCGCATGAAGATCGGCGTCATGTATGGCAATCCGGAAACCACCACCGGCGGCAACGCGCTCAAATTCTACGCGTCGGTCCGGCTCGACATCCGCCGCACCGGCCAGATCAAGGATCGCGACGACATCGTCGGCAACGCCACCCGCGTGAAGGTGGTGAAGAACAAGGTCGCCCCGCCGTTTAAGCAGGTCGAGTTCGACATCATGTATGGCGAGGGGATTTCCAAGATCGGCGAGATGCTCGACCTGGGCGTCAAGGCCGGGATCGTCGAGAAATCCGGCGCCTGGTTCTCCTACGACTCGGTCCGCATCGGCCAGGGCCGCGAAAATGCCAAGACCTTCCTCAAAGAGCATCCCGACATGGCGGACCGTCTGGAAAAGGCGATCCGGGGCAGGACCGAAGCGGTCGCCGAAGGGATGATGGCCGGACCCGAGGCGGACGACGAGGAAGCATAAGGCCCCCGGCGCACCCCGGCCCGTACAGCCGGGGATGGCCGTCGGCCCATGGCCCCTCCCTCCGCTTCAAGCACCCGAAAAGGCCCGTTCGCATTCCCATGCGGCGGGCCTTTTACCGTTCGTGCCGAGAGGGGGAGATGGAAGATCAGCTGGACTCTGTCCTGTTCAGATTGAACCAAACTTCCGTTTGTATCGAGCGAAGTCGAGATATCGAAGGTTCTCGACTTCGGCCTGTCTCGAGCGCCTGCCTACCTGACAGTTAAGGGGCTCGAGAAAACGGCAGCAGATTGTTTCCGTTCCGTTCGCTTCGAGCGCAGTCGAGAAGCCTTCGCGTCAATGTATCTCGACTGCGCTCGATACGAACGGAGGCTGTTCAATCTGAACAGACAGACCACAAATGGGAGCGGCTCTATCGATCCGGAATGCAGGCGATATGATCTTACTTACGCCGGAATAGCCAGTAAAGACCGCGCTCGGCAAGGAAGGCGCTACAGCGCGTCGATCATCAGCTTGATGCCCAGCAGCACCATCAGCACATAGATGAGCGTATAGAAGCGCGCCGCGTCGATGCGGCGGACCAGCGCCACCCCGGCAAGCGTCGCGGCCAGCGCGACCGGCATCAACAGCGCGGTGATCATCAGGTTGGCGCGGGTGAACTGGCCGAGCGCGGCATAGGCCGGCACCTTCATCCAGTTCATGGCGGCGAAGGCGATGGCGGTCGTGCCCACCAGCGAGTCGCGCGGCAGGCGGCGGGGCAGCACCCACATCTGGAACGGCGGCGATCCGGCATGGGCAATCTGGCTGGTGAAGCCCGACGCCACGCCGAACAGCGTGCCGACCCATGGCGGAGAATTGGAGGACATGGCCACGGCCGCGCCGCGCTCTATCCACAGGCGATGGAGGCCGAAGAGGATGGAGATGAAGCCCAGTACGCCGAGCACAGTCGTCTCCGAAACCCGCGCGGCGAACAGATAGGCGATCAGGATGCCAACCGCCATGCCGGGCAGCATCGTTGTCAGCACCGTGCGGTCCCAGGTCCGGCGGAACGCCCACACGGACACCGCGTCCTGCACGATCAGGATCGGCAGCAGGATCGCGGCCCCGCGCACGGGATCGATCGCCAGCGCCATCACCGGCATGGCCAGCGCGCCCACCCCGGCAAAGCCGCCCTTCGCCAGACCCGACAGGATCACGGCGGCCAGGGCACAGAGGGTGAAGGCAAGGTCGAACTGCATGATGGCCGCTTAGGACAGGCGCGCGCCCAATGCACTCGCTGTGCGCGGCGCCGGTTCGATTTTGGGGAACGAACTGTTTCAATTTACGCGGCTGATCGAAGGAGCGGCATTGCGCTATCAGAGGGCACGCGAACAGGAGCCCCGACGATGCTGGAGATCAAACCCCCTGCCCTAACCCCCGCCGAATGGCGGGAGGTGAAACAGACGCTGAGCGGCATCGCCGATTGCGGCTGCGCCGGTCAATCGCGCGCCGCTGCCCCGCGCGGCCGCATCGGCAAAGCGATCGACGCGCTGATCGGTCCGTCCACGGCGGCCGCACCGCTTCCGCCCCGGCTCGATGCTGTGCGGCGGTTCACCTGCGACAGCGCCCGCATGGGCCGGGTCGCGCAAGAACATCTTCCCGCCCTCGCGGCACAGGGTTTCAGCCGCGCGCAGATCGACGCCATCGCCCTGCTCGGCGCCTGAAACCGCTTTTCCGGGGAGCGACCGTCATGACCACTCGTTCCAGCGACGTCGAGGGCGTTGACCTAATCATCCTGCCGCCGGTGCGCGACCTAGGCGACGGCTTTTCCGTGCGGCGCGCCTTGCCTTCGGCGCATCGCCGGATGGTGGGCCCGTTCATCTTCTTCGACCAGATGGGACCTGCCGCCTTCGAAGGCGGCGAGGGGCTGGACGTGCGGCCGCATCCGCATATCGGCCTCGCCACCGTCACCTATCTGCTGGAGGGGGAGATAGTGCACCGCGATTCGCTAGGATCGAAACAGGCGATCCGTCCGGGCGAGGTCAACTGGATGACCGCCGGGTCCGGCATCGTCCATAGCGAGCGCACCAATCCCGCCATTCGCGACGCCGGGCAGCGGCTGTTCGGCCTCCAGACCTGGGTCGCCCTGCCGAAGGAGGCGGAGGACGCCGCTCCGGCCTTCGCGCATTACAAGGCGCATGAGATACCGACGATCGAGGAGGAGGGCACGCGGCTGACGCTGATCGCCGGGCGATCCGACGGCATCGTCTCCCCGGTCAGGACATTCACCGACATGGTCTATGCCGACATCGTCCTTGCCGATGGCGCCCGTTACCAGTTGAAGGCCGAGCATGTCGAGCGCGCGCTCTATGTTGTCGGTGGCGCGGTCGAGATCGTCGGCCAGACCGGCGGCTTTGCGACCGGGGAACTGGTGGTGTTCAAGCCGGGCGCGGAGATCATCGTCCGGGCCGAGGGCGGCGCGCGGCTGATGCTGATTGGCGGCGAGCCGCTGGCGGAGAAGCGCCATATCTACTGGAACTTCGTCTCCTCCTCTCGCGACCGGATCGAGCAGGCGAAGAAGGACTGGAAGGAACGGCGCTTCGCCGCCGTGCCGGAGGAGCATGAGTTCGTCCCCCTGCCTACCTGAAACGGACCCCCTGAAGTCCTGCCAAAGAGGAGACATGCCATGGCCCATATCGGCCGGGAGCCTTATCGCACGACCATGGAGGTCGGCGGCCATGCCCTCATCGCGGACGAACCGCCCGCCCTGGGCGGCGGCGGCGTAGGCCCCGCGCCCTATGATCTGCTGCTCGCCAGCCTGGGCGCCTGCACGGCGATCACCTTGCGGATGTATGCGGACCGGAAAGGCTGGCCGCTGGACTCGCTCGATGTCGCGCTCCGCATCGTCGGCGGCAAGGCGGAAAGCCGGATCGAACGGGTGTTGACGATCGCCGGGCTCGACCCTGATCAACAGGACAGGCTGGCGGAGATCGATGAACGGACCCCCGTGACCTTGACGCTGAAGAACGGTATCGCCATCCGCACCACCATCGCCGCACAAGGATAGTCACGCCATGCCGATGCGCCCGTTCGACTTCATCGGAGCCGAGGGGCGGCGTCTGTCCGGCCGGCTGGAGCTTCCGGTCGGCAAGCTGCGCGGCTGGGCGATCTTCGCCCATTGCTTCACCTGCGGGAAGGACAATGTCGCGGCGGTGCGCATCGCCCGCGCGCTGGCGGCGCAGGGCGTCGGCGTGCTGCGCTTCGACTTCGCTGGCCTCGGCGAGAGCGAGGGCGCCTTCGCGAGCACGAGCTTCGGCGGCAATGTCCGCGACCTGATCGCGGCGGCGGCGACGATGGACGCCGCCGGCATGACGCCGGGCCTGCTGGTCGGCCACAGCCTGGGCGGGGCGGCGGTGCTGGCGGCGGCCGGCGACCTGCCCTCCGTCAAGGCGGTGGCGACGCTGGCGGCCCCGTTCGACGTCGCCAATGTGCTGCGCCAATTCGATCCGCACGCGCTGGAAGAGATCGCGCGCAACGGCGAGGCCGACGTCCTGCTCGCCGGGCGTCCCTTTCGCGTGGGTCAGGGGTTCATCGACGATCTGCGGCGACAGGACCAAGGCGCGCGGATCGCGGCGCTCCACCGCCCGCTGCTGATCCTGCATGCGCCGCTCGACGATACGGTCGGGCTGCATCAGGCGACGTCCATCTTCCTCGCGGCCCGGCACCCCAAGAGCTTCGTGTCGCTGGACGATGCCGACCACCTTCTCTCGCGCAAGGCGGACGCCGATTATGCCGCGTCGATTATCGCCGCCTGGTCCGCGCGCTATCTGCCCGAAATGGCCGATCAGCCCGCGCAGCCGACCGACGCGGAAGCCGAGGAGACGGGGGCGGGCAGGTTCCAGGTGGCGATCCGCGCAGGCGGCGCGCTCTTCCTGGCGGACGAGCCGGAGAGCGTCGGGGGCCTTGGCACCGGGCCGTCGCCCTATGACCTGCTTTCCTCCGCGCTCGCCGCCTGCACGACGATGACCCTGCGCCTCTATGCCCACGGCAAGGGCTGGCCAGTGACGCGCATCCGCACCGCCGTCGGGCATCGACGCGACAAGGGGGTGACGCCCGCCGACCTCTTCACCCGGCGGATCGCCATAGAGGGCGCGATCGACGCCGGGCAGCGGGCGCGGATGCTGGAAATAGCCGACAATTGCCCGGTCCACCGAACGCTGGAGCGGGGCAGCCGCTTCGACACCGCGCTGGGCGAGCCGCCCGCCGACGCCGAGCCGGCGGAGGCCCATGCGCAAGCGATGGCGCACGTGGCCGAGGGCTGACCCGGCGGCGCGCCAAGGGCGTCGCCTCCCGATGGGTCAGGCCGGGAAATTGCCCGCGAAGGCGATGTCCGCCAGCGGCTTGCGATCGCTCGGCACCTCGCGTTCGCGAAGCGCGTCGGGCAGAGCGGCGGGATCGCCGAGCCGGCCGATGGCGGCGGCGGCCTCGACCCGGAACCCGTCCGGAATGCCCAGTTCGGCGGGAGTGCGGTCGAAGGCGATGCCCGTCATCCCATGCGCATGATAGCCGAGCATCGACGCCTGGAGGCCGATCTGCGCCCAGGCCGCGCCGGTGTCGAAACTGTGGCTGTGCGAGGGCTTGTCGGGCGAGCCCATCGTCGTTTCCGACAGGAAGAACAGCAGGACCGACGCCTTGTCCGCCCAGCTTTGGTTGAAAGGCACCAGCAGATCGAGGAAGCGCGCGAAGTCGGGCGTATCACGATGGGCGTAAAGAAAGCGCCAGGGCTGGTAGTTGAAGGCCGACGGGGCCCAGCGGCCGGCTTCCAGGATCGTGTCCAGGTCCGCCTGCGGCATCGCCGAACCGTCATAGGCGCGGGGCGACCAGCGTTCGAGGAACAGGGGAGCGACGGCTGTATCGGAGGAGCGGGTCATTTGTATGTCGATCTCCACGGGGCAGGAAAAGGGCAATCAGCGGCAGGCGTCTCGGCTGAAACGGTTTGGCCGAAGGCAACGGTCCGCGTCAACCTGTCGAGAGGCGGGGGCGAAAGCTGAAAGCCAAGTGGCGGTCAGCAATTTGCGATCACCTGCCCTTCGGCCAAGATGGCGGCGGCGAATGACAGCGCGGTGACTCCGAGTAGGACCACCGGAGACCGAACAGAATAGCGCATGGCTTTCGATAAATGAAGCCGGAGGGCCGCCACGACGCCCCTCCGGCCATGATCGTCAGAAGTTCGCCTTGATCGTCAGGCCGTAGGTGCGCGGGTCGCCCGGCTGCCCGGCGATCAGGCCGGTATTGCTGGGCGTGGTCGCCAGCAGCTCCATATAATCCTTGTCGAAGATATTGCGGACCCAGCCATAGATGTTGAGACCATCCTGGTTGCGGAAGCCCAAACGCAGGTTGTTCAGCGTATAGCCCTTGATATCCATATAGGTCGAACGCGACGGGTTGGACGAGAATTTGGAACGGTAGTTGCCATCCCAGCCGATATAATATTGACCGTCGCTGCCGAGAACCTGCGTCGGAATGTTGAATTCCACGCCGTAGGAAAGCGCCCATTTGGAGATGCCCGGCAGCCACTGGCCGGAAATATCGCATACCGCCGGGCTGAAGGACGGCGATCCGGGAAGGCCGGGACGACCCGGAGCGCTTTCGGGGTTGGCGGCGGTGACGTTGCTGCCGCCGGCCCGTTCCTGGGGGCAGGGCGCGTTCTCGAACTTGCGATAGGTGGCGTCGGTATAGGCGCCGCTATAATAGAGGCTGACGCGGTCCGACGGGCGGGCGGTGAATTCCCATTCGACGCCGCGCGTGCGGACCTTGTCGGCATTGGCGAGATAGCCGCGCAGCACCGAGTTCTGACCATTGTTGACGATCGCCTGATAGTCGCTGATCTCGGTCCAGAAGCCGGTGAGATTGAAGGTCGCCTTCCTATCCCAGAACTGGGTTTTCAGGCCCAGCTCGAAATGGTTGACCTTTTCGGGCTCCACGGTGGCGACCTCGGTCTGCGGGACGCCGGTGGCGCTCAGCGGCACGCCGTTGAGGTTCAGCCCGCCCGACTTGAAGCCACGCGAATAGGTCGCATAGCCCATGACCGTGTCCGTGAAGTGGTAGGACGCGGTGAAGTCGTAGGACAGGTTCCAGTCGCTGAACGTCTCTTCGAAAAATTGCGGCGCCAGCACGCTGCGCTGTGCGCGCGCGCGCAGGCTGGTATCGGCGAAGGTGACGAGCCGGCCATCGCCATCGGTGACGACCGAATCATAGCTGCCGGTCTTCTTGTCGTAGTTCAGGCGGATACCCGGCTGAAGGTCGAGCCTGTCGGTGACGTGCCAGGTAAGCTGCCCGAACAGCGCCGCGCTGCTGTTCTTCAGGCGGATGTCGTTGTCGGCGGTCAGGCCGTCGAGCACGCTGGGGTCGGAGGCCAGCGTCCCGTAGGTGGAGTCGTTGGTGAAGAACCACCGGCTCGCGTCCGGCCCCTGCACCTGCTGCCCGGTCGTGTGGATCTTCTGATGGAAGCCAAAGGCGCCGACGACGAAGTCCAGGGTCTCGCCGCTCTGGGCGTAGCGCAGTTCCTGCGTCCACTGCTTCTGCTGCGTCGGATTCTGCGAAATCGGCGTCAGGGCAAGGCCGGTGAAGTCGCGATCGTTGGACGGCTGCCAGTCCCAGTAGCGGTAGGCGGTGACGGAGGTCAGCGTGCCCGCGCCCAGATCCCATTCAGCGCGCAACGACGCGCCGCCCTGCTCATTGCGCGCCTTGAGCTGCGCGTCCAGGTCGGTCAGCCGGTCATAGGGGTTGGTGCTGGGCACGGCATAGGTGCCGGGTCCGTTGGGATTGGGGAACAGCGCCGTGAGCGCCGGATATTGGCGGTTGGCGGGGCGCTGGGTCGGTCCGTAGCCGGCGTAGATCTGCGCGCAGCAATTGGGGTTCTGAAGATTATAATCGCCTGACAGCGTGATATTGAGCGAGTCGGTCGCCTTCCACAGCAGCGCCGCCCGCAGGCCCAGGAAATCCTGGCTGTTCACATGCTGGTTTGTGGCGACATTGTAGATGGTGCCCTGGCGATCGGTGACGCTGGCGCCGATGCGCACGGCGACCCGGTCGCTCAAGGGACCGGACACGGTCGCCTTGGCCTGCTTGAAATTGAGGTTGCCGATCGAGATTTCGGCCTTGCCTTCATAGTTGAAGCTGGGCGCGCGGGTCGTGATGTTGATCGCGCCGGCGGTCGTGTTCTTGCCGTAGAGCGTTCCCTGGGGCCCGCGCAGCACCTCGATCTGTTCGATGTCCACGAAATCGAGCGCGGCGGCGGCGACGCGGTTGTAGAATACTTGGTCGACATAGATGCCGACGCCCTGTTCGATGCCGTCGTTGGTCAGGCCCAGCGGCACGCCAAGGCCGCGGATGTTGAGCGAGCTGTTGCGCGGATTGGTCGAATAAAATTGCAGCGACGGCTGAAGCTGCTGGAGGCGGTTGATATTATAGCTGCCGGTCTGCTCGATCGTCTGCGCGTTGAGCACGGTGACGGCCAGCGGCACGTCCTGCAACGCTTCCTCGCGGCGCCGCGCGGTGACGACGATCCCGCCGCCAGCGCCGGCATCGGCCGCCTGATCCTCGGGAGCCTGCGGCGCGGTCTGGTCCTGCGCATGAACGGCAGGCACGGCAAAGGCGGCGCTCGCCACCGAGGCGAGCAACAGGAAACGCGCGATCATAAATACCCCTCTTTATCCGGATGTCCGGTCGTGATGTCGTCGCGGCGTCTCCGGTGGTCCGGTCGAAGCCCAGAAATCGGTTAAAGGGCGGCCATCCCGCCGCCGGCTTGATCCACCCTATGTGGGGGAGGATCGCTGAAAGATCGTGCAAACCGGCCGTCAGGCGCTCAGCCGGGTCTTTTCGGTGACGTCGATCTGGACGACGCGGGCGTCGTGGACCGTCAGGGTGATCGACCCGAAGCGCAGCGATTCCAGGACCGACCGCACCTTGTCGACGCTGGTCACGATATCCTTGCGCTCCGCTTCCGCCCGGTCGGGCACCACCCGCTCGGGCATGGCGCGGTCATGGCGAATATATTCGATCGGTCGATTGTTGCTCATGGGCCACCTCTTGCGCTGCTTTTATCTCAACTTGTTTGCTAGACAAAAAACTAATCAAATGGGGCGTGCAAGTTTCTCTTCTCGCACGCCCCAGGGGGGAGACGGTTCAGGAGGTTGCGCGCGCCAGCGCGGCGTGGCGCTCGCTATGGGGCAGCGGGATCGAAGGGCGCAACTGGCGCACCGCCTGCGCCTGTCCTTCGGCATCATCGATCAGCCGGTCGAGCAAGGCCTGGCCAAAGCCCCATGCGCCAAGGCCGGAGTCGGCGTTGATATGGCCGCTATGCCCGGCGTCGACGAAGCTGCTGCCCCAATTCTTGCCGATCGAATGGGCGCGCTCGAAAAATATATAGGGGTCGTTGCGGCTGGCGACCAAGATCGAGGGAAAGGGCAGGGGCGCGCGCGGCACCGGGCCGAAGCCGCCGATGGTCTCCGGCGTCTCCATGCGATCGCAGTCGGGCGGGGCCACCAGCAGCGCGCCGGTGACCGGCCAGCCATAAGCCTGGCTCTGGAGCGCGCCCCACCAGGCGACGGCCAGGCAGCCCAGGCTGTGGGCGGCGAGGACGATCGGCCCGTTCACCTCCCGGATCGCGGCGTCGAGGCGGTTGACCCAGGCGTTGCGGTTGGGGCTGGCCCAGCTGCCCAGATCGACGCGCTGGCAGTCGCCGCGCTGTTCTTCCCAAAGGGTCTGCCAATGGCCTGGGCCGCTATTGTTCAGGCCGGGTATGGTCAGGACGACGGGTTGGCGGGCGTCACCTGAAAGTCCGAATCGGTCCATGGGTCTATCCTCATCCGTTACGCCTTCCACATAATTCAATTATATCGGTAGACAATAGCGGGGCGGTCAAATGTGTCGAAATCTGGGCAGTCCGAAACACGCCCGGCAAGCAAAGGCCGCGCATCGCTAACAGGCGGATGCGCGGCCTTCACTCCTCAAAACGCCGTTACCAAGGATAAGTCACGCCATAATAATCATAGACGCTGCGGCCATAGCGCTCGTCATAATCAGGCCGGGATTGCGCTTCGTAGCGGGGGGCATTGTCCAGCACCGCCTTGTCCAGCTCGACGACATAGCCGCCCTTGCCCGTGTCATATTCGAGCATCGACCAAGGCAGCGGATAATGGTCGTTGCCCATCCCCAGAAAACCGCCGAAGGACAGCACCGCATAGCGGACCTGCCCGCTGCGCTTGTCCACCATGAAGTTGGAAATATGGCCGAGCTTCTCGCCCTGCCGGTTATAGACGGTCGTGCCCTCGACCCGGTCGGATGCGATCAGCGCGCCGCCTTCGGTAAGGTCGTTACGCACAGCATTGTCAGTCAGACTGTCGGTCATGTCACTCTCCTGTCGTGCAACTTCCCCTAAGGTCTGCAACCCTGCGGGGTGGGCGGGGTTCCCCCGCGACTCGCGGGCTTGCGACAGGAGAACAGGCAATGAAGATCAATCACAGCGGATCGGCCGTGTGGAGCGGCGGCCTCAAGGACGGCAAGGGCGCTATTTCGACCCAGAGCGGTGCTCTCAACGCCCATCCCTATGGCTTCGCCATGCGGTTCGAGGGGGTTCCGGGCACCAATCCGGAAGAATTGATCGGCGCGGCCCATGCGGGCTGCTTCACCATGGCGCTGTCGATGATCCTGGGCGAAGCCGGGCTGACGGCCGAGAAGATGGAGACCACGGCGGTCGTGACGCTGGAAAAGCAGGAGGACGGCTTCGCGATCACCGCGATCGCCCTGACGCTGAAGGCGGCGATCCCCGGCGCCGACGACGCGACGTTCCAGGATCTCGCGGCCAAGGCTAAGGCGGGGTGTCCGGTGTCGAAGCTGCTGAAGGCGGACATCAGCCTGGACGCCGAGTTGCTCAGCTAATGGCCTGCACGCCTGGCGCGGACATGCTCGCGCCAGGCGATGCAGAGGCCGCTGCCGACGATCATCGTCGCGCCGGTCCAGGTGGTGGCCGCCGGCCAGTCCTCCCCGATCAGCAGCCCCAGCAGGGTCGCCCAGATGATCGCGCTATAGTCCATCGGCAGCACGACCGACACCGGCCCCCATCGCAGCGCCCCGGTCATCAGCAGTTGCGCCATGCCGCCGACCAGGCCCATGAACAATAATATGCCCCAGGTGAGTGGGTCATGCGCCCGGCCGACGAACAGCATCGCGACGGCCAGCGGCGGCAGCGACAGGAGCGTGAACCAGAAGACGACGACGCCGGGCTGTTCCGTCCGCCCCAGCTCGCGCAGCACCAGGCTGATGCACGCCGTCAGGATCGCGGCGCTGAGCGCGACCGCGACTCCGGCGGCCGGAAAATGCCCCGCATCGGGCCGCGCCATGATCAGCACGCCGACAAAGCCCAGCAGCACCGCGCCCCACCGGTGCCAGCCGGTCGCTTCGCGCAGGATCAGCGCGGACAGGATCGTGCCGAAGATCGGCATGGTGAAGCCGATCGTCGTCGCCTCCGTCATCGGCAGCAGGATATAGGAGCCGAAATTGAGGGCCATGCCGATCAGGCCCAGCGCCGCGCGGCTGGCATGGACGCCGATCCGGCTGGTCCGCACCGCGCCCGGCCCGTCGCTGAAGCTGACCCATGCGAAGACCAGCGGCAGGGCGAGCGCCTGACGGTAGAAGAGGGATTCGATCAAGTGGACTCCGCGCTCGTTCGCCAGCTTGGCGGCGGCGAACATCGCCGACAGGAAGACCATCGCCAGCAGGCGCAGGCCCATCGCGAACAGCGGCCGCTCCTCGCGCGGGGGCGGCGCGGGCGCGATCGGCGGATCGGCCGAAGTGAGGGTCGTCGGGGCTTCCACGCCCGCGGCTTTAGCCCGGTTGCGTCATGACGCAACCGGGCTGCCGGGCGGATTGCGTTTATTTGGCGGGCTTGCGGAACTTGAGCGTCATCCGGTCGCTCTCGCCGATCGCCAGATATGTGGCCTTGTCCACCTCGCCATTGCGCAGGACCGGGGGCAGCGTCCAGACCCCCTTTTCATAATCGGCCTTGTCCTTCGGATTGGCGTTTACCTCCGACGCGCCGACATATTCGAAGCCCGCCGCTTCAGCGAGGCGGCGGACGGTCGATACCTTCAGGTAGCCGCTCGACTTTTCGGCGGCGGTGTCTCGGCTTTCGGGCAGGCGATGGTCGACGATGCCCAGCGTGCCGCCGGGCTTCAACATGTCGAAAAAGGCCTTGAAAGTCGCCGCCTCGGTCCCGCCCATCACTATGTTATGGACGTTGCGAAAGGTCAGCAGCGTGTCGACGCTGCCCTGCGGCACGCCAGTGAAGGGCAGGGTCCAGGGGACCAGCTTCACCTGGCCATAGGTGGCGGGATCAGCGTCGAGCTTGGCCTTGAGCGCGTCGAACCCCTTGCCCGGCGCCTGGGCGGCGTAGAAGACGCCCTTGTCTTTCAGTAGCGGCGCAAGGATCTCGGTGTACCAGCCGCCCGCCGGACTATATTCGACCACGGTCTGGGTCGGGGTCACGCCAAAGAATTTCAGCGTTTCGGCCGGGTGGCGATAGCGGTCGCGGGCGACATTGGCGGGGGTGCGCGTGGGCGCGGCCACGGCCGCGCCGATCGGATCGGCGGCCATATGGGCGGCGTGGTCGCCATGGCCGGCATGTTGCGCGGCAAGCGGAAGGACGGGAGCGGTAAGGGCGAGCAGCAGGAGGCCGGTCATGGCGAGGCGGTTCATCAGGGAATCCTCTCAAACAGGGTTCCCGGAAACCTGCCGCCCAACCGGGGGACACGCAAGGGGCGCGGGGAGAAAAATCCCCGCGCGACGCCTCGGTGACGGACAGCTTCTAAGGACGGGTCTTTACGGCCAGGCTTTTACAGACAGGCTTCCAGGAAAGGCTGATCGAAACCGAACATCCGCGCCTTGTCCAGCGTATAGGGGCGCAGGCCCATCGAGCGATATTCGCCGATGATCTTTCCGCTGTCATCCTCGTCATGATATTCGAACTTGAACAGTTCCTGGGTGACGATGACGTCGCCTTCCATGCCGATCACCTCGGTCACGTTGGTGACGCGGCGGGAGCCGTCGCGCAGGCGCTTGACCTGCACGATCAAGTCGACCGAATCCGCGATCTGCTTGGAAATCGCTTCCTTCGGGATCTTGATGTCGCCCATCAGGATCATATTCTCCATGCGGCCCAGGCACTCGCGGGGCGAGTTGGCGTGAAGCGTGCACATGGAGCCATCATGGCCGGTGTTCATCGCCGCGAGCAGATCGAAACATTCAGCGCCACGGATTTCGCCCAGGATGATGCGGTCGGGGCGCATGCGCAGGGCGTTCTTGACGAGGTCGCCGATAGTGATCGCGCCCTGCCCCTCCAGGTTCGGCGGGCGGGTTTCCAGCGGCAGCCAGTGCGGCTGCTGGAGCCGCAGTTCGGCCGCGTCCTCGATCGTCAGCACGCGCTCGCCGGGGTCGATCATCTTGGACAGGGCGTTGAGCATGGTCGTCTTGCCCGAACCCGTGCCGCCCGAAATGACGACGTTGAAACGGCAGGCGCCCGCGATCTTCAGCGCGGTCGCCATCTTCGGGCTCATCGCACCCCATTGCGCCAGCATGTCGATGGTGATCGGCTTGGCGGAAAACTTACGAATCGAGATGGCCGTGCCGCGTAAGCTGAGCGGCGGAACGATCACGTTGACGCGGCTGCCGTCGGGCAGGCGGGCGTCGGCCAGCGGCGTGGTCTGGTCGACGCGGCGACCGACCTTGTTGACGATGCGCTGGGCGATCTGGAACAGATGCTCCTCGTCGCGGAACTTGATCGGCGCGATCTGGAGCTTGCCCTTCTTTTCGATATAGGTCTGCTCGGGGCCGTTGACCATGATGTCGGAAATGTCGGGATCGTTCAGCAGTTCTTCGAGCGGGCCCAGGCCCAGCAGCTCGTCGACCAGCACCTTTTCCAGCGCGAACTGCTCGCGTCGGTTGAGCGTGAGCTTCAGTTCCGCCAGCACTTCCATGATGATCGGGCGGAATTCCTCGGCCAGTTCATCCTTGGTCAGCGTCGCGGCGGCTTCGGGATCGACTCGTTCCAGCAGGCGCGGAAGCACCTGTTCCTTGATCTTGTGGACAGAAGCCTCGAACCCCTGGGGGCCGGCGTCGGGCACATGTTCGGCATTGGCGCGCTCCGACAGCCGCGACATGGCGTCGGCGTTGCGCTGCATCTGGCTGGACGGCGCGGCCAGCGGATCGGCGATCGCCTCGCCAGGCAGCGCGGCGATGTCCAGCGGCGGGAACTGATCGCCGCCGCGCGCCTCCTCCCTAGGGGCGGGGCCGCCGCCCTGCATCGGGCGGGCCACGCCAAAGCCGGGCTTGATGCCCGCGGGTCCATTCTTCCGTCCAAATGCGCTCATCATGCTCCGCCGCGATTTCGATGGCGGCCCAGCCAAGGAGGGCCGGCCCAACCAGATATGGCCGAAAAGGGTGAATAGGGCGGAAACTTTGATAAAAGCCTAATGGGCAGGGCTGAAGCCAGCAGCAACGCCAGCGCGGCCGCCACGGACAGCCAAAGACCCAGCCTCTCCTGCCAGATCGCCACGCGTTCGATCCGATAGACGCCCGGTGAGGCGTCGAAGCGGATCAGCGGCCCGGCGGAGGGAACCGGGCGGCCGTCGCGCGTCACGCGCCAGATCGGGAAGGCGGCATGGCGCAGCGTGACGGGGCCGGCCCTCCGCACCCGGATCATGTCGCCGGCTGGAAGCCCGCGTGCCGCCGACAGGTCGGTCCAGCGGTCGGGATGGGTGACACGCGACAGGTCGAAGCCGGCGGGCAGATATTCGGGCGCATCGGGCATCACCCGCATGATCCGGGCATAGTCCACCGTCTTGCTGAGATTGCCAGCCGTGGTGATGCCGCAGACCAGCATCGGAAAGAGCAGCAGCGTGCCGCCCATCGCCCATGTCGGCCAGCGCGGGCGCGCGGAAACCAGCGCGGTCACGGTAGCGAACTCGGCGATGCACAGGACTCGCCAGGGAAATTGGGCCTTGTCGAGCAGCGCTATGTCCCAGAGGAAAGGAATGAGCCGCACCGCCGCCATCGCGGCGGCGACGGCAATGGCGGTCCAGATCGACCGGTCGGGCCAGGCAAGGAGGATGAGGCCCAGCACCAGGCAAGGAAATAGCTCGAAACTGCTGGTCCATATCGACCAGGCGGTCGCCAGATAACCATGGTCCCACAGGAGCGAGGCGGAGATATGATCCTGCAAGGTGAGCGCCGGGAGCCAGTAGAAGGCGGCAAGCATCGTGCCCGCAAGGCCCGCACAGGCTCCAGGAAGCAGCACGGCCCGGTCGCGCCAAAGGCGATGGCCCATCAGCGGCATGATGAGGAACAGCGCCGTCAGCATCGCGACCGGCAGGTGCGTGGCGATCATGGCGCCCCAGGCGACCGTCAACAATATCGCGCCGCGCCGCCGCGGAAGTCGCTCTATCCCCAGAGCTATCAGCGGCAACCAGATGAAGGCCGCATATTCGGCCAGCGCGCCGCGCACGAAAAAGTCGATCAGATGATAGGGCGCGGCCATATAGAGCGCGGCGCCGATCAACGGAGCGGTGCCGCGTTCGGCCAGCCACAGATACATGGCGACGCCCGATGCCAGCATCAGCGTCAGGCCGGCCATGTTGATCGCCTGGAAGGTCGACAGGCCGAGCGCGTCGAACCCGCCGGCCAGCCAATAGGCGATCGGCGGATAGAAATAGAAGGTGGGGCTCCCCAGCCCCTCGAAGCTGCGGGGCAGCCAGCGCGGATAGAGATCGCCCGCCGCCATCGCCGTGCCGAACTGGCTGGTCCAGATATAATTGTAGAGGTGGGAATGAGTCGCGCCCGGGCCAAAGAGGAAGCTTGGCAGCATGACGATTCCCGCCAGCGCCGCCAGCGTCAGCAGGGAAGGGATCGTCAAGCGGCGCGTGGCGGTCATGGGCCGCTGATGCCGCACCATGGTAAATATTGGGTCAACGTCTCAGCCGCGCTTACCTTTGGTTAACCATTCGGGCGGATAGCAGATGGGCAATTTCGGCAGGACCGCCCATGCGCGCACGAGAGATATCGACCCTGGCGTCACCGTCGCTGACCATCGTCATTCCCGTGTTCAACGAACAGGAGAGCATCTCGCTGTTCCTGGACCGCGCGCGTCCGGCGGTGGCGGAGGCGCTGGCGCTGATCGGCCCCGACGCCCACGCCGAATATCTGTTCGTCGACGATGGCAGCGGCGACCGCACCGGCGATCTGCTGGCCATCCTCGCCCGGCTGAATCCGGACGTGCGCTTCCTGTCGCTGTCCCGCAATTTCGGCAAGGAAGCGGCGCTCGCGGCCGGGATTGACCGGGCGCGCGGCGATGCGGTCATTCCCATCGACGTCGATCTTCAGGACCCGCCCGAAATCATCGTGCCGATGGTCCGACACTGGCTGGCAGGCGCGCAGGTGGTCAATGCCCGTCGCGCGGACCGGTCCAGCGACGGCTGGTTCAAGCGGATCAGCGCGCGCGCCTTCTATAGCCTTATCAACCGCATGTCGGATCACCCGATCGCGGAGGATGTCGGCGATTTTCGCCTACTCGACCGACAGGCGGTCGACGTCATCAAACAGTTGGGAGAGCAGGCGCGCTTTACCAAGGGCCTGTTCTCCTGGATCGGCTTTCGCGTCGCCACGGTCGATTATGAGCGCGCGCCACGCGGCGCGGGCACGAGCAAATGGCGCTTGCGCAAGCTCTGGTCGCTGGCGATCGACGGCATCACCGCATCGACCACCATGCCGCTGCGCATCTGGTCCTATATCGGCGGCGCGATCGCCATGCTGGCCTTTGCCTATGCGGCCTTCCTGGTCATCCATACGCTCGTGACCGGCATCGACACGCCGGGCTACGCCTCGATCATGGTCGCGGTGCTGATGCTGGGCGGCCTCAACCTGATGAGCCTTGGCATCATTGGCGAATATCTGGGCCGGGTCGCGCGCGAGGTGCGCAATAGGCCGCTTTACGTGGTGGCGAGCGAGGCGGGGGGCGGCCTTCCCTCCGCAACTCGGGAAGAGGAGCCGGCATGGACCGATCAGCCTATGCGAGCATGAGCGCGCAGGAGGGCGGCCATTGGTGGTTCGTCGCCCGCCGCGCCATCATCGACGGCCTGATCGCCGCCCATATCCCCTTACCCGCCGACGCGCGCATCCTGGAGGCGGGGTGCGGGACCGGCGGCAATCTGGCGCTGCTGGCGCGGCATGGCGCGCTCGACGCGCTCGAATATGATGCGGATGCGCGCGCGCTGGCGACGGCGCGGGGCGTCGGCACGGTCACGGCGGGCGCGCTCCCCGACGCCATCGGGTTCGGCGACAGGCGCTACGACATGATCGCGCTGCTCGACGTGCTCGAACATGTGGAGGAGGATCGCGCATCGTTGGCGGCGCTGGGCGCGCGGCTGGCCGAGGGAGGGCGGATGCTGGTGACGGTGCCGGCGGCCCCATGGCTCTGGTCCGATCATGACGTGCTGCACCATCACAAGCGCCGCTATACGCAAGCGGGGCTGGCGGGTGTCGCGCGCGACGCGGGCCTGACGGTGCAGGCTTCGGGCTATTTCAACAGCCTGCTCTTTCCGCTGGCCGTGGCGCAACGCGTGGCCCACCAATTGCTGCGTCGGCAGGCGTCGCTCGATGCCCGGCCCTCCCCGGTGGTCAACGCGGCGCTGCAACGCATCTTCGCGGCGGAACGGCATATGTTGCGTCACATCCGGTTTCCGGTCGGGCTTTCCCTTTACGCCATAGTGTCGGCCTGACCTGCGGCCACCTATCCCCGATCGGGGTGATACCAGTGCCCGTCCCAGCAGGCGGCCGGTTCGACCGCGCTCGCCCGCGCCGGCTCGGCCGGGCGGACGGCGGCGGGCATCCGCGATAGCGGGGCGAGATAGCTGTCCTTGGGGAAGGCGGCGAAGCTCTGGTCCCATGCCTTGAAGAAGCTGCACCGCACCGCCGGCATCGGCGGATGGCGCAGCGCGCGGGCGATCTCGAACAGGCCGGTGACGCTGCCGATCAGCAGCATGACCGTCAGCCACACGCGGACGCGGCCCGGCGTCGTCAGTGCGTCGGCGACCAGCACGGACAGGACCGCCAGCGCCGTGATCGACCCACGCATCATGAAATCGGTCGAAGACCCGATCTGCACGAACGGGATGACGAGCAGCCATAGACCGGCGACGATCAGGGGCGCCACGCCGAAACGGCGCTTCCGGGCGGCAAGGGCGAGCGGAACGAGATAGACGAGCACCTCCAGCGCTTCGAACAAGCCCCATTGCAGCGGCGGCAGGGCCACGATCCTGATGCCGACCGCGTCGTTCGCGGCGCTCAGATAAAGCAGGCTGGGAATGCAGAGCAGGGTGGCCAGGGCGGGCGGGGCGATGTCGCTCCAGCGCGACGTCCGTCCGATCAGCGCCTGAGCGCCGGCCAGCGCCGCGAACGGCAACGCGCCCATCAGCCCCAGCGGGGACCAGAGCGCGGTCAGTGGCAGCAGCGACAGGAAGCCTCCCAGCGGCAGCCGCCCCGCCCGCCACGACAGAAAGCCGACCGCGCCGATCCACCCGGCCAGCGCATGCTGCGGCACCCAGGAGGCGAGCGTTATGGTCGAGCTGAACTGGAGATAGGCCCAGTTTTCGAGATGATCCGAAAGCCCGCCACGGAACAGGACGCGGCCGAGCGCGTCGAGGCCGGAAAAGGCGAGGATGGTGATGAGCGCGATCCAGCGCGCCTTGCGGGTAGCGAAAAGGGTGGAACCGAGCGCCAGCAGGCCGCCGACGAGCAGGCCGTTCTGGAGCAGCAGGGCGATGTCGGCCGCGCGCGGTCCCCACGCCTTGAACGCCAGCGCGGGCCACAGGAACATGCCGATCGGCGCGCGCAGTACGTCCGGTGCGCCGCGCGCCATATAGACGAAGGGCCAGGGATTGGCGCCCATGTCGCGCAACACGGCGGCACGCACCTGCCAGTCGATATTGGCGTAGAAGAAGCGTCCCTCGCCGCCCAGCAGCAACAGGATCAGCGCGACCGCGAGGCATAGGAGCAGCGTCGCGACATTGGGGCCACCATCGCGCCGCGTTCCCCGGATCAGCGCGACGCACAGCCCCGCCGTCAGCGCGAGGCCCAGCGGATAGGCCCAGAGCGGCGCGCGGTCGAGAAAGCGCCACAGGAGGAGCTGGCTCGTCCCCAGCCACCCGGCGATGAAGGCGGCGATCCAACCGGGCGCCACGGTTCGGGACAGGAGCGAACGCGGGCGATGCGGTTCGGCCGGGCGGCCCGCATCATCGCCGTCGGTGTCGCCGATGCTGAAGATAAGCGCCCCCATCGCCCAGCCATAGGCGCTGGCGCCGATCAGGTCGAGACGGCAAAGGGCCGGACGCGCGTCTGGCGGTCCGGCCCTTTCATATGGCTTGCGGTCGCCCCGAAAGGGCGGCTTACGTCTTTCAGCCGGCCTTTTCGGCCAGCACGGTCAGGCCCTTTTCATTAACCTCGGCAAAGCCGCCCTCGACCGGGATCGTCTCCGGCGCGGCGCCTGGCGCGGCGTAGATCTGGATCACGCCGTCGCGCACGGTCGACATGAAGGGCGCATGGCCCTCCAGCACGCCGAAGTCGCCATCGGTGCCGGGAACGACGACCTGATAGACGTCCTCCGAACGGACGAGCTTTTCCGGGGTCACGAGTTCGAAATGAAGGGGCATTTTCATCTGTCTCCCCCCTCCCGTAAGCGGGAGGGGTCGGGGGAGGGGGTGCCTGAGGAGAACCGTTGCTACACGCTCTCCCAACCCCTCCCTAAAGGGAGGGGCTCATTCTCTTTAGGCGGCTTCGGCGGCCAGCTTCTTGGCCTTCTCGACCGCTTCGTCGATGCCGCCGACCATGTAGAAGGCGTTTTCGGGCAAATGGTCATAGTCGCCGTCAACCACCGCCTTGAACGACTTCACAGTGTCCTCGATCTGGACGAACTTGCCGCTGATGCCGGTAAAGACCTCGGCGACGTGGAAGGGCTGGCTCAGGAACTTCTGGATCTTGCGCGCGCGGGCGACGGTCAGCTTGTCTTCTTCCGACAGCTCGTCCATGCCCAGGATCGCGATGATGTCCTGAAGCGACTTGTATTTCTGGAGGATCGACTGGACCGCGCGGGCGGTGTCATAATGTTCCTGGCCCACGGTGCGCGGCTCCAGCACGCGGCTGGTGGAGTCGAGCGGGTCGACCGCCGGGTAGATGCCCAGTTCCGAGATGGCGCGGTTGAGAACGGTCGTCGCGTCCAGATGCGCGAAGGAGGTCGCGGGCGCCGGATCGGTCAAGTCGTCCGCCGGAACATAGACGGCCTGCACCGAGGTGATCGACCCCTTGTTGGTCGAGGTGATGCGCTCCTGGAGTGCGCCCATGTCGGTCGACAGGGTCGGCTGATAACCCACGGCCGACGGGATGCGGCCGAGCAGCGCCGACACTTCCGCGCCCGCCTGGGTGAAGCGGAAGATATTGTCGACGAAGAACAGTACGTCCTGATTTTCGACGTCGCGGAAATATTCGGCGATTGTCAGGCCCGAGAGCGCCACGCGCGCCCGCGCGCCCGGCGGCTCGTTCATCTGGCCATAGACCAGCGCGACCTTCGATCCTTCGCTGATCGCGTTGCCGTCGGCATCCTTGGCGATGACGCCGGCGTCGAGGAACTCGTGATAGAGGTCATTGCCCTCGCGCGTGCGCTCGCCGACGCCCGCGAAGACCGAGGTGCCGCCATGGCCCTTGGCGATATTGTTGATCAGTTCCTGGATGAGCACGGTCTTGCCGACGCCCGCGCCGCCGAACAGGCCGATCTTGCCGCCCTTCGCATAGGGGGCGAGCAGGTCGATGACCTTGATGCCGGTGACCAGGATGGCGCTTTCGGTCGACTGGTCGACGAACTCGGGGGCCTTGGCATGAATCGGCGACTTGAGGTCGGTGGCGACCGGGCCGCGCTCGTCGATGGGCTCGCCCACGACATTCAGGATGCGGCCGAGCGTGGCGGGGCCGACGGGCACGCTGATCTGCGCGCCGGTGTCGGTCACTTCCTGGCCGCGGGTCAAGCCCTCGGTCGAGTCCATCGCGATCGTGCGGACGGTGTTCTCGCCCAGATGCTGGGCGACTTCCAGCACCAGCCGCTGGCCGTTATTGCTGGTTTCCAGCGCCGAGAGGATCGCGGGGAGCGCATCGGCGAAGGTCACGTCGACGACGGCGCCGATGATCTGCGAAATGCGGCCTACATTGTTGGTGCCAGCACCTGAAATTGTTGCCATGACTATGTCCTTGCCTGCTGTCCTTAGAGGGCTTCGGCGCCCGAGATGATTTCGACGAGTTCGGTGGTGATCGCGGCCTGGCGGCTGCGGTTATACTGGATGGTCAGCTTGTTGATGAGGTCGCCGGCATTGCGCGTCGCATTGTCCATCGCGGTCATCGACGCCCCCTGTTCAGACGCATTATTCTCCAGCAGCGCCTTGAACAGCTGGATCGACACGTTGCGGGGCAGCAGGTCGTCCAGGATCGCTTCCTCGCTCGGTTCATATTCCACCGTCGCGCCGATGGCGTCGCGGTCGGCATCCTCGGGGATTTTCACGGGGATGATCTGCTGCTCGGTCGGGATTTGCGCCAGCGCCGACTTGAAGCGCGAATAGAAGAGATGCGCGACGTCGAACTTGCCGTCCAGATAAAGGGCGGACAGTTGCTGCGCGATCTCCTGCGCCTGCGAGAAGCCGGGCTGCTTGGCGCCGGTCGTGTCATAGTGCGCCACGATCGCGCCGGGATACATGCGGTTGATGACCGGACGCCCCTTGCGCCCGATCAGGTAGAATTTGACCGTCTTGCCGTCCTTGCTCAGCGCATCGGCCTTGACGCGCGCGGCCTTGACGATGTTCGCGTTGAACGCGCCGGCAAGGCCCCGGTCGCTGTTGGCGACCACCAGCAGATGGACGTCGTCCTTGCCCGTCCCCGCAAGCAGCGGCGAGGCGCCCTCGCCCGAACCGCCCGCGATCTTGGACGCGAGGGAGGCGACCACCGCCTCCAGCCGCTGGCTGTAGGGGCGCGCGGCTTCGGCCGCGGCCTGCGCCTTGCGCAGCTTGGCGGCGGCGACCATCTGCTTCGCCTTGGTGATCTTCTGGGTCGATTTGACCGACCCGATCCGGATCTTCAGTTCCTTGAGGCTTGCCATGACGAACCCTTCAGTTCGTCATCCCGGCTTTCACCGGAATGACGAGAATTTTACGCGAAAGTCTTGCCGAAGCTGTCGAGCGCGGCCTTCAGCTTGCCCTTGGCGTCGTCGCCCAGATCCTTGCTGTCGCGGATCGCGGCCAGCACCTGCGGGTGATCGTGGCGCAGATAGGCGAGCATCAGCTCCTCGTAGCGAGTGACGTCCGACACGGGGATGCCGTCCAGATAGCCGTTGGTGCCCGCGAAGATCGACGCGGTCTGTTCCTCGAAGGGCAGGGGCGAGAACTGGGCCTGCTTGAGCAGTTCCGTCAGCCGCGCGCCACGGTTCAGCAGCTTCTGGGTCGAGGCGTCGAGGTCGGACCCGAACTGAGCGAAAGCCGCCATTTCGCGATATTGCGCCAGCTCCAGCTTGATGCTGCCCGACACCTTCTTCATCGCCTTGGTCTGCGCGGCGGAACCGACGCGCGACACCGACAGGCCGACGTTGATGGCCGGACGGATGCCCTGGTAGAAGAGGTTGGTTTCAAGGAAGATCTGGCCGTCGGTGATCGAGATCACGTTGGTCGGGATATAGGCGGACACGTCGCCCGCCTGCGTCTCGATGATCGGCAGCGCGGTCAGCGAGCCCGAGCCATTGGCTTCGTTCATCTTCGCCGCGCGCTCCAGCAGGCGGCTGTGCAGGTAGAAGACATCGCCGGGATAGGCTTCGCGGCCCGGCGGGCGGCGCAGCAGCAGCGACATCTGGCGATAGGCGACCGCCTGCTTCGACAGATCGTCATAGACGATGACCGCGTGCATGCCGCTGTCGCGGAAATATTCGCCCATGGTGACGCCGGTATAGGGGGCGAGATACTGGAGCGGCGCGGGCTCCGACGCGGTCGCCGCGACGACGATCGAATATTCCATCGCGCCATTTTCTTCGAGCTGCTTGACGATCTGCGCGACGGTCGAGCGCTTCTGGCCGACGGCGACATAGATGCAGTAGAGCTTCTTGCTCTCGTCGTCGCCCGCATTGGCAGTCTTCTGGTTGATGAAGGTGTCGATCGCGACGGCGGTCTTGCCGGTCTGGCGGTCGCCGATGATCAGCTCGCGCTGGCCGCGGCCGACGGGGACGAGCGTGTCGATCGCCTTCAGGCCGGTCTGCACCGGCTCATGGACCGAAGTGCGCGGGATGATGCCGGGCGCCTTGCGCTCGACGCGCATCCGCTGGTCGGACACGATCGGGCCCTTGCCGTCGATCGGGTTGCCCAGACCGTCTACGACGCGGCCCAGCAGGCCCTTGCCGACCGGCACGTCGACGATGGTGCCGGTGCGCTTGACGGTGTCGCCTTCCTTGATCTCGGCGTCCGACCCGAAGATCACGACGCCGACATTGTCGGCTTCCAGGTTCAGCGCCATGCCCTGCACGCCGTTGGCGAACTGGACCATTTCACCGGCCTGGACATTGTCGAGCCCGTGAACGCGCGCGATGCCGTCGCCGACGGTCAGAACGGAACCGACTTCGCTGACCTGCGCCTCGGTGCCGAAATTGGCGATCTGGTCCTTGATGACCTTGGAGATTTCTGCGGCGTTGATATCCATGACTTAGCCTTTCATCGAAGCCTTTTGGGCTTTTCAGCCCTTCATAGCTTGGGCGAGAGTATTCAAACGAGTGCGGATGGAGCTGTCGATCATCTGGCTGCCGATCCTGACGACCAGCCCGCCCAGGATCGAGGGATCGACCTTCGCGTCGAGCGATACGTCGCGGCCGACGCGCGCGCGAAGGCTCTTTTGCAGGGCGGCGATCTGGGTCGTGTCGAGCGGGTGGGCGCTGGTCACTTCCGCCCGCGCTTCCCCCTTGTGATTCGACAGCAGCGTCTCATAGGCGCGGATCACGGCGGGAAGCTGGGCCAGGCGGCGGTTCTGGGCCAGCACGCCCAGGAAGCGGGTCGTCAGGGGGTCGAGGCCCATCGACGCGGCCACGGCGGCCACGGCCTTGGCCGCCACCTCGCGGCTCAGCACCGGGCTGTTGATCAATCCCTTGAAATCGGCCGATTCGGCTGTGGCGGCCTTGAGCGCCGCAAGGCTCTCCGCGACCGTGTCCAGGCTGTTGCCGTCACGGGCGAGGTCGAACAGGGCCACGGCGTAACGGCCGCTTAGGCTTGCCTGAATGCCGCCGGATGTCTCCACGCGCTTACCGTCCTCCGTTGCTGTGCCGCTCATGCAAAGAAGGGGCGCGGCCAGCGCCGTCCCCCGATACTTTCGGCGCGGTTAGCAGTGCGATTGTGACTATGCAAGCCGCCGGAGTCGATTCGGCGGGCGGTAACGGAACCATAGCGCCGGAACGGTTTACGGGACGGACGCGACGCCAGGCGCGCCCTCTTCCCTGGGCTCCAGCCGGCCCTTCTGGCAATGATAGACCAGCCGCTCATTGGACTGGGCGGGCAACAGCGCGGCAAGCCCCTGCTGAAGCGCGGCCACCTTCGCCAGCGCGGCCGGATCGGCGGCGCAGCCCTTGACTGCATTCTCCTTCGCCAGCGCGCGCGCCTTGTCCATCACGTCCATGTCGGGCAGCCAGCGCTGGACGCGCAACATGCCCGTGGCCGGATCGAAGCGGCTGGCGGTCACGACCTGCCGATCCTCGGGCACGTCGCTGCGCTGCCAGCCGGTTCCGGTCGGCACGAACGGGCGTTCGCCATCGACGCAGCCCCCTTCCGCCCAGTGGAAGCCGATGTCGTTGGGTTGCGACACGGTCAGGCGGCTGCGGTCGAGATCGACCCGGCAGATATTGTCCCCGGCCCACTGGAACGCGCCGTTGCTGGTCGTCGCGCCGTCCTCAACAGTCGCGATTCGCGAGTCGATGCTGGAGAAGCTGGGCTTGAGGAAGAAGAGGGCCAGCGCGCCGAGCAGCAGCGCGCCGCCGCCGCCGATGAACCAGGTCGCCCGGCGTTCCTTGCCCTGGCTGTAGAAGAGGCCGCCCGCGCCCAGGCCCAGCACCGCGAAGGCCAGCAGCACGGCCGCGCCCGCCATCGCGTTTTCGCGCGCCGATATGACCTCGCGCTCGGCCGCGTCGCGCGCCTGCGCCAATGCCGCCTCTCGGGCGTCCTCTTTCGCGCGGGCGGCGCTCTCGCTCGTCTGCGCCTCGCGCTGGGTCAGCGCCGCGTCGGCCGCGTCGGCCTCGGCCATAGACCGGCAGGGGACGACCGTGCGCATCGCTGGCACGCCCGCCTGCCGCAGGAAGGAGGCGACCTCCCGCCAGGAGACGGCGAAACCGAACTCCGCGTCGGCGCCGTCGGACATGGAGCCGAAGCTGTTGACCCCCAGCACCCGGCCGCACTCGTCGACCAGCGGCCCGCCGCTGTTCCCGGCGGCAAGCGGCGCGGTGTGCAGGATCGTATCGAAGCTCCGGCTCGACCGTCCGGCGGAAATGGTGCCGCTGGTCTTCACCGTGCCGAGCGGCTCGACCATCTGCTTGAGCCCAAGCCCCTGCGCGCGGTCGACATTGCCCGGATAGCCGATCGCGGTCACCCGCTGCCCGTCGGTCACCGCGCCGGCGTAGAAAGTGCTGACCGGCAGCGACCCTTCCTCAAGCTGGATCAGCGCCAAGTCGTTGCCCGGAGAATAGGCGACCACCCGCCCGCCATAGCTTTTGCGCCCCTCCGATGGGACCACGCCGATGACGAGGTTCTTTTCCTCCCGCGTCAGTTCGACGACATGGGCATTGGTCAGCACCTTGTCCGGCGCGACCGCGATGCCGCTGCCATGGCCGACGAAATAAGCGTCCGATCCGTCGGTGGCGACGATCGCGACCCGCACCACGGAGCGCGCGGCGGCGGCGATGTCCTGCTGTTCGGCGGCGGCGGGCGCGGCCAGGCCAGCCAGCAGGCCGATCAGGGCAAGGCCCATCAAGACGGGGGAATGAAGCAGGCGGGCCATGTGGCCGCATACATATGCGAAGGCGGGCGTTAGGCAATCGGGAAAAATTGAAGAGGTTTTGACCGCAAGCGGCGGGAAGCGGGGTGAAGCGCGCGCCGCTATGGTCTATGGATGAACCAGATGATCCAACCGTCCGCCTTCGGCCCCACCGCCGCTCCCCCTGCCCCCACCCGGGGGAACATGCCGGACGAGGAAAATTGCTGGCGGGCCTTTTGCGCGCGCGACCGGGCGATGGACGGGCGGTTCGTGGGCGCGGTGCGCACCACCGGCATCTATTGCAAGCCAAGCTGCCCGGCGCGCCGCCCCCGGCGCGAGAATATGGCTTTCTACCCCGATCCGGCGGCGGCGCGGGCGGCGGGGTTCCGCGCCTGCCTGCGCTGCCTTCCCGACGCGGTCGGGCGCGACCGGATCGCGGTGGAAGCGGCGCTCGCTCTGATCGCCGAAGCGCAAACGCCGCCGACGCTGGAGCAGATGGCCGGCCATGTCGGCTATGCGCCCCATCATTTCCATCGCCTGTTCAAGCGTGAGACGGGCCTTACCCCGGCCGCCTACGCGCGGGGCGTGCGGGCGGGGCGGCTGGCGCGGGCGCTGGAGGACCAGGCGCTGGCCGGAGCGGGCAGCGTGACGCATGCGATCTATGATGCGGGTTATAACGCGCCCAGCCGGGCCTATGCGGATGCCGCCGCGCATCTCGGCATGACGCCCAGCGCATGGAAAGCGGGCGGGCGCGGCGTCGTCATCCGCCATGCCGTCGTGCCGACCAGCCTGGGGCCGATGCTGATCGCCGCTACCGCAAAGGGCCTGTGCCGCATCAGCTTCGACGAGGGGGAGGCGGAACTGCGCCGACGCTTCCCCAATGCCGACATCCAGCCCGCCGACGACGCCTTCGCCACGCTGGCCGCGCGCGTCGCCGCCCTGGTCGATCATCCGGCGGAAAGGGCGGCGGACCTGCCGGTCGATGTCCAGGGCACCGCCTTTCAGCAGGCGGTCTGGCGGACCTTGAGGGCGATCCCGCCAGGCGAGACGCGCAGCTATGCGCAGATCGCGGCGGCGGCTGGCAACGCCCGGGCCGTCCGCGCCGCCGGCACGGCCTGCGGCGACAATGTTCTCGCCGTCCTCATCCCCTGCCACCGCGTCCTGCGCGGCGACGGCGCGCTCGGCGGCTATGCTTATGGGCTGGAGCGCAAACGCGCGCTGCTGGCGCGCGAGGCGAAGGACTGAGCTTTCCATCCTTGCGTGACTGTTGCTAGGGAGCGGTGGGGCAAGGGGGTATCGAATGGGTCGCTTGGTTGGAATGATGCTTGGCCTGTGGCTGGGCCTTGGACTGATGTCGACGGCGCAAGCCGCCTGGTTTCAGGCGAGGACGAAACATTTCATCGTCTATAGCGATGGCAAGCAGGCGCAGCTCCAGGACCTCGCCGGCAAGCTGGAAAAGTTCGACGCGTTGCTGCGCAAGGCGACCGGGACGACCGAGCCGCGCGAGAGCGGCAATCCGATGCGCGTCTATCTGTTGCCCGACGATGGCCAAGTGAAGGCGCTGGCGCATAATCCGAACATCGGCGGCTTTTACCGGCCCTCCAAGCGTTTCGGCTATGCCGTGCTGTCGCGCGAGGCGAAGAACGGCCCCTTCGCCGTTGGCGCGCAGGTGATCCTGTTCCACGAATATGCGCATCATTTCATGCTGGAAAATTTCCCGGCGGGCTATCCCGCCTGGTATGTCGAGGGGTTCGCCGAATTTTATTCCGTCATCGAATTTCCCAAGGACGGGTCGATCCAGTTCGGGCGCGTGCCCCAGCATCGGGCGCCGGCGCTGCTCACCATGTCGATCTTTCCTCTCGCCGACTTGTTCGCCCGCGACACCGAGGGCCTCAGCCTGCGCCAGGGCGACCGCTATTATGGCACGGCCTGGCTCGTCACGCATTTCTTACAATATAATGAGCGGCGCGGCGCAGAGTTTCGCCGCTACCTTGGCGATCTGACGCAGGGCAAGGCCGACAGGCAGGTTGGCGACTATTTCGAGGGCGGGCTGCCCGCGCTCGAAAAGGAATTGCGCGTCTATATGCGCGGTCGCCTTTTCAACAGCAGCTATACGCCGCAAACGGCCATAGTCGGCACGACCAGCCTGTCCCCGGTCGATGAGGCGCAAGGCGCGCTGATCGAGGAGGAACTCCGCCTGATGGACCGTATGAATGCCGAGGATGAGCAGGCGGTGCTGGCGTCGGTGCGGCGGAAAGCGGCGCGGTTTCCCGCCAGCGCCTATGCGGCGATCGTGCTGGCGGAGGCGGAACTGGCCGCCGACAACAAGGATGCGGCGATGGCCGCCGCCGATCGGGCGACCGCGCTCGACCCCGGCATGGCCCGCGCCCATAGCGTGCGGGCGGAGGTGCTGCTGGAGCGCGCGCACGACAGCGACAAGCCGGAGGATTGGAAGGCAGCGCTGGGCGCGATCGTCAGGGCGAACCGCGCCGATACCGAGGACCCCGTGCCGCTCGCCCAATTCTACCGCTATCACATGATGAAGGGCGGAAAGATGCCGGAAGTCGGCTATGACGGGCTGTACAAGGCCTTCACCCTGATGCCGCAAAGCCCGGACTATCGCTTCGCCCTGGCCGGCGCGCTGGCGCACAAGCAGGATTACGCCACCGCCTCGCTGCTGCTCGACCCGCTGGCCTATTCGCCGCACGCCTCCGACATGCGGGAGGCCGCGCTGACGATGAAAGCCGATCTGGACGCAAAGGCGGCGGCCAAGGCGCAATAGCGCCGCCGCCTACATGAAGCTATAGGGGTCGACGTCGACGGCGACGCGGGTGCCCGATTTCCACACCAGATTGCCCAACCATTCGCGGATCGCGCCCTGCACGTCGACCGCGCGGGTGGCGTGGATCAGCAGGCGGTGGCGATGCCGCCCGCGCAGCACCGACAGCGGCGCCGGCGCGGGGCCATAGACGCGCAGCCCCTCGATCACGGGCGCGGACTTGCCGATCAGCCGCGCGGTCTCCGCCGCCTCCTGCGCATCCTCGCTGGAGATGATGATCGCGGCGAACCGGCCGAAGGGCGGCGCGCCCGCGCGCCTGCGGTTTTCCGTTTCGGCGGCGTAGAAACGCTCGGCGTCGCCGTCGATCAGCGCCTTGATGACGCCGGCGTCGGGCATCCGCGTCTGGATGAAGACCCGGCCCGGCTTGGCCCCGCGTCCCGCGCGCCCGGACACCTGCACGATCTGTTGGAAGGTCCGCTCCGACGCGCGCAGGTCGCCGCCCTCCAGCCCCAGATCGGCGTCGATCACCCCCACCAGCGTCAGGTTGGGGAAATGATAGCCCTTGGTGACGAGTTGGGTGCCGACGATCAGGTCGATGTCGCCCGCCTCCACCGCCTTGACGAACTCGGCCGCCTTGGCCGGGGACCAGAGCGTGTCGGACGTGACGATGGCGGTGCGCGCCTGCGGCCACAGCGCCTTCACCTCGTCGGCGATCCGCTCGACGCCGGGGCCGCAAGCGACCAGGCTGTCCTCCTCCTTGCACTCCGGGCAGAAGCGCGGGGCCGGCACGACATGGCCGCAATGATGGCAGGCGAGGCGCTTGGTCAGCCGGTGCTCGACCATCCATGCGGTGCAGTTGGGGCATTGGAAGCGATAGCCGCAATGGCGGCAGAGCGTCAGCGGCGCATAGCCCCGCCGGTTGAGGAACAGCAGCGATTGCTCGCCCCGCGCCATCGTCTCGTCGATCGCCTCGACCAGCGGCGGCGCGATCCAGCGGCCGCGCTCTGGCGGGTCGGTTAGCAGGTTGACGCCGATGATCTCGGGCATCTCCGCCCCGCCGAAGCGCGCGGGCAATCTGATCTCGCGGTAACGGCCCAGCTCCACCTGGTGCCGCGTCTCGATTGCGGGCGTGGCCGACGCCAGGATCACCGGAAACCCCTCAATCAGTCCGCGCATCACCGCCACGTCGCGGGCGTGATAATGGACCCCGTCCTCCTGCTTGAAGCTGGCCTCATGCGCCTCATCGACGATGATGAGGCCCAGGTCTGGATAGGGCAGGAACAGCGCCGACCGCGCGCCGACCACCACCTTCGCCTGACCGCTGGCGATGGCGCGCCATGCGCGCCGCCGCTCGCTCTGCCGCAGGCCGCTATGCCAGTTGACGGGGACGACGCCGAACCGCTTCTCGAACCGCTCCAGAAAGGGTTCGGTCAGCGCAATCTCGGGCAGCAGCACCAGCGTCTGCCGCCCGGCGCGCAGGGCGGCGGCGATCGCCTCGAAATAAACCTCGGTCTTGCCCGATCCGGTGACGCCGTCGAGCAGGAAGGGCGCGAAGGCCCGCGCGTCCACCGCCTCCACCAGGCTGTCCGATGCCGCGCGCTGCGCGTCCGACAGGGCGGGCGGGGCATGATCGGCATCGGGGTCGGGAAAGGGGGTATCGGTGCTGACCTCCACCGCCTCGAACGCGCCGGCCTTTACCAGCCCCCGGATCACCGCGTCGCTGACCCCGCCGATCATCGCCAATTCGCGGATAAGGCCCTGCCGCTCGCCGATCCGCTCCAGCGCCTGCGCGCGCTGTTCGGTCATCCGGCCGGGCGTCTCGCCGCTCGCGCGATATTCGATCACCGTGCGCGCGCCTTCCAGCGCGGGCATCGACGCCAGCGTCATGCGCAGCACGGCGGCGGGGGGGCTCAGATAATAGTCCGCCGTCCATTCGATCAGGCGGCGCAGCGGTTCGGGGATCGGCGGCGCGTCGACCACTTCCATCAGGTTGCGCAGCCGGTTGTCGCCCACCGTCTGGGTATCGGGAAAGCTGCCCTCGTCCCATACCACGCCGACAAGCTGCCGGGGGCCGAGCGGGGCGACGACGATGCTGCCGGGCGGCGCGGACATACCATGGGGCACCCGGTAGTCGAGTGGGCCGAGGGCGGCGTTGAGCAGGAGGACGCGGGCGCGGGCCATGGCTTCAAGTCCCTACCGCCTGTGGCGCGGGAGGCAATGGCCTTGGCGCCGCCCCCACTTCCGCCGCCTACTCCTGCCTCTGCCCGCGCTGGTGGCCTTGAACGCCTTTTACCCGTAAAGGGAGCGCGATTCGATACTCTGCCCCGGAGCACAAGCCCATGAAGTTCTTCGTCGACACCGCCGACACCAACGAGATTCGCGACCTCGCCGCCACCGGTCTGCTCGACGGCGTGACCACCAACCCCTCGCTGATCCACAAATCGGGGCGCAAGTTCGTGGAAGTGGTCGAGGAAATCTGCGGCATCGTCGAAGGCCCCGTCTCGGCCGAGGTCGTCGCCCTCGATCATCAGACGATGATGCAGGAAGCCGCCATTTTGCGGAAGATCGCCGGCAATGTCTGCATCAAGGTGCCGCTGACGATCGATGGGCTGAAGACCTGCAAGGCGCTCACCGACGAGGGCGTGATGGTCAACGTCACCCTGTGCTTTTCCGCGAATCAGGCGCTGCTGGCGGCGAAGGCCGGCGCGACCTTCATCTCGCCCTTCGTCGGCCGCCACGACGACAATGGCTTCGACGGCATGGCGCTGATCGAGGACATCCGCCTGATCTACGACAATTACCAGTTCGACACCGAAATCCTGGTCGCCTCCGTCCGCCACCCGATCCATGTGCTGGAAAGCGCGAAGATCGGCGCCGACGTGATGACCGCGCCCCCGGCGGTCATCAAGGCGCTGTTCAACCATGTGCTGACCGACAAGGGCATCGCCGGCTTCCTGGCGGACTGGGAAAAGACCGGCCAGACCATCCTGTAGGAAAAACAGGCCTTCGCCGCCCAAGCCGGATCGTTCGGCTCCCTTCGGCGCTTTATTCCCGATCCGGCGGGAGAGGGAGGCGGCGATGTTCGTGGCGGTCTATTGGTGGCGGGTTCATCCGGGCAAGGAGGACCAGTTCCGTGAAGCGTGGCGGCGCGGCACGGAACTGATCCGCGCCCGCTACGGCAGCTGTGGATCGCGGCTGCATCGCGACGCCGACGGGCGGTTCGTGGGCTATGCCGAATGGCCGGACGAAGCCACCTGGCGCGCGGCGTTCGACCGGAAGATGGTCTATGACGATCCGGAAACCCGCGCGGCCTTCGTCGACGCCATCGCCGAAGTGCCGCCCGACGCCGATCCCATCTTCACCATGACGGTGACGGACGACCTGCTCGACCGCGCCTGAAGAGCCCCCTTGCGTCGCCGTCCGTCAAACCCGGCCGGATGCGTAGTCAGGCGGGGCGCATCCCCGCGCGCGGCACCAGCAGGAAGGCCACGAGGTACAGCAGCCCGGTGACGATCAGCAGATTATTATAGCCGGTGAACAGCGCCGCATATTCCAGGCAACCGCCGACGATCGTTCCCAGAAGATTGATCGCGAACGCGGCCTGCGAGTCTCCGGTGCCCTGGAAGCGCTTGGCGAACGCCACGTTCGCGAGGAAGATCGGCAGGAACGCCAGGACGGTCGCGGCGATCAGCCGGGGCACGAAAGGCAGCGGCAGTAGCCATTCGGGCCGAATGACCCAGGCCAGCGCGAGCGATGCGGCTATGCCTGCGAATATCAAGGGCAGCGGCGGCGTGCGGAACTTGCGCGTCGTTTCGACCGCCGCCAGAACCACGAGGAGCACGCCCGCGAAAACTAGCGCGTTGACCAGCCAGGTCGTGCCGAACAGCAGCGCGAAGGTGGCGACATTCTTTGTTTCGAGCAGCAGGAAGGCCGCGCCCATGAAGAACAGGTCCGCATAGGATCGCATCTGAACGAACCGGCCTCCGAGCAGGCGCACCGTCACGAGCGATGTCAGCAGGATCGCCGCCAGCGTGATCCCGTATAAGGGCGGGAAAGTGTCGCCGCGGAAGTATAGGAAGGGCGCGTCATCGCTCGCGGGCGGCACCGGCCGGGCGGTGGAGGGTTGCCAGACATTGGCGCATTTCTGCCCCATGGGCGCAGCCGCGATGCTGATCACCGCCTGCGCGCCCGCAAAGGTGTCGACACATGGCTTATGGCCGAACACTTTCGCCGCGGTTCCGGCGAGCCGGTCGATCAGCCATGGCTCGCGATAATAATTATACATCGCAAAAGCGCCGCCGGGCTTCAGATGCCGGCGAACCGAGGCCATCGCCTCCTGCGTGAACAGGAAGGATTCGAGCCGGATCTGGGACGCGCCACTGACCAGCGCGAGCGAATCGGGCAGCGCGAACAGCACGAGGTCATATTTCCGGCCGGTGCTTTCCAAGAAGGCGCGCCCATCATTGGTATGGCGCGTGACCCCGGCGTTGGCATAGGGACGATCGACGTTGCGCTGCGCGCCGATCTGCAAGATCCGGGGATCGATGTCGACGGCATCGACCCGGCGGGCGCCTTCGCTCAAGGCGATCGCCACGTCCGATCCAGAGCCGGCGCCGATGATCAGCACGTCCTGCATCGCATTGCCCGGCAGCCGCAGATAGGGCGTCTCATAGATCCGCTCGCCCTGCTCGATCTTCCACTTGGCGGGGGCCATCAGCTGATGCGGCACGCCATTGGCGTCGATCCGCAGGAAGCCACGACCCATTTCGGGCATTTCGCGGGTCGTCACCTTGTAATAAGGCGACCAGCTAACGCCGGGGCTCATGGTTTCCAGCGTGAGGGTAAAGAGCAGCGCGGCGATCCAGCCGACGGTGACGAGACGGCGGCGCGCCGTCGCCAGCGCGAAATATAATGCGGCGGCGATGACGCCCCAGGCGAGGGAGGGGGCGTGAAGAAAGCTGAGCGTCGTGAACGTCACGATGCCGAGCAGCGAGCCGATGAGATCGTAGCGATAGGCGGTGAGCGGCTTCAGTCCCGCGAAGCAGCGGCCCACCAGCTCGGCCGGACCCGCCAGGATGATCGCGGCGAGAAGGAAAAGCAGCGGCAACGCCAGCCAGGCCGGAGGCCCGCTGACCTCAAGCGAGGTGAAGTAGATCATGTCCGAGCCCGTGCGCTCGATCGTGATCGGAAACAGGAGCACGCCGATCACCAGGATGGTGAGGAGCGGTAACGAGACCAGCCAGATGGACCAGCTTTTCCGGCTGATGAGGAAACCGGCGCCGATGCCGAGGAACGAGCCGAGCAGGACGAAATTGGAAAAATAGGACAGGTGGACGACATTGGCCCCCAGCCAGCGGATCAGCGCCAGTTCCAGGAAAAGCATCAGCGCGCTCGCCGCGACCAACCGAACTATCGCGTCCCGATCTTCCGCGACCGGAACGGCGCTCCTGTCGGAGAGCCCAGTATCGAAAGATCCTATGCCCGCCCGAATATCAATAGCAGTATCCACAGCTCTGTCCCCCATGCTTGCGCTGACGCTAGCTTGGGCGTGGTTAATATGAAGCTAATATAGCCGATCCAATGCGGGCTGTCGCAGCGGGGCGGAAGACAGCCATTGGGCGAGAGGTCGCGCATCCAAGAAGAGAAATTGGTGACCCCGGCGTGACTCGAACACGCAACATCCCGCTTAGAAGGCGGGTGCTCTATCCAGTTGAGCTACGGGGCCGCTGGGGACCGATCGCTCGATAGCGGCGCGTGGGTCCTGGCGCAATCATTCGCGCGTGGCCATTCGCGCCATTTCCATCGCCGCGCGCGCAGGATATGCAGCGGCGGGTGGGCGGCGTTTCGAGGGGGGCCAGGATGATGATCGAACGGATCGACGCGGGACAGGTCGCGGGGCGGCCTCTGCGCTATTTCGACTTCTTCATGGCCGCGTTCGTCGCCATCCTCCTCTTGTCCAACCTGATCGGCGCGGCGAAGCTGGCAACGGCCGGCGGCTTCACCTTCGGCGCGGGCATTCTCTTCTTCCCGCTCGGCTATGTGATCGGCGACGTGCTGACCGAAGTCTATGGCTATGCCCGCGCGCGCCGCTGCGTCTGGGCGGGGTTTGGCGCGATGCTGTTCATGGCGCTGATGAGCTGGGTCGTCGTCGCCCTGCCCCCTGCCCCCGGCTGGCCCGACCAAGCGGCCTATGAAGCGGTGTTCGGCAGCACCTGGCGCATCGTCTCCGCGTCGCTGATCGCCTTCTGGGCGGGCGAGTTCGCCAACAGCTTCGTCCTCGCCAAGATGAAGCTGCTGACGCGCGGCAAGCATTTGTGGATGCGCACGATCGGATCGACGGTGGTGGGGCAGGGGGTGGACAGCCTGCTTTTCTATCCGCTCGCTTTCTATGGCGACTGGACCAGCGGCCAGGTGCTGACGGTCATGGTCACCAACTGGCTGCTCAAGGTGCTGTGGGAGGCCGTGCTGACGCCCGTCACCTATGCGGTGGTCGGGTTCCTGAAGCGGCGCGAGGGGCTGGACATCTATGACGAGGCGACCGATTTCACGCCGTTCCGCGCGCGAGTCTAGCTATTCGTCCCCATAGTCTGCGCGCACGAAATAAAGCCCGTCGGGCGGCGCATTGAGGCCCAGGCGCGCGCGGTTCGCCCCCGCCAGCGCGTCGGCCAGGTCCCGGTCCGACCAGCGCCCCATGCCGACCAGCGCCAGGCAACCGACCATCGAGCGCACCTGATGGTGCAGGAAGGACCGGGCCGCCGCATGGATGGCGATCCGGTCGCCCTCGCGCGCCACGTCGAGCCGGTCTAGCGTCTTCACCGGGCTGGCCGACTGGCAATGGGCGGAACGGAAGGTGGTGAAGTCGTGCAGGCCCACCAGATGCCGGGCCGCGCGCTGCATGGCCTCGGCGTCGAGCGGCTGGATCACTCGCCACGCCAGACCGGCCTCATGCGTCAGCGGCGCGCGGCGGTTGACGATGCGATAGACATAGGATCGCCCGATGCAGGAAAAGCGCGCATGCCAGTCGGCTGTGACCTCCACGCAATCGAGGATCGCGATCGGATCGGGCCGCAGCACCGCGTTCAGCGCCTCCATCAGCCGGAAGGGCGCGATCGGTTTCTCGATGTCGGCATGGGCGCGCATGGCCAAGCCATGGACACCCGCGTCGGTGCGCCCGGCGGCATGGACCACGGTCACCTCGCCGGTGATGCGCGCCAGCGCGTCCTCGATCGCCTGCTGCACGCTGGGGCCATGCGCCTGCCGCTGCCAGCCCATGAACGGGCGGCCGTCAAACTCCACGGTGAAGGCGAAGCGGGTCACCTCATCCCGCCCAACGGAAATCAATCATCCACGCGCGTCCCGGCCGGCATGTCGAAACCGCGCAGCAGCTCGCCCGCCGACATCGCCCCCTTGCCCGCGCGCTGCACCAGCGTCGGACGGATCGCATGATGGCCGCAGCCGATCAGCAGGCTGTCGTCCAGCAACTGCCCCGCGGGCCCGTCATGCGCCTCGACATGGGCGGCCAGGACCCGGAAGCGCTCGCCCCCATAGCCGAAGAAGGCGCCGGGCCAGGGATTGAAGGCGCGCACCTGCCGCTCGACCCTGTGCGCGTCCTTGGTGAAGTCCAGCCGCGCCTCCGCCTTGTCGATCTTGGAAGCATAGGTGACGCCCTCCTCGGGCTGCGGCATCGGGGGGTGGAGCGAGAGGTCGTCCAGTACCTCGACCATCAGCGCGGCCCCCGCCGCCGCCAGTTCGGCCGTCAGTTCGCCGGCGGTCTTGTCCTCGATCGGCGTCACATGCTTAGCGCGCATCGGGCCGGTGTCGAGCCCGACGCCCATGTCCATGATCGTGACCCCGGTGACATTGTCGCCCGATAGGATAGCCCGCTGGATCGGCGCCGCCCCGCGCCAGCGCGGCAGCAGCGAGGCGTGGATGTTGAGGCAGCCGTGGCGCGGCGCGGCCAATATGGCGCGCGGCAGAATCAGCCCATAGGCCGCGACCACCGCCGCGTCGGCCTCCAGCGCGGCGAAGCCTGCCTGCGCCTCAGCATCCTTCAGCGAGACAGGGGTGCGCACCTCCAGACCCAGCGCCTGCGCGCGCGCATGGACCGGGGAGGGGCGAAGCGCCTTGCCCCGCCCGGCCGGGCGGGGCGGCTGGCTGTAGACCGCGACGATCTCATGCCCGGCCGCGCCCAGCGCGTCGAGCGCGGGCACCGCGAAATCGGGCGTTCCCATGTAGATGATCCGCATGGCCCCCTCAAACCCCTTGTGCCCTTCCGTTGCAAGCCCTTATCTCTCGGCCATGGCTTCTCCCGAGATCGACGCGCTGACGCAGGCGCTTTCCCGCCTGCCGGGGCTTGGCCCCCGCTCGGCGCGGCGAGCGGTGCTGCATCTGCTGAAGAAGCGGGAAGGGGCGATGGCGCCGCTGCTGCGCGCGCTGGAGGCGGTGAACGAACGGCTGGTCACCTGCGCCACCTGCGGCAATGTCGATACCCGCGATCCGTGCGGCATCTGCGCCGATCCGCGCCGCGACGGCCGGGCGCTGTGCGTGGTGGAGGATGTGGCGGACCTTTGGGCGCTTGACCGCTCGCGTCTCTTTCCCGGCCGCTTCCATGTGCTGGGCGGGCGGCTGTCGGCGCTGGACGGCGTTCGGCCGGAGGATCTGGCCATCGACTCGCTGGTCGCGCGGGTCGAGGCGGGGGGGATTGACGAGGTGGTGCTGGCGACCAACGCGACGCTGGAGGGACAGACCACCGCCCATTATCTCGCCGAGCGGCTGGAACGCTTTCCGGTGCGCCTGACCCAGCTTGCCCATGGGATGCCTGTCGGCGGCGAACTCGACTATCTGGACGAAGGCACGCTGGCGCAGGCGCTGCGGGCGCGGCGGCCGGTGGGCTAAGCGCCCCTTGGGGACAGGCCCACCTTGATATTCGGCCGCTTTTCGCCTATTTTCACCTTATGTCCATTCTACCGATCCTTGAGACGCCCGACCCCCGGCTGCGCACCATTTCCACGCCCGTGGAATCGCTCGACGACGATCTGCAAAAGCTGATCGACGACATGTTCGAGACGATGTACGACGCGCCCGGCATCGGTCTGGCCGCCATCCAGGTGGGCGTGCCCAAGCGGATATTGGTCATCGACCTTCAGGAGCCGGAGGAAGAGGAAGGGCCGCCGGTCAGGAAGCCGATGGTCTTCATCAATCCGCAGATATTGTCCGGTTCCGACGACCTGTCCGTCTATCAGGAAGGCTGCCTGTCGGTGCCCGACCAATATGCGGAGGTGGAGCGGCCCGCGACCATCCGGGCGAGCTGGATGGACCGGGAAGGGCGCATCCATGAGGAGGAGCTGGATGGCCTGCTCGCCACCTGCCTCCAGCATGAGATGGACCATCTGGAGGGCATTCTCTTCATCGACCATCTGTCGCGGCTGAAGCGCGAGATGCTGCTGAAGAAGCTGATCAAGGCGCGCAAGGCCGCCTGATCCTGATCTGACGGCCCACGCTCGCCGGCTCCCCACGAGGCAGGAGCCGGATCGCCCGTCATTGGCGGCTCACGCCCACCAGGTCGCCAGCCGCCGCACCCATTCCGCCGCGGCCGCATGGTCGGGTTCCTCGTTCGCGTCGCCATAGCCGAACCATTCGTCCGCGCCGACCTCCTGCACGACGATCCCGTCGCGGCGCGCCAACATCGACAGCGACCCGTAATAGGCGCCGTAGGTGACCCCCGCCTGCGGGATCAGCCAGGCGATCTGGCCGCGCACCGGCACGATGCTCTCATCCCGCCACAGCGCCCGCGCGCCATAGCCGGTGCAGTTGATGACGACCCTTTCCCTGATCTTTGCGACGTCGCCTGGCTCGTGCAGCTCCATCGGCGTCATCTTGCCCCCGGCGATCAGGAAATCGCTGGTGAGCTGATGGGCAAGGTCGGCGACGTTGAAGGTCAGCGAGCTGTTGTGCCGGACGAAGGCGGCGCGGAAAGGGTGCGCGCCCGCCGCCATCTCGACCGATCGCGGCGATATGTCGGCCAGCCTCTCCTCCAGATGCAGGAAGCTGTCGGGGCGGTCCGGCGTCGGGCTGGGCGCTCGCCGCTCGCCGGGCGGCGTGTCGGACAATATGTAGCGGTCGGTCCATTCGACCGGGTCGCCGGGCAGGCCCAGATAGCTTTGATAGGTGGAAAAGCTGGTCCGCGCCATCTTCTCCCACCGCGCGCCGAAATCTGCGTCGACGGCGCCGGCCATGGCGATCCGCGAGTCCGGTGACCAGGTGCCGGTGGCGCGCGCCGACCGCACCTCGGGGAAACGCTCCTTGGCATAGATGGTGACGTTCGCGCCGCGCTTCTGCGCCGTCAGCGCCGCCGTCAGCCCCAGGGCGCCCGCGCCGATCACCGCTATGTCGCGCGCGCCGTCGGCCATGGCCAGGCCGACCGCGACGTCGGCCGATCCCCAGGACAGCGACCAGCCGCTGCCGCCATGCCCATAATTATGGACGACCCGTCTGCGCCGCACCTCCTCCATCTCGATCCTGGGTCCGGCGGCACGGAAGGGGCGCAGGCAAGTGGTGACGCGGAACAGCCGATCCGGGGTCGCGCGGATCGGCTCCGGACCGCCGGGGCACAGGCCCGCCGTCCCGCCGCGCGCGGACAGCGCCATCGCGCCCAGACCGCCCATTCCCGCCTTCAGCAGCGCGCGCCTGTCCATGATCCCGTGTCTCCCCTCTGTGCCGCTCGAACAGCCGCCCAAACAGTCGGACGAACATCGCCGCCCATATCCGCAAGGTCAACGCGTCGCCGCTGCGGCGGCGCATCGGGTCACCGCATCGCCTGCAAAAGCGCTTGCCCGGCGCCGTCCTTATGCTCATGAGGTGCCCCATGCATCGCCTTCGACCCGACCAGTCCCTTTTTGTCCTGCTGCTCGCGCTGTTTGTTGTGCTGGCGGCGGTGGGCGGGACATTCTGGCTGTATCGCAGCCAGCAGACGAACGCCCGCTGGGTCAATCACACGCTGCGGGTCGAAAACCGGCTTTCGGACATGCTGTCCCGGATACAGGACGCAGAAACCAGCCAGCGCGGCTATATGCTGACGCGCGAGCCAGCCTTTCTGGTCCCCTATCACGAAGCGACGCGCCGCTGGCGCTCCGATCTTGGCGCGTTGCGCGAGGCGGTTGCCGACAATCCGGTCCAGGCGGCGGAGGTCGACAAGCTTGGCGGTATGATCGAACGCCGCTTCGCGCTGTTGCAGGAAGGCGTAGACCAGGCCCGCCGGCGCGGCCCCGTCGCGCCGGAAGTCTTTCGCCCCGGGCTGATCGTCGGGGCTCAGATACGGTCGGTGGTCACGGCGATGAAGGCGCGCGAGGAAGCGCTGCTTCGCCGCCGCGGCGAGGATGCCGCGCGCCTGACGACCGCCGTGTCGGTCGGGCTTGCGGTCAGCACGCTTCTCATCCTGCTGCTCGGCCTGATGGCGCTTCTTTCAGCCCGCCGCCGGCTTCAGGAAGCGGAGGCCAGCCGGCAGGCGCTGAGCGAGGCCAACGCCGCGCTGCTGGCGGAGGCGCAGGAGCGCGAGGCGGCCGAGGCGCAGCTTCGCCAGATGCAGAAGATGGAATCGATCGGCCAGCTTACCGGCGGCATCGCCCATGATTTCAACAATATGCTGGCGATCGTCATCGGCTCGCTCGACATGGCGAAGCGGCGGCTGTCCGCCGACGTCGATCCGCGCGTGGCCACGGGCATCGACAATGCGGCCGAGGGCGCGCAACGCGCCGCCCAGCTTACCGCGCGGTTGCTCGCCTTTTCCCGCCAGCAGCCGCTCGATCCGCAGCCGACCGACACCAACAAGCTGGTCGGCGGCATGTCCGAACTGCTGCGCCGGACGATCGGCGAGGCGATCCGGGTGGAAACGGTGCTGGCGGGCGGCCTGTGGCGCGCCAATATCGACGCCAGCCAGTTGGAAAGCGCGATCCTAAACCTGTGCGTCAACGCCCGCGACGCGATGCCCGACGGCGGCCGCCTAACGATAGAGACCGCGAACGCGCATCTCGACGACGCCTATGCCGCCGCCCATGACGAAGTGGCGGCGGGGCAATATGTGATGGTGTCCGTCACCGACACCGGCACCGGCATGCCGCCCGAAGTCGTCGCTCGCGCTTTCGACCCCTTCTTCACGACCAAGGGCGTGGGCAAGGGCACCGGCCTTGGCCTCAGTCAGGTGTTCGGCTTCGTCAAACAGTCGAGCGGGCATGTGAAAATCTATTCCGAGCCCGGTGACGGCACGATCATCAAAATCTATCTGCCGCGCCATTACGGGACGGAGGGGGAATCGCGCAGCTACGCCGCCCCCGATCCCGCCGGCCTGCCGCACGCGCGGGGGGAGGAGATCATCCTGGTGGTCGAGGATGAGGATCGCGTCCGCCATATGTCGGTCGATGCGCTGCGCGAGCTGGGTTACACCGTGGTCCAGGCCTCGGACGCCGCCCAGGCGCTTAGCGTCCTCACCATCCAGCCGCGCATCGACTTGTTGTTCACCGACATCGTCATGCCCGACATGAACGGCAAGCTGCTGTCCGACCGCGCCCGGCTCGAGCGGCCCGACCTCAAGGTGCTCTACACCACCGGCTACACCCGCAACGCGATCGTCCATAACGGCACGCTGGACGCGGGCGTCGCCTTTCTCGCCAAGCCTTTCACCCTCGACCAACTCGCGCACAAGGTGCGACAGGTGCTGGACGGGCTTGGTGACGAGGGCGGCTGAGGCCGGCTCTCGGGCCGCTCAGATCGGCAAGGCCGTGCTCTGCTTGACCTCCTCCAGCACGGCATAGGTGCGCGTTTCGCGGACGCCCGGTATCGCCGCCAATATCTCGCCCAGAAAGCCGCGATAAGCGGCCATGTCCGACACGCGGACCTTCAGCAGATAGTCGAATCCGCCCGCGACCATATGGCATTCCATCACCTCCGGCACGTCGCGGACATGGGCGGCGAAGGCGGCGAACACGTCGTCGGTGGTGCGATCCAGCAGCACTTCGATGAAGATCATCAGCGCCCGGTCCAGCGCGGCCGCATCGAGGATCGCCGTGAACTGCCGGACGATACCGCTGGCGCGCAGGCGCTTGACCCGCTCGAAGCAGGTGGCCGGCGACAGGCCGCAGCGCCGCGCCAGCTCTTGGTTGGTGATTCGTCCGTCCTCCTGAAGCAAGCGCAATATTCGGCGATTGGCCTCATCAATGATGATATCTTCGCTCATTGGGGCTAAAGTAGAGAGATTACGCAATAATAGAAGATGTTCCGAAGCACATTTGGCCGGGCAACGGCTATCATTCCCGCTCCCCAGTTTCGGAGCGCATTTCCATGATCCCGACCCTCTCCCCATGGGACAGCCTGGACGAAGGCAAATATCGCGACGAGGACGAGGCGGTCGCGGCCCTGCTCGTGGCTCCCGCTCTGTCGCCCGCCCAGCGCGCCGACGCGGTGGCCGAGGGTGTCGCGCTGGTCGAGGCGGCGCGCAAGGCGGCGAAGAAGCAGGGCGTGGTCGAGAGTTTCCTCGCCGAGTTTTCGCTCGGCACGCGCGAGGGGCTGGCCCTGATGTGCCTGGCCGAAGCCTTGCTGCGCACCCCCGACGCCGAGACTCGCGATCGGCTGATCGCGGAGAAGATCGGCTCGGCCGACTGGGCAAGCCATCTGGGCCAGTCGGACAGCCTGTTCGTCAACGCCTCGACCTGGGGGCTGATGCTAACCGGCAAGCTGATCGATGTCGGCGAGGATGCGCGCGGTGATCCTAAAGGTTGGCTCGCCCGCCTGACCCAGCGCGTGGGCGAGCCGGTGATCCGTCAAGCGGTCGGCGCGGCGGTGCGCATCATGGGCGAACAGTTCGTCCTTGGCCGCACGATCGAGGCGGCATTGGCCCGTGCGAGGAAGGAAGGCTTTCTCTGTTCGTTCGACATGCTGGGCGAGGGCGCGCGCACCGCCGCCGATGCGGCGCGCTACGAACATATCTACGCCGCGGCGATCGAGGCGGTGGGCCGGGCCGGAAAAGGCGCGGGCCCGGAACTGGGCCATGGCGTCTCGGTCAAGCTGTCCGCGCTCAGCCCGCGCTACGAGGCGGTGCAGGAGGGGAGGATATGGAGCGAACTCTATCCCCGGGTGCTGCGCCTCGCCCGGATCGCGGCGAAATATGACCTCAATTTCGCCATCGACGCGGAGGAGGCCGACCGCCTCGTCATCTCCCTCAAATTGTTCGAGCGGCTGGCCCGCGCGCCGGAACTTGCCGGCTGGACCGGCCTTGGCATCGTCGTCCAGGCCTATCAGAAGCGCGCGCGCGAGGTGATCGACCGCCTGGCCGCCCTCGCCAAGGCCACCAACCGGCGCATCATGGTGCGGCTGGTCAAGGGCGCTTATTGGGACAGCGAGATCAAGAAGGCGCAGGTCGCCGGTCGCCCCGACTATCCGGTGTTCACGACCAAGCCCGCCACCGACCTGTCCTATCTGGTCTGCGCGCGCGCGCTGATCGACGCCGCGCCGCATCTCTATCCGCAATTCGCGACCCACAATGCCCATACGCTGGCCGCCGTTCGCCGCATGGCCACGGACAGCGGCGTCGTCATCGAGCATCAGCGGCTCCACGGCATGGGAGAGGGGCTCTATGCGGCGGCGGAGGAACGCTATGGCGCGCTCCGGCTGCGCGCCTATGCGCCGGTCGGCGGTCATGAGGATCTGCTTCCGTATCTCGTCCGCCGCCTGCTCGAAAATGGCGCGAACACCAGCTTCGTCCACGCCTTGCTGGATGAGGCCGTGCCCGCCGACCGCGTCGTCGCCGACCCGATCGAGACGGTGACGATGCAGCCCGGCCGCCACCCGCGCATCCCCGTGCCCGCCGCCATATATGGTCCCAGCCGCCGCAACCCACCGGGCCGCGACTATGCGATCGCCGCCACGCGCGTCGCCGCCGACCGCGAGCGCCTGCTGATGGCCGGCGAGCATCTTCTGTCGGGACCGATCATCGGCGGCCGTCTGGTGCAGCAGGGGGAGGCGATCCCCGTCACCTCTCCCACCGATGGCCGACGCATCGGCAGCGTCTATCCGACCGACAGCGCGCTCGTCGATCGCGCTATTGCCGCCGCCCACGCTGCGCAGCGGGACTGGGACGCCATCGGTGGTCCCGCCCGCGCACGCACGTTGCGGGCCATGGGCGACGCGCTGGAGGCGGAGACCGACGCGCTGGTCGCGCTGCTCGCGCTGGAGGCGGGCAAGACGCTGAACGACGGCGTGGCCGAGGTTCGCGAGGCGGTGGATTTCTGCCGTTACTATGCCGATCTGGCGGAGAAGCAATTTGCCGGGTTGACCACCTTGCCGGGCCCCGTGGGCGAGACCAATGGCCTGGAACTGCGCGGGCGCGGCGTGTTCGCCTGCATCTCTCCCTGGAACTTCCCGCTCGCCATCTTCACCGGGCAGATCGCCGCCGCGCTGGCCGCCGGGAACGGCGTCGTCGCCAAGCCCGCCGAACAGACGCCGCTGATCGCGGGCGCGGCCGTGCGCCTGTTCCACCGCGCGGGCCTCAATCCCGACCTGCTCGCGCTGCTGCCGGGCGAGGGGAGCGAGATCGGCCCCATCCTGACTGCCCATCCCGGCATCGACGGCGTCGCCTTCACCGGCGGCACCGAAACCGCCTGGGCGATCAACCGCAGCCTCGCGGCGCGGAACGGCCCGATCGTGCCGCTGATCGCGGAGACGGGCGGCCTCAACGGCATGTTCGTCGATACGACCGCGCTCAAGGAACAGGTGGTGGACGATGTTATCCTCTCCGCCTTCGGCTCGGCCGGGCAGCGCTGCTCGGCGCTGCGCATCCTGTTCCTGCCCGAAGAGTCCGCCGACCTGCTGATCGAGACGCTGAAAGGCGCGCTGGACGCGCTCGTCGTCGGCGATCCCGCCGATCCCGCCACCGACATCGGCCCGGTGATCGACGCGCAGGCCCGCGACGCGCTGCTCGCCCATCGCGAGCGGCTGAGGCGGGAGGCGACCATCCTGCATGAAAAGAGCATCGACGGTGTCGGCGCGGGCGGCAGCTTCTTCACGCCGGTGATCGCCGAAATCCCGACCCCGGATTTCCTGGAGCGCGAAGTGTTCGGGCCGATCCTGCACATCTATCGCTACAAGCGCGGCGCGCTGCCGTCGGTCGCCAGGGCGCTCGCGGCGCGCGGCTATGGCTTGACGCTGGGCGTCCACAGCCGGGTCGAGGCCTTCGCCAAGGAGGTGCGCGATTTGGTTCCGGCGGGCAATTGCTATGTCAACCGCTCGGTGATCGGCGCGGTCGTCGGCGTCCAGCCCTTCGGGGGCGAAGGTCTGTCGGGCACCGGGCCCAAGGCGGGCGGCCCCCATGCGCTGCTGCGCTTCGCGGTCGAACGCGTCCTGTCGGTCAACATCACCGCCCAGGGCGGCGACCCGGCGTTGCTCAACCTTTAGGGATTTGTCGCAAGCGGCCCGGTCCACCCGCCGCCCAGCACCTGATACAGGGCCACCAAGGCATTGAGTTGGTCGGTTTCGAGCTGGACGAGGCTGAGCTGCGTGCTGAGCAGGCTGCGCTGCGCGTCCAGCTGCTCCAGATAGCCGCTATAGCCGGCCTGATAGCGGTTGGTCGCATGGCGCAGCGCCTGCGCCACGGCGGCCCGCTGCGCCTCCAGCACGCGCCGCTGGTCGCCGAGCCGGGCGACCGTGGCCAGCGCATCCTCGACCTCGCGGAAAGCGGTCAGCGCCGCCTTGCGGTAGGCGAAGGCCGCCTGGTCGCGCCGCGCCGCCGCCGTCTCCACCCCGGCGCGGAGCTGCCCGCCCCGGAACAACGGCGCCAATATGCTGCCGCCCACGGACCAGATGCTGATCGTGTCGGGCAGGGCGCTGTTGAAAACCGCGCCCGCCGAAGCCGAAAGCCGCAGCGTCGGCAGATATTGTTTGCGCGCCACCGCCAGGGTGGAATCCGCCGCCGCCAGCGTCCATTCGGCCTGCGCGATGTCGGGCCTGCGCCGCAGGATCTGCGAGGGCAAGCCCTCGTCGGGCAGGGCGGGCATCCGCAGCGCCGCCAGCCCGCCGCCCCGCTCGACCGGTCCCGGCACGTCGCCGGTCAGCAGCCGCAAGGCGTTTTCCTGCCGCGCGATCGCCAGATCGACCTGCGGCAGGATCAGCGCCGTGGCCTGATATTCCGCCTCCGCCTGACGCAGTTCCAGCTCGGACGTATAGCCGGCCTCCGCCCGCAACCGCGCCAGCCGCAGCGCCTCCGCCCGGTCGGCGACGGTCTGCTCCGCGACCGCCCGCCGCGCGTCCAGCCCCAGCAGCGACACATAGCCCGTCGCCGTCGCCGCCGACACGCTGAGCGCCGCCGCGTCGCGCGCAGCCGCGCTCGCCAGCCAGCCGCTCCGCGCCGCCGACACCTGGTCCGCGATCCGGCCGAACAGGTCGACCTCATAAGCGGCCTGCGCGATCGGCTGGGCGGAAGAGGACTCGCTCGCGGTGCCAAGCGCGCTGACCGACCGGCTGTGCGATCCGCTGGCGCTGGCGTCCAGGCTGGGCAGCAGCGCGGCGCGCGACAGCGCTTCCTGCGCCCGCGCCTCGCGCACGCGGGAGGCGGCGATGGCGATGTCGACATTATTGGCGAGCGCCGCCTCCACCAGCCGCGCCAGCACGGGATCGCCAAAGCCGCGCCACCATGCCGTGTCGACGGGCGCGATCCCGGCCAGATCGCCGCGCCATGCGTCCGGGGCAACCACCGCCGCCGCTTGGGGCGGGGGCGTGTCCGGCGCCGCGCACCCCGTCAGCGCGACCAGCGCCGCCATGGCCGCGAAGCCGCCTCTCATCGCGCCGCTCGCCGGTCATGAGGCGACGGCCCGCCAGTCGTATCGACTCGCGCCTCCACCGACATGCCGGGCCGCAGCCGGGCATAGAGCGGATCGCGCCGGTCGATTGCGATCCGCACGGTGATCCGTTGCGGCACCTTGACGAAATTGCCGGTCGCATTGTCGGGCTTGATGACCGAAAACTCACTGCCCGCGGCCGGCGCCATCCGCTCGACCCGGCCCGCGATCTCCGCATGGTCGAGCGCATCGACCGACAGTTTCGCCGGCTGGCCGGCGGCCATCCGCGCGGTCTGCGCTTCCTTGTAATTGGCGGCCACCCACACGATCGGCGGGACCAGGAAGGTAAGCTGCGTGCCGGCGGTCACATATTGGCCCAGCCGCACCCCGACCTCCCCCAGCCGGCCGTCCTGCGGCGCGCGGATGATGGTGTTGGCCAGGTCGATCTCCGCCAGCTTCAGCGCCGCACGCGCGCCCTCGACCCCCGCCTCCAGCCCCCCACGCCCGACGGTGACGGTGCGCACCTGCTCCTGCGCGACGGCGCGCTGCGCCTGCGCCTGCTGGACGCCGGCCTGCGCCTGCCGCAGCGCCGCCAGCGTCTGGTCGCGCTCGCGGATCGACACCGATCCCTCGCCGACCAGATCGTCGACCCGCGCCATGTCCGCCTGCGCGCGGGCCAGTTGCGCGCGGGCGTTGGTGACGGCGGCGTCCTGCCCGCCCAGTTGCGCTTCGCTCGACCGCTGGCTCTGCTGCGAATTGCTGAGGCTGGCGACTTGCGCCGCCACCTGCGCGCGCGCCTGGTCGACCCGCTGGCGGTAGATGCGGTCGTCGATCCGGGCGAGGACCTGCCCCTTCTTCACCTGCTGATAATCCTGCACCGTCACCTCCACCACATAGCCACTGACCTGCGGGGCGATCACGGTGGTTTGGCCCCGGACATAGGCGTTGTCGGTGGTCTGCACGGCGGTGGAAAAGGGCGGCAGGCCCCAGGCGAAGAGAACCATCAGGACGCCGAGCAGGCCGAAGGCGACGAACAGCAGCGTAACCTTCCGCCCGCTGCGGGGCGGCGCCCAGCCGCGCCGGGGGGCCTCGGGCTGGGGCGCCGGCTCCGGCGCGGTCTCGATCGGGTCCTCAAGGCGGTCGGATTCCGGCGCGATGGAAGGGGGCGGGGAAACCCGTTCGGTCATTGCGATGCTGCCTTCGCTCTCATGGCGGCCAGCGCCGCCAGTTCATTGGCCAGGGGGTTGATGCCGTTGCGGCGATAATAGATCCAGCGCGCGGCCAGATAGAGGAAGCCGATGGTGGCGAGCACGCCGATCAGCAGAAATACATCGTTGAACGCCAGGATGTTCGCCTCCCGCGCGACCTGCTGGCTAAGCAGCACGCCGCCTTCCCCCTGCCGCAGCGCGGGATCGCCCTGAACCCGCCCATAGGCGCTTCCCAACTGTTGCAGCCTTAGCGCCACCTGCGGGTCGGTGGCGACCAGATCGGCGACCAGATTGCTGCTGTGCAGCCGTTCGCGCATGATCTGGAAGCTGCCGAGGAACGCCGCGCCGCCGAGGCCGCCTAGTTGCTGGGAGATGCCGAAGACGGCGGAGAAACTGACCAGATGGCTGGGACCCTTGGCCAGCGCCTGCAAGATGCCGGACATCATCGTCGGCCCCAGGAAATAGACGGCGGCAAAGGCGATCATGGCCTGGGTCAGGAACAACTGGGCAGGCCGGGTTAGGTTGGTCGCGTCGGTGTCCAGGAAGGCGGCGACCGCGATCAACGCGGTGGAGACCAGCACCGGCTTCAACAGGTCAGCCAGGTTCAGCGTGACCAGGCTCAGCCCCAAGCTCGCAATCGTGGCCAGCGTCACCACCGCGTAGAAGCCGACCAGCTGGTCCTGCCCCATGCCCAGCACGGTCAGCAGGCCGATCGATCCGTAATTCTGTTCCGACAGCAATATCCGCATGATCGCTGCGATCAGGGCGAAGCGGATCACGCCCAGACTGCCCATCCAACGGGTGTTCAGCAGCGGGTTGGCGCGGTTATGCTCGACGATCAAGGCGGCGACGATCAACGGGATCGCGACGGCAATGGCATAGCCGAGCCAAGGCGTCGGCCACCAGATGATCCGTCCCTGCGCCAGCACCGCGCACAACAGGGCCATGCCGGGTGCGAACAGGGCGAAGGTCAGGAAGTCGAGCGGCTCGAAGGCCGAGAAGCGCTCGCTTGGCGGCAGGCGCAGCAGGACCACGCCCGTCAGGCAGAGCAGCGTCAGCCCCGCCTCGAACAGGAACAGGTTCTGGATGTCGCCATGGACCAGCAGAAACGGGGATATGACCCGCGCCAGCGGCAGCGCCACTTGCGACACGCCGACGCCGAGGACCAGGCCGCCCAGCCGCATCGCCGCCGGCATGGCCTGCATGATGTAGAACAGGCAGAGCGTAGACAGGCCGCTCGCGACGACGCCGCCCGCCGCCCGGACGACCAGCTCCATGCCATAGCTGTGGACGAAGAGCTGGGTGAAGTTCAGCGTGACGAAGCCGGCCAGCACCATGCGAGTGAAACGCTGGATGCCGAATTGCTGGCGGAACTTGATGAGCAGCAGGCTCATGCAGACATTGGTCATCGAATAAATAGCGGTCAGCCAGCCGCCCTCGACGGAGGTCAGCCCCAGCGCGCCCTGAATCTGTGGCAGGTTCGCCGCCAACAGGCCGTTGATGAAGCCGCCGGTCAGGCCCAGCAAGGTGCCGATGGCGAAATAGGCGATCCGCCGCGCGGTCGGATGATCGGGGGTCGCCGGCGAACCTGGCATCATCGGCCGTTCGTGCGGCGCGAACTGATAATCGCCTGATGAAGTGCCGCCGCTCACGCCATTGTCCCGGATCGTCCCCATTAGGAAGGCACCATGCGTTGCATCATGTTGCCGAACAATGTCCAGCCCTTGCTGGCGCGCGGAGCGGAAAAGCCGGCTGCCTGTCGGTTGGCGCCGGTGATGGCGGGTCCCGACTCTGTCCTGTTCAGATTGAACTAACCTGCGTTCGCTTCGAGCGCAGTTGAGAAGCCTTCGTGCCAATCTATCTCGACTTCAGCCTGTCCCAAGCGCCCGCCTTCGCAGGCAGTCGGGGCTCGATACGACGGAGCAAACTGTTTCCATTCGATCAGGACAGCCTCTAGGCGCATCACCCGCGCTCCAACGAAAAGGGGCGGACATCGCATGCCCGCCCCTCCAATTTCATTGCGAGCCCGTGCTTACGCCCCCAGCGGAGCAGCGTCTCCAAAGGGGCCCTTGCGCTTGCGCGTCCTGGGGATGGACGATCCGGCCGCGGGAATGGTCGACGGCTTGATCGTCGTGCCGTCGTCGCGGGTGATCTCGCCCTTCTCCAGCAGAGCCTTGATCTCCTCGCCGCTCAGCGTCTCATATTCCAGCATCGCATTGGCGAGCAGGTGGAGCTGGTCGACATGGGTGGCCAGCAGGTCCTTGGCGCGGGCATAGCCCTTGTCGACGATGCCCCGGATTTCCTTGTCGATGATCTTCGCGGTCTCGTCCGACATATGGGTGCGCTGGCTTTGCGAATAGCCCAGGAACGTCTCGCCCTGCTGCTCTTCATATTGCAGCGGTCCCAGCTTGTCCGACATGCCCCACTGGGTCACCATGTCGCGCGCCAACTTGGTCGCATATTGGATGTCGCCCGACGCGCCGCTCGACACCTTGTCATAGCCGAAGATGATCTCCTCGGCCACGCGGCCGCCCATGGCGACGGCCAGGTTGGCGTGCATCTTGTCGCGGTGATAGCTGTAGCTGTCCCGCTCCGGCAGGCGCATCACCATGCCCAGCGCGCGACCGCGCGGGATGATCGTCGCCTTGTGGATCGGGTCGGACGCGGGTTCGTGGACCGCGACGATCGCATGGCCGGCCTCATGATAGGCGGTCATCTTCTTCTCGTCGTCGGTCATGACCATCGAGCGGCGCTCGCTGCCCATCATGACCTTGTCCTTGGCCGCCTCGAACTCGTCCATGGCGACCAGCCGCTTGCCGCGACGCGCGGCCATCAGCGCCGCCTCATTGACCAGATTGGCGAGGTCCGCGCCCGAAAAGCCCGGCGTGCCGCGCGCTATGGTGCGCGGATTGACGTCGGGAGCCAGGGGCACCTTCTTCATATGAACGGCCAGGATCTTCTCGCGGCCCTCGATATCGGGGCGGGGCACCACGACCTGACGATCGAAACGGCCCGGACGCAGCAGCGCGGGGTCCAGCACGTCGGGGCGGTTGGTCGCCGCGACGATGATGATGCCCTCGTTCGCCTCGAACCCGTCCATCTCGACCAGAAGCTGGTTCAGCGTCTGCTCGCGCTCGTCATTGCCGTTGCCCAGGCCCGCGCCGCGATGGCGGCCGACCGCATCGATCTCGTCGATGAAGACGATGCAGGGCGCGTTCTTCTTCGCCTGCTCGAACATGTCGCGCACACGGCTCGCGCCGACGCCCACGAACATCTCGACGAAGTCGGAACCCGAAATGGTGAAAAAGGGCACGCCCGCTTCGCCCGCGATGGCGCGGGCCAACAGGGTCTTGCCGGTGCCGGGGCTCCCCACCAGCAAAGCGCCCTTGGGGATCTTGCCGCCCAGCCGCGCGAACTTGGTCGGGTCCTTCAGGAACTCGACGATCTCCTGCAATTCCTCGCGCGCCTCGTCGATGCCGGCGACATCGTCGAACGTCACCTTGCCATGCTTCTCGGTCAGCAGCTTGGCCTTCGACTTGCCGAAGCCCATCGCGCCGCCCGCGCCGCCGCCTTTCTGCATCTGGCGCAGCACGAAGAAGGCGATGCCCAGGATCAGCAGGAAAGGCAGCGACTGGTAGATCAGGATCATCCAGAAGCTCGGCTGCTCCTCGGCCTGGCCGGAATATTTGACGTTATAATCGTCGAGCAAGGTGGTCAGGCCCGGATCGTTGACCGGGATGGTGCTGAACTTCTGCCCGCCCGACATGGTGCCGACGATCCGGTCGGGGGCGACCGCCACCTCCTTGACCTGGCCTTCCTGCACTTTCGCGCGGAACTCGGAATAGGCGATGCCGGTGCCGCCGCCGCTGGCGGTCCGGCTGTCGAACATGGAGACGAACAGCAGCAGGGCGATGATCACCCCGGCCCAGATCATCGCGCTCTTAATCCAGGGGTTCGCCTGCGGGTCCTTGTCGTCGTTCATGCTCACTCTCTTTCGCCCATCAAGATAGGGCGGCGGGCCCAAAGCGCAAGGCGGCTTCCCGCCCGCGCTTTGGGCGATCCGCCCCGAAGCGGGCCAGTCGCCTCAGCCGGCGATCTGCGTCATCGCGATATAGGCGAGCACGATCGCCAGGCCCGAGGATAGGCCGCATAGTAGATAGCCCATATAGAGCAGCAGCGGCGGGTGCGGCCGCGCCAGCTTGCGATTGCGCTGTGCCGCCGAAAGAATGACGCTGGCAAGGAGGCCGTAGGTCAGTGCCGCAAATTCGAACATGCTCGATATTATCCGCTCTTATGTGATTGCCCGGGTGGATTAACGGGCACCATGGTTAATATCCCCTCATTGCGGTGCAACAAAGCGACGGATCGTTGGCTACATGCGTTCTGCTGCGGAACCAAATGCACGAAGTTGAGATTTTTCAGTCCTTTTTTCTGGGCGGAGCCGGGCGGACCGACCATTCCGATCCCCCTTCGACCAGCAGGGCGCCGATGCTCGCTTTCCCGCCCGATTCGGCGACGGCCAGCAGCCGGTCGATCGCTTCGCCGCGCGGAACGGGCGCGTCCGGATCGGCGATCTCGATCATGTGCAGCAACAGCCGCCGCAACAGCTCGCGCGGGAACCGAGTCTCCTCCAGCCGCACCGCGCATGTGTCGACGCGGACATGGCGGGCCGCCAGATCCTCGACCAGCCAGCGAAGCGCGGCGTCGGCGTCGGCGAGCGCGGCCGCGCTCCGCGCCGCCGCCCGCGCGTCCAGCCACGGCGCCTGCGCCAGCCTGGCGCGAAGCGCCGCGCGGTCGAACCGGGCGTCGCTGTTGCTGGGATCGTCGACAAAGGGCAGCGCGCGCGCCCGCGCATAAGCGATCAGTTCCGCCTTGGTCACGCCCAGCAGCGGCCGGGCGACAGCGCTGGCCAACGACCGGATCGCCGCCAGTCCCGAAAGGCCCGCGCCCCGACTGAGCCGCATCAGCAGCGTTTCGAGTTGGTCGTCGGCATGATGGGCGGTCAGGACCAGCGCCAGGCCCATGTCGGTGCGCCACTGGTCAAGCAGCGCGTAGCGGACCGCCCGCGCCCAGGCCTGGACATTGCCTTCGACCGGCCGGTCGGGGTGCAGCGTGACATGGTCGATGCCTCGTTCGGCGCACCAACGCGCGACCATCGCCGCCTCGTCCGCCGACGCCGCGCGCAGGCCGTGATCGACCGTCGCGGCCGCGACCCGGCCCGGAAAGACGCGGTGGGCGAGGTCGAGCAGGGCCATGCTGTCCGGGCCGCCGGACACGGCGACGCCCAGCCGGCTCACCGGACCGGCAAGGTCGGCCATCGCCGCGCGCAACCGCTGTTCCAGCGCTTCGGGTGACCCATCCGGCGCCTCGCTCATGCCCCTGCGCCCCCGGTCACGGCCGGCGCTCAGCCACGCCGCGTCAGCTGCACTTGGCGCGTTGCCGCCCCTTGTCCATCATCCCGCGCAGGCTGGTGGACAGGGTCGCGCCATAGACCTGCTCAAGCTCCGCATAGACCTTGCAGGCGTCGGCGGGCTTCTTGAGCTGGATCAGCGCCTCGCCCAGCCAGGCCAGGCTGTCGGGCGCGCGGTCGCCGCGCGGGCGCTTCTGGTAATTTTCATAGAAGGCGACCGAGGCGAGTGCTGGCTTGCCGTCGTCCAGATAGGCGCGGCCGAGCAGATTATGGGCGCGGCTGGCGATCGAGGTCGAGCCATATTGATCGACCGTCGCCTTGAGCTGCGCCTGGGCCTCCGGATAATATTTGGCGTCCCACAAGCGATAGCCATAGCTATAGGCGTCGGCGGCGGCGTCGCCGGTGTCGGGCTTCTCGATGGCGGCGACGGCGGCCTTGCGTTCCTCGCTGACGGGCGCCGTTGCGGCCGATCTGGGCGGGGCGGGGCGGGGCGCTCCGGCCGTTCCGCCAGCGGGAGCGGCTGTCGGGACGTCGGCGGGCGCCGCCGCCGGGGAAAGCCGTGCCTCCGTCTCCGCCTTGTATCGCTCGAACGCGGCTTCAAGCTGTTTAAGCCTGTAGCTGTTCTCCTCGGTCTGGCCGGTGAGGGTGGCGAGCTGGCTTTCCAGCGCGTTCACCCGGGCGGTCAGGTCGGTGATCGGGGCGGCGGAGGGGCTGCCCGGCGCGACCGTGGGCGCTGGCGGCCTGACGATCTCCGCCTCCAGCGGGGTGCCGCCGGGAAAGACCTTTCGCTGCACCGCGCGCATTTCCTTTTCCAGCCGGTCGACTCGTGCCTCGACCGGCGCGGTCTGGGCCGACGCCGGCAGGCTGGTCGCCAGCAGCGGCGCGCACATCAGGCTGATGGCGAAAGAGGCGTAACGCATGGAATGATCCCGAAATGATGAACGGCATTCCAACCATAAGGGCTAATTGCGCGCCGTAAAGCGGGAGATGGGAAGGGGGCTCAGGTCGCGGGAGGCGGCGCGGGCGCATCAGTGGCGGGCGCCGGTGCCGGAGCTGGCGCGCCGGAGGTCGTGGGGGTCGCGACGGGGGCTGGAGGCGCGGCCGCCGCGGCGCGCGCGAGCAGCGCGGCCGCATTGATCGGCACGTCGGCTATGGTCCGGTCGGCCGGCCCAAGCGGCGGTATCGCCCGGCCGCCGACGGTGACGGCCAGCGCCTGAGGCCGGCCGGTCAGGATCATCGGATTGCGGGCGTTGGCGGGCAGGGCATAGCGCTCGCCCTTCTTCATCAGCCCGTCCTTCAGCCGCTCGCCCGTCTCGTCATAGATGCGCAGCCAGACGTCGTCGATGGCGGTCAACACCACCGGGCCGGTCGCGGGAACGCCAGGGCGCGGCCCCCGTGGGGCGGCGCTGGTCGCGGGCGCGGCCTTTCTTTCCTGCTCGGCGATCTGCTGCTGGGTGGGCGCGGTCAGCAGTTGCGCGCGCCACACGCCGAAACCCACCGCGACGAGCAGCGCGATCAGCGCTGCCGTCCAGGCGAGGGTGCGCGAAGGCACGCGGGCGGGGTCGGCGGGCTCGAACATCTCGTAGCGGTTGGCGCCCAGCGTGGATCGGCTGACGGCGGCGCGCACGTCGGCGGCGATCGCCACTTCGTCCAGATCGACCGCCCGGGCATAGGCGCGGGCGAAGCCGATGGCGTAGGGGATGCCGGGAAGGGCGGCATAATCCTCCCGCTCGATCGCCTCGAGCTGGCGCTGCGCGACGCGGGTGGCGGTGGCGACGTCGGTCAGCGACATGCCCTTCGCCTCGCGCCCCCGGCGCAGTTTCGCGCCCGGACCGTCCATGTCGAGCGAGCCCTGAACCATGCCAGCGCCGCCGTCTATTCCCGCTTCGTCCGCCATCTGTCTCCGCGACCTTGTTATGGCCGGCCTTGTCTCATTGCGGCACGGCGATTGTCAACGTCGCAGCCCGCGCCGGTCAGTCAGGATCGATCCCGCGCTCCCGCGCCCACTGGGTCAGGCGCGCCCGGATATCGGTGGCGCCGCCATCCAGCCATCCGCGCATCTCGGCCTGAAGCGCGGCGGCGTCGATCGACCGGATCATCGCCTTCACCGGGCCGACGGAGGCCGGCGTGATCGACAGGCGGCGGATGCCCAGGCCCACCAGCGCCATCGCCTCGAGCGTACGCCCGCCCATCTCTCCGCAAACGCCCATCGGCACCTCATGCGCTTCGCAGGCGCGCGTCACCCGGTCCAGAAAGCGCAATATGGCGATGCTCAGCCAATCATAGCGCTCGGCGAGCTTGGGATGGGCGCGGTCGGCGGCGAACAGGAATTGCGTCAGGTCGTTGGTGCCGATCGACAGGAAATCGACGCGCGGCAGCAGCAGGTCCAGCACCTCGGCCAGCGCGGGCACCTCCAGCATCGCGCCGTAGCGGACCGCGACCGGCAGCTTCTTCTTCTGCCTGGCGAGCCAGGCGCGCTGCGCCTCGACCAGCGCGCGGGCCTGCTCATATTCCCAGGGCTCCGACACCATCGGGAACATGACGTGCAGCACCTTGCCCGCGCTCGCCTCCAGCAGCGCACGGGCCTGCGCCTTCATCAGGCCATCCCGGTCGAGTGCGAGCCGCAGCGCGCGCCATCCCATCGCCGGATTATCCTCCAGTTCCTCGCCCTCCTGCCGCATATAGGGCAGCGCCTTGTCCCCGCCGATGTCTACGGTGCGGAAGATGACGGGGCGATCGCCGGCGGCGTCCAGCACATCCTTGTAGAGCCGCTGCTGCTTCTCCCGCTGGGGCAGGGTCGCGGACACCAGGAACTGGAACTCCGTGCGGAACAGGCCGATGCCGTCGGCGCCGACCAGGTCGAGCGCCTGCGCATCCTCGCGCAGGCCGGCATTGACCATCAGCTCCACCCGCGCCCCGTCCTGCGTCACCGACGGCAGGTCGCGCATCGCCGCGAACTCGGCCCGGCGCTTCTGGGTAATGTGCAGCCGGTTCTCGAACGCCTCTTCCATGTCCGGCGTCGGCCGGATCAGCAGGGTGTTGCCGCCCACGTCCATCAGGATCAGGTCGCCCTCGTTCACCCGGTGCCGGATGTCGCGCACGCGGCCCAGCATCGGCACACCCATGGCGCGGGCGACGATGGTCACATGGGCGGTCAGCGACCCTTCCTCCAGGATCACGCCCTTCAGGCGGCGGCGGTCATATTCCAGCAGCTCGGCCGGCCCCAGGTTGCGGGCGATCAGGATCGCGTCCTGCCGCAGGCCCATCTGCGCCGCCGTGCCCAACTGCCCGGACACGATCCGCAGCAGCCGGTTCGCCAAATCCTCCAGATCGTGCATCCGATCGCTCAGCAGCGGATCGTCGATCTGGCGCATCCGCATCCGCGTGCGCTGCTGCACCCGCTCGATCGCGGCCTCGGCGGTCAGGCCGCTGTCGATCGCTTCGTTGATGCGGCGCGTCCAGCCCTCGTCATAGGCGAACATCTTGTAGGTCTCGAGCACCTCCTGATGCTCGCCGTCGACCCCGAACTCGGCCGCGCCGGTCATGCTCTCGATCTGCTCGCGCATCTTGGCGAAGGCGGAATAGACGCGCTGGCGCTCGGCCTCCGTATCCTCGGCGACCGTATGCTCGATATGGACGCGGGGCTGGTGGAACACCACATGGCCGCGCGCCATGCCCATCACCAGTTGCAGGCCGCTCATCACGTTGGCGCCGGTTTCCTGCACCCGGATGTCGGCGGACCCGTCGTCGGCAAGCTCCGCATTGGCGATCAGTTCGGACAGCACCATCGCCACGGTCTGAAGCGCCTCTATCTCCACCTCTTCATAGCGGCGCGGTTCGACATGCTGGACGCACAGCACGCCCAGCGCCCGCTCCCGCCGCACGATCGGCACGCCGGCGAAGCTGTGGAACATGTCCTCGCCGGTCTCGGGCCGATAGGAAAAGTCCGGATGGGCCGCGGCCTCGTCCAGGTTCAGCGTCTCGACATTGGTGGCGATCAGGCCGACCAGACCCTCGCCCATCGCCATGCGGGTGACATGGACCGCCTCCTGCTTGAGGCCGCGGGTCGCGAACAGTTCCAGCACCCCGTCGCGCACGAGGTAGATCGAACAGACCTCGCTGGAAAGCGACTGGCCGATGATTTCCACGACCCGGTTCAGCTTCGCCTGCGCGCTGGTGCGCGAGGCCATCACTTCCTGAAGGCTGATCAGGATCTGGCGAGCGGCTGCGGCGGGCGAACTGGGCATGCTGGCAGCGCTATCAGATCAGCTTGCCGCTCTCCAAGCTGTTTCGCATGATGCTCCTGCCACGGGATAATTGACCGTCCCGAAAAAATCATTGCGGACATTGCCGCTCCTTTCGTTACCTTGCCAAACGGGATTCGATTTTCAGGACGAGGGCTGGAACAATGGACAAGGAAATGATCGACGAGGGCAATAGTGACGACGGCATGATCGAAACGGGCATGAACCCGGCGTTCGAGCGGGATCTGCTGGACCGGGGCTATTCGCGGCGGCATCTGGCCAAGGTCGCGGCGCTGCTGGGCGCGGGCGCGGCGGCGGCGCGTTTCACCGGCGCGGCGGCGCAGCAGGCGGCCAAGGCCGTGGCGGGCGCGGTGCGGATCGGCGCCAACGAATGCTGGACCGGCCCGTTCCCCGTGGCGGCGGAAGCCGCGTTCAAGCTGGTGCAGGAAGGCAATCGCTACGAACCCGACGACGAACATGCCAAGTTATTCGCGGCGGTGGCGCAGGTGGAGGGCATCCCCGCCGACCGCATCGTCGCCTGGCCGGGGTCCAGCGATCCGCTGAGCCGGGTCGCCGTGACCTTCGCCTCGCCCACGCGTGGCATCGTCACCGCCGATCCCACCTATGAAGCGATCTGGCGCACCGGCGCGTGGATCGGCGCGAAGGTGACCAAGGTGCCGGTGACCAAGGATTATCGGCATGACGTAAAGGCGATGCTGGCGGCCGATCCCAACGCCGCGGTCTATTATATCTGCTCGCCCAACAATCCCACGGGCACGCTGACGCCGCTCGCCGACATCCAGTGGCTGGCCGACAATAAGCCCAAGGATTCGATCCTGGTTGTGGACGAAGCCTATATTCACTGGTCGGAAGAACCCAATGCCGCGAAGCTCGCGGGCACTCGCGACGACGTGCTGGTGCTGCGGACCTTCTCCAAGCTGTTCGGCATGGCCGGCATGCGCCTCGGCCTGACTTTCGCCAGCCCCGCGCTCATGGAAAAGATGATGCGCTATGACGGCGGCCAGGTGACGGCGATGCTGCCGATGACGGCGGTCGCCTGCGGCACCGTGTCGGTGACCCAGGCCGACCTCATCAAGCAGCGCCGGGCGGAGATGGTCGCGGCGCGCAAGCTGTCGACCGATCATCTGACAGCCAAGAAGATCAAGGTCATTCCCGGCAGCCAGGCCAATATGTTCATGGTCGACTGGGGCAAGCCCGCCAAGGACATGCAGGCCGCCCTGCTCGCCGAAAATGTGCAGATCGGTCGATCCTGGCCGATCTGGCCAAACGTCAGCCGCATATCGGTCGGCTCCATGGACGAGATGAAGGCGTTCAACGCTGCGGTCGACAAGGTGTGGAAAGCCTGACCCTGTCGATTCGGGTCGCCTCGGCCCTCCGCGCCGTTCCGCAAGGGCGGCACGGAGGGCCGTTTGATTCCGCGCGCCGGCCGGAGAAAAATCGAGCGACAAAAAATATTGCGGATAATCTTGTCTGCTTCGTTTCCCTCAACTGAACATGCTGCTGCCTTCAGGACTAGAGCCTTTTTTCAGAACAAGGGACGAGACGACATGACCGTGATGCTGGACAAGGAAGCCAAGGAAGATCTTCTCGAACGCGGCTATTCGCGCCGCCAACTCGGCGAGGTCGCCGCTCTGATCGGCACCGCCGCCGCCGCGAGCTCGCTGCTCGGCGGCACCGCCATGGCGCAGCAGCAGGCCGCGCGCGGCGTGAAGGGCGCGGTGCGGATCGGCGCGAACGAATGCTGGACCGGCCCTTTCCCCTCCGGCGTCGCGGCGGCGGCCGAGGCGGCCTCGTTCGGCAACTGGTATGATCCCGACAATTATCGCGGCGACCTCATCAAGACCGTCGCCTCGGTCGAGGGCATTCCCGAAACCCTCGTCATGCCCTGGCCGGGCTCGGGCGGTCCGCTGGTCAGCATCGTCGCGGCCTATTGTTCGCCGACCAAGGGGCTGGTCACCGCCGATCCGACATTCGAATCCGCCTGGCGCACCGCCGACTATCTGAAGGCCCCCATCGCCAAGGCGCCGCAGGCCGTCGGCGCGGGCCATGACGTGAAGGCGATGCTGGCCGCCAATCCCAATGCCGGCCTCTATTATATCTGCACGCCCAACAACCCCACCGGCACGATCACGCCGCTGGCCGACATCGAATGGCTGCTGGCCAACAAGCCCGCCGATTCGATGCTGCTGATCGACGAAGCCTATATCCACTTTTCCGAAGCGCCGAGCGCGGCGAAGCTGGTTCCGGGCCGCAAGGACCTCATCGTCATGCGGACCTTCTCGAAGCTGTTCGGCATGGCCGGCGTCCGCCTCGGCCTCACCTTCGCCGATCCCGAGGTGCAGAAGCGCATCATGCTGTTCGGCCCGGCGGCCGGCGGCCTGGCGATCACGGCGATGCATTGTGGCAACGCCGTCTATACCGAGGCCGAACTCATCAAGGCGCGCCGCGCCGAGATGGTCGCCAACCGCGAAGAGACGATCGCTTGGCTCAAGTCGAAGGGGCTGACCGTGCAGCCCGGCAGCCAGGCCAATATGTTCATGGTCGACTGGGGCAAGCCCGCCAAGGCCGTCCAGACCGCGCTGATCGCCGAAAAGGTGCAGATCGGCCGCAGCTGGGCCATCTGGCCCAACGTGTCGCGCGTGACCGTCGGTTCGGCCAAGGACATGCAGGCCTTCCGCGACGCGGTGCAGAAGGTCGTGCTGGCCTGACGGCCGGCGCTAAACAGGTAACGAAGGAAGGGGCGTCCGGCGATCCGGGCGCCCCTTTTGGTTGGTGGGTATTCGTCCAATCTTCCCATCTTTGAGGGAGGAGGCGGTCGCTTAGGCAATCTCTCCTGTACTTGTCCCATTCTGGTGGAAGCCGTGTCTGCTGAACGCTGACTACCTATGATGGCGATTCTTGGCCGGTAGACTATCCGGTTTTACGGATGGATGAGTGGCGATAGTTGCCGATGCGTGCAACGACGCGCCGCCCAACGACTGTGCCCCCGCGCCTACGCATCGCAAGCTAAGTGCTTGATTTAAGATTCTTCTTACTGATTGATATATCTCATAATTTTTCTTACATATGGCTCCGGCGGGATGCGCCGGAACAACCTTTTGCTGGAACGCTCGAGCGCGTGAAGGTGCCTTTCGAGATGGTAGCCCGCTGGATGGCAACCTAACACTCGCTTGGAAAAGAAGGCCGGGGCTCGCCAACTCAGATTTTGTAGCCCATCTCTTTGAAGATCGATTTGTCTTCCTCAGGAATGCTGTGCTGGTTCTTGAAGGGAAGTAACGTCAATCCTGCTCCTACCGCGGCCCCTGTTTTTGTGTTTGGGGCTAGGATTGGTTTCAAAGAGCGGGCGGGATCGAGTTGATGCTTTGCCGCGAGAGAATTGGCTGCGTTAAAAAAGGCGCTCGCGGTAATGTCAGCTAACTGCAGGCCCGCCACATCATCGTTAGGATTTACCTCCAGTCTGGTGTCTGAAATTACACCAGGAGCGATGCCCTTCTGCTTCAGGACGAGATTCCCAGTCAGGCATTGTGCCTCCAGCTTTCTGAGATAGTCGCGCAACTCCCCATAGTTATGGCCACCGCGCTCAGAAAAGACGATGCGAGCGGAGCAATCCGCGACGTCCTTGGAAATGCTGCGGAGGTAGCACCACTCGGTTACCCGTTCGAGCAGCACCCGCAGGCACCAGTTATAAAATACCTTGTCGTTTGCCCGGCCAAGTCTCGGATTGTAATGTCTACGCATCGAGTCTTTATGCGACGCCACGACGAACAGTCGCGCAGGCTTCCTGCCAAGCATGCGGCACACTCGCGCTTGGTTCGTCTCTGACAAATTTCGGTAATGCAAGTTATCGGCCGGCTTGCACCGTACGGCCTCCTTCATATCTCTAATCCAGTCTACAGCGACCCGGTCATTCGCATTTGAAATCACGATGGCGCCGACCGTGAACCAATCAGTGCGCAGGCGATTGGCGCTTTCCTTTGGCTTCACACCTGGGTCACCGGCTTCATCGATATATACGTGATAACGTGCGGGCATCTGCCTCTAATACTTTCGAGGAGTTGCCTGAGTCGAGTCTGGTACCGCTTTGCGGCTCTTCTTCTTTTTCCCGCCTCCATCTTTGAAACCACGCGCGCCGTCGTGTCGCTCGCTGCCGTAGCATCAGATTTGAAAACAAGGCCTGCCCGCCCATAGTCTTGTTCAGATGCTACCTCCAGCGAGTCATAACGTCGGTGTTCCTGCGAAAGCAGGAGCCCAGTCCCAGTGTTCGAGAACTAAGCTCCTGCCTGCGCAGGAGTGCGCTTTGCTTACCTCACATCAGGACAAACTCTAGGATGGCGTCTGCAACCCTGACGGCGGCGTGGGCGGCGTTTCGGGCAATTGTTCCAGCGGCAGGCTTGGCGCGCCGGTGGGGGCGACCGGCGGCGGGGGAGTGCCGGAACCGGCGCATTGCGGATCGTTGACGGGGCAGGGCAGGATCTTCACCGACGGCCGGCCAAAACGCCGCCGCCACTCCTCCAGCCGCCGCAGATAGTCGGCATAGGCCGCCCAGAAATCCTGAAACGGCTTTTCCAGCATGTCGAGCGCCTGGGGCGCATAGGCGAGCAGCGCCTGCGGCGTCAGGCCGTTTATCGTCGTCACCACCGCCAGCGCCGTCTGGCAGAAGGCCTTCTGCGCCGGCGGCAGGGCGAAATAATTATAGACCATCGTGTTGATGTTTTCGCGCATCAGCACGGCCTCGGCGCCATATTTCATCTTGTACAGGGTATCGGCGGCGGTGTTCGCCTGCGCCAGCGGCAGAACATGGATGTGCAACATGCTGTTATACTGGGTGCGCATCGCCTCCCCCGTTTCGCGACAGCCGAGCGCCGCCACGTTCAGCGCCATGCGCACATGCCATAGGGCCTGCTGCCCCGTCATGCCCCGGTTGGGGGTGATGAAGCGGCCCTGCTCGTCCGCGTCCGGCAGGTCCAGATTCTCCGCCGCGCCCATTGGCGGCAGCGGCATGATGGTGCTGATCACCGGAGGCGGAGGGGTCGGCGGCGGGGGCGGGGTCTTGGCGCAGCTGGCGAGCAGGAGCGCCGTGGCGATCGAGGCACGGGACAAAAAGCGGCGGGGAACCCGCATCAAAATCTCCATAATTCCTTCGTGACAGCCGGACATACGCGCTGGGGATGAAAGCCGTTCCTGCCCGCTTGCCCTATCGCCGCTGTTATTCCTTTTCGCCCGGCAAAAGATGAACGGGACATGAAAAACCATCCGGATGTCAGGCGGCGCGCCGCTGGAGCGCGACGGTCGCCTCGGCGACCAGCGCCGCGATGATCTCCGCGACCGGCTCTTCTTTCGTCACCATCCCCACCGACTGGCCGGCCATCAGCGACCCGCCCTCGACATCGCCGTCGATCACCGCCCGGCGCAGCGCCCCGGCCCAATAATGTTCGATCTGCAATTGCGCCTGCGCCATGTCGACCGTCCCGCCGTCCAGCAGATTGGCGATTTCCCGCTGCTTCGCGGTGAAGGCTTCGGTGCCAGCGTTTTTCAGCGCCCGGACCGGGATGACCGGCAGGCGGGGGTCGATCTGCACGCTAGCGACCGCATCCCGGGCCGAGGCGCGGAAAAAAGCTTTCTTGAAATTGGCATGGGCGATGCTCTCGCTCGCGCAGGCGAAGCGCGTGCCAAGCTGCACGCCCGCCGCGCCCATCTCCAGATAGGCGGCGATCGCTTCGCCCCGGCCGATGCCGCCCGCGACGAACACGGGCAACTGCTCGCCCATCTCCGGCAATATCTCCTGCGCCAGCACGCTGGTCGCGACCGGGCCGATATGGCCGCCCGCCTCCATGCCCTCGACGATCAGCGCATCGACGCCGGACCGGGCCAGCTTCTTCGCCAGCGCCAGGGCGGGGGCGAAGCAGAGCAGCCTCGCGCCCTTTTCCTTGATCGCCTCGATACTGCCCTTGGGCGGCAGCCCGCCCGCCAGCACGACATGGCCGACCGCATGGCGCGCGCACACGTGGATCAGGTCGAAAAGCTGCGGGTGCATGGTAATGAGGTTGACGCCGAACGGCTTGTCGGTCAGCGCCTTGGTCGCCGCGATTTCCGCATCCAGCAGTTCGGGCGTCATCGCGCCGCAGGCGATCACCCCAAACCCGCCGGCGTTCGAGATCGCCGATACCAGCGTCCGCTCGCTGACCCATGACATCGCGCCGCACAGGATCGCGGTCTCGCAACCAAGGAAATCGGCGCCTCGGGCCATCAGGGTCGTGAGCTTGGCTTGGGTCATATCGGTCTTTCTCCCCTCCTGGCGGGGAGGGGTTGGAGGTGGTGCGCGGCGCGGCGGCGCTCCGGGTCATCGACCGGAGGAAGGCTCGCTCGCCATCCGTCCGGTTTCAGGGTAAACAGCACCCCATGCCGTTGAGGTCAAGCCGGGCGCTCGGCCGCCCCTTCCTCTCGGGACGGCAGGGATCAGGCGACGGGCGCGTCCAGCCCGTAGGCGGTGTGCAGCACGCGGACGGCCAATTCGGTCTCGTCCTCGTCGATCAGCACGCTGACCTTGATCTCGCTGGTGGAGATAGCCTCGATATTGATGCCACGATCGGCCAGCGTCCTGAACATCGTCGCGGCGACGCCCGCATGGCTGCGCATGCCGACGCCGACGACGCTGATCTTGGCGACTTCCGCGTCGGTGATGATCCGGCGGAAGCCGATCTCTTCCTTGCGCGATTCAAGGATGTCCACGCTGCGGGCCAGGTCCGTGCGAGGCACGGTGAAGGTCACGTCGGTTTCCTCGGTGTCCTTGCTGTCATTCTGGATGATCATGTCGACATTGATGCTCGCCTCGGCCAGCGGGCCGAAGATGCTGGCGACCGCGCCCGGCTTGTCGGGCACGCGCGTCACGATGATCTTCGCCTCGTTCTTGTCATGGGCGATGCCGGTGATGAGCTGACGTTCCATCTTCGTTTCCTTGAGCTTGGCTTCCAGTTCCTCCTCGCTGACGATCAGCGTGCCGGGGAGGTCCTGCTGGGTGGGATCATCGAAGGAGGAAAGCACCTGCACGACCACGCCTTCCTTCATGGCGAGGCCGACCGATCGGGTCTGGAGCACCTTGGCGCCCACGGAGGCCAGTTCCAGCATCTCCTCATAGGTGACCAGGTCCAGCTTGCGGGCGCGAGAGACGATGCGCGGATCGGTCGTATAGACGCCGTCGACATCGGTATAGATGTCGCAGCGGTCGGCCTTCAGCGCGGCCGCCACCGCCACCGCCGACGTGTCCGATCCGCCCCGGCCCAGCGTGGAGACGCGGCCGTCCGCCATCATGCCCTGGAAACCGGGGATCACCGCGACCTTGCCGGCGCGCAGGGACGCGAGCAGGTCGATCGTGTCGATATCGCTGACCCGCGCCTTGGCATGGGCCTCCACCGTGCGGATCGGCAGTTGCCAGCCGAGCCAGCTGCGTGCGTCCACGTCCATGGCCTTCAGCGTCATGGCCAGCAGCCCGCTCGTCACCTGCTCGCCCGCCGCGACGACGACATCATATTCGGCGGGATCGTAGAGCGGCGAGGCTTCCTTGCAGAAGCCGACCAGCCGGTCGGTCTCGCCCGCCATCGCCGAAACGACCACCGCGACCTCATGCCCCTGGTTCACGACATGCCTGACCCGCGCGGCGACGTTGCGAATCCGCTCCATCCCCGCCATGGAGGTGCCGCCGAACTTCATCACGATGCGCGCCATTTGCTTGTCGAACCTGTCTGAAGGTATGAAACTATATTGCGGGAAAGGCGAAAACGGCGCTCCTATTAGCAGCAGGGACAGATATGGCAAGCAGGGCGGAGACAGGTTCGGGCAGCACGATCGACGCCGCCGAGGCCGCGCATTTCGGGCGGATGGCGGCGGATTGGTGGGACCCCAGGGGCAGCAGCGCGATGCTGCACCGCCTCAATCCCGTCCGCCTGCGCTATATCCGGGCCGCCATCGACCGGCGCTGGCCGGGGGAGGCCCGGTCCTTCCGCCCGCTGGAGGGCCGCCGCGTCCTTGACGTGGGCTGCGGCGCGGGCCTGCTGGCGGAGCCGTTGGCGCGGATGGGCGCGGCCGTCACCGCGATCGACGCCGCGCCGGAAAATATCGCCGTGGCGCGCGCCCATGCGCAGGGTCAGGGCCTGGACATCGACTATCGCGCGATCGGTGTCGAAGGACTCGGCGAGTCGAGCTTCGACCTCGTCACCTCGATGGAAGTGATCGAGCATGTCGCGGACCCCGCCGCTTTCCTGCGCGGGCTCGCCAGTCGCCTGGCCGACGACGGGCTGATGATCCTGTCCACGCCCAACCGCACCGCCTTGTCGCGCCTGGCGATGATCACCCTTGGCGAGAGTGTCGGCGGCATCCCCAAGGGCACGCATGACTGGAGCAAGTTCCTGACGCCCGAGGAACTGACGGCGCTGCTCGCCGACGCGGGCATGGCGGTGGAGGATGTCACGGGCCTCTCGCTCGATCCCGCCAGGGGCTTCATCCTATCGGAGAACAAGGCGATCAACTATCTGCTGACGGCATCGAAGGCGAGGTGAGCGCGTGAGCGGAGCGGCAGAGTCAACCAAAGATCCGGCACGCGACCCGGCGGTCGACGCCTATATCGCCGCCCGCGCGGATTTTGCCCGGCCGATCCTCGTCCATTTGCGCGACCGGGTCCATGCCGCCTCGCCAGAGATCGGCGAGGCGATCAAATGGGGCATGCCCTTCTTCACCTATCGGGGCAAAAATCTCTGCAACATGGCCGCGTTCAAGGCGCATGCCGCCTTCGGTTTCTGGCAGGGCGGGGAAGAGGCGGGCGGCGCGAGCAAAAGCGCCGAGGCCATGGGCCAGTTCGGACGGCTGACCAGCCTGGCCGACCTGCCCGACGACGCCATGCTCGCCGACCTGATCGGCAAGGCAATGGCGCGCATCGACGCGGGGCCGGCGGTTCGCCCGGTAAGGCCCTTCGCCCGCGCGCTCCTGCCGGTCCCCGACGATTTGCAGGTAGCGATCGCGGCCGATCCCGCGGCCTTGGCGGCCTGGACAGCCTTCGCCCCCGGCAAGATCCGCGACTATGTCGAATGGATCATGGACGCCAAACAGCCCGCCACCCGGCAGCGCCGCATCGCGCAGGCGGTCGAATGGATCGCGCAGGGCAAGGCGCGCAACTGGAGATATGAAAAGCGCTAGGACCGATCGACATTCAGCCCTGACGGCCTGCAAATGGCGGTTTCCCGCGCTTCCGGTGCTCACGCACTTAAGTACGCTGCGTTGAAACGAGGCACGTGACTCGTTTCAAGGGTCGCGAAAAAGCACCATTTCGGCTCATCATCTTCTGAATGTCGATCGGTCCTAGGCAGTCTGGTCGGGCGCCGCGATCCGTCGGGATGGCGGCGCCCGAACCCGTGAAGGATCAGAACGCGGCGGTCAGGGAGAAGACCACCGTGCCGTCCGCGCCGGCGGCGTTCTTCACGCCTTTCCAGTCGGTGTTCACATAGGCGACGCCGAGGGTCAGGTTCTTCCAGGTCGTGTCGATCCCGCCCAGCCAGTCGAGCGCGTCGCCGTCCGGGCCGCCCAGGAAGCTGTCGCTCTTGGTATAGCCGATATGCGTCTTCAGCGTGAAGGGCGTGCTCGGCACCGCGAAACTATTGTCGTTATAGACATAGACGGAGCTGTTGTCGCCCAGTGACCCCTGATCGGGGGCGTAGGCGACGCCGAGCTTCGTGCCGATGGGCCCAAGCGTGCCGGAGATCGACAGATAGGGCTCGACGATGTCGAACTTCGTGCCCTTGTCGTTGCCCGGATACCAATAATAGGTGACGCCGCCGTCCAGCTTCCAGCCGGGGGTCACTTCAAAGGCATAGCCCGCGATCAGGTCGACTTCCGCGCTGCCTTCGCCGGTGCCGCCGAAGTCGATGTTCGATCCCCAGGTGCCGACATAGAAGCCGCTTTCATGGCTAACGGTCAGGCCGCCCTGGATCGCGAAATTCTCCTGATTCTGGGTAACGCCACGGAAACGATAGTCGGACGTCAACGCGACGCTGCCGGAAATGGTGAAGCCGTCGGTGGGCTCGTCCTGGGCAAAGGCCGGAGCCGCCATCGCGACGAAAGCAACGGCCGAGAGGCCGATAATGGACTTACGCATGATATTCCCCTTAATGGTTCTGCGATCGTCCCGCCTGCGCTGGGCCCTGGCCTCTGTCGCCCTTCATGGGGTGGGCCGGGGTGCCTCAACGCATCCCTCCTGCCGCCGCATGCCGCAACGCACAAGATTTTATTGCTGTATCGTGACTTTTGGTCCCTTAATGTTGCTGGTCTGCAACAAAATCGGACAGATCGGACGTGCGCTGCGCCTGAGCAAGCTGTCTGAGGTCCGTGATAGCGGAGTCAGGCCTGGTCGCGGATCGCCCGGAAACGCGTAAGGCCGGCGTCGAGGTCGGCGATCAGATCGGCGGGGTCCTCCAGCCCGATCGACAGGCGAACAGCCGGCCCCTCCGCGCTCCAGCGGGTCGCGCTGCGATAACGCTGCGGGTCGACCGGCAGGGCCAGGCTCTCGAACCCGCCCCAGCTATAGCCGATGCCGAAATGGGCAAGGCCGTCGATCAGCGCCGCGCGCGCCCGCTCGCCCCCGCCCTCCAGCACGAAGGAGAAGAGGCCGCTGGACCCACGAAAATCGCGCGCCCACAGGTCATGGCCGGGACAGTCCGGCAGCGCGGGATGCAGCACCCGCGCGACGCCGGGCTGATCCTTCAGCCATCGCGCGATCGCGAGCGCGCTCGCCTGATGCTGCGCCAGCCGCACGCCGAGCGTCCGCAGGCCGCGCGCCGCCAGCCAGGCATCGTCGGGGCTGCTCATCTGGCCGAATAGCCAGGCCATCTGCCTGATCCGGGGGAACAGCGCCGCATTGGCCGTTACCGACCCCATCATCACGTCGCTGTGGCCGACGATATATTTGGTGCAGGCGAGGATCGACACGTCCACGCCCAGGTCGAGGGCGGGCAGGAAAAGCGGCGTCGCCCATGTATTGTCGATCAGCGTCACCACGCCGCGTTCGCGCGCGGCCGCGACGATGGCTGGGATGTCCTGCACTTCGAAGGTCAGGCTGCCGGGGCTTTCCAGGAAGATGGCGCGGACATCGCCGGTGATGAGATCGGCGATGCCCGCGCCGATGCACGGATCATAATAGACCGTCTCCACGCCGAAGGGGCGCAGCACCTGTTCGCAGAAATTGCGCGTGGGGTCGTAGGCCGCGTCCACCATCAGCAGCCTGTCGCCCGGCCGCAGCACCGCCATCAGCGCGCAGCCGATCGCGGCCACGCCCGACGGGAACAGCATCGTCCCTTCCGCGCCCGGCTCCATCTCCGTCAGCGCGTCGGCCAGGCTCCATGCGGTCGGGGTGCCCTTTCGCCCGTAGAACAGCCGCTCATGGGTATTGCCGGTCGCCGCGCGCAAATGGGCGACATCGTCATAGAGGATGGTGGAGGCGCGCCAGACGGGCGGGCTGACGATCCCGCCGGGCTGCCCCGGCACGCCCGTCCATTCCGCCCGGCGCCCGGCCTGCGCCAATCGCGTGAGCGGCGCGCGCTTGTCCTTCTCTGGGACCCCGTCGCCGCTCATGCCGGCCCTGTCGCCTTGGGCGTGGCGGGGTCGAACCCCCATTCCGACCAGCTTCCGTCATAAAGGGCGACGTCCCGCTTGCCCAGCATCTCCAGCCCCGCCAGCAGAATCGCCGCCGTCACGCCGCTGCCGCAGGTGGTGATGACCGGCCGGCCGAGATCCAGCCCGGCGTCGACGAAGGCGGCGCGCATCGCGTCGCCCCGCTTCATCCGGTTGTCGGCGTCGAACAGCGCGGAATAGGGCAGGTTCAGGGAGCCGGGGATATGGCCCGAAGCCATGCCGGGGCGCGGTTCCGCCTCTTCCCCGGTGAAGCGCCCCTTGCCGCGCGCGTCGATGACCTGCGCCGCGCCGCCGTTGAGGTTTGCGAGCATGTCCGCCTTGGTCCGCAAGTCCGCCGGGTTCAGCCGCGCGACCGCGTTGCCGGCCGGGGGCGTGGGCGCGCCGGCCTCGAGCGGGCGTCCCCCCGCCGTCCAAGCGGGCAATCCCCCGTCCAATATCGCCACGCTCGCGCCCACGCCGAAGAGACGCAGCATCCACCAGGCGCGCGCCGCGCTGCGGATCGGGCTGTTGTCATAGACGATGATCCGGCTGTCGCTGTTAATCCCCAGCGCCTGGACCCGCGCCGTCATCAGCGCGTCCGGCGGCGCCATGCCGGGCGTCGGGTCGTCGGGATCGGCAAGGCTGGCGAGGTCCAGGAAAACCGCGCCCGGAATATGCCCCTGCGCGAACTCCACAGCCGCGTCGCGAGGGGTTCCCGGCAGGAACAGCGTCGCGTCGATTATACGCAGGTCCGGCGCACCGCTCTGGGCGGCCAGCCAGTCGGTGGTCACTAGCAAGTCCATGCGCGTCCTTTCATCGCTCGACCCTTACGAGCCGGGATCGCGCGAGGGAAGGCCCTAGCTCGCCAGCGACAAGGCCGTCCTGCGGCATCCGACCTTCGCCCCGATATGGTCGCGCGGGCCAAGATCATAGCGAAACGGCGCGAGCCTCGGCGACGGCGGCGTCTGTTCCCGCCCGACGATGAAGGCGCTGCCCGACCGGCCGGCACCGGCGGACGTACCAGCGCTCCAGCGATAATGCACGTCGAAGGCGACCAGCGGCACCAGCAGCAGGCGGCCGTCCAGCTCCACCGGCTCGACGAGGTGCGGCGGCAGGCGCAGTTCCCCTTCAAGCACATAGGTCGCGCCAGCGGCGATCTCGACCACCGAATGGACCGGCTGCCCCGCCTGCCCGGAAAAGAAGGCGCGCAGCACGTCATTCTGGTTGGCGTCGGCATGGCCCAGCAGCGCGTGGACCATGATGTCATTCGCGGGGGCGTCGCCACGGTTGCGCAGGGCGATGCGGTAGCCGACCGACAGGCCCGCATCCCCATGCCGCGCGCTGTCGACGGCCAAGTCGATCTCCACCCACGGCCGCGCCGTGGGGGATGGAGCCGGGGCCGGGGGAGTAGCGGCCGCGCGCGGAGGCACTGGCGACGGAGGAGGAGGGCGCGCGGGCGAGGGGGCGATCGGCGGCGCGGACTCCTGCGCCGGATCGTCCTCTTCCCTGACCGGGCGGCGGCGCAGGAGGAAGGCCAGCGCGGTAACCGCGACCAGAGCCAGTGCGGCGGCGATCCACGCCCAGGGCGTGTCGCGGGCCGGAGCGGGCGGGGCCTCGGCGGGGACGGGAGGCGCTGTCTCCGTTGCTGGCGCGACGGCGTCGTTGCCGACCGATGGGATCGCTTCTTCGGTGGCGGAGGGAGCAGTGTCCTCGGGCGTTGCAGGAGCCAAAATGTTGCTGGCTTCCCGTGCCGACGCTGCTTCGCTTGCCGGGCGGGAGGTTTCAGGGCGGCGTGTCGCGGCCGGCGCTCTATCGCGCCCGGACGCGGCCGGAGACGCGGGCGTCGTGGCGGGCGGCGGCGTCGTTGTCGTAACGGGCGGCGGCGGAGTAACCGGCTGCGGCGGCGTCGTGTCGCGAAAGACGTCTAGTTCCGGCCCCTGGCGCTGCGGCTGGGCGGGCTGGGTCGACGGGCGCGGCAGGGAGAGGATCGGGGCCGGGCTGGTTCCGCTGGCATTGTCCTGCGCAGGGGCGGCGGTCGGCGCGGCGATCGCGGCCAGCACCGGCAGGAGGTATGCGGGGAACAGGGTCGGGCGGCTTGGCATAACGCCCGCGAAAGCAGCGGCGCGGCTGAACGCCCGATGAACGACGCGGCGATCGGTGGGGGGCGATGACATCAGCCGTGCGATCGGATAGAGGAACGCGCCATGACCGAAATCTCCAACTCTCCTCTCCACCTTGGCCGGACCAGTGAATTGCCGCAAAGCCCGGAAGCGGCGATCCTCGACTATTTGCCCAACCCCCGGCCCGCCCGGCCCTATCTCATACGCTTCACCGCGCCGGAGTTCACCTCGCTATGTCCGGTCACGGGTCAGCCCGATTTCGCTCATCTGGTGATCGACTATGCCCCAGGCGCGACGATCGTCGAATCGAAATCCTTGAAGCTGTTCCTGAGCGCCTTCCGCAACCATGCCGCCTTTCACGAGGATTGCACGGTCGGCATCGCCGAGCGGCTGGTGGCCGAGATGCAGCCGCTCTGGCTGCGCATCGGCGGTTATTGGTATCCGCGCGGCGGCATCCCGATCGACGTTTTCTGGCAATCGGGCGCGCCGCCTGAAAATCTGTGGCTGCCGCCGCAGGATGTGCCAGGCTATCGCGGGCGCGGCTGAAGGTTTTTTCTAGAATATTATGTCGCCTCAATTGCAATTTTCGTAACAATATGTCATGGGCGCGCCCATCATCACAGGAGCCACCGATATGGACGTTCAGCAGGCATCGCGTTTCGCCGTCACTCGCAGCAGCAAGGCTGTAGAGGCTGATGCGCGCGCGGTATTGCTGGAGGACCCTGGCTTCGGCCGAGTCTTCACCGATCATATGGTGACGATCCGCTGGACGCAGGGGCAGGGCTGGCACAGCCACCAGATCGGCCCGCGCGAGCCCTTCTCCCTCGATCCCGCCTGCGCCGTCCTCCATTATGCGCAGGAAATCTTCGAGGGCATGAAGGCCTATCGCCTGGCGGACGGCGGGGTCGCCCTGTTCCGGCCGGAGGAAAATGCCCGCCGCTTCGCCGAATCGGCCGAGCGAATGGCCATGCCCGTCCTGCCGCCGGACATCTTCATGGAGGCGATCGACGAGCTGGTGAAGATCGACGCCGACTGGATTCCGGGCGGCGATGGCAGCCTTTACCTGCGCCCCTTCATGTTCGCGAGCGAGACCTTCCTGGGCGTTCGGCCGGCGTCCGAATATATTTTCTGCGTCATCGCCTCCCCAGTCGGCGCCTATTTCAAGGGCGGCAAGAAAGCCGTCTCGCTCTGGGTGTCGGAACATTATACGCGCGCGGCGCGGGGCGGCACGGGCGCGGCCAAATGCGGCGGCAACTATGCCGCCAGCCTGATCGCCCAGGCTGAAGCCAGCCGGTATGGCTGCGACCAGGTGGTCTTCCTGGATTCGGCCGAGAATAAGTGGGTCGAGGAACTGGGCGGCATGAACGTCTTCTTTGTCATGGCCGACGGGTCGATGGTGACCCCGCCGCTGGGGGGCACGATCCTGCCGGGCATCACCCGCGACAGCATCCTGACGCTGGCGAGGGCGGAGGGGATGACGGTCCGCGAGGAACCCTACAGCTTCGTCCAGTGGCGCGCCGATGCCGAAAGCGGCGCGCTGCGCGAAGCCTTCGCCTGCGGCACGGCGGCGGTCGTGACGCCGATCGGCGAGGTGAAGAGCGTCGATGGCGACTTCACCGTCGGCAATGGCGACGGCGGCCTCGTCACCGACGGGCTGCGTGCGAAGCTGGTCGGCATCCAGCGCGGCTCGGTCGAGGGGCCGCGGGGCTGGCTGCGGCGGCTGTGATCGAGCCACTCTCATTGACCTGGCCGGTCCGATGAAGATTGGAAGGCAGCGCCCAAGCCTGTAAGGCGCTGCCATGCGCTATTTTCTCGACACCGAATATAATGGCACCGGGGGTCAGTTGCTCAGCGTCGCGCTGGTCCCCGACCATGGCGACCAGGAATTCTACGCGACTTTCCCGCTGCCCGCCGACATCCATCCCTGGGTCGCGGCCCATGTCATTCCCTACCTCTCCATGGTGCCCCAGGGGCTGCGCGAAGAGATGACGCCGCTGGAGGCGGGCGCGGAAATCTCCCGCTATCTCGCCCATGATCCCGCGCCGGAGATCGTCGCCGACTGGCCTGACGACATCGCCTATTTCTGCGGCCTGCTGGTTACCGGGCCGGGCGACATTGTCGACATCCCCTCGCTCACCTTCCGGCTGCTGCGGACGCCCGGCTTCAGCACCGCCGCCAACAGCAAGGTGCCGCACAACGCGCTGCACGACGCGCGGTCGCTGCGCGACTTCGCCGCCGGCGAGGCCGGGCTGGACGTTTATTGACGAGCCGCTCCCGGCGTCGCCCTTGATCTTCGCGGCGCTTTCCAACCCGCCGCCCCCCATATAGAGAGAGAGAAGCCATGCAACGCTTCGACGTCGTCATTCTGGGTGGTGGGCTCGTGGGCCTGACCCTCGGCCTCGCTCTTTCGGCCCATGGGGTCCGGACGGGGGTGATCGATCCGGCGGATCCGATCGACACGACCGCGTCCGGTTTCGACGGGCGCGTCTCGGCCATATCCTCGACCAGCAACGCCATGCTCGACACGATCGGCGTGGGCGCGCTGCTGGCGGGCAAGGGCTGTCCGATCGAGCGGATCTGGGTCAGCGACGGCTTGGCGCCCGGCGCGCTCGACTTCGTGCCGGACGAGGATGACGGCGCGATGGGCGTCATGTTCCCCAATCGCGACATCCGCGTCGCGTTGGCGGAGGCGGCCAATAGCGCGGAGAACCTCACGCGCTTTCAGCCCGATCGCGCGACGGCGGTGGACCGCACCGCCGATGGCGTGACCCTGACGCTCCAGAGCGGCGGCACGCTCTCGGCCGCGCTGCTCGTCGCGGCGGAGGGACGCAACAGCACGACGCGCGAGGCGGCCGGCATCGCGACCACCCGCTGGACCTATGATCATGTGGCGCTGGTGTCAGCGCTGGACCATGAGGTTTCCCACGCCAACACCGCCTATGAGATATTCTATCCCGGCGGCCCTTTCGCCTTGCTGCCCATGCTGCCCGGCACCCGGTCGGCGATCGTGTGGACGGTGCCCAAGGCGCAGGCGCCCGCCATGCTGAAGCTGGGGGAACGCGCCTGGCTGGCCGAGGCGCAGAAGCGGATGGGTGGTTTCTTAGGGGACATTGCCCTCGCCGGGCCGCGCTCCAGCTATCCGCTCGGCTTCCACAACGCCGCGCGCATCACCGACACCCGGCTCGCCCTGGTCGGCGACAGCGCTCACGCCATCCATCCGATCGCGGGGCAGGGCCTGAACCTGGGCTTTCGCGATGTCGCCGCGCTGACGGAGGTGATCGTCGAGGGGATGCGGCTGGGGCTCGATCCCGGCGACGCGCAACTGCTGGCCCGCTATCAGCGCTGGCGCAGCCTGGACACATTGTCGGTCAGCGTCGCGATGGATGGTCTGGTTCGCCTGTTCGACATTCCGGGCAGGCTGCCCTCGCTGGTCCGTCGCGCAGGCCTCGCCGCCGTTCAGCGGACGCCTTTGCTGAAGAACCGCTTCATGGCCGAAGCGCGCGGCCAGTCCGGGGCGTTGCCCCGCCTGCTGACGGGGGAGCTGGTTTAAACCGAGTGCCTCACATCGTCTGTCGCATCACCGTCTGCTGCCCGCCATAGCGCATCAGATAATCGAGTTCCGGCGTCGGCCGCGCCAGATGATAGCCCTGGAACAAAGTGCAACCGATCACCCGCAGCATGTCCATCTGCGCCTGGGTCTCGACCCCTTCGACCACCACTTCCATGCCCAGCCCCTGGATCAGCCCGACGACCGCGCTGCAAATGGTGCGCGCTTCGGCGGAGGTGGCGATGTCGCGCACCAGGCTGCGGTCGATCTTCACGCAATCGACCGGCAGGTCCTTCAGGCGCGAAAGGTTGGTATAGCCGGTGCCGAAATCGTCGATCGCGATCCGCACCCCCTCGGCGCGCAGCGCGGCGAGCTGCGCCATGGTCCGGTCGTCCAGCTCCATCGCCAGCGTTTCGGTGATTTCCATCTCCAGCGTGGAAGGCGGCGTATGGTGGCTCGCCATCGCATGGCGCAGCCGCAGGAAGAAATCGCCCTGCGCCAGTTCGCGAGTCGAGATATTGATCGCGATCCGCTGGCCGACGCCCTGGACATGCCAGCGCGCGGCGGTCTCGCACACCCGGTCCATCACCCAGTCGCCCAGCGCGACGATGACGCCGCTTTCCTCGGCCACGGGCACGAAAAATCCAGGCATGACCAGATCGCGTTCGGGATGCGCCCAGCGGACCAGCGCCTCGGCGGTGACGGCGCGGCCGCTGATCGCCTCGATCTGCGGCTGGAACTCCAGCAGAAACTCCTCGCGTTCCAACGCCAGCAGCAGGTCGCGCTCCAGCTCCGCGCGGTCCGCGGCCTCCAGCGCCAGTTCGGTCGTGAACATCTCCGTCCGACCGCGCCCCTGACGCTTGGCATGATACATGGCGATATCGGCCGCGCGCAGCAGCGCCGACAGGCTGTCGCCATGGTCGGGGAAGCAGGCGACGCCGATCGACGCACCCAGATCGACATGCTGGCTGCCAAGGTCGAACCGCTCTCCCAGGGCGAACTGGATGGCGCGGGCGATCTTGGGAGCGGCCTCGCGGTGCGGGAGGTTGGGGAAGAACAGGGTGAACTCGTCGCCGGCCAGCCGGCCGATCACGGCGTCGCCCGTGCCGGCGGCGACCTGCGCCATCACCACTTCGCGCAGCCGTCCCGCGACGCGCGCCAGCAACTGGTCGCCGGCGGCATGACCCAGCGTGTCGTTGACGCCCTTGAACCCGTCCAGGTCGATGAAGAACAGCGCGGCGGGCCGGTCGTCCCCGCGCTCGATCAGCAGCCTTTCGACCTGCCGGCAAAAGCTGGTGCGGTTGGCGAGCCCGGTGATCTGGTCGAACAGCGCCAATGTCTGGACATGGTCCAGATTGGTGCGCACCTGGCTGAACAGGCTCTCCATCGCGACCGACAGGTCGGGCAGTTCCAGGCCGATGGGGGCGGGCACGTGCGATTGCAGGTCGCCATGGGCCGCGGACAACAGTCGCTCGGTCGCGCTGTCGATGGCGAGCGCGGTCGAGGCGATGGTGCGCTGGGCCGACGCCCAGCTCATCGTGCCGCACAATATGGCGATGATCAGCGACCGGCCGACCGCCAGCATGTCGTCCGGCGCGCCCTGGCTCAGCACCATCGACAGGATGAAGACGACAGCCCCGGCGGCGGCGGCGAAGGCAGCGGCGCGGCTTTGCAATGTCACGCCCTGCATCGTTTCTTTGCCTGCCTTCCCGGATGCTCAACAGCCGGTTATGAAGGACGGTGGTTAAGAAAGTGTCAGTGCGCCAAACGCTTTATCATTATTTTTTGCGGCGCAATATCACATAAAGGGCGCCGTCTCCGCCATGGCGGGGATGGGCGACGCGAACGCTGGCGATGGCGTCGGCATGGGGGCTGGTCTGAATCCAGTGCCCGATTTCCGACCGGATCGCTCCGCGCTGCCCCTGGCTGAAATTATCCTCTCTTTTTCGGGGCTTGCCGGTTACGACGAGCAGCGTGCGGGCGCCGCTGGCCACGGCTTTGGCCAGCGCCCGGTCGAGCTGGAGATGCGCGGCGGCCAGGCTGTGGCCGTGCAGGTCGATCGCCATGTCAGGCACCAGCGTTCCGCCCCGCACCCGCTTCTCCCAACTGCCGTCGAGCACCGGAACCGGGCTGCGCGGCGACGGGAGGTGCCTTTGCTGCGGCGCGGCGCGCGTTAACGCATTTTCCATTTTTGGAGAAGGCGGGGCGGCGTCGGCCGATGGGGACGAGGGCGGGGATGGATCGGCCCCGCCCCGCAACGCCCGCACGGTGCGCGCTACTTCGGCCCAGCGGGCCTGTTCGTCAGGGGAAAGCCTGCGCCCGGCCATCGTCGCGGCTCATCGGCCGCCGGTCAGCCGGGCGTAAGAGCCGGTCGGCAGCAGCAGCAGCGCGCTGCCCCGCGCCGACATGCCGCCCGCGATCGCCCGTGCCCGATCGCCCGCGCCCCAGAAACTGTCGAAGCGGTTCGCCCCCTTGATCGCGCCGCCGGTGTCCTGGGCGACCCAGATGCCGTTGGGCTCGGCGCGGTCGAGCGAGAGCAGCACCGGCGCGCCGAGCGGCACATATTTGGGGTCCGCCGCCACCGTGGCCTCCGGCGTCACCGCGACGCCCAGCGCGCCGATCGGTCCGGCGCCCGTCAGTTCGCGGAAAAAGACAAAGCTCTTATTCTCGTTCATGATCGCCGCGCCCTCCGCCGGGTTGGCGCGCAGATAGGCCATGATGTCCTGCATCGAACCGGCCTGGATCAGCCCGCGATCCTTCATCAGCTTGCCGATGCCGGTATAGTCGCGCCCGTTCTGCCCGTCATAGCCGATCCGCATGACGCCGCCGTCGGGCAAACGCAGCCGCCCGCTGCCCTGCACCTGAAGGAAGAAGAACTCGACCGGATCGGCCGCCCAGGCCAACTCCAGCCCGCGCCCCGCCAGCGCGCCGGCGACGATCTGTGACCGCTCGTCATAGGGGACAAGGCTAGTTCCTTGCACCTTTCCCCGGATCGTCTTACCTTTTAGCGCATCGCTGAACTGGCCCAGATTGACGTCGATCAGGTCGAGCGGCCGACGGTAGATCGGCACCGCATAGCCAGGCTGCTGGGTGCGCGCCCCGGCGATCTCCGGCTCATAATAGCCGGTGACGAACGCCTTGCCGTCCCCCACCTGCACGGCTTCGAAATAGCGGGCGAAGAAGGCCGTCGCGCTACTCTCAGGCCAACTGCTCGCCGCCGCGCAGGCGCTATTCCAGTCCGCGCCTCGCGTCAGGCCGCTCTGGTCCGCGCGCCGCATCAGCGCGGGGCAGGAAATGCGGAACGCCTGGAGCGCCGATCGCGCGCGCTCGTCCGACGGCAGCAGGTCGTCGATCGCAGGCCCGCGCGTCAGGCCGACCTCCAGGGCGGTAGTCGGCCCCACTGCGGTCTGGACGGGCGGCGCTACGGCAATGGGCGGGCGCGGCGTGGCGGGCAAGGGCCTAGCCGCGCTTCCTGCCGAGGGTGCCGTGGGACGGGAGGGGCTTGAACCCGCCGTTCGCGGCGGAATGACTCCGCTCGCGCAGGCGGACAGGAGCAGCGCCAGGCCGAACGCGCCACAGAGCCGGCGGGCGCCTAAGCCCGCGCGCGCCCAAGGCGGCGCGATCATGCCGCCTCGTCGGTTTCGCTGAGCTTCCAGTTGGGATCGGCGCTGCGCAGGTCGCGCGTGAAGGTCCAGATGTCGTTGGTGCCGACCGCGTCGGTCAGCGACCCGGCGACGACATTGCCGTCCTTGTCGCGGGTGACGGCGGCAATGTCCGCCTCGAACCGCAGGGCGATTTCCGCGACCCGATCCTGCACCCGCGCTTCGATGATCTGCGCTTTCTCGATCCGCACGACGCGGTTGTCGAGGACATGGCCCTCAGCCTCACGCGCGGCGATCGCTTCCTCGAAGGACGCCAGGACATCGGCGTCGCACAGCCAGGCTAGTTCCTCGCGGTCGCCACGCCAGAAAGCCTCCAGCACCATGCGATAGGCCGATTTCGCGCCCTCCACGAACTGCGGCACGTCGAAGCTGCGGTCGGCGGCAATCAGCGCGCGCACGCCGGCTTCCGCACCGGGAGCGATCATGCCTTCGGCGAAGCGGGCCGGATCGGGAGCGCTTTCCGTCGCGGGACGCGGTTGCAGCACCGTCACCTTGGCGCGTTCGTCGGCGGAACGGGGCGCGGGCTGCTGTTCGTGCCCGGTGCGCTTGCCCAGGACGGAATAGAGCCGCAACGCCAGGAAGCCGGCGATCAGGGCAAGGATGACGATGGCATACACGGGGGCGGACATCCTTCGGACTAAAAACGATCAAAGGCCAACATAGGCATAATCGCGCAACTATTCAAATGGGGTTGCGATCGGCGAGCATTGCCCTTGGGGTTCAGCGCTGCTAAGCGCGCGGGCCTAGCCGGCGGTTCCATGCGGAGGCCGGGAAACAGGGATTCTCAAGGAACGATCATGGCCGACGAAGCCGACACCAACCAGAACGACGTGGTAGCCGCCAATGGCGCGGATACCGGCCCGCAGATCGCGCTCATCAGCCAATATGTGAAGGATCTGTCGTTCGAGAACCCGAACGCGCCGGCGGTCTATCAGTGGCAGGACCAGCCGGCCATCGACGTGCAATTCAATATCGGGGCCGAAAAGCTGGGCGAGGAAGTCAGCGAGGTCGCGTTGAAGATCGAGGTCAAGGCGACCACGCCCGACGGCACCGCCTTCGCCGTCGAACTGGTCTATGGCGCGCTGTTCGGCATGCGCAACGTGCCCGAGGATCAGGTCCAGGCGTTCATGCTGGCCGAAGCGCCCCGCCTCGTCTTCCCCTTCGCCCGCCGCGTGCTGGCCGACGCGGTGCGCGACGGCGGTTTTCCGCCGCTGCTGCTCGACCCGATCGACTTCGGCGCGCTTTACATGCAGCAGGCCCAGGCGATGCAGGACGGCGCGGTCGTCGGCCACGCCTGATCCCATGCGCGCTAAGGCCGTTCGGGACCGGCGCGAGCGGCGAACGGGGGGCGTGACATCATGGGCCTGTTAAGAGCCACCGGCACGATCGGCGGCCTGACGCTGGTCAGCCGCGTCCTGGGCATGGTCCGCGACATGCTGGTCGCGCGCTATCTGGGCGCGGGGCTGGCGTCCGACGCCTTCCTGATTGCCTGGCGACTGCCTAACCTCTTTCGCGCGCTCTTTGCCGAGGGGGCTTTCGCGGCCGTCTTCGTGCCGATGTTCAACCGGACGATGGCGGAGGCGGACAGGGACGCGCCGGGTAGCGGCAAGGCGGCGGCGGTCGCCTTCGCCGGGCAGATATTGTCGGTCCTCTTTCCATTCCTCGTCCTGTTCACCCTGCTGATGATGGCGCTCGCCGCGCCCGTCGTCTGGGCGATGACCGGCGGCTTTCCCGACGGCGGGCCGGAAAAGTTCGCCCTGGCGGTCGACCTCACCCGCATCACCTTCCCCTATCTGGCGCTCATCAGCCTGGTGTCGCTGCTCGGCGGCATATTGAACTCGCTCGACCGCTTCTGGGTCAATGCGGCGGCGCCGGTGCTGCTCAATATCTGCATGATCGGGGCCGTGCTCCTCTTCCGGGGCGATACGCCGGTCGCGACCAGCTACACGCAGGCGGTCGCTGTCACCGTCTCCGGCGTGGTGCAATTGCTGTGGCTGGTCTGGGCCTGCCGCCGCGCGGGCGTTTCCCTGCGCCTTGGCCTTCCGCGCCTGTCGCCGCAGGTGCGGCGGCTGCTGGCGCTGATCGGCCCGGCGGCGCTGGGCGCGGGGGCGATCCAGTTCAACCTGCTGGTCTCTACCAGCCTTGCCGCCCGGTTCCTGCCGCAAGGGGCGGTCAGCTATCTCTATTATGCCGATCGCCTGAACCAGTTGCCGCTGGGCCTGATCGGCATCGGCGTCGGCACCGCGATTCTGCCCGCCCTTTCGCGTCAGATCGGCGGCGGCAACGAGGATGCGGCCAGCCATATTCAGAACCGGGCGATGGAGCTGGCGCTGTTCCTGAGCGCGCCGGCGGCCGTCGCGCTCTGCCTATCGGCGACGCCGCTGATCCGGGGGCTGCTCCAGCATGGCGCCTTCACCCCCGCCGACACGATCGGCACGGCCGGCGCGCTCGCCGCTTTCGCGGTTGGGGTGCCCGCCTATGTGCTGATCAAGGTGCTGACGCCCGGCTTCTACGCGCGGCAGGACACGAAGACGCCGGTGCGGGTCGCGGTCTTTTCGATGCTGTTCAACCTGGTCGGCAACCTGACCCTCATCTGGCGCTTCGGCCATGTCGGCGTCGCCATCTCCACCGCCATCGCCGCCTGGGTCAATGTGCTGGTGCTCTACTGGCTGCTCCACCGACGCGGGCAGTTGCGCATGGACGCGCGCTTCCGGGCCAAGGCGGTGCGGATCGTCGCCGCCAGCGCGGCGATGGGCGTCGCGCTCCTCTTCCTCAATCCGCTGGTCGATCCTTATATGGACAGCGGGCTTGGCGAGCGCGTCGCCGCGCTCGCCCTGTTGTGCGGCGTCGGCGGTCTGGTCTATGGGGCGGCGGCGCTGGCCTTCCGCGCCTACGCCCTTTCCGAATTGCGGGCGGCCTTCCGCCGTCCCCCCAGAGCGAGCTGAACCCGATATGCGCGTCCTTTCCGGCATCCAGCCGACCGGCAATCTCCACCTCGGCAACTATCTGGGCGCGATCCGCAACTGGGTGCGGATGCAGGACGAGATGGACGCCGAGAGTCAGTGCTTCTTCTTTCTGGCCGACATGCATTCGATCACCGTCCATGAAGGCCGCGAGCAGCGCCTGCGCAACGTCCGCGACATGGCCGCCGCGCTGGTCGCCGCCGGCATAGATCCCGACCGCTCGGTCCTCTTCAACCAGGCGCGCGTGCCGGCCCATGCGGAACTATGCTGGCTGCTGAACGGCACGGCGCGGATCGGCTGGCTCAACCGAATGACCCAGTTCAAGGACAAGGCGGGCAAGGACCGGGAGGGCGCGTCCGTCGGCCTGTTCGTCTATCCGGTGCTCCAGGCGGCCGACATCCTCGTCTATAACGCCACCCATGTGCCGGTGGGAGAGGACCAGAAGCAGCATCTGGAACTGGCCCGCGACATCGCCGCCAAGTTCAACGGCGATTTCGGCGTCGACCTGTTCACCCCGCCCGCGCCGATCATCCCGAAGGAAACCGCGCGGATCATGTCCCTGCGCGACGGCACCTCGAAAATGTCGAAGTCCGACCCTTCCGACATGAGCCGCATCAACCTGACCGACGATGACGACGCGATCATGCAGAAGGTCCGCAAGGCCAGGACCGATCCGGAGCCGCTGCCCAACAACGCCGCCGATCTCGCGGGCCGGGCCGAGGCCGCCAATCTGGTCGGCATCTTCGCCGCGCTGACCGGCGAGAGCGCGGACGCGGTCTGCGCGCGCTTCGCGGGTCAGGGCTTCGGCGCGTTCAAGCCCGCGCTGGGGGAAGTGCTGGTCGAATCGCTGCGCCCGATCCGCGAGCGCTTCCTGCTGCTGCGCGGCGACGACTCGGCGCTCGATGCGATCCTTGAAAAAGGCGCGGCCAAGGCTTCGGCCGCTGCCGAGCCTACCCTGCGCGCGGCCTATGACGCCATGGGGCTGATGCGCTGACGGATTTCCGCCAGCGGCGGCGTCCCTCGCAGGCAAGCGAACATTTTTTGCGTCCGTCCGACGGGCTGATGCGTTCAAACGATGTTCAGTTGCGTTTTGCTATTGCAGAGCGCAAAACATGGCTCACGGGCTTCATGCCCGACACAGGACGCGAAACAATGATGAAGTTCAAGAGGATAGGGCTTTTCGCGGCGTCCGCGCTGGCGCTGGCGGGGCTTTCGGCCTGCGCGACTCCGTTCAAGGCGGACGTCGCTCGTTTCCAGCAGCTTCCCGCGCCGCAGGGACAGAGTTTCGCGGTCGTGGCCGACGATCCGCGCCTGGCCGGCGGGCTGGAGTTCGCCCATTATGCCGACCTGGTTTCTGCGCAGCTAACGCAGGTCGGCTATGTCCGCGCCAGCGATCCCGCCAGCGCCAACCTGATCGTGCGCATGGCCTATGATGTCGACAATGGGCGGGAGAAGGTGCGCAGCACCGGCTTCGGCGGTCCCGATCCCTTCTACGGCGGCTGGGGCTATGGCTATCGCGGCCGTTGGGGCCGCCCATGGGGCTATGGCTTCTACGATCCCTGGCTGTTCGGGGGCGGGGGCTATAACGACGTCACCAGCTATACCGTCTATACCAGCGACCTGTCGCTGAAGATCGACCGCGCCGCCGACGGCCGCCGCCTGTTTGAGGGCAAGGCCAGCGCCCAGTCGCTCAGCAACAAGCTGACCTATCTGGTGCCGAACCTGGTTGACGCCATGTTCGTGAACTTCCCCGGCCAATCCGGCGAGAATGTGAAGATCACCCTGCCGCCCGAAAAGCGGTAAAGCCTTTCACCCATAGGCGGTGGCTCCCATGCACGCCTGAAATGGCCCGGCGATCCATGCGATCGCCGGGCTTTCTTTTTGCGGTCAGGCAGTTACGCTGTTCCACGAGCGGCCTGGAAGCCAGGGGGACATGCATGTCGTTGACGGTTCGGATATTGCTCGCGCTGTTGGCCGGCCTGCTCGCCGGCATCGCCCTCGCGGAATGGGGCGGCGCCTGGGATGCCGAGGCGGTCGCCATCGCCCAGCCGCTGGGCAAGGCATGGCTCAACGGCCTCCAGATGCCGCTCATCCCGCTGATCTTCGCTCTGCTGGTGACGGGCGTGGCGTCGGCCGCGACCAGCGCGCGGACCAGCGGCATGGCGGGACGGGCGCTTCTTCTCTTCGCGCTGCTGCTGACCGGGTCGGCGGCGGTCGCGGCGCTGCTGGGTCCGTTCCTGCTCAACCTGTGGCCGGTGCCGCCGGGCGCGGTCGGCGCGCTTGCCGGAACCTCCGGCGCGGCCGGCGAGGTGGAGGGCGTCCGCCCGTCGGCCGAATGGCTGCTTGGCTTCATCCCCGCCAATCCGATCAGGTCGGCGGCCGAAGGGCAGGTGGTCGCCGTCGTCCTTTTCGGGCTGGTGCTGGGCTTTGCGGTGACGCGGATCAGCGAGGGCGCGCGGGATCGGCTGACCGGCTTCTTCGCCGCGCTTGTGGAGGCGCTGCTCGTGCTGGTCGGCTGGGTGTTGTGGCTGGCGCCGGTCGGCGTGTTCGCGCTGGCGCTGGTGGCGGGCAGCCGGTCGGGCCTGGCGACCGCCGGGGCGCTGCTCCATTATATCGGCTTCATCGTCATCCTGTGCGTGACGGTGACCTTGCTCGTCTATCCGCTGGCGACGATCGCCGGGCGGATCGCGCCGGGACGCTTTCTCCGCGCGGCCCTCCCGGCGCAGGCGATCGCCTTCAGCACCCAGTCGTCGATCGCGTCGCTGCCCACGATGATCGCGGCCAGCGACGGGCCGCTGGCGGTGCGCGAGGCGAGCCGCAGCATCGTCCTGCCGCTCGCCATCTCGCTGTTCCGCATCACCAGCCCGCCCGCCAATCTCGGCATAGCGCTCTATCTGGCGGCGATGAACGGCGTGGCCCTGGGGCCGGCGCAACTCGTCACGGGCGTGCTGGTCGCCGCTATCGTCAGCCTGGCGGCCGTGGGCCTGCCCAGCCAAGTCAGCTTCTTCACCACCACGGGTCCGGTCTGCCTCGCCTTGGGCGTGCCGGTCGAGGCGCTGCCGCTGCTGCTGGCGGTGGAGACGGTTCCGGACATCTTCCGCACCGTGGGCAACGTCACCGCCGACCTTGCCGTCACCCGGATCGTGGATCGCGCGGGCGCGGAGGCGTAGACTTAGACGCCCTAGAAATCAGGCTTCTCATAATGGGCGGGGGGTACGATCACCTCCATCCGTTCGGAGAGCAGTGGGCGGAAGGAGGGCCGGGACTTGAACCCGGCATACCAGCGCTTGACCGTCTCATGCCCCTGCCAGTCGATCCCGCCCAGATAGTCGGCGACCGACAGATGGGCGGCGGCGGCGATGTCGGCCAGGCTCAGCGTCCCGCCCGCCATCCAGCTCCGATGGTCGAGCAGATAGTCCATATAATCCATATGCACATTGGCGCGCTTCATCGCCTCGCGCAGCACGCGGGCGTCGGGCGAGGCGCGCTCGATCAGCCGCTTCTTCATCCGCTCGTGCAGCAGCGGGCCGACCACGTCGCCGTAGAAATTCTGGTCGAAAAAGGCGGTCAGCCGCCGCACCTCGGCGCGCCCGGCCGCCGTGCCGGAGATCAGCGGCACCTTTTCCACCGTCTCCTCGAAATATTCGCAAATCGCCTGGCTGTCGATCAGGGTCATGCCCTTTTCCTCGTCGACCATGACCGGCGTGGTGCCGGCGGGGTTGAGGTCCAGAAACTCGTCGCGCATCGCCCAGGGCGATTCGCGCACCAAGTCATAGCCTACCCCCTTTTCGCCCAGCAGCAGCCGGACCTTGCGGGAAAAGGGGCAGAGCGGAAATTGGAAGAGTTGCCACATTCCCCAAGCTGTTAAGCCCGCGCCCCGCGCGGGGGAAGCGGCAAATTGCGCACCATCGCCTTTGCGTTCCTAATCCTTCTGATCGGCATAGGCCTTGACCAGCCGATAGAGGAAGGCGCGCCCCTCCATCACCGATCGCACGCGGATGCGTTCATTGAGGCCGTGGAGGCCGTTGCCGTCCGGATCGCGGAACAGGCCCGACACGCCATAGGTCGGGATGCCCGCCAGGTTCAGCGTCACGGCGTCGGTCGCGGCCGTCGACATATAAGGAACGACCGGCACGCCGGGCCACACGGCGGCGGACGCCTGCCGCGCCGGCGCGAGCAGCCTGTCGGTGATCGGCGCGGGGGCGGGCGCGCGATAGCCGCGCGTCGCGGTGACGCTGACCTGCGGATCGTCGATCGCCTTGACCAACGCGGCCTGCACGGCCTCGGTGGTCGTCCCGGGAATGGCGCGGCAGTTGATCGTGGCGGTCGCCCGCTGGGGCAGGGCGTTGCCGGCGTGGCCCGCGCTCAGCATCGTCGCGACGCAGGTCGTGCGCAGCATCGCATTGTGGATGGGCCTGCGTTTCAGCACGGCCTCGGCGGCGGCGTCCTGCGGGTCGGCGACGATGGCGGTCATCGCCTTCCCTTCTTCGCCGCCGACGACCTTGGCCATCTGAGCGAAATAGCCGCGATTGGCGTCGATGAACTGAATGGGGAAATCATAGTGGCTGAGGCGATCGAGCGCGCGCGCCAGGCTGTAGATCGCGTTGTCCGGGCGGGGAACGGAGGAGTGGCCGCCCGGATTGGTCGTCTCTAGGGTGAAGCCCATCCCGACCTTCTGCGCGGTCTGGAAGGTCTGGTCGATCCGCTTGCCCTGTGCGTCCAGTTCGCCGAAGCCGCCTTCGTTGAGCGCTATCCCCGCGTCGATCAGGTCGCGCTGATTGTCGACCAGCCATTTGGCCCCGTTCAGGAACCCGCCTTCCTCGCCGCAGGTCAGCGCCATCTTGATCGTGCGCAGCGGCTTGTATCGCTCGGCCTGGTAGCGCAGCAGATTGTCGGCCCAGATCGCGTCCTGCGCCTTCATGTCCGCGACGCCGCGGCCGAAGAAATAGCCATTCTCCTCGACCATCACATAGGGGTCGCGGGTCCAGTCGGCGCGGCGGGCGTTGACCACGTCGATATGGCCCAGCATCAGCACGGCCTTCAGCTTCGGATCGCGTCCCGGATAGACGGCGACCAGAATGCCGGCCTTGGGATGTCCGTCCGGCACGAACAGGTGAAGATTTTCCGCCGGAAAACCGCCCGCCTTCATGCGCGCCGCCAGCGTCTGCGCGAGGGCGGTGCAATCGCCGCTTTCCACGCTGCTGTCGATTTCCACCATCTCCTTCAGCATCGCGCGGAAGGCGGCCTCGCCCGGCTCCGGGGCGGCGCGAGCGGCTTGCGGCAGAATAAGCAGCGCGGCCGCCGCCGCCGTCGATATCATGTCACCCCATTTCATAGGATAGTCCCCCGTGCCCCGCGCCTGCCGGTGGAGACGCAGGGGGAAGAAAAACCCGCCAGTCGCTCGTTTCAGCGCGGACCGTGACTCATCGAATAAGGGCGCGCCGCCCCGCCGCCGCCCCAGGCGCGATTCGGAGTCGCCTGCATGACGAAGCGCAGTTCGCCGCCCTCCATGATCTCCGCATGGCGCAGGAAAGCGCGATCGAGCCGGCGGCCGTTCAGCGTCACCCGGCCGACATAGGGGTTCGCGTCGCTCAGCCCCTCGGCGACGATCGCCAGCCGCTTGCCGTTCGGCAGCGACAGCGTCGCTCGCTCCACGAACGGCCGTCCGATCACATATTCGAGGCTGCCGGGTGCCACCGGATAGAAGCCGAGCGCGGTGAACATCAGCCAAGCCGACATCTGGCCCAGATCGTCATTGCCCGACAGGCCGTCAGGGGTGGGCTTGTACTGGCTGTCGACGATCTGCTTCAGCCGTTCCTGCGTGCGCCACGGCGCGCCGGCATAGGCATAGAGATAGGCGACATGGTGGCTGGGTTCATTGCCGTGGATATATTGGCCAATCAGGCCGGCGATATCCTCGGCATGGCTATAGTCGATCCTGCTATTGTCATGATCGAACATCGCGTCCAGCTTCGCGATCGCCGCCTTCTCGCCGCCCAGCAGCGCGAACATCGCCGCCTGATCCTGCGGCACGAACCAGCTATATTGCCAGGCATTGCCCTCCGTATAATCGCTGCCATAGTTGATCGCGGTTGGGTCGAAGGGGGTGCGAAAGCCGCCGTCGGCCTTGCGCGCGCGCAGAAAGCCGCTTTTCGCGTCAAAGCTGTTCCGCCAGTTGCCCGCCCGCTTGAAGAAGGCGTCGGCGACGTCCCTGCGGCCCATCGCCTGCGCCATCCGGGCGATCGTCCAGTCGTCATAGGCATATTCGACGGTCTTGGACGCCGCCTCCGGCTCGCGGTCGATGGGAACATAGCCAAGCGCCATATAGTCGCCAAGGCCGCCATAGGGCGCGTAGCGGGCGCTGGCGACCATCGCGTCCAGCGCTTCCGTCGGATCGAAGCCGCCAATCCCCTTGAGATAAGCGTCGGCGATCACCGGCACCGCGTGATAGCCGATCATCGTCCAGGTCTCGCGTCCGTGAAACTGCCAGACCGGCAATATGCCGTCCGGGCTGACGGCGCGGCTGGCGATCAGCGAGCGGACGATATCGCTGTTGGCCTTTTCCGGCTGGATCAGGGTCAGCAGCGGATGTTCGGCCCGGAACGTGTCCCACAGCGAAAAGGTGGAGCGGAAATCAAAGCCCTTGGCCTGATGCACCGCATTGTCGGGGCCGCGCCAGCGCCCGTCGGCGTCGCCCGCGATCGAGGGGGCGAGCAGCGTGTGATAGAGGGCGGTATAGAGGGTGCGGCGCATCGCGGGGGGCGCGGCGATGTCGACGGCGGAGAACGCCTGCTCCCACGCCGCGCGGGTCCGGGCGCGCACGGCGTCGAAATCGCCCGGCTCGCTCTCCAGATTGGCGATCGCGCCCGCCTCGTCCACCGAGGAGATGGCGACCTTCACTTGGAGCGGCGAGTCGAGCGTTCCGAAATCGAGCCGGGCGACCAGCGCCTTGCCCATTCGTTCGGCGAGCGCGTCGCTGCCCCGTCGCGGTCCCTGGAAACCCTTGTATGGAACGTCTTTTTCCATGTTCAGCAAGGCATGGGCCTTGAGCGGCGCGGAAAAGCGTATCGCGAAGAAAAACTGGCGGTCGGGCGCCCAGCCGCGCGTCTGGCGCGAGCCGGTGATCGTCCCGTCGGGACGCAGGCGGAGCGAGGACCAGAGGATCTTGCCCGGATAGTCGTAGAGCGAGCTGCGCAGGTCCAGCACCAGATGCGCGGCCTTGCCCTTCGGGAAAGCATAGCGGTGGACGCCGATCCGCGTCCCCGCCGTCATTTCCGCGCGGACGCCGGGATCGCTCAGCGTGACCGCATAATAGCCCGGCTGCGCCACCTCGTCGGCATGGGAGAAGCGCGATCGATAACCCGATCCGGGCCTGGCGGGGTCGCCCGGCTCCAGCGGCACCGTGCCGCCCACGACCGGCATCAGCAGCAGGTCGCCCAGGTCGGAATGGCCCGCGCCCGAAAAATGAGTGTGGGAAAAGCCCTGGATCGTAGGATCGTCATGGCGATAGCCGGCCGCATGGTCATAGCATTGGCGGATCGTGCAGCCGGTGTCGGTATCGGGGCTTAGCTGCACCATGCCGAACGGCGCGACCGCGCCGGGGAAGGTGTGTCCTTCGCCGCCCGTGCCGATGAATGGATCGACCGCCTCATAGGGGGATTGGGCCGGAGGAGCTTGGGCCGGAAGCGGCGCGGAGGGCATGGCCAGCAACAGGCAGGCGGCGGCGAGGGGAAGGCGGATCGTCATGCCCGAACCCTAATGCAATCCCGCCCAGGGGAAAGAGCCCCGTGAAACATTTGACGCCGGCCCGGCACCATTTGCACCGTGGCGCGTAATTCTGGCCGATATCTTCGTCCTTCTTCTTCAGAAAGAAACTGTCCTCATGCTTCCCCTGCTGACCGCCCGCGACTTCGAATATCCCGCCATCATGCTGTCGGGCAATGTCGATCACGGCATGTATCTCCACTTCAAGAATATGCTATCGAGCGCGCCTCAGCAGGGGCTGGTGGTGGTGGAGATATCGACGCTGGGCGGCGACCCGGAAATCGCGCGGATGATGGGCGAGGATATCCGCTTCCATTCCGACCTCTATCCCGACCGGCGGCTGGTGTTTCTGGGAAAGACCGCCGTCTATTCGGCCGGTGCGACCTTCATGGGCTTCTTCGCGACGGAGAATCGCTATCTAGCGCGGGGCACGCGCCTGATGATCCATGAGCGGCTGATTACAAAGACGATCCAGCTCGCCGGCCCCCTGTCGACCTGCATCGCGTCGCTGAAGGCCGCGCTCAACGAGATCGAAGCGTCGATCGCGATCCAGAATGAAGGCTTCGCCAATATCATCATGGGATCGCAGGTGACGATGGACGAGGTGCTGCAACGCGCGCCCGAAAACTGGTATCTCGAAGCGAACGAGGCGGTCGCCCTGGGGCTGGCGACGGCGGTTCTCTAAAGGCGTGGAGCGTGCTTTCTTCGCCTGCCGTGACGATTAATCATTGCAACGCAGCAAGCGCTGGCGTTTGATCGCGCCATGCTCAAAGCCGCGCTCCATCACCTCACCGCCTATCGCTATGACCGCCCGATCCGGCTGGGACCGCAGGTCGTCCGCTTGCGCCCGGCGCCGCACAGCCGGACCAAGGTGCCCAATTACGCGCTGAAGATCGAGCCACAGAATCATTTCCTCAACTGGCAGCAGGACCCGCACGGCAACTGGCTGGCGCGGATCGTCTTTCCCGATCCGGTCGATCATTTTTCGGTCGAGGTCGACCTGCTGGCCGATCTCGACATCATCAATCCGTTCGACTTTTTCGTCGAGCCTTATGCGGAGGAATATCCCTTCGCCTATGACGACCAGCTCAGGACCGACCTCGCCGCCTATTTCGACGTCGAGGCGCAGGGGCCGCTGTTCGAGGCGCTGGTGGCCGAGCATGCCGGCTTCCGGGGCCGGACCATCGACTTTCTGGTGGAGGTGAACAGCCGGCTCCAGCAACGGATCGGCTATGTCATCCGCATGGAAAGCGGCGTGCAGACGCCGGAGGAGACGCTGGAGATCGGCACCGGCTCCTGCCGCGATTCGGGCTGGCTGCTGGTGCAGCTCCTGCGGCGGCTGGGCTTCGCCGCCCGCTTCGTATCGGGCTATTCGATCCAGCTCGTCGCGGATGTCGAGCCGATCGAAGGGCCTAAGGGGGTGACGCAGGATGTCGTCGACCTCCACGCCTGGGCGGAGGCCTATGTGCCGGGCGCCGGCTGGGTGGCGCTCGACGCCACATCGGGCATGTTCGCGGGCGAGGGGCATATTCCGCTCTGCGCGACGCCCCATCATCGCTCCGCCGCGCCGATCAGCGGCCTCGCCGAACCGGCCGACGTCGATTTTCACTTCGAGATGAGCGTCAGCCGCATCGCCGAGGCGGTGCGGATCACCAAGCCCTTTACCGACGCGCGCTGGGACGCGCTGATGGCGCTGGGCGAAGCGGTGGACGCCGACCTGATCGCGCAGGACGTGCGCCTGACCACCGGCGGCGAGCCGACCTTCGTCGCGGTGGACGACCCCGAGGCGCCCGAATGGAACGGCGATGCGGTCGGGCCGACCAAGGCGGGCTATGCCGACCGGCTGATCCGGCGGCTGCGCGACCGCTTCGCGCCGGGCGCGCTGCTGCATCACGGCCAAGGCAAATGGTATCCGGGCGAAAGCCTGCCGCGCTGGGGCTATTCGATCTACTGGCGCACCGACGGCGTGCCGATCTGGCGCGACGCCGGCCTGATCGCGGGCGAGCCGGAGGCGGGGGACATGACCGTGACGGCGGAAATGGCCGGCCAGTTCCTGCACACGATGGCCGGGGGGCTGGGCGTCGAGCCCACCTTCGTCCAGCCGGTGTTCGAGGATGCGCTCGCCTGGTCGGTCAAGGAGGCGGAGCTTCCCCCCAACACGGAGCCGGGCGATCCCAAGTTCGACAATCCGGAGGAACGCGCCCGCATGGTGCGCGCCTTCGAAGGCGGGCTTTCAAAGACGGTCGGCTATGTCCTTCCCATCCAGCGCTGGCAGGCGGCGGTCGCGCAGCCCCGCTGGCAGAGCGAGGTGTGGAAGGTGCGGCGCAAGGCGCTGTTCGCTGTGCCCGGCGATTCGGCGCTCGGTTATCGCCTGCCGCTGGGCACATTGCCCTATGTGCCGCCATCGGACTTCCCCTATATCCATCCGCAGGACCCGAGCGAACCGCGCGAGCCCCTGCCCGATTTCCGGGAGCAGGCGGCGGGCCGGGAACAGGCCGCGCGGCGGGTCGAGGCGCCGCAGGCCGAGCAGCAGGAGCGGGTCGAGCAGGTCTTTATCGAGGGGGCGGTGCGCACCGCCGTCACGGTCGAGCCGCGCGGCAATTTCCTGTCGGTATTCATCCCGCCGATGAAGACGCTGGACGATTATCTGGAACTGATCGCGGAGGTCGAGCGCGTGGCGGAAGCGACGCGCATCCCCGTGCGGATCGAGGGCTATGCGCCGCCCGCCGACCCCCGCGTCAACGTGCTGAAGGTGACGCCCGATCCCGGCGTGGTGGAGGTTAATATCCAGCCCGCGCGAAGCTGGGCGGAGGCGGTGGCTATCACGCACGGCGTCTATGAGGACGCGCGCCAGACCCAGATGACCGCCGACAAGTTCATGGTGGACGGGCGCTCTATCGGGACGGGCGGAGGCAACCATCTGGTGCTGGGCGGCGCGTCGGTGAACGATTCGCCCTTCATCCGTCGCCCCGACCTCTTGAAAAGCTTCATCCTCTATTGGCAGCGGCATCCCGCGCTCAGCTATCTCTTCTCCGGCCTGTTCATCGGCCCGACCAGCCAGGCCCCGCGCATCGACGAGGCGCGGCACGACAGTCTCTACGAGCTGGAGATCGCGCTGGCGCAGGTTCCCAATCCTCTGAAATCCGGCCCCGGCGAGGGCGCGCCGCCCTCGCCCTGGCTGGTCGACCGGCTGTTCCGCAACCTGCTGGTCGACGTCACGGGCAACACCCACCGCACCGAAATCTGCATCGACAAGCTGTTTTCGCCCGACGGCCCGACCGGCCGCCTCGGCCTCGTCGAGTTTCGCGGGTTCGAGATGCCGCCGGACGCGCAGATGAGCCTGGCCCAACAATTGCTGCTGCGGGCGCTGACCGCCTGGTTCTGGCGCGCGCCGCAGCAGGGCGGCCTCGTCCGCTGGGGGACTGCGCTGCACGACCGCTTCTTCCTGCCGCATTTCGTCTGGGCCGATTTCCTGGAGGTGCTGGGCGACCTGCGGCAGGCCGGCTATGATTTCGATCCCAACTGGTTCGAGGCGCAGCGCCAGTTCCGCTTCCCCGTCCATGGCACGGTCGACGCGGGCGGCGTCGGGCTGGAGATCGCCCACGCGCTGGAGCCGTGGAACGTGCTGGGCGAGACCGGGGCGATCGGCGGCACGGTGCGCTATGTCGACAGTTCGACCGAACGGTTGCAGGTGAAGGCCAGGGGCCTGGTCCCCGGACGCCATGTGGTGACCTGCAACGGCCGCCGCGTACCGATGACGCCGACGAGCGTTCCGGGCGAGGCGGTGGGCGGCGTACGCTACAAGGCGTGGGCGCCGGCCAACTGCCTGCACCCCAACCTGCCCGCCAACCCGCCATTGACCTTCGACGTGCTCGATAGCTGGAGTGGGCGGTCGCTGGGCGGATGCGTCTATCATGTCGCGCATCCGGGCGGGCGCAACTATGACGATGTGCCGATCAACGCCTATGAGGCCGAAGCGCGGCGCAAGGCCCGGTTCCAGGATTATGGCCATACGCCGGGGCCGGTGGAGATGCCGCCGCCCGAACCGGCGGGGGAGTTCCCGATGACGCTGGACCTGCGCTTCGACCCGCGCGGCCTTTAAGGACATGATGGCGACGCGGGGGGTGGCTGCGTCCGGAACTGGCTGGGCGGACGATTATCTGGCGTCCGCGCCGGCGGGCGACCTGTTCGCGGCGGCCTCCGGCGACATGGGCGAGCGCTGGCGGGCGATGCTGGCGCGGCTGTCGGGCATAGCGCAGGGGGACGCGAGCGCGCTGGCCGACCGGGTCGCGCATCAGGCGCTGGACCTCGGCATGGCCTTTCGCGTCACCGGCGACCAGCAGGAGCGCGCCTGGCCCATGAGCCCGCTGCCGCTGCTGATCGGCGCGCGGGAATGGGCGGGAATAGAGCGTGGGCTCGTCCAGCGCGCCGACCTGCTGGAGCGCGTGATCGGCGACATATATGGGGCGCAGGCGCTGGTGGCGGAGGGGCGGCTGCCGGCTTCCGTGGTCAGCGGCAGCCCGCATTATTGGCGGGTCGTGACGGGCGCGCCGCCGCCCGCTGGCCATCATCTCCATTTCTACGCCGCTGATCTGGGGCGCGGGCCGGACGGCGAATGGCGGGTCCTGGCCGACCGGGTGCGGACCCCGGTGGGGGTCGGCTATGCGCTGGAAAACCGGCTCGCCATGGCGCGATCGACCGGCGATATGCTGGGCGCGATGAACGCGCGGCGGCTGGCGCCCTTCTTCGCGAACCTGCGCGCGGGACTTGCCGCCGATTGCGCGCGCAGCGACCCGCGCATCGGGCTGCTGACGCCCGGCCGCTTTAACCAGAGCTATGCCGAACAGGCGCATCTCGCCCGCTATCTGGGCTTCGTGCTGGTGGAGGGCGAGGACCTGATCGTCACCGACGGGCAGGCGTTCGTGCGCACGATCCAGGGGCTGAAGCGAGTCGACGGGCTTTGGCGCTGGATGGACAGCCGCTTCCTCGATCCGCTCGCCTTCGACGCGGAATCGACCATCGGCGTGCCCGACCTGTTCGACGCCTGCGCGCGCGGCGGCCTGCTGGTGTCCAACTGGCCGGGGGCAGGCGTTATCGAATCCCGCGCCTTCGCGGCATTCCTTCCGCGCCTCGCCCGCGCTTTGCTGGGCGAGCCGCTGATCCTGCCCAACATCGCCACCTGGTGGTGCGGCCAGCAGGCCGAGCGCGAGCATGTCATCGGACGGATGGACGAGTTGGTGGTCGGATCGGCTTTCGGCAGGCCGGTCGCGGGGCTGGACGAGCCCCTGTTCGCACCAGGATCGGCGCTGGACGCTTCGGCCCGGCGCGACCTGCTCGACGCCATGGCCCGCCGCCCGATGGATTATGTGGGGCAAGAGGTGGTGCGCCTGTCGACCACGCCCGCGATCGTCGGCGGCAGGCTGACGCCGCTGCCCTTCACCCTGCGCGTGTTCGTCGCGCGGGACGGCGACGGCGCATGGCGGATCATGCCGGGGGGCTTTGCCCGCCTCGCCGCCCATGGCGACATCCGCGCGGCGCTGATGGGCGAGGGCGACATGTCCGCCGACATGTGCGTGATCGACTCGCAGCCCGCGCCACCCGACTCGCTGCTGAGCGTCGGATCGAGTGGAGTGCCCACGATCCGGCGGGTCGGCGGCATGTTGCCGGCCAAGGCGGCGGACAATCTCTATTGGCTCGGCCGCTACATCGAACGGGCGGAGGCGACTTTGCGGCTGATCCGGACGATCGTCGGCGGGTCGATCGAGGCCGACATAGGGCCGGCCCTCGCCTCTCCGACCATGCGGCGGCTGGTCGATGAGCTGGCGCTGCGGGGCGCGATCCCGGGCGGCGGCGCCCCGCTGGCGGCGCTGTGCGCGACGGCGCTCGGCGACGCGCGCCAGCCGGGTAGCATCCGCGCGCTGATGGCGCGGGTCGCCAATATCGGCGAGGGGCTGCGCGACCGGTTGGCGATCGACTTCTGGCGCTTGGTGCGCAAGCCTATCCCCGCGGTCGACCAGAGCCGGTCGGAAACGCTGCTGGACGCGTCCTCGCGCCTCATCGACCGTATTTCGGCCCTGTCGGGACTGGCGGCGGAGAATATGGGCCGGACGGACGGGTGGCGCTTCCATGATCTGGGCCGGCGGATCGAGCGCGCGATCCATGGCTGCCGATTGGCGCTGGCTTTCGGCGGCGACGGCGCGTCCGCCGACGATATGACCGTGCTCCTCGACCTCAGCGACAGCCAGTTTTCCTATCGCCATCGCTACCTTACCGGCCCCGCCATTTACCCGGTGCGCGACATGGTGATGCTGGAGCCCAATAATCCGCGCGCGGTCGCCTATCAGGTGGCGCGCATGGTCGAGCATCTGGCGGCGCTGCCGACGCTGGCGACCGACGGCATACCCGAACCGCCCCAGCGGCTGGTCGGCGCGCTCGCCGCGCTGCTGGCGCCGATGACTGGCGACGTCATGACGATCGCGGACATAGGCGATGTCGAAGGCCGGCTTTACGCGCTGTCGGACGCCATCGGCCAACGCTATTTCCTCGATGTGGGCCGGGCGGGAAAGGCCGATGGCGCGGACTTGCTGTCATGATCTATGCGGTCCGGCACCGGACGGTGGTGCGCTATGACGGGCGGGTCCGGCTGGCGCGGTTCAACCTGCGCTTGCGTCCCGCCGCCTGGGCGGATCAATGGACGGCGGACTATGCGCTGACGGTCGATCCGCCCGCCCGCGTCATGGAAGAGCGCGCCGCCGCCTGGCCCGTCCATGTCCTGCGGGTGGTGATTGACAGCCTGCTGTCCCAGCTTTCGATCGAGAGCCGCTTTCGCGCCGGGGTGCGCGGCGCGCCGGTCCTGCCGCTGTTCGACGATCCGGCGATCGGCACGGTCGCGGCGGCGGCCTTGCTGGACCGCGGCATCGGCCCCGCCGCGCCGGCTCATTATCTCTACGCCTCGCCGCGCGCCCCGCTGCTGGCGGATATCGGCCGCTGGACCGGGGACGCGCTGGCGCCCGACCGGCCGATCGTGGAGGCGGCGCTGGAGATGGCCAAGCGGATCAGGGCGGAGTTCGCCTATGTCCCCTTCGCCACCGACGCGCGGACCCCGGTGGCGCAATCCTTCGCCGCGCGCCATGGCGTGTGCCAGGATTTCGCGCATGTGATGGTGGTGGCGCTGCGGCTGGCGGGCCTGCCCGCCGCCTATGTCAGCGGTTATCTGCGCACCGATCCGCCGCCGGGCCAGCCCCGGCTGATCGGCGCCGACGCCATGCACGCCTGGGTCATGCTGTGGTGCGGGCCGACGCGCGGATGGATCGGCTTCGATCCTACCAATGGCTGCATCACCGGCGACGCCCATCTGTTCGTCGCCATGGGCCGCGATTATGCCGATGTCGCGCCGATCGACGGGCTGTTCGTCGGTCAGGCCGGACAGAGCATCCGCACGATGGTCGACGTCATGCCATCGGACTCCTGACCGGCTCGAACAGCAATTTCATGCCGGTGCGCGGCCGGATGGTCAGGCGGCTGATCGGCTCGGGCTTGAAGCCGGGCGGCACCGACAGGCGATAGCGGCGCAGCACCGAAGCGATCACCGTCATCACCTCCTGCTGGGCGAAGCCCGCGCCGACGCACACCCGCGGGCCTCGGCCGAAGGGGAACCAAGCCTGCTTCGTCATCTCGGCATTGGCTGGATCGTCGAAACGGTCGGGGTCGAACGCATGGGGGCAGGCCCAATTATCGCGGTTGCGCTGGGTCAGCCAAGGCGCGATGACCAGCATCGCGCCTTGCTCCAGGTGCTTGTCGCGCATGTCCATCGGACAAGTGACTTCGCGCGGGAAGAAGGCGACCGGCGGATAGAGGCGCAGCGTCTCGCGGAAGATGTTGCGGATCGCGCCCATCTCCTTGAGCATCGGCGCGGTCAGGGCCACGTCCCCGGCGATCGCCGTCACTTCCGCGCGCGCCCGGTCCTGGATATGCGCGCATTCCGCCAGCATATAGAGCGCCCAGGTCATGGTGCTGGCCGATGTCTCGTGCCCCGCCAGAAAGACCGTCGATACCTGGTCCATCACCTGCTGGAAGGTGAAATGCTCGCCGGTTTCGGGATGCCTGGCCTCGATCAGCGATTGCAGGATGTCACGATGCGGCGCGGCGCCATGCTCGTGAAACCCGTCATAGCGGGTGCGCACGATCGGCCGGAATACCGCGTGAATGTCCTCGGCCGGTTTCAGCGACCGCTTCTCGAACCAGCGCGCCGGCAGGCCGTAGAGGCGCAGCATCGAGGCGGAATGAGCGAGCCGCTGGAATTTGCCGAAGGCGTTGTGGATGATCAGCGACCGCTCGGCGTCCAGCGCCTGCGAGAACAGCGTGCGGAAAATGATGTCGGCGGCCACATGTGTCATCAGCGGGTCGATGTCGATCGGCTTCGCGCCGTCGGCAGCGTCGATCCGCGCCAGCAGGTCGTCAGCGGCCGCGACCATCAGCGGCATGGATTTGGTAAGCGCGGTATGGGCGAAGGCGGGATTGACCATCGCCCGCTGGCTTTCCCAATCCTCGCCATTGGCCGAAAAGACGCTGTTGCCGATCAGCGGCGACAGGTTGCGCACCAACTCGCGATGCTTGGGAAAGGCGGTGCCGCCGCGCAGGATGCGGTCGACCAGCGGCAGTTCGTTGGCGATATACATGGTCTGGCCGGGCGTGCGGATCTCGCCCAACTTCATCGTATAGCTTTTTTCGAACAGCACGTGAATCCAGCTATGCCATCCGGTGACGAAGCGCTTGATCCGGGTGCGCTTGTTGCGGGGAGGGACCGGATAGGGCGGGGTGAAGGGCTGGGTCACGGGATCGTCCTGAACTGGTCGATCGACTGGTCGATCGTCCGGCGGCTGGCCGTCAGGCCGATATAGTCGATCGGCGACAGCCGGTCACCGACGCGCAGATAGTCGAAATGCGCCTGATATTTCTTGCCCCAGCCGCTGTTGTAATTTTCCGGGTCGTAGAAAAGATGGAAGCGCGGCGAGAGTAGCGTCACGCGTGGGCGGCTGGTTTGGCTGGCGAGCCGGATCGGATGGACGTTGAAATAGGCCGCGCCGTCCGGCGGCGAGGAGATGTCGACCAGACGGAAATCCTTGTCCGCCAGCGCGCGCAGGTCGGCATGATACCAGCGCGCGTCGGTGCGCAGCGCCACCACGGGAATGACCTGCCCCAGCGTCACCAGCGCGAAATTGTCCGGCACCTCGCCGCCGCGCCGCTCCAGGATGCGGCGCATCAGCGTCATGCCCAGGATCGTGCCGTTGCTGTGCGTCACCAGCAATATCTCGTCGAACGGATCGTCGAGCCGCCCGGCGATGTGATCGGCGAACTGGTCGATACGCGCGTCAAGCGCTTCGCCGGGGCCGCTCGCTGCCAGCCGATGGTTGAAATACATGAAGCGCAGCAGCCAGGGTACGACCAACTTGGCGAGCGGCCGGCCCGACAGGGCGATCCCGGCGGCAAGGCCGCTTGCCGCCGCCACCCAGCCGGGCAGCACCAGCGCCAGAGCAAGCCCCACGACCAGCGCGATCGAGAGCGGTATCAAAACCCCAAGCAGCGGCGGATAGAGGATGGTGATGACCGGCCCGCGACGCAGCTTCAGCATCCGCCCGAACTGCATGAAGCGAGCATGGGCGGCATAGGTCGCGACCGACCGCCAGGCGAGCAGCGCGGGATTGCGGATCCACACCTTGCCGATCAGATCCTCCCAGCGGAGGAACGCATAATCGGTCTCCACCCCGGCGGCCTTATTCTCCACCGTCCACGACGCCATGTTCGCGTCCTCGGCCCGGCGCGCGGAAACGGCGACATGCTCCCCGGAATGGGCCTCATGCACGATCGCCTGCTCGCGATACATCTGATGGTAGAAACGGACCCCCCTGGGATCGAAACCGCCAAGGTAGAAGACTTTACGCTTGAACTTTTCCACTCGCCCCGCCCTAGTCGGATAATGACGACATCCGAACGCGATTACTGCTACTTTCTGGACCATAGAAAGTATAACCGCAACATCGGTTGCCGCCGCCACGACAATGCCTATGGCATCAACGGCGGCGGCGGCGAAGTGGACCGCTGGCGAGCGGACCTGGCGCTTTACCGCCATATGCGCGAACAGGGCGATCCGATGGCGCTGCCGTCGCTGGCCGCCTGCCTCGTCTTCGGCTGGTTCTGCTGGAATTATCATCCGGGCAGGGGGCTGTGGCGCGGGCAGTTGCTGCGCCGTTTCTTCAAAGCCCCCAAATGAGCGAGGCGCCTTTCGTGACTCAGATTTCAGTCGGCAACGTGACGTTTGGCAACGACCTGCCCTTCGTGTTCATCAGCGGCCCCTGCCAGATCGAAAACCGCGATCATGCGCTGTTCATGGCCGAGGCGCTGGCGAAGGCCGCCGCTGGCGCTGGCGTGCCCTTCGTGTTCAAATCCTCGTTCGACAAGGCCAATCGCACGTCTGTGTCCGGGCAGCGCGGGGTCGGCATCGACGCGGGGCTGCGCATCCTGGCCGATGTCGGCGAGGCGATCGGCTGCCCGGTGCTGACCGACATTCATGAGGCGGGGCAGGTCGAGGCGACGGCGCAGGCGGTCGACATCCTCCAAATTCCCGCGTTCCTCTGCCGCCAGACTGACCTGCTGCTCGCCGCCGGGCGCAGCGGCGCGGTCGTCAATGTGAAGAAGGGCCAGTTCCTCGCCCCCTGGGACATGAAGGCGGTGGCGCAGAAAGTCGCCTCGACCGGCAACGACCGAGTGCTGCTGACCGAACGAGGCGCGAGCTTTGGCTACAACACCTTGGTCAGCGACATGCGGTCGCTGCCGATCATGGCGCAGACCGGCTTTCCAGTGGTGTTCGACGCGACTCATTCGGTGCAGCAGCCCGGCGGCCTGGGCAGCGCGTCGGGCGGTCAGCGCGAGTTCGCGCCGGTGCTGGCGCGCAGCGCCATCGCGGCGGGTGTCGCGGCGATCTTCGCCGAAGCGCATCAGGACCCGGACAATGCGCCCTCCGATGGGCCGGTGATGCTGCCGCTGGACAGCGTTGCGCCGATGCTGCGGACGCTGGCGGCGATCGACGGGGTGGTGAAGGCGCGGTAGAGCATTTTCAAGTCAGATGGAATCACCTGACGACCCGGAAAATGCGATAATAAACGATATAGCGGCTTGCTCAATCGGGTGGGCGAACATCCCATGCGGTCAGCCTCACCGCGCCGTCGGAGGCGATCGCCAACTCGCCATAGGCTCCGGTGCGCAATTTGAGGCCGGTCATCGCGATGCCTGCGGCCAGCAGCGCAAAGCGGGCCGCGCCGTTGCTCGTCACCAGCAGCGTGTCGCCCTGTGTGTCGTTCTGTGGCGCGCGGGCGAAAAAGTCGCGCCAGGCGGCGATGCGCCGGTCGGCGTCGACGATCCAGCCGGGCGGGGGAATGGCCTCGCTGTCCCAGGCTGCGATGGCCGCCGCGCCGACGCGGTCTATCACCGCCTGTTCGGGCAGGCCCTCATCCGGGCCATGGTCTATCTCGTTGAGCCAGGGCAGCGTACCGTCAGGCTCATGGCCCAGCGCCGCGCCGATCCGCGCCGCCGTCTCCCGCGCGCGCCCCAGGGGGCTAGTGAACAGGCGAGCGACTGCGACCTTTCGATCCGCCAGATGGACACCCAGCCTGTCCGCCTGGGTCCGTCCGCTCTCGACCAGCGGCAGGTCGGTGCCCGCGCCGATGCGCCGTGGCGTCTCGCCGGGACCGAAAGTGTTGCCGTGGCGGATGATGAACAGGCGGCGGGTCATGCCGGGCTCAGGCCGGATGCGGATCGCCGTGCCGGGCGATCAGCGCCTCGACGCGCGCTATGTCCGCCTCCGTGTCTATGCCCGAACTGTCGAACGTCGCTGGCTGGACCTCGACGGTCATGACGGGGATGCCCAGTTCGAGCAGGCGGAGCTGCTCCAGCCCCTCCAATCGCTCCAGCGCCGTCGGCGGCGTCGCCTCGAACCGCTGGAGCGCGTCGAGCCGATAGCCGTAGAGGCCGACATGCCGCCAGACGGGCGAGCGCGGGCTCGTGGCGCGCAGCGCTTCTTCGTCGCGAATGGCGGGCAGGATCGTCTTGGAAAACCATAGCGCCCGCCCGTCCGCCGCCCGCGCGCAGGTCGTGCCGCTGAAGGGGGAGCGGGTCTTGTGATCGCGCAGCGCATCGAGAGCCGCCCAGTCGAGGCCGATCACCGGCGTCGCCACCTCCGCGCCCGCGCGCAACGCTGCGATCACCGCGGCCAGCGCGCCATGGGGCTGAAAGGGGGAGTCGCCCTGAAGGTTGACGACCAGATCGGGCGCGGCGGGCTGCGCCAGAGCGGCGGCGAGCGCGCGGCCAGACCCGGTGGCGATGGCGCTGTCGGTCATCACCGCCGCGCAATCGGCGGCGCGGGCATGGCCGGCGATCTCTTCGTCGTCGGTGGCGACCACCAGCGCAACATCCTGCTGCCCAATCAGCGCCGCGCGCGCCATGGCGATCGTTCGATGCAGCAGGCTGTGCCCGGCGATCAGGCGCAGGGGCTTGCGCGGCAGGCGGGACGATCCCGCGCGCGCGGGGATGACGACCAATAGGGTCAGGCGACGCCCGCGTGCAGCAAGTCATGCATATGGACCGCGCCGACCAGCCTGTCCTTGTCGCACACGAACAGCAGCAGCACGTTGCGTTCGTGCATCTGCCGCAGCGCTTCGGAGGCCAAGTCGTCGGGGCCGATGGACAAAGGCGTCAGCGTCATGAAGCGGCCGACCGGATCGGTCAGATTTTGCGTGCCGGTGACGGTGCGGCGCAGGTCGCCATCGGTGAAGGCGCCGATCAGGCGGTCCCCGTCGTCGACGATCGCGGTGCCGCCCAGGCGCGCGCGCGTCATTTCGATGGTCGCGTCCAGCAGGGACGCGTCCTGATGCACCTTGGGCACCTCGTCGCCCTTCGCCATCAGGTCGCCGACCTTCAGCAATTGCGCGCCAAGGCGGCCGTTCGGATGGAATTTGTGGAAATCGTCGGCCGAAAAGCCACGCATCTCCATGAGCGCGATCGCCAACGCGTCGCCGAACGCCATCTGCACGGTGGTCGATGTCGTCGGCGCCAATGCATTGGGGCAGGCTTCCTTGACGTCGGGCAGGCGGATGTAGATGTCGGCGGCCTGCGCGACGGTGCTGCGCGACCGGGCGGTCATGCCCAGTAGGGGGATGGCGAAACGCTTGCAATATTGGATGATCGGGCCGAGTTCGGTCGACTCCCCCGAATGGGACAGCATCAGCACGGCGTCATCGGGCGTCACCATGCCCAGGTCGCCATGGCCGGCGTCGGCGGGATGCAGATAGATGGCCGGCGTTCCAGTGGAGGTCAGCGTCGCGGTCATCTTGCGCGCGACGATGCCGCTCTTGCCGATGCCGGTGACGATCAAGCGGCCGCGAACAGTCATGATGAGGCCCACGAGCCGGACGAAGGTGGCGGCGAAATCCCGGTCCGTAAACTGCGCCTCCAGGGCATTGACGCCCTGCGCCGCGATAGAAAGCGTCCGGCACGCCGTTTCGATGATGCGACCACCCGAGCCGAAAGGCACGATCTTCGTTGCTGCAGCCACGCGTTCACCCTTTTTATCGTCCGCACATCCGGCCCGAACAGGCCTGGCTTGCGCGGCGGCGGGCGCGCGATGACGCTCCGCCCCTTGTTCAGTTTCGCGACCCTGATGCGAGTGGTCGACCCGCATTCCCAAGCGCGTGTCTAGCCCCGACCGTGCGGCGATGGCAATGGGCTACTCGCACCTGCGAAAACTTATCGGCGCCACTAAGTCTTTTTGGCAACAGGGTTTCCAAGCGCCGATGGCGCGGCATGTCGCGGCGGCATTTAGGCATTCCCTAATCTTTCAGGTCTAAGGCCGGGCACATGGACATGGCCGCCCACCCCCATCTGGTTGCCGGACAGGCCCGCGCGCTGGCCGCGGACGCGCGCGCGCGCTGGCCCGATCTGGCGGAGGATGCGGCCGAAGCCAACGCCTTTCTCGCGCCGGCCATGCTGGGGGCCGCGCTCGATCATCTGGCCGCACCCGGCGCGGTCCGGCTGATCGAAGCGGTGGAGGGCGACCGGCTGATCGGCCTGTTGCCGGTGGTCGTCGCTCCGCGTCATGGCCGGCTGCCGATCGCCTGCGTCGCCAACTGGATGCATGACCATAGTTTCTTCGGCGCGCCGATCGTGCGGCGCGGCCGGGAGGCGGCGGCCTGGAGCAGCTTTCTCGACCAACTCGACCGCGCGCCTTGGGCGCCGCATTTCCTGCACCTCAGCAGTCTCGACGCGGCGGGCGCCAACGCGGCCGCGCTGGAGGCGGTCTGCACCGCCGAGCGGCGTGGATTGCGGGAGGTCCACCGCTATGACCGCGCGCTGCTGCGCTCCGACCTGCCGGCGGAAGTCTATTGGGAAACCCATGTCCGGGGCAAGAAGCGCAAGGAAATCCGTCGCTTGCAAAAGCGGCTGGCTGAACTCGGAACGGTCGAGGAGCGGTTGCTGGCCGATCAGGCGGACCTGACGCGCTGGTGCGGCGAATTTCTGCGGCTCGAACAATCCGGGTGGAAGGGGCGTGAAGGCACGGCGCTCGCCTGCGCGCCTTCGCATGCCGCCTTCTTCCGCGCCGCCTGCGCCGCCGCCTCCGACATGGGGCAACTGCATTTCCTGCGGATCGACCTGGATGGCCGCCCGATCGCGATGCTCGTCAATTTCCGGCACGGGGAAGGGGCCTTCTCCTTCAAGATCGCCTTCGATGAGGAACTGGGCCGTTTTTCCCCCGGCGTCCTCATAGAGATCGCCAATCTCCACGCGGTCCAGGGCGATCCGGCGATCGCCTGGATGGATAGCTGCGCCGCGCCCGACCATCCGATGATCGACAGCCTGTGGGCCGAACGCCGGTCGATCGTGCAATATCGCGTCGCGCTGAAGGGCGCGGGGGGCGCGCGGCTGCGCCGCGCCGTCGCCTTTGCCGCCGTCGACGGGGCCGAAAGGCTGGCGAAAATAACAAGAGGACATGCATGACCGCGCAGAGCCGCATCAAGGCCTCGACGCCGCCCGCCGCCTTCTCCGACCAGGCGAGGGCCATTTTCGGCGGGGCCTATCCCGACCAGGCCGTGAAGCTCGGCCATGGCTTGGTCGGCCACGAACGGCTGACGATCGAGGCGCTGGCGGATCTTGCCGAGCGGATGCCCGCCGCGTCGGTCGAATATAATCTGGGCGCGCTGCCGCTTGGGGTCCGGCCGGAGGACACGCCGGCCAACGGCCTGACGCTAGGCGAGACGATCCGCACGATCGACACCAACGGCAGTTGGGCGGTGCTCAAAAATGTCGAGCGCGACCAAGCCTATGGCGCGCTGCTGGACAGCGCGCTCGCCGAACTGGAACCGATCGTCACGCGCAGCACCGGCCCGATGCTGCACCGCGAGGCGTTCATCTTCCTCTCCTCGCCGGGCAGCGTCACGCCGTTCCACATGGACCCGGAGCATAATATCCTGCTCCAGATCCGGGGGCGCAAGACAATGACCGTCTTTCCGGCACGGGATCAGGAGATGGTGCCGCCACGGCAGGCCGAGCATTTCCATGCCGGCGGCCATCGCAACCTGCCGTGGAACGACGCTTTTCTGGAACGGGGCACGGCGATCGACCTCGATCCGGGCGACGCCATCCATGTGCCGGTCAAATCGCCGCATTTCGTGCGCAACGGCCCCGCCGTCTCGATCAGCCTGTCGATCACCTGGCGGTCGGAGCGCAGCGTGGCGGAGGGCGAACTGCACAGCCTGAACGCCCTGCTGCGTCGCCGCCGCTTGCCGACGGCGCATGTGGGCGCGCGGCCGGAGCGGCAATCGGCGCGGCGGCTGTTCTACCGCATCATGCGGAAGCTGGGCGCCTGAGCATCCGGCGGAGCAGCGCTTCGGCCTCCAGCCGGGGGGCGAAGCGCTCCAATACCCACCATTCCAGCGACTCCTCGCAGGTGGCGAGGCTCGCCTTGTAGCGGTCCTTGCCCGCCAGCAGCGAATAGAGCGACAGGCCGTGCGCCGCATAATCGGCGATGGTCGCCGCGTGGCAGAGCAGGCCCGGCTTGTCCTTGGCCGACAGAGGCGCGGCGAAGGCGGATTGATAGTTCATCGCTCGGCCTCGATAGACGAAATTGACGAGCAGGCCGACGCAGCCGCCAGCGTCCGTGAAGCGCAGTATCTCCACTTCGCCATTGGCGAGGCCGGCCGTCGCCAGCCGCCTGACGAAGCAGCGAAAGGCCGGGTCGTCCCACGCATTGTCGCTGTGGCGTCCGCCGTTCAGCCCATGCATCTGCTCGATCCAGTCGGCGATCCGGTCGCTGTCGATCGCGCGCTCGATGGCTGGAAGCACGCCGCCGCGCTCCTTCATCGCCCGGCGGATCTGGCCGCGCGTATTGGCGCTCAACAGCGAGAGATAGTCGCCCCGCGCGGCCCGAACGGCGGCAAGATCGACCTGATGGACGGGGGAGGCATCGACCCGCACAGCCCGGCGATGCGGCAGGGCCAGCAGCGGCGAGCCGGGCGCGGCCCCGCTCAACCGGAATGCGCGCCAGTCGCGCCGAGCGTCTATCGCTGCGATAGCGGCGCGCGCGGCCTGGTCCCGCGCGCCGGTCGCCGTCAGCAGGCCGTTATATTCGACGAAGGGCCGGTCCGCGCCCGGATCGCCCGACTGGTTGAGGCTGAGCGTCGCTGTCCGCCCCAGCAGGCGCGGCATCATCGCATGACCGATCAGCGCGAGCGCGACGTCCTCGCCGGTCTCGTCGGTGACGGCGAGCAGTTCGGGCTTGGCGTCATAGCTTTCCAGCCATGCCCCGGTCCAAGTCCAGCCGGTGAAGAAGCTGCCCTCGCCGCGCGCCTCCAGCGCCTGCCAGCGAAGCGCCAGCCTGTCCCGGTCGGGCAGGAGGGAGAAGTGCGCCGTGGCCGCCATCGCGCCTCTTGTGGCGATGGCGCGCCGGGCGTCAAGGTCAATAACTGAGGCGCAGGGCGGGATCGACGCTGCCGTCCCCGCGCACGCCCGCGCGGCGCAGGTCGCGCGGCATGTGGCCGACAACGAAGCGGTAGAGCATCACGAAATCGGCGCGCAGCGACCAGAGCGGATAGCGGAAGGTCGCGGGCCGGTTGCGTTCGATCAGGCCATGGGCCGCCCAGGCGAAGCCATAGCCGGCAACCGGCAGTCCCAGCGCCCATCGGGCGGGCAGGAAGGGCAGGCTGGCGGCCAGCGCCAGGACGATGCTGGTGCCGGCATAATGCAGCGCGCGCGTCGCCGGCCGGGCATGTTCCTGAAGGTAGAAGGGCCAGAAATCCCTGAAGGCCCGCGCGCGTTTTACGACCCTTTCCCGCATCCTCGCCTCCCGCTTGGTCGGTCGATCCTAAACGGCGCGAGCCGCTCGGGCCAGCCCGGCGACCTTCGGGTCGTCGCGTCTTTGGGGCGCAAAGAGGAAATAATCATAGGCCGCGCGCGCCGCTTCGGCGATGATCCGGTCGCGGCTCTCATGCCCCTTGCTGTCCTTCATCACGAAGACGGACATGGCGAGCATCTGGCCGTTCGGCAGGGTGATGATCCCGACATCATTGCCAGTGCCGTTCAACGATCCGGTCTTGTGAGCGACGCCCGTGCCCGGCGGCAACATGTCCTTGAGGCGCATCGACCCGGTCTTGCACCGGTCCATGATCGCCAGCAGGACGGCGGTGGTGTCGGGCTTCAGCAATTTGCCGGTGCGCAGGCCGATCAGCAGGTCGTTCATCGCCAGCGGGGTCGACGTGTCGCGCGGGTCCATGGCGAAGGCGATGTTGGGCAGGTCGCGCGCGTCACGCTCGCGCAGCACCGGATCGGCCGTCAGCGCGGCGTTGACATTGGCCTGGAAGCTGCCCTGTTTCGGGGCGATGCCCATGGCGCGGTAAAGCAGCTGCGCGGTGTTGCTGTCGACGCGCAGGTCGCGCACGCCCGCCGCCTTGACCCAGGCGTCCACCGCTCCAGGGCCGCCCGCCTGCAACACCAATATGTCGGTGGCGCTGTTGTCGCTGCGGGTCATCATCAAGTCGATGAGGTTATAGATGGACAGCGCCGCGCCGCGATGGGGCAGCAGGTCGGCGATCCCGTCCGACGTCATCATCGCCTGGTCGACGGTGACGATCCTGTCCAGCGTCAACGCGCCCGCGTCGACCATCGACAGGATCTTGCCCGCCACCGCCACCTTATAGGCGCTGGCCATCGGGAAAAGCACATGGCCGTTGCGTTCGATCGCCTCGTCGGTCGACAGATTGCGGACGGCGATGCCGACCGTGCCGTCCGACAGCGCGGCGAAGCGGTCGAGTTCGGCCAGCAGCCGGGTCCGGGCCGACTGCTCCACGGCGCCGGGCGCCGCCGGGCCGAAGGCGTCGGCGCCCGGCAAGGGCGCGGCGAACAGGCCCAGGGCGATGCAAGCGGCGAGGAAGAAGCGATGACGTGGCATGGAATGGGGTTTTTCGCCGATCCGCCGACGAAGGGCAAGGCTGTTGACCAGCGATGGACGCCGGTTCATCACCTGTCGCCATGACCGATAGCATCAGGCTGCACGAAAGCTGGCGGATTCCGTTGGCCGACCAGTTCGCCAGCCCGCACATGGCCGCGCTCAAGGCCTTTCTTCAGGCGGAGAAGGCGGCCGGCAAGCGCATATTCCCCAAGGGCAGCGCCTATTTCCGCGCGCTCGACCTGACGCCGCTCGACGCGGTCAAGGTGGTGATATTGGGGCAGGACCCTTATCATGGGCCGGGGCAGGCGCATGGCCTGTGCTTCAGCGTTCAGCCGGGCGTGCGCGTGCCGCCCTCGCTCGTCAATATCTACAAGGAGATGCAGAGCGATCTGGGCATTGCGCCCGCGCGCCACGGCTTCCTCGAACATTGGGCGCGGCAGGGGGTGCTGCTGCTGAACAATGTCCTGACGGTCGAGATGGGGCTGGCGGCGTCGCACCAGGGGCGGGGCTGGGAAGCCTTCACCGACGCCGTGGTGCGGCTGGTCAACGCGAAGCCCGAACCTGTCGTGTTCATGCTCTGGGGCGCGCATGCCCAGCGGAAAGCGGCGTTCGTGGACAGCGAGCGCCATCTGGTCCTTAAGTCAGCGCATCCCTCGCCACTGTCGGCGCATAACGGCTTCCTGGGGTCCCGCCCCTTCTCGAAGGCCAACGCCTTTCTAGAAGAGAAGGGTCGGAGAGCGATCGACTGGGCCCTGCCGGCAAGCGTCGAATAGAGTTTGCCTTCGTCGTGATGGAGGCATGTGCTCCTGCGCAGGCAGGAGCCCCAGTTTGAGCGCCGGGCCGAGTCCCTGCCTCCGCAGGAAGGGCGCGAAGGCTTCTCGACCGCGCTCGAAGCGAACGGGAGAAGGGGGCCTTCCTTTAATCAAACGGCAGGGTCGAAAGGCCCAACAGGAAAAAGGCCCGGCACCGCATGCGCGGGCCGGGCCATTTTCCAAAAGCGGCGGAGCGATCCGGCGGCGATCAGCCGTCGTAGTCGCCACCGATATTCTGGTTGCGCGGCGGCGCGGCGGCGGTCAGGCGCAGCGCCTCCGCCGACTGAGCGAGAGAGCCGATCTCGTCCGGCGTGTCGTCATCGTCGATCTGCACCTTCTGGAGCGATGCGACGACCGAATCGTGCAGATCGGCGGGCAATATCGTCTCCTCGGCGATTTCGCGTAGGGCGACCACCGGATTCTTGTCGCGGTCGCGATCCAGTGTCAGCTCGGCCCCGCCGGAAATCTCACGGGCGCGCTGCGCGGCCAGCAGGACGAGGTCAAAACGGTTGGTAACCTTGTCGACGCAATCTTCGACGGTAACGCGGGCCAATAGGGCCTCCTGAAAATCAAGGGATTCGGCAAAGGGCAGCGCCTATCAAAGCAGCGGGTCAAAGTCAAGAAAAGGCCATAAAGCCGTGGCACATCGGGATGAAGAAGGCCATGAGGGGGTATGGCGACCAGGGAAGAACGACAGGAAGCGGACGAGGGCATCGCCTGCACGCTGGAGGGCAACCGGCTTCACCTGATCGAGAGTGGCGCGGGGCTGTGGACTGCGCTTCTCGCCCTGATCGACGGCGCCCGCCACAGCCTCAAACTCTATTATTATATCTATGCCGACGATGCGAGCGGCAGGCAGGTGCTCGGCCGGCTGATCGCGGCGCGGGAGCGGGGCGTGGCCGTCACGCTGATGATCGACGCCTTTGGCAGCGGCGCGACCCCTCGGGACTTCTTCGATCCGCTGGTGCAAGCCGGCGGCCATTTCGCCTGGTTCGGGGCGCGGCGGTCGACTCGCTATCTTATCCGCAATCACCAGAAGATGGCGATCGCCGACGACCAGCGGGTGATGATCGGCGGGTTCAATATCGAGGACGCCTATTTCGCGCCGCCTCAGGCCGATGGCTGGGCCGACCTGGGCCTGCTGCTCGACGGGCCGCAGGTGGAGGCGATGGTTCGCTGGTATGGCCAACTCTGGCGGTGGACGGCGAGCCGCAAGCAGAGCTTCCGGACGCTGCGCCGGATGGTCGGGCACTGGCACCCGGCGCTCCACCACGATCCCGGCAGCGCCTTCCGCTGGCTGATCGGCGGGCCGACGCAAAGGCTCAGTCCCTGGGCGCAGGTGGTCAAGCACGACCTGGATCATGCCCGTCGGCTGGACATGATCGCCGCCTATTTCTCGCCGGGGCGGGGGATGCTGCGGCGGATCGCCCGCACGGCGCGGCGCGACGGCGCGCGCCTGCTGTTCGCGGCGAAGTCCGACAACGGCGCCACCGTGGCCGCGACGCGGACGCTTTACGGCTGGCTGCTGAAAAGAGGGGTGGCCGTCCACGAATATCAGCCGTGCAAGCTGCACATGAAGCTAATCGTCATCGACGACGCGGTGTTCGTCGGTTCGGCCAATTTCGACATGCGCAGCCTGTTTCTCAACATGGAACTGATGCTGCGGATCAAGGACCGGGATTTCGCGCAAGCGACGCGGCGTCTTATAGACCGGCGGGTTGCCGAGAGCCGGACGATCACCTTGGAAAGCTATCGGGCCGGGCGCGGCATGCTGACCACGCTCAAGGGGTGGGTCAGCTATCTGCTGGTGGGCGTGCTTGATTATACGGTTACGCGGCGGCTGAATTTCCGCAACCCCGACGCGGATTAAGGGGCGGGGAGCCGGAGCGGAGACCCCGGCTCTCCTTGTCCTCAACGGCCATTGTCGGGCAGCAGGCGGACTTCGCCGACCGGATATCCCTTTTCGCGCATTTCCTTGGCATAGTCCCTGCGCGCGTCCGCCATTTCGGCGCGATATTCCTCCCAGGCGTCACGGCGATCCTCGGTATCGGTCGCGCCGGCCATGTCCTTGGCGAATTCGTGCCGGGCTTCGGCTATGTCGGTTTCATAGTCGAACCAATAATCATTGGTCACGCCGGCGATCGGCTGGCGCAGGATCACGTCGGCCTCCGCGCGGGCAAGCGCTTCCTCATAGCTGATCGGCGCGCCGTTATAAGTGGCCTCCGGCTGGGCAGTCGCGGAGGTCGCGGAAACGCCGCAGGCCAGCGCGGCGATAGCGGCAAGAGCGGTTTGGCGGTTCATGATACGGTCCTTGGCTGTTCAATCCGAGACATGTTCATTTCAACATGTCCCGCTTAAACGTGCGAAGGAGCGGAGTTTGCGCCTGAACGATTGTGCAGAAAGGATGAGGCGACGGGAAGCGGGGACGAAAGGAAAGAGCAATTTCTCCACCTCGAGAGAAATTGCTCTTCTGAAACAAAAGATTAGAGGCGGATCACATTTTCAGCGCGTTTTTCAGCATCACCACCGCGATGATGACCAGGTAGACGCCGAACACCCGCTTCAGGATGGGGGCGGGCAGGTTGTGCGCCGCCGCCACGCCCAGCGGCGCGGTCAGGACCGACATGGAGGCGATCGCCAGCGTGGCGGGCACATTGACATAGCCGAGCGATCCCCAGGGAAGCCCGGTCTCCTTGAGGCCGATCAGGGCGAAGCCGATGGCGCTGGGAATGGCGATCAGGGTGCCGACGCCCGACGCGGTGGCGATCGCGCGGTGGATGGAACGGCCGCACAGGGTCATCACCATGATCGCGATCGTGCCGCCGCCGATGCCGAGCAGCGCGGAAAAGGTGCCAAGGCCGCCCGCGATGCCGACGCGAGCGAGCCCGCCGGGCATGGTGTCGCTGATCACCTTATTACCGATCTTGGGCAGCAGGAAATTGAGCGACATCAGGAATACGCCGATCGCGAAGATCATCGTCAATATTTTGCCGTCGACATGCCCGGCCAGCATCACGCCGACGCCGTCGCCCAGGATGATCCAGGGCGCCCAGGTCTTGAGGATCTCGAACTCCACGGCCCCGCGCTTGGCATGGGCGAGCAGCGAGCGGATGGACGTGACGATGATGGTCGCGGCGGACGTGCCGATCGCGACATGGGCGATGGCGTCATGGGTGCCGCCCAGCAGCGGCAGGACCACGAACAGCGCCGGCACGACGACGAAGCCGCCGCCGATGCCGAAGATGCCAGCGGCGAAACCCGCGAACAGGCCGGCGGCCAACATGGAGACCAGCGGCACCAGCCAGGTCATGAGGTCGCCATTCATCAGACCTTGCCCCCTTGAAAGCCAGCGCGCGCGCCAATGCTGCGGCCAGCGCCTTTGCGGGTCAAGGCGGCGAACGAAATATAGTGATGCATGATACGGACTCGGTGCCTCTCTTCGGCCGAACGGAAAGCTGCATGACGGGACGATGTGCGGCCCCGTTTGAAGAGACGAACGATGTGGACAAACCCGCAAGCAATGAGGTGGAAATGAATTCCGGGGGAAACAGGCGCGCGCCGGGCGGGGCCGGGCGCGCGCCGCCCGATCGTCAAAGTAGCGCGTCGGCCGCCGGCGTGTAGGGCAGGCCGAGGTCGGCGGCGACCGCTTCATAGGTGACCTTGCCATCCCATATGTTAAGGCCCGCCAGCAGATGGGGGTCGCGGCGCAGCGCCTCCTTCCAGCCCAGTTCCGCGATCCGCAACGCATGGGGCAGGGTGACGTTGTTCAGCGCATAAGTGCTGGTGCGCGCGACCGCGCCCGGCATGTTGGCGACGCAATAATGGACGATGCCCTCGACGATATAGGTGGGATCGGCGTGGGTCGTGGCATGGCTGGTCTCGAAACAGCCGCCCTGGTCGATCGCGACATCGACCAGCACCGCGCCCTTCTTCATGGTCCTTAGCATATCGGCGCTCATCAGCTTGGGCGCGGCGGCGCCGGGGATCAGCACCGCGCCGATCACCAGGTCGGCCTCGCCCACGCAATCGGCAAGGTTCGCGCGGTTGGAAAAGCGCGTCTTGGCCCGTGCCTCGAAATACATGCCCAGCTTTTCCAGCACCTGCGGATCGCGATCCAGGATCGTGACGTCGGCCCCCAGGCCCGCCGCCATCTGCGCGGCGTTGAAGCCGACCACGCCGCCGCCGATCACCACAACCTTGGCGGGCAGCACGCCGGGCACCCCGCCCAGCAGCACCCCGCGCCCGCCATGCGCCTTTTCCAGCGCCGTCGCCCCCGCCTGAATCGACATGCGCCCGGCGACCTGGCTCATCGGCTTCAGCAGCGGCAGCCCCCCGCTTGAGTCGGTGACCGTCTCATAGGCGATGCAGGTGGCGCCCGAGGCGATCAGGTCGCGCGTCTGCTCCGGATCGGGCGCGAGGTGGAGATAGGTGTAGAGGATCTGCCCTGGGCGCAGCATGGCGCGCTCCTGCGGCTGGGGTTCCTTGACCTTCACGATCATCTCCGCGGCGGCGAAGATGTCGGCGGCGCTGGCGACGATCTCCGCCCCCGCCTTTTCATAGAGCCCGTCATGCGCGCCGATGCCATCGCCCGCACCCGTCTCTACGAGGACGCGGTGGCCGTGCGCGTTCAGTTCGTGGGCGCTTTCGGGCGTCAGGCCGACGCGATATTCATGATTCTTGATCTCCCGAACGGTGCCTACGATCATTGAAACTTCTCCGGATATGGCGGCCCGACGGCCCTAATGCCCGCTAGTGTAGCGCGGATCGTCCGGCAGATGTTCCTTCATTTGCGGGCAGGCGCGGGCGCGGCGATCAACCGGCGAACATATAGGTCGGCATGCCCCTGATCCCGCCGCAGTCCACGTCGAACAGCGCGCCGTCATGGGCGGACGGCGGCAGGCCCTCGCCCGCCGAGGTAACGAACATGCGGTCGAGCGCCGCGCCCGCGAAACAGATATTGGTGACCTGAAGCGCCGGGAGGGCGATCGAGCGCTCCCGCCGACCGTCGGGATCGAAGCGGCTGATGCGGTGGCCTTCCCAATGAGCGATCCACAGAAATCCTTCGGCGTCGACGGTCATGCCATCGGGATAGCCCTCATCCTCCGCAAAGCGGATGAAGGGCTGGCGGTCGGCGATCGCGCCGCCCTCTCCGCGCGCGAAGCGATAGACGATGCGGCGGCCCGAATCGCTATGATAGAGCCAGCGCCCGTCGGGGGAGAAGGCGGGGCCGTTGGGCACTTCATAGCCGCCGTCCATCCGCGTCCAGCGACGATCGGGATCTAAACGGTAGAAGGCGCCGGTCGGCGGGTCGGCCTCCAGCCCCTTGGTCCCGCACCAGATGCGGCCTTCCGCGTCGGCCTTGCCGTCGTTCATGCGGCTACCGGGCAGGTCCGGCTCCGGGTCGCCGATCGGACGAATGGCGAAGGGATCAAGGTCCAGTTCGGCAAAACCGCTCTGGAAACCGGCGATGAAGCCGCCGGCCGAGCGTTCCACCACCCAGCCGAGCGGTTCGGGCATCGGCCAGCGGGCGACGCTCCCGTCCGCCAGCGACAGGCGGTTGAGCGCCTGTCCCATGATGTCGACCCAATAGACGGCGTCCTCGCGCGCCGACCAGCAAGTGCCTTCGCCCAGCACGTCCTGCGTCTCTCGGGGGATGATCCGCCAGTCGGCCATGCCCGTGCTCCGCCTAGTGATTGTCGCGGGGCAGGCCCATCGTCTGGGCGATGCGCTGATATGCCTCCGCGCCTTCCAATATGGCGCCGCTGTTCAACTGGCCGACCAGGTTGCGCTGGATTTCCTGCCAGGGGGTCTGCGAGGCGGGATAGGGATAGCCGCCCCGCGCCTCCAGTTCCGCGCGCCTCTGGGCCAGTTCCGCGTCCGGGATCAGCACGTTCACCGTCCCGGATTTCAGATCCATGCGCACCCGGTCGCCGGTCCGGATCAGGGCGAGGCCGCCCATCGCCGCGGCTTCGGGCGAGGCGTTGAGGATCGACGGGCTGCCACTGGTGCCCGACTGGCGGCCGTCGCCGATGCAGGGCAGCGCGCTCACCCCTTCGGTGATGAGGTAGGCTGGCGGGCGCATGTTCACGACCTCGGCCGCGCCGGGATAGCCGATCGGGCCCGCGCCCCGCATGAACATCAGCGTGTCGGGCGTGATGCCGACGCTGGGATCGTCGATGCGGGCATGATAATCCTCCGGCCCGTCGAACACGACCGCCGGCCCCTCGAAGGCATCGGGATCGTCGGGGTTGGACAGGTAACGGTCGCGAAACTCGGCGCTGATGACGCTGGTCTTCATGATCGCGGCGTCGAACAGATTGCCGGAAAGCACCAGGAAGCCCGCCGCCTCCTTGATCGGCTGGTCGAACGGCCGGATCACCTTTTCATCCTCGATCTGCGCATCGCGGCAATTGTCGCCGATGGTCCGGCCGTTGACCGTCATCGCGCCCTCGCGGATCAGGCCCTGCCCCATGAGCTGGGCGACCACCGCCGGAACGCTCCCCGCGCGATAATAATCCTCGCCCAGATATTCGCCGGCGGGCTGAAGATTGACGAGCAGCGGAATGTCGTGCCCCACCGTCTCCCAATCCTTGAGCGGTAGGTCGACGCCGACGTGGCGGGCGATCGCGGCCAGATGGATCGGCGCATTGGTCGATCCGCCGATCGCCGAATTGACCAGGATCGCGTTGTGGAAGGCGTCCAGCGTCAGGATGTCGGACGGCTTCAGATCCTCGGCCACCATCTCGACGATGCGCTTGCCGGTGCGATAGGCGGCTTCCTGCCGGTCGCGATAGGGGGCGGGGATCGCAGCGGTGCCCGGCAGCATCATGCCCAGCGCTTCGGCCAGGCTGTTCATCGTCGATGCCGTGCCCATCGTGTTGCAATAGCCGGTGGAGGGGGCGGAGGAGGCGACCAGCTTGATGAACTGATCATCGTCTATCTCGCCGGCCGCCAGCATCTGCCGCGCCTTCCACACGATCGTGCCAGACCCGGTGCGCTCGCCCTTGTGCCAGCCGTTCAGCATCGGCCCCACCGACAGGGCGATGGCGGGAATGTTGACGGTCGCGGCCGCCATCAGCAGCGCGGGGGTCGTCTTGTCGCAGCCGGTGGTCAGCACCACTCCGTCCAACGGGTAGCCGTACAGCGCCTCGACCAGCCCCAGATAGGCTAGGTTCCGGTCGAGCCCCGCCGTCGGTCGCTTGCCCGTCTCCTGGATCGGGTGGACGGGAAATTCCAGCGCGATCCCGCCCATCTCGCGAATGCCCTCCCGGATGCGTTCGGCGAGGACGAGGTGATGGCGGTTGCAGGGCGACAGGTCGCTGCCCGTCTGAGCGATGCCGACGATCGGCTTGCCCGAACGCAATTCCTCCAGCGACAGGCCGAAGTTCAGATAGCGCTCCAGATAGAGCGCGGTCATGTCGATATTGTCGGGATTGTCAAACCAGGCGCGCGAACGCAGCTTCGGGGCGGGGGTGTCGGTCATGCGGGTTCCGTCGTGTCTGTGATGGTCAGGGGTGCGTCGAAAGGCGGTAGATCATGACGTGCCGATAAGGTTTGCCGGGATCTACGCGCGCGGAGGGGAAGGAGGGTTGGTTGGGGCTATCGGGAAATTTCTGCGGCTCCAGCGCGACGCCGTCGCCCATGCGATATAGATGCCCCTGCTTGCCGACATAGGTGCCGTCGAGGAAATTGCCGCTATAGAATTGGATGCCGGGCTCGGTGGTCAGCACTTCGAGGACGCGGCCCGATGCCGGGTCCTCCAGCCGGGCGGCCAGTTCGGGCTGCTCGGTCAGCCCCTTGTCCAGTACGAAATTATGGTCATAGCCCTGGCCGACGCATATCTGCTCTTCCTTGCCGTCGCGGATGCTCTCGGCGATCGAGCGGCCGGCGCGGAAATCGAATGCGGTGCCCGCGACCGGGCGGCGCTCGCCGGTCGGGATCAGCGTTGCGTCCACCGGCGTATAGGCCGCGGCGGGGATGGTCAGCCTGTGCTGGGTCGCGCCCTGCGCCGCGCTCTCGCCTGCCAGGTTGAAGATCGCATGATTGGTCATGTTGACGATCGTCGGCTTGTCGGTCTCCGCCTCGAAGGCAATGATCAACGCGCCGTCATCGTCCAGCATATAGGTGACGGTGACGGTCAGCGTGCCAGGATAGCCCTGGTCGCCGTCCGGGCTGATATGGGACAGGACGACGCTGGGTTTCGGCTCGTCCGTCAGCGAGACGATCTTCCAGGCGACCTTGTCGAAGCCCCCGATGCCGCCATGCAGCGAATTGCTCTCGTCGTTGAGGGTAAGCTGATGGCTCTCTCCGTCGAGGGTGAAGCGCCCCCCGGCGATGCGATTGGCGTAGCGCCCGACGGTCACGCCGAAATAATTGGGGCGATCGACATAGGTAGCCGGATCGTCATAGCCCAGCAGCACGTCCGCGACCCTGCCCGCGCGATCAGGCGCGATCAGCGACTGGAGCGTCGCGCCATAGGTCAGGATATGGGCGGACATGCCCCTGCCATTAGTCAGGACGACCGTCTCGATCAGGGTTCCGTCCCGCAATTGCCCGGCCGGCGCGCGGCTGGCTTCCGCCGCATGTCCGGCGTCGTCCGCCAGCGGGGTCGACGCGCGTCCCGGAGCGCTTCCGCTTTTCTCTCGCGCCGTCATACCCTACCCCAAGATGGCCGGACGCCATTGACGCATCCGCCCTGCCTATATAGTCCGACAAATGAAGAAGGCGCAAGTTGCCTTGGCGTCAAGGCGGCGAACATAGGTTGGAGCAGGATGGGATGGCAGGACCAATGACGACCTCCGCTACGGTCGCAGGGGCAGGCGAGGGACCAGGATATTCGCGCGGATATGGGCCGGCGCTGGCGCTGCTTGCCAGCCTCTTCTTCATGTGGGGCTTCATCACCGTCATCAATGGCGTGCTGCTGCCGCACCTGCGCTCCGTCTTCGAACTCGACTATACCCAGACAACGCTGATCGAGTCGGTCTGGTTCATCGCCTATTTCTTCGCGTCCATCCCCTCGGCCAAGCTGATCGAGCGAGTGGGATACCAAAAGTCGATCGTGATCGGGCTGCTGATCATGGCCGGCGGCGCGCTGATGATGGTGCCGGCCGCCAGGCTCGCTTCCTATGGCATGGTCCTGACCGCCCTGTTCGTGATCGCCAGCGGCATCACCCTGCTTCAGGTCGCGGCCAACCCCTATGTCACCGTCATCGGTCCGCCGGAAACGGGGTCGTCGCGCCTCAACCTAGTGCAGGCGTTCAACTCACTCGGCACGACGCTGGCGCCGCTGTTCGCGGGCTATCTGATCCTGGGCCGCAGCCGTGGCGGCACCGCGGAGGCGGGCGTGCAGCTAAGCCAGGCGCAGCGCTATGCCGACGCCCAGTCGGTGATCCTGCCCTATCTGCTGGTCGCGGCCGTGCTGGTGGTGCTCGCGACCGTCATCGCCCGTTTCCCGCTGCCCGCGCTCGGCGCATCGACCCGGCGCGCGGCCAGGGCGGACCGGCACCGGCATTCGCTCTGGCGTCACCGCAACCTGACGCTGGGCATCCCGACGATGATCGCCTATCTGCTCGCGGAGATCGGCGTCGCCAACCTGTTCGTGAACTTCGTGTCGCAGCCGCAGATCGCCGCCATCACCCATGAACAGGCCTCGCGCTATCTGGCGTTGCTGTGGGGCGGCATGATGGTCGGCCGGTTCGCGGGCAGCTTCATCATGCGTTCGATCGCGCCGGAGCGGGTGCTGGCGGCGTTCGCATCGGGCGCGCTGATCGTCGTGGGCGTCGCGACCTTCGCCACCGGACCACTGGCGATGTGGGCGCTGATCCTGGTCGGGTTGTGCCATTCGATCATGTTCCCGACCATCTTCACCCTCGCGATCAGAGGGCTGGGCCCGCTGACGGAGGAGGGGTCCGGCCTGATGATCATGGCGATCGCAGGCGGCGCGCTGGTCGTCGTGCAGGGCTGGATCGCCGACGTCTACGGCCTCCAAAACAGCTTCTTCCTGACGATGGCATGCGAGGTGGTCGTGCTTGCCTATGCGCTGTGGGGAGCCAAGGCGACCAGCCCGCTGCCGGACCAGGCTGTCGGGGACTGATCGGCGATACCGCGGGCGGAGGCGGCCGAACGCCGCTTATCTCTCCATCACGTTGCGCGTATCCTCCAGCGCCAGGTCGACCAGATGGCGCATGGCGTCGCTGGCGGCCGCGCCGTCCTGGGCCAGGATGGCGTCATAGACGCGGACATGGTCGGGAATGGGATTGCGCGGCAGGGCGCGGGCGCGATGCTTATATTGGGTCGTCCAGTTGACCGCCGCGCCGATGCTGGCGGTCAGCGCCAGCAGCGCGTCGTTGCGGGTCGCATGCAGGATGGCGTTGTGGAAATCCCGGTCGGCCGCGCGGCCAAGGTCGGTCGACAGCGTGTGCCGCCGCATCGCCGCCAGCGCCTCCTTCATGGCGGCAAGGTCGGCCCTGTCCCGCCGCTCGGCCGCCAGGCGCGCGGCGGCGGGCTCGACGATCGCGCGCAGCTCGAACAGGTCGCGCACGAACTGCACGTCGGGTTCCCCGGCAAAGGCCCAGGCGAGGACATCCGGGTCCAGCAGGTTCCATCGGTTGCGCGGCAGGACGCGCGTGCCGGCTTTCGGGCGGCTCTCGACCAACCCCTTGGCGGTCAGGACCTGCACGGCCTCGCGATAGGCGCTGCGGGAGACGTCCAGTTCCTCGGCGAAGGCCACCTCGCCCGACAGCGTGTCGCCGGGCGCATATTGGCCGGACAATATCGCCGTGCCCAGCTTGTGGGCGATGGCGCCGTGCAGCCGCCTGCCCGGCCCCCGCCTCGCGATCGCGGCCCCCTTCCGTTCCCCCGCCGACAGGGCGGCGCCATCGCCGACCGCTGCCTGTTTCGTCGCCTCGTCCATGATCCGCATCCCTCCGCCACTCCGTCTAACAGGGGTCGAGCTTTTGGGGAAATGGCAAGATTGCCGTTCCCGCCTAGCTATCATATGTCGGAGTAATGGCTGACCCTCTGGGTCGTAATGTTCATGGCGGGAATGCCGCCGTGGGAGGGAGAGCTTTCATGACATTGCGCCTGTTGCAGCATCGCGGCGCCAGCGGCGCGCGGTCGGTGATCGCCGCGCGAGGGGGACGAAGCCTTTTTCCTCATTGGGGTCGAGAGCGTGCGCGCTCTGGCGCTGTGGGCCATCGCCGATGGCGCGACGCTGGCGGAGGCTGTCGCGGGCAGCGGCAGGGGCGAGGGGGTCGATCTTGCCGTTGAACTGGCGGCCGGGCGGTTGCTCGCGCCGATCGACCATGACGATGACGCGCATCTGCTGCTGACCGGCACTGGCCTCACGCATCTGGGTTCGGCCGAGGGGCGCGACAAGATGCACAAGGCGGCCGCCGCCGCGTAAAGCCAGACCGATTCGATGCGGATGTTCTTGGAAGGGCTGGAGGGGGGCAAGCCCGCCGCCGGCGAGACCGGCCAGCACCTGAATGGTTCTTCAAGGGGGACGGATCGCAGCTGGTGGGACCCGGCGCGCCGCTCGCCATGCCGCCCCTTCGCGCGGGATGGAGGGGAGGAGCCGGAACTGGCGGGCGTCTATCTGATCGGGCCGGACGGAACGCCCTTCCGGCTGGGCATCGCGCTCGCCAACGAGTTCAGCGACCATGTGACCGAGCGGCATAATTATCTGTGGCTCGCCCACAGCAAGCTGCGGCAGGCGGCGATCGGCGCCGAACTGCTGGTCGGGGAGCCGCCCGCCCATGTCGAGGGGATGAGCCGCATCTTGCGCGACGGCGGCACGCTCTGGGAAAAACCGTTCCTGTCGGGAGAATCCAATATGTCCCATAGCCTGGCCATCCTGGAGCATCATCATTTCAAATATGACCTGTTCCGTCGTCCCGGCGACGTGCATGTCCATTTCTTCGGCACCGCGACCCTGTCTTTCAGCGATTGCGTCCAGACGCGGGAGGGCGATATTTTCGAGATCGAGGCCGCGCCCTTCACCCTGCCGCTGCGCAACCCGCTCGCGCGCGGCGAGGTGCGCGCCCTCACCGTGAAGGCGCTGTAGCCATGGCCCCCATTCGAATCGCGCTCGTCGGGATTGGCAAGATCGCCCGCGACCAGCATCTGCCCGCGATAGCGGCGAACGATGCCTTCGTTCTGGCCGCGACGGTCAGCCGTCAAGATCCCGAGTTGGACGTCCCCTATTTCGCGACGCTGGAAGCGCTGCTGGCCGACGGGCCGAAGGTCGACGCGGTGGCGCTCTGCACGCCCCCGCAGGTGCGTTACGGGGCGGCCGCGACCGCGCTGGCGAGCGGCCTGCATGTATTTCTGGAAAAGCCGCCCGGCGCCACGCTGGCGGAGGTTGACGCGCTGGCCGCGCTGGCCCGCCAAGCGGGCGTGACGCTGTTCGCGAGCTGGCATTCGCGCCATGCCGCCGGGGTCGCGCCGGCGCGGGCGTGGCTGGCGGGGCGCGAGATCAGGAAAGTTTCGATCGTCTGGCGCGAGGATGTGCGCGTCTGCATCCCGGACAGGCCTGGATATGGGTGCCGGGCGGCCTTGGCGTGTTCGACCCCGGCATCAACGCGCTGTCGATCGCGACCCATCTCCTGCCCCGGCCCTTCTTCCTAACCGACGCAATGCTGACCTTCCCGGAGAACCGGGCCGCGCCGATCGCCGCCGACCTGCGCTTCATGGACATAGCGGGCGTGCCGATCGCCATGGACCTGGACTGGTGGCCGACGCCTTCCTGCGCGGCGTCCGCTCGATGACCGAGGCATTCACGACTAAATTCTGTACAGTCGGATAATAGCCGGCCAACTGCGCACATCGCCTTTGGGGAGGATTGCGTCTGTTCGCGCGTGCCCGCCGCAACCTTTTGCGGTGCAGCGCGTTATCCTGAACAACCGTTCATGCGCCTTCCGGCGCCTGACGGCTTTCCACCCCGTGAAGCAAGGCAGGACGATGGATCAGAACCGTGCGCCCCGGACGCCCCGACATATCGCCCTGATCGGCAATAGCGTCCCTCGCCGCTGCGGCATTGCGACCTTTACGACTCATTGCCATGACGCCATGGCAGGGGCTTTTCCCGATCTGGTGATCGACCATTATGCGATGGACGATGGTAGGGTCGGCGCCGCCTATCCCGAGGGCGTGATCCCCATCGCCCAGCATGATGCCGCCGCTTATTCGGTTGCGGCGCAGCAAATCGAGGAAAGCGGGGCCGAGGCGATCTGGCTCCAGCATGAGTTCGGCATATTCGGCGGGGCGGCGGGCGACATGATCCTGCGCCTGCTGGAGCGAACCCGCCTGCCGCTGGTCAGCACTTTCCACACGATATTGGAACGGCCCAATCCCGACGAGCGCCGGGTCGCCGAAGCCCTGATCGCCCGGTCCGACCGGATCATGGTGATGGCCGAGCGTGGGCGCGACATATTGCGGTCGACCTATGGCGTGACCGACAGCAAGATCGCGGTCATCCCCCATGGCGTGCCCGATCGCCCTCATGTCGTCCCCGCCGCGATGCAGCCGCAATTCGGCTGGGAAGGCCGCAAGGTCATCCTGACATTCGGCCTTCTCGCCCCCGACAAAGGGATTGACACGATGATCCGGGCCATGCCGATGGTCGCGGAGCGGCATCCCGACGCCCTCTACGTCGTGCTGGGCGCCACCCATCCCAACATCGTGCGCGAGCAGGGAGGGGAAAAGCTGCGGGAGAGCCTGATCGCGCTCGCGGCCTCGCTGGGCGTCGAGAAGAACGTGGCCCTGATCGACGGCTATGTCGAGCAGGAGGCGTTGCTCGACCGGCTCCAGGCGGCCGACATCTATGTGACGCCCTATACCAACCCGGCGCAGGTCACTTCGGGCACGCTCAGCTACGCGATCGGCATGGGCAAGCCCGTCATCTCCACCCCCTATGTCCAGGCGACCGAGATATTGGCCGGCGATGTCGGCATGCTCGTTCCCTTTCGCGACGAGGCGGCGCTGGCGGACGCGATCAACGCGCTGCTGTCCGACCGGGCGATGGCGCAGGGCTATGCCGATCGCGCCTATGCCTTTGGACGCCGCATGATCTGGAGCGAGTTAGCGCGCAATGTCCGCAGCCTGCTGCACGACGCCTGCACCCTGCGGCCTACCCGCCTGGTGCCCCGGCGCAGCTATGACATATTGCCGCCCGACGCCGCCGCCGTGCTGCGGATGAGCGATTCGACCGGGATGCTTCAGCACGGCATATTGTCGGTGCCCGACCGTAACCACGGCTATTGCATAGACGATAATGCGCGCGCGCTGATCCTGATGTGCCAGATGCCAGACATGGAGCCGGCCCTGCGCGACCAGTGGACCACCATCTATGCCGCCTTCCTCCAGCACGCGTGGAACCCGGACAAGGGCCGCTTCCGCAACTTCATGGGCTTCGATCGGCGCTGGCTGGAGGATGTCGGGTCGGAGGATAGCTGCGGCCGGGCGATCTGGGCGCTGGGCGTCGTCGCGCGCGACGCGCCGATGGAAAAGCACCGGCACTGGGCGCGGCTGATGTTCGACCGGACCGCCCCGGCGCTGCTCGACAGCGGATCGCCCCGGACGCAGGCCTTCCTGATCCTGGGCGCGGCGGCGATGCTGGAGGTCGCCCCCGACCATGAGGTGGCGCGGCGCATGGTCGCCGAGTTCGGCCGGAACCTGCTCGCCCTGGTCGATCGCTCGCGCCGTCCGGACTGGGCCTGGTTCGAAACGGTGCTGGCCTATGACAATGCCCGGCTGCCGCAGGCGCTGCTGCTGGCGGGGCAGGTGCTGGGCGACGCCCGCATGATCGAGGAGGGCCTGGAGACGCTGGAGTGGATCGTCGCCTGCCAGCAGGCGCCCGAGGGCCATTTCCGCGCGGTGGGCAGCGAAAGCTTCGGCCGCCCCTATAGCCGCCCGCTTCAGTTCGACCAGCAGCCGCTGGAGGCGCAGGCGACGATCGACGTCGCCGCGACGGCTTTCGCGATCGACAACGACCGCCGCTGGCTGGAGGTGGCGGACAATGCCTATCGCTGGTTCCTGGGGCAGAACGACCTGTCGCTGCCGCTGGCGACGCCCGCCGACGGGGGCTGTTATGACGGGCTGACGCCATTGGGCGTCAATGAAAATCAGGGCGCCGAATCGTTGCTCGCGCTGCAAATGGCGTCCTGTGCGATGAACGGGCTTTTCGACCGGGCCTCGATCGTGCCAAAGACGGTTCAGGCGGAGATGGAGCCCATCTCCGCCTGATGGGACTGGCTGATCGGGAATATTGCATTTGCCGCTGATCGACGCGCTGCCGCTTTACCTGACGGCCAATCCCTCGCGGGTCGTGGTGCGTCCGTTTCACCTCGGCTGGCAGGCCAATGGGGGCGCGCCCAGCCGCACACAGCGCATCGCCGATGCCGTGCTGGCGCTGGACGATGCGCAGGTCGAAACCCAACTCACCCATGTGCTGCGCGATTTCGAGAAGCGCCATTGGCAGACGCGCCGGGTGTTCATGACGCGGTTCGAGGAGATTGCCGGGCTGCTGAAGCTGGACTGCGATGCGCTCAGCCTGCCGCGCAAGCAGTTGCTGGGGGCCTATTTCTGTCACGAATATAGCTATGCCGCCGCCGCGCTGATGAACCCCAGCGTCGTCCCCCATCCCGACCAATCCGGCATGAGCCACAATAGCTGCCGGGTCATCCTGTCGCTGCGCGCGGTGGGGGAAGGGCATATTAGCTCGATCGCCTTTCGCGAGGGGATCATCACCCGCGACGGCCAGTTCGACCTAGCCCCCGAGCCGCCCTTCGCCACGGCCGCCGACGCCCATGGCGACGAGGAGCGCGCGCCCGAGGGCGCGGTCACCATCTTCCGCCATCCCGATTCCAACCTGTCGGGCACGGTGATCTTCCCGATCACCGGCGCGCAGGCCAACGGCCTGGAGGATTTGCGGCTAGTGAAGTTCGCCCATGACGACGGGCGCACCGAATGGCTGGGCACCTATACCGCCTATAATGGCCGCCAGATCCAGTCGGAGATGCTGCGCACCAGCGACTTCCGCAGTTTCGACCTCGTGCCGCTGACGGGCAGCGCCGCGCGCAACAAGGGGATGGCGCTGTTCCCCCGCACCGTCGACGGCCGCTATATGATGATCGGGCGGCAGGATGGGGAGAATCTCTACCTGATCGGGTCCGATAGCCTCACTCATTGGGACGAGGGCGAAAAGATACTGACCCCGCGCTATCCGTGGGAACTGGTGCAGATCGGCAATTGCGGCGCGCCGATCGAGATCGACGAGGGCTGGCTGCTGCTGACCCACGGCGTGGGCGCGATGCGCGAATATGCGATCGGCGCGGTGCTGCTGGACAAGGATGATCCGCGCAAGGTGCTGGCCCGGTGCCGCGAGCCGGTGCTGACCGCGTCGGAGGATAATCGCGAGGGCTATGTGCCCAACGTCGTCTATACTTGCGGTGCGATGCGGCATGGCGACAATATCTTCCTGCCCTATGGCGTGGCGGACAGCTCGGTCGCCTTCGCCTTCGTGTCGATCGAGGACATGGTCGCGAAAATGGAATGAGGGCGGCGAACCGCCCGGTCGCAAAGGGATCTACACATGCTCAAACCCTTCCTCTGTGCCGCCGCTCTGGCGGCCGCTACGGCGTCTCCGGCCGTCGCGCAGCAAGCGCCCCAGGTGCGGCAGGTCGGCACCGCCCGGCTTGAGAATGTGCCGCCGATCCCGGCCGAGGTTTCCGCCGCGGTTCAGCGCTATCAGAACAGCCGCGCCGCGCAGTTCGAGGACTGGCTGCCCGATGGGTCGATGCTGATCGCCACCCGCTTCGGCGCGACTCAGCAATTGCATCATGTGAAGGCGCCCGGCGCCGCCCGCACGCAGATCAGCTTCTATGGCGAGCCGGTGGCGGATGCGAAAACCATTCCGGGCACCGACCGTTTCGTGCTGACCCGCGACACCGGCGGCGACGAATGGTTCCAGCTCTATGCCAGAGGGCTGACCGGCGAAGCGGTGGCGCTGACGGAGGGCGGCACCACCCGCAATGGATCGCCGGTGATGAGCCGCGACGGCAAGCTGCTGGTATGGGCGCGGGCGACCAAGGGATCGGGCGCCTACGCGCTGCTGGCGACCGATCCGACCGCGCCGTCCGCGCCGCGCACGCTCTACAGCGTCGACGGCTCGATTTCGGCCGACGACCTGTCGGACGACAAGGCCAGCCTGCTCTTTTCGCGCGGCATCTCCAACCGGGAAAGCCAGTTGTTCGTGCTGGACATGGCCGGCGGCACGGCGACGCGTATCGCGCCCAAGGCGGCGAAGGCGCGTTATGAGGATGCCCGCTTCCTGCCCGGCGGCCGGTCGATCATTACCATTTCGGACGGCGGCAGCGACACCCGGCGGCTGGTCGAGATCGACCTTCGGACAGGGCGCGAGACGGTGCTGACGCCGGGCCTTGCCTGGGACGTCGAATCCTATGACCTGAGCGCGGACGGCCGCGTCCTGGCCTATGCGGTCAATGAGGACGGATTTTCCAGGGTGGTCGTGCAGGATCGCGTCACTCGCCGAGCCCTGCCGCAGCCCGAGCTGCCGCGCGGGGTGCTGACGGCCCTTAAATTCTCGCCGGACGGCGGCAGGCTGGCGATCGGGCTCACCAACGCGACCTCCGCCGGGGACGTGTGGAGTTGGGACGTGGCGGGCGGCGGCCTGACCCGCTGGACGACATCGGAGTTGGGTGATCTCGACCCGGCGAAGCTCGCCGAACCGGCGCTGATCCGCTTCAAGTCGTTCGACGGCCTGTCGGTCCCCGCCTTCGTCTATCGCCCGCGCGGCGTCGCGGCCGATGCGCGGACGCCCGTCATCATCGACATCCATGGCGGGCCGGAGGCGCAGACCCGCCCGATCTGGAACTATGGCGCGCAATATTTCGCCGACGTGCTGGGCGCGACCGTCATCCTGCCCAACGTCCGGGGCAGCGACGGCTATGGCAAGCGCTACCTGAACCTCGACAATGCCGAAAAGCGCGAGGACAGCGTCAGGGACATCGGCGCGCTGATCGACTGGATCGGCACGCAGCCCGGCATGGATGCGACCAGGATCGCGGTCTATGGCCAGTCCTATGGCGGCTATATGTCGCTGGCGGTGATGACTCATTATTCCGATCGGCTGGTCGGCGGGGTGGAGCGCTACGGCATCAGCGACTGGGTCTCCTTCCTCAACAACACGGAGGCCTATCGCCGCGACAATCGCCGCGCCGAATATGGCGACGAGCGCGATCCGAAGATGAAGGCGGTGTTCGCGAAAATCTCGCCGATGGCCAATGTCGGCCGGATCACCAAGCCCATGCTGGTGATGCAAGGCGCCAACGATCCGCGCGTGCCGCAGTCGGAATCCGACCAGGTCGTCGCCAGGCTGCGCGCCAACGGCGTCGACGCCTGGTATGTGCTGTTCGCCGATGAAGGCCATGGCTTCCTGAAAAAGCCCAATAACGACCTGCGGCGCGAGGTGGAGACGGTGTTCCTCAAGCGGCTTTTCGAAAGGAAATAGGGCGGAGGTCCCGGCCGTCGCGATACATATTGCGACAGTTTCTTGAGGTAACTGACAAAGTTGCAGGACATTATGCCTTCATAAGCCAGTTCATGGACGGCCAGCGCCGACCCTGAACATACTTATTGGAGACAAGATTATGATCCGCAAATTCATGACCACAGTGGCGCTTGGCTCACTGTTCGTTGGGGGCGTTGCGGCCTCCCACCTCGCCTTCGCGCAGGATGCGGCGCCGCAGGCCGCCGCAAAAGCGTTCGGCGGCAAGCGCGGCGGGCTGATGGCCGACGCGAACAAGGACGGCGCCCTCAGCCGCGCAGAACTCACGGCCGCGCTCGACGCCCGCTTCGCCCGGATGGACGGCGACAAGGACGGCAAGGTGACGAAGAGCGACCGTGACGCGCAGCGTGCGGAACGCCTTGACAAGCGCTTCGCCAGCCTCGACGCCGACGCCAGCGGCCAGATCAGCAAGGCCGAGTTTGCGGCCGGCCATGACAAGGCGCGGCGCGGTGATCGCCAGGGTCCCGGCGGACGCGACGGCGGGCGCCACATGCGCGGCCATGGTGGTCCGCGCGGCGGCAAGATGGGCATGATGGGCGGCGGCTTTGGCGGGCGCGCCGACGCCGACAAGGACGGTGCGCTGACCCGCGCCGAGTTCATGGCCGGCCCGCTGGCGATGTTCGACAAGGCGGACGCGAACAAGGACGGCACCGTCACCGCCGCCGAGCGTCAGGCCGCCCGCGCGACGATGCGCGACCAGTGGAAGGCGCGCAAGGCCCAGCCCGCCGGCTGACGCCCAAGTCCCTGAGCCACGGCGCGGATCGTCCCTTGTTCCCGTGCCGTGGACCAGCCGAAGGGCGAAAGTCTCTCCTCCCCCTGGAGGCTTTCGCCCTTCCCCCCCGTCTCAACCCGTGACAAGACCGATATCATGAGCGAACGACCCCATTTGCTGCTCGTCGACGACGAGCGCTCGATCCGCGAGCCGCTGGCGCAATATCTGTCGCGCAACGGTTTTCGCGTGACCGCCGTCGAAAGCGCGGCGGAGGCGCGGGTGCGGCTGAACGCCAATGCGATCGACATGGTCGTGCTGGACATCATGATGCCGGGCGAGGACGGCCTCAGCCTTTGCCGTCATATCCGCGAGACCAGCGAGATTCCGGTGATCCTGCTGACCGCCCGGTCGGAGGAGACCGACCGCATCGTCGGCCTTGAGATGGGCGCGGACGACTATGTGCTGAAGCCCTTCTCCCCGCGCGAGCTGGTCGCCCGGATCAAGGTGATCTTCCGCCGCGTCGCCACCGGCGGCCAGCGCGTCACCGCGCCCGACGGGGCCACCTACAGCTTCGCGGGCTGGCTGCTCAAGTCGCAGGAGCGCACGCTGGTCGACAGCGACGGCGTGTCGCTACCGCTGTCGACCGCCGAATATAATCTGATGCTCGCCTTCGCCACGCGGCCCAACCAGGTGCTGAGCCGCGACCAACTGCTCGACATCACCCAGGGGCGGGAGGCGAACGCCTTCGACCGGGCGATCGACAATCAGATCAGCCGCCTGCGCAAGAAGATCGAGCCTGACCCCAAGAACCCGACCCTCATCAAGACGGTGTGGGGCGGCGGCTACACCTTGTCGGCCGAGGTGCGCAAACTGTGAAACGGCTGCGCCCGTGGCCGCAAAGCCTGGTCGGGCAGATCATCCTGCTGGTCGCGCTGGCGCTGTTCGTGGCGCAGGCGATCAATTTCGCCTTGCTGCTGCGCGAGCGGGGGCGGCTGCAACTGACCGCGACGACGGCGCCGGCGGTCTATCGAATCGTCGATGGCCTCGACGGGCGGCAGGAGAGGCGTGGCAATGAACGGCCGCGCGTGCGCTTCGCCGATGCGCCGCCCGCTGTGACCGGGACGCTTCGGCCAGACATCGCCCGCCGGGCCACGGACATGTTCGCCGAAATCGGCGTCCCGGTTCGCGCGGTCCGGGTGATCGAATATAGCCAGCGCATGCCGCTGCGCCGGTGGGAGATGATCCGCCTGCGCGCTAACGGCGACAGGCCGCGCAACCATGAGGTCCATCGTCTGACGATGGCGGCCGAATATGCGCCGGGCAAATGGATCGTCACCGACACGCGCAGCGGCGACAGGCCGCCGCGTTTCGGCGGATGGCTGTTCTGGCAGACGCTGATCCTCTACGTCATCGTGCTCGCCCCGCTGCTGTGGATTGGGCGGCGGCTGGCTCGGCCGCTCAAGCAGTTGACCGCCTCCGCCCAGCAATTCGCGCGGACGGGCGCGGCCGACCCGGTGGACGAGCGGGGGCCGGGGGACGTGCGCGAACTGACGACCGCCTTCAACGCGATGCGCGCGCGGATCGTCGCCATGCTGAACGAGAAGGACCGAATGCTGGGCGCGATCGGCCATGACCTGCGCACCCCGCTCGCCTCGCTGCGCGTGCGCGCGGAATCGGTCGAGGATGAGGGCGAGCGCGCCCGCATGTCCGAAACGATCGAGGAAATGAACCGGATGCTCGACGACATATTGTCGCTCGCGCGCGCCGGGCGCTCCATGGAGGCGGTGCAAAAGGTCGATCTGTCGTCGCTGGCGGACGCGGTGGTGGAGGATTTCATCGAGCTGGGATCGCCGGTCGACATGGCCGACAGCGAGCGCATCGTCGGCTCCGTCCGGCCGCAGCTTATCCGCCGGGCGCTGCGCAACCTCATAGAGAATGCGGTCGTCTATGGCGAGCGCGCCCATGTCGCCGTGGTCCGGGATGCGCATGCCGTCCGCATCGTCGTCGCCGACGAGGGCCCCGGCATCGCCGAAGCGCGGATGGAGGAGATGATGGAGCCCTTCACCCGGCTGGAAGGATCGCGCAACCGGGAGACCGGCGGCGCGGGCCTCGGCCTGGCGCTGGTGCGGGCGATCATGGCCGAGCATGGCGGATCGCTGAACCTCGCGAACCGCGCCGGCGGCGGGTTGGAGGCGAGCCTGGTGCTGCCGCTGGCCTGAAGTTGCGGTTTGAAGCAACCGGCTGTCGGCGCGAGAGTTAGGCGATAGAGCGACAAGCAGGAGTCCCATGTGCAGACGACAATGATGCTTCGCCGTTCGACGATGGCCTGCGTGATGACCATGATCGCGCTGGTGTCCGCCGAAGCCCAAGCGGAAACCCCGCGCGAGCTGCTCACCGCCGCCGCCTTCCAGACCGCCGACAAGGGCCGGGCGCTGGCGCTGGTCGGGCAGGCGATCGCGGGGGCCGACAGGATATTGGCCAGCAAGCCTGGCGACCATGAGGCGCTGCTCCAGCGCGCGGTCGCCATCGGCTACCGGGCGAAGCTGACGCGCAGCCGATCGGACGCGCGCACCTCGCTGCGACTGTTCGAGGCGCTGGCGGCGCGCGATCCGCGCGATCCCGAAGCGCAGATGGTGATTGCCGGATGGCATCTCGACGCCATCGATCAGCTCGGTGGCTTCGTCGCCCGCACGGTGCTGGGCGCGAAAGCGGCGGAAGGGGAAGCGGCGCTGGCGCGGGCCGTCGCCCTGGACAGCCGGCGCGCCTTTTATCCGGGGCTGGCGGCGATGATGCAGATCAGGCTGAACCATGGCGACGTCGCCAAGGCGCGCCGCTGGGCGGAAGCGGCCGCCTCCGCCGCCACGCCGACGCCGCTGGACGCGTTGATCCGGCGAAACGCCCTCGCCATCCTACCGGCCCTGCGCGCCAATGACGGCAAGGCCGCCGCGGCGATGGCCCGCAAGCTGCTGCCCTTCGGCAAGCTCGCTATTTAGTCAAGCCCTGTCCTGTTCAGGTGGAAGCCGTGTTCCCTGCGGAGGCTTGACCCATTCCTCGCATTCGACCTTAGGCTCCTGCCTTCGCAGGAGCGCATTGCGCTTCCATTCTATCAGGACAAATTTAAAAACCGGCTGGCCCCCGTCAATGCTTGCCCGGCTTGGACGAAGTGCCCTTGGCCGTGGGATTCAACAGTTCGGCGTCCGCCGGCAGGCCGGTGCCCCCCATGTCGATCCTGCGCGCCTCGCGCCCGGCCATCGCCATCGGCGCATCGCGCTTCTCGATCTCCGCCCTGGTTTCGGCGTCGCCCTGCGGATCGGGCATGTCGCGGGGCATCCCCCGGCTCCAGCCCAGCACGATCGACATGCGGCGGTTGCGCGGATCATAGGGATCGCCGGCGACAAAGGGCTCGCGGTCGGCCACCCCTTCTATCCGGGCGAAGCGGTCGGCGCCGATGCCATTGTCCGACAGGACGCGCCGGGTCGCTTCGGCGCGCGCGGACGACAGCATCCAATTGTTCATCGTGCGGCCTGCGGCATAGGGCAGGCCGTCGGTATGGCCGCGCACGATCACCGGGTTCGGCATGGTCTTCAGCGCTTTCGCCACTTCGCCGATCAGCGCGCGGGCGGGCGGCAGCAGCCGGTCGGTCGCCATCGCGAACATGGCGAAGTCCGCCTCGTCGATCAGGTCGATGCGCAGCCCTTCGCGCGTTTCGGTGAAGCGGACGTTCCGGCGCAGCTTCTCCATGCCCTTGCCGGCCATGCGCGCCTCGATCTGCTTCTTGATCTCCTCGAACCGGGCGCGGTCGCTGGCCTTGGTGGCCTTGCCGCCCTGGTCCTTCGTGCCGCTCGCGTCGCGGGGGATGGTGATGGCCAGGTTGCCCTGGCCGCCGGTGGTGGGATAATTTTCCTTGGCGATCAGGCTGTCGCCGCCGAACATGCCGTCCGAACCGGCCGATCCTTCCTTCAGCGTCACCAGCGTCGGCGTGAAATAGTCGGCCAGCCCCTTGCGCTGCTTTTCCGTGGTCGCGCCCAGCAGCCACATCAGCAGGAAAAAGGCCATCATCGCCGTCACGAAGTCGGCATAGGCGACCTTCCACGCGCCGCCATGATGGCCGCCATGCCCCTCGACGATGATCTTCTTGACGATGATCGGCCTTGGCTCGGGCTCGTTCTGCCCCCGCTTCTTGTCCCCCGCCATCGTTTATTTGCCCCGCATGCCGTCGAACACCTCGGCGAAGGCCGGCTGGTTCGCGTGAGTCAGGCTGGAGCGCGCGGCTTCGATCACCAGCGGCTGCGGGTGGCCGTGGAGCGAGGCGACGATGATCTGCTTGACGACATGATAGATGGCGCCGTCCGCCTCGATCACCGCGCGGCAGCGATTGGCGAAGGGGTTGACCATGCCATAGGCGAGCAGGATGCCAAGGAAGGTGCCGACCAGCGCGGATCCGATCATCGCGCCCAATATGGCGGGCGGCTGGTCGATCGACCCCATGGTCTTGACCACGCCCAGCACCGCCGCGACGATGCCCAGCGCCGGCAGCGCGTCGGCCAGTCCCTGAAGATTGTCGGCGGGCTTGATCGCGTCGTGATGATGGGTCTTGAGGCTGTTGTCCATCACCTCCTCGACCGCGTGGGGATCGAGCGTGCCGGACGACACCACGACCAGGCGCAGCGTATCGCTGATCAGGTGGATCAGCGTCTTGTCCTTCATCAGGCGCGGATATTCGGTGAAGATGGTCGAACTGGCCGGCTCCTCGATATGGGGCTCCAGCGCCACCGGCCCCTCGACCCGCAGCGTCTTCATCAGGCGGCTGACCAGGAAGATGCAGTCGAGAAAGTCCTGCTTCTTATATTTGGGGCCCTTGAACACCTTGCCGAAGCCGCCGCCCAGCGCCTTCAGGTCCGCGCCGCTGTTGCCGATGACGAGCGCGCCGACGGCCGCGCCGCCGATGATGAGCATCTCATGAGGAAGGGCGTGCAGCACGGGGCCCAGATCGCCGCCCGTGAAAGCGAACCCGCCGAAAACCATGACGAGCAGGATGACGAGGCCAATAGCTGCAAACATTCCGAAGTCCCCGAAAGCTGCGCCCGCGCCATCAAGGGGCGGGGCGGTAATCCGTCGGCATCGCGATCCGCGATGCTGGTTCTGTACTACCTAATACGGACTGGTTAGCGCCGGGTTTAGGACGAGGCGCCTTTTATGGCTCCGCTCAGCTAATCAGGTCGAACAGCGTCTGCTGGTTGATCCGGGCATAGGTCGACTGCGCGGCGTTGAGCTGCAACAATTTCGCCTGTACGGTCGATATGACGGTGGCGAGGTCGGTGGATTCCAGCGTGCGCCGCCGTTCGGCTAGGCCGATGTCGACGTCCGTCAGTCGTTCGCCGATTACGTCCAGCCGGTCGCTGCGCACGCCCTGCCGCGCCATCTGGACGACGATATGGCCTTGTCCGGCCTGGATGCCGTCGAGCGCGGCGGCGACATCGTCATCCGATCCGCCGCTGACCGCGCTGATCGCCGCGTCCAGTATCTGGTCCAGCGTCATGTCCGTGCCCCCCACTGAAATGCCTTCCGACACTTCCTGCCGGGTGCCCACGACCGCGAGGTTGAGGCCGCGGCTGACCGGAACCAGGACATTCTGGCCATCGTCGAAAACTGGCGTCCCCTGATAATCCTTCTGGTCCAGCAGTTCGCCGATGGTGGCCTTGATCGTGCGCAGCTCCTCGGCGATCGCATCGTGGCCGGTGCCGTTCTGCACGCCGTTGCGCGCGCTGGTCACCAGCTCCTGCGCGCGGGTCATCAGATTGTTGATCTCGTCCAAATTGGATTCGGCGTTGGCGGCGCGCGACACGCCGTAATTGACGTTGGTGGCCCATGCCGCCTGCTGCGACTGGGCGCGGGCGAGGTCGGACACCTGCACCCAGGCCAGGGCGTTGTCCGACGGCTTGGTCAGGCTGATGCCGGTCGAGATGGCGGTCTGGCCTTCGGTGATGTCCTTGGACAATTGCTGTTGCCGCCGGATTTCGGCGGCGATGATCTTAGCGGTGATGCCTACCATGGCCTAATCCTTCGGGTTCAGATGAGCTGGAGAATGGCGTCGAGCGTTTCGCGGGCGACCTGGAGGATCTTCGCGCTGCCCGAATAGGCCTGCTGCACCCGCAGCAGGTCCGCCGCCTCCATGTCCAGGTCGACGCCGCTCACCGCTTCGCGCGCGGCGACCGCCTGATCGTTGCGGCCCTGGGCGGTGGTCTGTTCGGCCTTAATCGCGGTCAGCAGATTGGCGTGAGTGCCGATCAGCGCCGACCAGTTCTGCTCGACGCTGCCGCTGCCGCGCAGGCTGGTGGCGGCGGTCAGCAGGTTGCCGTTGAGCTTGCCGTCGGCCGACCGGGTGGCGAGGTCCGCCGGATCGGTGATGAGCATGGTGACGCTGGCCGCGCTGCCGCCATAGGAGAGCAGCGGTGCGCCGGCAGCGTTCGCGTCGGTCCGGCCTTGGCCGTGCCACGCATTGATGTCGGTCACGAACTGCTGCGCCAGCGAGTCGAGCCGGGCGCTGCGCTGCGCCACGGTATCGGCCGAGGTGAACAGGCCGCCCAGCGCGCCGTTGGTCGGCGCGGCGACGGCGGTGCCTCCCGCCGCCAGGTTGAACGTGCCGTCGCTGTCCGTGGTCAGCGACAGGCTGGAGGCGCTGTTGCCGCTCACCAGCGTCTGGCCGCCGAAGCTGACCGTCACCGAATCATGCGCGCCGAAGCTGATGTCGACATTGAGCGCGCCGGTGACGTCCGACAAGGCGGCGTCGCGGCTGTCGAGCAATTGGGCATAGGCGGAGGTGCCGGGCTGCGCGCGCAGCAGGCTGTTGTTGATGTCGGCCAGGCGCGACAGCGCGTTGTTGGCGGTGTTGACTGCCCCCTGCGCCTCCGTGCCGATGCGGGCGGACACGTCCTTCAGATCGGCCGCCGTCTGGCCGAAGGATTCGGCGATCCTGGCGATGCTGTCGAGCGTCGTCACGCGCAGCGACGTGTCGCTGGGGCTCGCGGCCAGCTTGTCGATATTGCTGAACATGCCGGTCATCAGCTTGCCGACGCCGGTCTCTGTGTCGTTGAGCGCTGTCTCAGTATCGCTCATCCAGCGCATCCGGGCGTTCGCGCTGGACAGCGCCATGTTGGTCATGCGCACGGTTGCGTCCAGATAGGGGTCGGACGCGCGGTCGATGCTCTTGACGGTGCTGCCGCCGAAATTGTCGCGCGAGATGTAGAAGGCCATCGTCGCCGTCGAGGAGCCCGACTCGCCAATGCTCGTCGTCCGGCGCGAGTAGCCCTCTGTCGAGGCGTTGGTGATATTCTCAGAAATGGCGGACATCGCCGTGCGGTAGGTCTTGACCCCCGATGCGCCGATGATGAACAGGTCGCTCATGCGGGCTTATCCGTCGCGGCCGTGGCCGGCGCGGGCATGACGGGTGTGGGCATGACGGGCGCGGGCGCGCTACTGCCGCCAAATTGCGAGACCAGCAGTTCGGCGATGCCCAGGCTCCCGGTCTTGGCCATGCTGTCGGCGGTGCGGGCGTCGGCCATGTCGCGAAACTGGTCGGTCGCGCCGCTGTCGGTCAGCCCTTCGGCAAGGCTGGCCGACCGCATAGCGCCGATCATCTGGCGCAGGAAGATCGCCTCGAACTGCTCGGCCGCCTTGGCGAGGTCGGCGCGGTTGTTCGCCGCCCCCGTCGCGCCGGCGCCGCTTGTCGAAGTCGTTCCGTTGACCTGCATCACAACACCACCAGTTCCGCCTTCATGGCGCCCGCCTGTTTCAGCGCCTCCAGGATGGCGACCATATCCGCCGGCGACGCGCCGATCGCGTTCACCGCCTTCACTATATCGGTCAGCGAGGCTCCACCTTTAAAATTGACCATCGGTTTCTTCTCCTGGTCGATCTGAATGGCGCTCGACTGTTCGACGGCGGTCTGTCCCTGGCTGAAGGGCGCGGGCTGCGAAATGCGCGGGCTTTCGTTGACGCTGACGGTCAGCTTGCCGTGCGCGACCGCCGCCGGATGGATGCGGACCGCGCCGTTGATGACGACCGTGCCGGTGCGCGCGTTGACGATCACCTTGGCGGGCGCATCGGCGGGCGCGATCTCGATATTCTCGATCATCCCCATCATCAGGATGCGGTCCTCCGCTCCCGGCCTCGCGTCGATCGCCACCGACACCGCGTCCATCGCGCGGGCGCGGCGGTCGCCGAACGCCCGGTTGATGCCGTCCGCGACGCGCAGCGCCGTGGTCAGGTCCGCTTCGGCGAGGTTGAAGGTCAGGCTGGGCGCGGTGTCGAAGCCGGTGGCGACCGCGCGCTCGACCGTCGCGCCGCTGGGGATGCGCCCGGCCGAGGGGATGTTGACCGACACCTGGCTGCCGTCCGCGCCGGAGACGCCAAGGCCGCCGACAGCCAGGTTGCCCTGCGCCATCGCGTAGATTTCATTGTCCGCGCCGCGCAACGGAGTCATGATAAGAGTGCCGCCGCGCAGCGACTTCGCCTTGCCCAGAGCGGACACGGTGACGTCCAGCCGCTGGCCGGGCTTGGAGAAGGCGGGCAGGTCGGCGGTGACGAGCACGGCGGCCGCGTTCTTCAGCGCCGGGTTGACGCCCTGCGGCAGGGTCAGGCCAAAGCGCGAGACGACGCCCTTCATGCCCTGCGTCGCATAGTCCAGGCTGTCGTCGCCCGTGCCCGCCAGGCCGACGACGATGCCGTAGCCGGTGAGCTGGTTGGGGCGCACGCCTTGGAAGGTGCCCAGATCCTTGACCCGCTCGGCATGGGCCGGCGCGGGCGCGAATGCGCCAACCAGGCTGGCGATCAGCAGGATGACCGGAAAGAAGAGGCGGATCATGGCGAAGCGGTGCTCCATCAGAAGGGGCTGACGACGGAGAAGAAGCGCTGGAGCCAGCCCTGCCTGCTCGCGCGGGCGATCTCGCCCTTGCCGGTGTAGATGATCTTGGCGTCGGCCACGCGGGTCGAGGCGATGCGGTTGTCCGGGCCGATATCGGCCTGGCGGACGAGGCCGCTGACCTGGATATATTCATCGCCGCGATTGAGCGTCAGCGCCTTTTCGCCCCGGACCAGCATGGTGCCGTTGGGAAAGACCTGCGCCACGGTCACCGTGATCTCGCCGGTCAGCGCGTTGGACTGGGTCGCCGCGCCCTGGCCGTTGAAGCCGTTGCTGCCGTTCATGCCGATGTCGCTCGCTGAAAACAGCTTGGACAAGGGCCCGGTCGACGGCGGGGTCAGCGCGATATTGCCGCTGCGGCTGGTGTCCGCGCTGTTGTTCTTGGTCGCCTGTGTCCGTTCGACCAGGACGATGGTGATGATGTCGCCGACGCTGGTGGCGCGCGCGCCGCTGGTGAGCGGCGTATAGCCGAGCGACGCCTGGAATATGGACCCGTTGGCGGCGGGCGGCGCGGCGACCGGCGACACCGTGGTCGGCGCGTAGAGCGCCCGTTCGGCCGCGCGCTGCTTCTTGCCCGCGATTGCGGGGCTGGCGGCGAGGGCAAGGCCGAGGACGGCAAGGCTGGCGACGGAACGAAGGGTCATGAAAAGGGTCCGCCCTTAAAGCTGCTGGTTGACGTACTGGAGCATCTCGTCGGTCGCCTTGATCATCTTGCTGTTGACCTCGTAGGCGCGCTGCGTCTCGATCATGTCGACCAGTTCCTCGACCACATTGACGTTCGAGGTTTCCAGATTGCCCGAGCGGATCGCGCCGCGCCCTTCCAAGCCGGCGACGCCGACCTGCGGCGTGCCGGACGCGGCGGTCTCGACCAGCAGGTTGCCGCCGATCGCCTGGAGGCCGGCGGAGTTCATGAAGCGCGCGGTCTCGATCTGGCCGAGCTGGGTCGGCTCCGTCTCGCCCTGAAGGGTGGCGGACACGGTGCCGTCATTGCCGACGCTGATCGACGTCACCCCTTCGGGAATGGTGATCTGCGGGACCAGCGGCAGGCCTTCGCTCGACACGATCGTGCCTTCGGCCGTCCGGCTGAAATTGCCCGCGCGGGTATAGGCGATGGAGCCGTCGGGGCGCTGGAGCTGGAAATAACCCGCGCCCTCGATCGCCATGTCCAGCGCGTTGCCGGTGGCGGTCAGCGTGCCCTGCGTGTCAATCTTGCTGGTGCCCTGAAGGGCGACGCCGGAGCCGAGATTGAGGCCGGTGGCGAACTTGTTCTCGCTGTCCGAATTGGCGCCCGCCGCGATCATCTGCTGATAGGCCAGCGTCTCGAAATCGGCGCGGTCGCGCTTGAAGCCGGTGGTGTTGACGTTCGCCAGATTGTTGGCGATCACGCGCATCTTGACGTTCTGGGCGTCAAGGCCGGTGCGGGCGACGTGAAGGGCGGCGTTGCTCATCTGTGCGGTTCCTTATCAGTCGAGGCGCATCAGCGATGCGCCCCCGTCGTCGAGCTGCTTGGCGGTGTCGATCATCTTGATCTGGGTTTCCCAGGCGCGACTGGCCTCGATCATCGCCACCAGCGACGCGGTCGCGTTGACGTTCGATCCCTCGACCGACCCGGACGTGACGGTGGCGAGCGGGTCGCCAGGCAGCGCGCCGCCATTGGTTTCGCGGAACAGGCCGTCGGTGCCCTTGGCGACGCTGGAGCCCACCGGGCTCACCAGCTTCAGCGCATCGATGCGCTGCGGATTGCTGGCCTCGCCGCCCTGGGGCACGATCCAGATGCTGCCGTCCTGCGCGATCGACAGGCTGTCGGCCGGCGGCAGGGTGATGGGGCCGCCTTCGCCCAGAACGGGCAGGCCGTCGCCGGTGGTCAGCAGGCCGCTGTCGGTCATCTTCAGGTCGCCGCGGCGCGTATAGGCTTCGCTGCCGTCGGGGGCCTGCACGGCCAGCAGGGCGTCGCCATTCATCGCGACGTCCAGCGGATTGCCGGTTTGGGTGACCGCCCCCTGCCCCATGTCGGCGGCGATCACCTGTTCGGAGGCCTGGGCCCGGGTGTTGAGTTCGTCGCCCTTGATCCAGCGCGTCTCGGCATTGGCGATCTCGGCGCGAAAGCCGACGGTATTGGCGTTCGCGAGGTTGTTCGCGATCGACGCCTGCCGTGCCATAGCGCCGCGCATCGCGGTGAGCGCCGTGTTGACGAGCCGGTCCATGGTCTATGTCCTCGCTGCCGGGCCGATTATCAGGTGCGCATGTTGACGATGGTGGTCGACAGCGTGTTCGCCGCCTCGATCGCCTTCGAGTTCGCCTGGAAGTTGCGCTGGGCCGTGATGAGGTTCACCAGTTCCTCGGTGATGTCGACATTGGAGCGTTCCAGCGCGCCCGAGCGGACCGAGCCATAGAGGCCGCTATTGCCCATGCCCAGCATCGGCATGCCGCTGTCGGAGGTCGAATACCAATGGGCGTCGCCGCGCTGGCGCAGGCCGTCCTGGCTGTTGAACGCGGCCATGGCGGTCGCGCCCAGATATATGGTGGAACCGTCGGCATAGACGCCGGTGATCTGGCCCTCTTCCGACACGCCGACGCTGGAAAGCTGGTTGCCCGTGCCGCCGTCGGGCCAGTTGGTCGGCACTTTGAGGTCGGTCAGCGACGCGGACGTCAGCGTGTTGTCGACGGTGACGGTCGGCACGCCGGTGGCGGGATCGACCGGGATCACTTGCAGGCGGGCGCCGGTGGTGTCGAGGACAAAGCGATCCTCGTTCACGGAGAAGGCGCCGTTGCGGGTGAAGCTGACCTGATCGTCGGCGGTGCGCTTAACGGTGAAGAAGCCTTCGCCGGTGATGGCGAGGTCCAGCGTCTTGTCAGTGGTCTCGATCGTGCCCTGCGTGAACTGCTGGAGGATGCCCTGCACGCGCACGCCCTGTCCCGCGACCTGGGTGGTCGTCTGCATCGGCGCGGCCGCGAAGATGTCGCCGAAATTGGCCTTGCTCTTCTTGAACGAGGTCGAGTTCACGTTGGCGACATTGTTCGAGATGGTCGAAAGGTCGGTCTGGGCGGCCTTCAGGCCGGAAAGAGAGATGTAGAAGGACATGGCGTTGCTCCTTGGGTGATGACGGGATTAGCTGAGGGTGATGGCGTCGGACGGGCTGAAGCTGCCGATCGCGGTGATGAGCTTGGCGGCCGAGCCGTCGGCGGGCGACTGGACGGCGGCGATCGTCTGCCAGGTCGCGACCCGGCTGGGCGTCGCGCCGTTGACCTTCACCTGGAGGGCGGAGGAGGAGACGGTCTCGCCCGCCTCATTCTTGCCGTCCCAATAGAAGTTGACGTCGCCCTTGGGCTGGTCGCCCAGTTCGATCGTCTTGACGACATTGCCGTCGCCGTCGACCAGATCGACCGATGCGCCGCTGGTCGCGCTGTCCAGCGTGATCTGACCCATATATTGGCCGGCGGCGTCGGGGGTAGCGATCTTGCTCTGCACCAGCATCGACCGGCCGATCCAGCTCGCCGCGTCGCCTAGGCGCGTGCCGGTCAGTTCCGACGCCAGCGTCTTGAGCGACTCGTTCATCTCGGCGATGCCGCTGGAATTGGTGATGGTCGCCATCTGCGATACCATCTGGGCATTGTCGACGGGCTCGAACGGGTCCTGCGTCTGCATCTGCGCGGTCAGCAGGCGCAGGAAATCGGCCTGGCCCATTTCCGATTTGCCGGTGCCGACGTTGACGTTGGGATTATAGGTCGCGAGGCCCGCGCTGTCGGTGACGGTCGAGGTCGTCGTCATTTGCCGATCCTTATGGTTTCGAGCATCAGGGATTTGGCGGTGTTGAGCACCTGCACATTATTCTGGTACATGCGCGCGGTCTCGATCATGTCGACCAGCTCGGCGCTGCTGTCGACCGCGGCCTCCCACACATCGCCGTTCGCGTCCGCCAGCGGGTGATTGGGATCGTGGCGCTTGGTCGGCTTGGCGTCGGTGGTGACGACATTTTCGACCTTCACGGTCGAAACGCCGGGCGTTTCGGTGACGGAGCGGAAGACCGGCTTGATCGCCCGATAGGCTTCGCCCTCGCTGCCCGTCACATTGCCGGCATTGGCCATGTTCGACGCGGTGGCGTTCAGGCGGACGAGCTGCGCGCTCATGGCGCGGCCGGCGATGTCGAAGACGTTCATGGGACCCGAGCCGCTCATGCTCATTCTCCCCTCAGCGCACGGTTGATGGTGTTGATGCGGCCCTCCAGGAAAGAAAGGGTCGTGCGATATTTGACGGCATTTTCGGCGAACAGCGTCTGCTCGGTGCTGAGTTCGACGGTATTGCCGTCAAGGCTGGACTGAAGCGGCACGCGATAGCCCATGCTGTCTTCCAGCGCCTGCGCGGCCGAGCCGCCCTGCTGGGTGGCTTCCTTCAGCGCGGCCTCGAAGTCGATGTCGCGGGCTTTGTAGCCGGGGGTCGAGGCGTTGGCGATGTTCGACGCGAGCAGGGACAGGCGCTGCGAGCGAAGCGCCAGCGCCTTTCCATGTACTCCGAACAGACTGTCTTCCAGTGCCATTGCGACTTTCCCAGCTTGGTCCGGCTTTTTCTCCGGGGCCTTCTAAATCTTCCGGTCCGTCCGCCGTTCTTCTGCCTGATGGCGAGGCGAGCGGGTGATCCAGCCTGTGTATTCGCAAGAGCCGTGCCAATTTGATCGGCTGCCGCCGCTATTGCGCCATTTTCGCGGAAATCCGTGGCTTTGGCAGGCGGAGGCGGCAGGGGCGGCAAAAAATTGCCGGTGGGCGGCATGGCGTTGCCGCCGCGTCGGCGACGGACGCCGACGGGCGGGAAAGGGACGATATTCATGGGCGCAGCTTCTATGGCCGGCGTGCTGGCGCAGCTTTTCGACCCCTTTACCCTGGGCCTGATGATCGCCGGGGTCGGTCTGGTCGTGCTGTTCCAGAACGGGCTCGGCGCCAGCGGCCGGGCTTTCCTCGCGCTGGCGCCGCTGCTGCGCGCCGATCCGGAGCGCGACCGCGACGCCGCCCGCGCGGCGATGCTGAAGATCGACCAGATGGCGCAACTGCGTGGGCTCGCCTGCACCGACCGAGTGAAGACCGCCGACGGCTTTCTGACGCGGGCCGCGCGCAAGCTCGCCAATAGCGACAGCAGCGAGGCGTTCGACATATGGGCGCAGCAAGTGCTGGCCGACCGGGCGCAGCGCCATGGCGCCGTCCGCAACGTCTGGCTGTCGGTCGCCGACGCCGCGCCCGCGCTCGGCATGGCGGGCACGATCATCGGCCTGGTCGGCATGTTCGCCGGCATGGACGATCCGGCCGCGCTGGGCCCCTCGATGGCGCTCGCGCTGCTCACCACCTTCTATGGCGTGGTCATTGCCAACATGATCGCCGCGCCGATCGCCGCGCGGCTCGCCGACCTGTCGGAGCGCGAACTGGCCTGGCAGAAGGAGAGCGTGCAGCGGATGCTGGCGATCGCGCGCCGGGAAAACGCGCCGCTGCGCCGCGCCTCCATCCGCGAAGTCGCCTGACATGACCGGCCGTGCCGCCGAAGGCCGCCGATCGCGCTGGGCGATCAGCTTCGCCGATCTCCTGCTGCTGCTGCTGGGCTTTTTCGTGCTTCTCCAGGCCAGCGGCGGACGGCGCGACGCCATGCTGGCGGGCGTCGGACGGCAGTTCGGGGCGAAGCCGATGGCGGACGCCGCCGAACTGCGGGCCGCCGACCTGTTCATGCCCGGCGAAGCGATGCTGACGCCAACGGGCGCGCAGCGCCTGACGGCCCTTGCCCACCGTTTCGGCGACGCGAACCAGACTATCGAGGTCGCCAGTATCGGCACGGACGCCGCGCGCCATCGTTTCGACGATTGGGACTTGGCCGCCGCTCGCCTGGGCGCGGTCGCCCGCGCGCTGAAGGCCGATGGAATCGCGGCCGACCGCCTTTTGATCCGGGGCCTCGACCAGGCGGACGGAAGGGGCGGCAAGGGCCAGCTGATCCGCATCGCGCCGGGGCGGCCGCGCCGCCGCGACTGACGCTTGGCACGTTCCTTGCGTGAATGCGGGCATGATAATTGCCCGCTTCACCGGAGACGCATCGTGATAAGCCTCATCCGCATCCTGCTGCTGCTGGCCCTCGGCGGCCTTGCCGCGCCCGCGCTGGCGCAGAAATTCGAAAATCTCGACCGGATCGACAGTCTGGTGGCGATGACGGTCGGCGCCAACCTAGGCGAGCCGGGCGGCCCGATGGCCCCTGTCGATCGCCGCCTTCGCCTAGCCGCCTGTCCGACGACCCCGAATGTCGACGGCCCGGTCTTCGGTGCGGCGATCGTCAAGTGCGACGCGCTCGGCTGGCGGATTCGCGTGCCGCTGGTGGCGGGCGGCGCGGCTGGCGCCAGCGGCCCGGTTCCGCGCGCGGCGTCCGCCGCTACCTCGCGCGCGGCCTATGCGCGGCCGGCGTCCAGGGAAGCGGTCGTCAAGCGCGGCGACCCGGTGCAGCTTACCGCCGGCAACGCCAGCTTTTCCATCTCCCGCGCCATGATCGCCGATGAAGACGGCGGGATCGGCGATACTATTCGGGTGCGCGAGGATAAGAAGGCGTCCCCTATATTGGCGCAGGTCGTCGACTTGGGCATTGTGCGCATTCCGGGCATTTAAGGATTTTTGAAGAGATCCGTATATAGATGGTGCGGGACGAGTAAGGAACAGACCCATGATCAAGTCAGTCGGCCAGAGCATCAGCAGCGCGATCCAGGCTTCGGGCCTGCGCGAAAGCGGCAAGGCCAAGGCCAACTCCACGGTGGCGGGATCGCCGGCTTCGGCGTCTTCAGGCGCGGCCGCCAGCCCGGCCGCCCGCATGGCGGCGGAAGGCGCGCCGGTCGATCTGGACCGAATCGCGGCGATCAAGGCGGCAATAGCCTCGGGCAATTATCCCGTCGATCCCGAACGCATCGCCGACCGCATGATGGCGCTCGACCTGCCCGCCGCCTGATTCGCCTGCCCCTCACTCGGACGACAGCCATGCCGCTCGGCCTTGCCGCCATCGACGATCTGATCGCCAGCTTCGATTCGCTGCGGGCGGCGATGGACGAACAGGATGCCGCCGCGATCGACGCGGCGAGCGCGCAGGTCGCCCGCAGCGCCGCCGCCGTCCGAGCGATCGGCGCGTGGCGCGACGAACCGGCTGTCAAGGACCGGCTGACGCAGCTTCGCCCGCAGGTCGAATCGCTGCGCGTGCGCAGCCACCTGATGGCCGACCATGCCGCGCAGCGCCTCTCGCTGCTTGCGGCGCACGGGGCGGAGACCGCGCCGCTCACCTACGGCCGCTAAACTTTTATTCACGCCCTGTGCTTAGCGAAACCGGCCTCTGGGCCGGTTTTTGCGTTTTGGCCCTCGCCGCCCGCCGCGATTTCCTACGGCGGCGTTAACCAAATCTTGGCACAAAGCTTGCTTTAATCCCCGGGGAAACCAAGGGGAATAGCACGTGTCGGCATTTGCGGGCATCACATCATTGACGGGGACGGCCGATGGCCGGGGCGCGGGCAGCCGCGTGACCAACGCCATCGCCATGGCCAGCCGCCGCACGGGTGTCGATTTCGGCTATCTGCTGGGTCAGGCCAGGATCGAGAGCAGCCTCAATCCCGCGGCCCGCGCCGCTACCTCATCGGCCACCGGCCTGTATCAGTTCATCGACCAGAGCTGGCTCGCCGTCATCAACGAGCATGGAAGTGAATATGGCCTGGGCTGGGCCGCCGACGCGATCAGCCAGGGCGGCAATGGCCGCTATTATGTGTCGGACCCGGAGCTGCGCCAGCAGATACTCGACCTGCGCAAACATCCCGAGACCGCCTCCGTCATGGCGGCCGAACATGCGGCCGATAACAAGGCCTATCTGGAACAGCGGCTGGGCCGTGAAGCCCAGCCGGTCGACCTCTACCTCGCCCATTTTCTGGGCGTCGGCGGCGCGGCGAAATTCCTGTCCGCACATGACCGCGCGCCCGACGCCACCGCCGCCTCGCTCTTCCCCTCGGCCGCGCGCGCCAACCGCTCGATCTTCTACGACCGCGCCGGCAATGCGCGCAGCTTCGCCGACATCCGCGAGCGCTTCGCCGCCAAGCTGCAAAAAGGCAGCGACGCGATCGACGTGGGCGGCATCCGCTATGCCGAAGCGGCCGCCGCGCTGCCCGACGGCGCGCAGACCGTCCAGCCCGCCGATTATGTGCGGATCGAGACCCAGCGGCTCACCACCCAGGTCGACCCCGCCGTCGCCCCGCGCCAGGAAACGGCGCGCCTCGCCTATCTCATGCTCGCCACCCTCGGAAGGTAACGGCCCCTCATGACTCCTGCCCAAATCAAAGCGAAGATCTGGATGACGGCCGCCAGGGGGGCGGTGTTGCCGATCGCGACGCTGATGGTCGTCATGTTCATGATGGTGCCGGTTCCCGCGATGATGCTGGACGTCGGCTTCATCACCAACATCATGATCTCGCTCGCCGTGCTGATGGTGGCGCTGAACGCCGCCAAGCCGCTCGACTTCTCCAGCTTCCCGACCGTACTGCTGTTCGCCACGCTGCTGCGCCTGGCGCTCAACGTCGCCTCGACGCGTGTGGTGCTGGTTTCAGGCCATGAAGGATCGGATTCGGCGGGCCTGGTGATCGAGGCGTTCGGCCATTTCCTGATCGGCGGCGACTATGTCGTCGGCATCTTCGTCTTTGCGATCCTGATGATCATCAACCTGGTCGTCATCACCAAGGGCGCGGGCCGCGTGTCGGAAGTCAGCGCTCGCTTCACCCTGGACGCGCTGCCGGGCAAGCAGATGGCGATCGACGCCGACCTCAACGCCGGCCTGCTGACGCCGGAGGAGGCCAAGGTGCGCCGCCAGGAGGTCGCGACCGAGGCGGACTTCTACGGCTCCATGGACGGCGCCAGCAAGTTCGTGAAGGGCGACGCGGTCGCGGGCATCCTGATCCTGGTCATTAACATCATCGGCGGCATCATCCTGGGCATCGTCAGCCACGGCCTGTCGATGGGCGAGGCGGCGCAGACCTATATCCTGCTGGCGATTGGCGACGCGCTGGTCGCGCAGATCCCGGCCCTGCTGCTCTCCATCGCGGCAGCCTCCATCGTCACTCGCGTCAAGTCGGAGGACGACCTGTCCGGCCAGATCGCTGGGCAGTTCGGCTCGGGGCGCGCCTGGGTGCCGGTCGCGGCGATCCTGGCGTTCCTGGGCATATTGCCGGGCATGCCGCACATGATCGTCCTGCCGGCCGCGGCCTTTGCCGGCTTCATCGCCTGGCAGTTGCGCAAGACCGCCAGGGCCAAGGCGAACGAGCCCGAACCCGCCGCGCCGCCCTCCAACCCTGCGCTGATCGAATGGAACGACGTGTCCGACGGCGCGATATTGGGGCTTGAGATCGGCTATGGCCTGATCAGCCTGGTGGACGAGCGCAAGGGCGCGCCGCTGATGGCGCGGATCACCGGCATCCGCCGCCAATTATCGAAGGAGCTGGGCTTTGTCGTGCCGATGGTGCGGGTGAAGGACAATCTGGCGCTGGAGCCGAATCAATATCGCATCACCATCGCCGGCGTCGTCGTCGGCGAGGACGAGATTTGGCCCGACGACCTGCTGGCGCTCGACAGCGGGATGCTGGAGGGCGAGGTCACCGGCCGAGTCGCGAAGGACCCGACCTTCGGCCTGGACGCAGTCTGGATTTCGCCGGCCAAGCGGTCGGAGGCGGTGATCGCGGGCTATACGGTGGTCGATCCGCCGACGGTGATGGCGACTCATCTGAACCAGCTCATCGCGATGAACGCGGCGGAGATGTTCGGCCTCGACGAGACGCGCAAGCTGCTCGACACGCTGAAGGACAGCGCGCCGCAACTGGTCGACGGCCTGACTCCGGCGATGCTGAGCCTCGCCCAGATTTCGGCGCTGTGCCGCGCGCTGCTGGCGGAGGGCATTGCGCTCAAGGACTTCCGCCGCATCTGCGAGGCGATGATCGACGCCTATCGCCCGGACATCAACCATGAGCAGATGGTCGAGGCGGTGCGCCAGCGGATCGGGTCGCTGATCATCCAGGGCCTCGTCCCGGTGAAGATGCCGCTGCCCGTCATTACGCTGGACGGCGACCTGGAGGCGCTGCTGGCGCAGGCGATGCGAGTCGCGGGCGACGCGCGGCATCCGATCGAGCCGGCGCTCGCCAACCGCATCGTCGAAGCGGTGGTCACCGCCGCCCGGCCGATATTGGGGCAGGCCCGCAGCTTCGCCATCGTCACCTCGCCGCTCGCGCGCCGCGCGCTCGCGCGCCTGTTCAAGCCGCATCTGCCCGAAACGCCCGTCCTTTCCTTCTTGGAGATACCGGATGGTAAGGGTGTCGAGGTAATGGCCGTCGTGGGTGGGGAGGCGCGCGCGCCTCATCGTCCCGAAGCATTGCCCTCGCGGGTCGGTTGAGGAGGACGGCCAATGTATATGAAGAAGGTCATGGCCGGCGCGGGCGAGAATACCTATGGCCGCGCGGGCGCCGCCAACAGCCCGGAACAGCTTGCGCGCAAATATATGCCGCTGGTCCGCAAGATCGCCTGGCATGTCCATGGCCGCGTCTCCTCCGCGATCGAGGTCGAGGATCTGCTCCAAATCGGCATGGTCGCGCTGGTCGAGGCAGCGAATAATTTCGAGGATCGCGGGCTGGGCTTCGCCGCCTATGCGCAGCTGCGCGTGCGCGGCGCGATGATCGACCATCTGCGGCGGCAGGCGACGCTCTGCCGCTCCGCCATGGGGCGGCGCAAGGCGCTGGCGGCCGCGCGGGGGCGGCTGGAACAGCGGCTGGGCCGCGCGCCGACGGAGCCCGAAATGTCGGCGGAGATGGGCCTGGACCCGGCCGCCTACCGGGAACTGGCGGACGGCGCGGAAATGGTGCAGCAGATGAGCATGGACGAGGTCTATTCGGACCAGTCCATGTGGTTCGCCGATGTCGAGGATCGCGCCGACGACATCATGGAGCGCGAATCGCTGAAGGCGGCGCTCACCAAATGCATCGGCGACCTGCCCCAGCGCGAGGCGCTGGTGTTGCAGCTTTATTTCGTCGAGGAACTCAATCTGGAGGAGATCGGCCAGACGCTGGACATCGGCGCGGCGCGGGTCTGCCAGATCAAGAAGGCGGCGCTCGACAAGCTGCGCGAGAAATTGCGCGACTGGGACGATTGAGCGAAGGCGGTCGAATAGAACACCGTCAGAGCGTCGAGCGTTAAATCAGAACCATTCATTTCGAGCGGAATCGAGCCTGTCGAGAACCGAAGTCGAGAAATCAGCGCTTGCCCCGAGTTCTCGATTCGCCTTCTCGACAAGCTCGAAGGCTATTCGAACCGAACGGCCGCAGTTCTGATTTTAACGCTCGATCCTCTAATCCGCCTCAGCCGTCATTGGCGGCGGCCGGCACCTTGTCCGCACGGCCGATGCGCGGCATGCGGCGGTGGCGCAGTGGACGGTAATTCTGCCCCCGCCACCAGGGATCGGCGACCTGGAACAGCCCGTGCCGCTCGCCCGCCCGGCCCAGATCCTTGCGCGCGGTGATGGCGGCCAGCAGCGGCGCGGCGATCAGCCCCACCACCACCGGCATCATCCAGCCCAGCGCCGACCGGGCGTCGAGCGCCACCAGCGTCAAGCCAACGCCCAGCAATATATGCCATTTGAACAGCCAGACGGCGGTCAGAATCGCGATGCCGTCGCGGTCGCGAGTCTGGCCGTTCCAGCTGCTCTTGCGGCCCATCAATATGCCGAACAGGTTGATCGTCTGGGTCAGCATGCTGACGGGTGCCATCAGGATGGAGAGGATGAGGTCGGCCAGCACGCCCATCGTCATCCGTCCCGCGCCGCCGAAGCCGATCCGCCGCGCCGGGTCCGCGACCGCCCAGATCATCGCTAATATCTTGGGGCCGAACAACAGCATGGCGGTCAGCGCCAGCAGACCGCCCGACGGCAGGATCGCGCTGGCGGGCCAAATTCCCGCCCAAGCGCCGCCCAGCACCACCAGGATCAGCGCCAGCCACAGCGGGGAAGTCAGATAGGCCGACGCGCCGACCAGCAACTGGAACCGGCTGACCGGGTGCAGCCCGGCGATGCGCATGATCAGGGGCACATGCTGGATATTGCCCTGGCACCAGCGGCGGTCGCGGGTGAAGAGGTCAGGCATGGCCGGCGGAAACTCCTCAAAACTGTCGTCCGCCGTCACCATGTGCACGTCCCAGCCGCGCCGCCGCAGCAGCGCCGCCTCGATCATGTCGTGGCTCATGATATGTCCGCCGAATGGCGCGCGCCCGCCCAGTTCGGGCAGGCCGCAGCTTTGCGCGAAGGCGCGCACCCGGACGATGGCGTTGTGGCCCCAGAACATGCCTTCCGACCCCGCCCACCAGATCATCCCGGCGGCCGAGATCGGGCCATAGAGGCGGCTGGCGAACTGTTGCCAGCGCGCGAACAGCGTGGCCGCGCCGACGACCGCGGGCACGGTCTGGATCAGGCCGACATGCGGATGCCGCTCCATGTCTGCGGCCAGCCGCGCCATGGTCTGCCCGCTCATCACGCTGTCGGCGTCCAGCACGATCATATGGTCGTAGCCGCCGCCGAAGCGGGTCACCCATTCATGGATATTGCCGGGCTTGCGCCCAGTGTTGATCGCGCGGCGGCGATAATGGACGGGGCGGGAAAAGGCGGCGCGCATCTCTATATAGGCCTGGCGCTCGATCTCGCCATTGGCCGGATTGGAGTCAGACAGGATGAAGAATTCGAACCGCTCGCCGCCCATGACCTGCGCCAGCGACCGCTCCATGATCGACAGCCGACCCAGCACGCCCAGAAAATCCTCGTTGCAGACCGGCAGCAATATGGCCGTGCGGCCGTGCAGCGGTGCGGCCGGGGGCAGTCGGGTGGGACGCGCGCCGTTCCTCCGCCGGCCAAAGGTCAGCAGCAGGAAGCCGATCGCCGCCGTGGCGAAACCAAAGGCGATCCAGGCGAAAAGCGGGATGAACAGCGCGAGATAGACGCCCTCCCAAAAGCTGATGCCGTCAAGGCCGATCGACCGCCGCATCTCGTGGGCGGCCATGGATGCGGGGATCAGCGCCAGCAGGACCATCAACAGGCGGCGCGCGACCACGTCTATGTCCAACGTGGGGCCCGGCAAACGCTCCGGCCTGGCGGCGAAATCCTGGACCGGCATGGCGATCGGCGCTTCGGGCGGCAGGGATTCAAAGGCGGCCGGCGGCGGTGCGCCCCCGTTTTGATCATCCTGCATCGGCGTAGCCTTCGCCATCCTGGCGTTCCCCGGTTCGATCGAGCCAATCTAGGTTAACAGTGCCGGGAGAGAAGGGTTCCGTCATGCGCCGATCGGATAATGGACCATCTCGCTGAGCGCCACCCCCTGGCCCCGCAATTGCGCGCGCACGTCGACGGGCTTGTTCCCCGCCGCACGGACGTCCAGCACCAGGCGATAGAGGCCCGGCCATCCCAGCACCGGATAGCCGGCCTTCTTGACCAGCGTGCCATCCGCGACCTCGGCCCATTGGTCGGGTTTGGCCCCGTCCGCCACTCCCATGAAGTCGATGACGAGCCGGCTGGCGTCCGCCTCGCCCGACGCGCCGCGCCAGATATTGACGATGCGGGCGACGGCGGGGGAGGAGGCTGGTGGTTCGGTCGATCCCCATTGCAGCGTGTAGCGAGCGTCGATCCGCTTGCCCGCGCGGGGCGTCGCGGCAGGTGTCCAATAGGCGGCGACATTGTCGACATATTCGCTGGTGGTGGGAAATTCGTAGAGCCGGATCTGGCCTGTTCCCAGCGCCGCGTCGGGCGTGGCCCATAGCGACGGGCGACGATCGTAAAATACCCCGTCATCCTGATAATGGTCGAAGTCGCGATCGCGCTGGAGCAGCCCGAAGCCCTTGGGATCGCGCTCGGCGAAGACGCTGGTGCGCGGCGCATGGGGATTGACGAGCGGCCGGGCATGAGCGACGGCGTCGGCCGCGCGATAGGCCAGCATGTCGGAATCGTGGATTTCCGGCCGCCAGTCGGTCGCCCGGTCGCGATGGGCCTGATCGTACCAGAACATGCTGGTCATCGGCATCAGACCGAGTTCCCGGATCGCCCGGCGAGGAAAGAGCGCGGCCGTCACCTGCTGGGTGACGCCGTCACGGCCAAGGCGATTGACGAAGCGGAAGGCGCCAGTGACCGACGCGCCGTCTAGCAGCGCGTGGACGACCAGCGTATCGGCGCCCGCGCGCTCTAGCCAGAACTGGGTGAAGCGCGGAAACTCCTCACCGCCGATGCCGGTATTGATCGCGATCGCCCGGGCGGACAGGCCATATTGTTTCTGCGCGCCCGCTGCCCGGAAATAGCTGGCGCCCAGGAACGACAGCCAGTCGGCGTCGCGGGCGGCGTTCATCACCCGAAAACCGGCGAAGCCCGCGTCGGGACCTAACGCCGCGACCCCATTGCCGGCTGGCGCGTCGAACATGGCGGGATCGTAGCGCAGCGGGCGCGCCCGGCCCTTGTCGACGACATGGATCGCGACCGGCTGCGGCGCGGTGGCGCTCAAGGGGAAGAAGCGCACCGCCACGTCGCCGGGCTGGTCGCCCCAGAGCGTTCGCTCGTCGCGAAAGCGCGCCTGATGCAGCGCGTCGTAGCCGACCTGCGCCGCGCCGGGATGGGCCGGCGTCTCCGCGAAGGGCGCGCGCGCCAGCCGCTGGGCCATGCCCATCAGGGCTTCCCAGGAAAAGGGCGCCTCGCCTTGGGCGCGCAGCGTTGCGGGAAGCAGCAGCGCCGCGCCGGAAGCCGCGATCATGGCGCGGCGGTCGATCAGGGTCATGGCCCCGCATCTTGGAGCGTCGCGCGCAGTTTGCAAGCAGGCGCATGGCGCAAACAGGACGAAGCCCCCGCCCGGGGGGACGGAGGCTTCTGATTTTGGTCGTTCGATCGAAGATGGTCGCCCGGCGGAGTGGGGACTGTTAGTCGCCGGGCTTCCTTGATCGGCTGGCGGTGACCAGACCTCGGCCGATCAATTCTTTTCATCCTGCCGCTGAATTTAGCGGATCAGGTTGAGCACGCCCTGCTGGCTCTGGTTCGCCTGGGCGAGCATCGCGGTCGAGGCTTGGCTCAGGATCTGCGCCTTGGCGAGAGCGGTCGTCTCTTCCGAGAAGTCCGCGTCCTCGATGCGGCTGCGGGCGTCGGACAGGTTGGTGACGTTGCTGGTCAGGTTGTTGACCGTCGATTCCAGCCGGTTCTGCACCGCGCCCAGATTGGCGCGAGTGTCGGCAACGGTCTTCAGCGCCGTGTCGAACTTGGCAAGGTCGGCGGCGGTCGCCGTGGTCATGGTGATCGCCGAGGCCGACGCGCCGGCGACGGCGGTGATGTCGGCGCTGGCGGACAGGTTGTTGCCGGCGATCGAGACCGAATCGCCCGAATTGGCGCCGGCCTGGATGACCGTGGCGGTGGTGCCGACGAACAGCGCCTTGCCGTTGAACTTGGTGTTGGCCAGCGTGCTGGTGATCTGGGTCGAGAGCTGGTCCATTTCCGACTGGATGTTCGCCTGCGAGGCGGCGTCGTTAGTGCCGTTCAGACCCTGAACGGTCAGTTCGCGCATCCGCTGGATCATGTTGCTGACTTCGCCCAGCGCGCCTTCGGCCGTCTGCGCCATGCTGATGCCGTCATTGGCGTTGCGGATGCCCTGGGTCATGCCCTTGATCTGGGCGGTCATCTTGGACGCGATGGCGAGGCCGGCGGCGTCGTCCTTGGCGCTGTTGATGCGCTTGCCGGTCGACAGGCGCTCCATCGCGGTGCTCAGCGACTTGTTCGCCATCGCCGAAGCATTGGTCGAGCGCAGAGCCGCAGTGTTGGTTCCGATAACAGTCATGGGGTTCCCTTCCCTTTGAATATCAGGTCGCTGCCATGCGGCGGTTGCGGCCTCGTAAGGATATAACGGCAGGGGGAACGGGTGCTTTAGGGCCAACCCGATTTTATTCGCGCGCGCGATTTTATTTTCGGCCGCGGATGATCGTGACGACGAAAAAAGCCCCGTCCGGGGGGACGGGGCTTTCCGATTTGGTCGTTCGATCGAAGATGGTCGCCCGGCGGAGTGGGGACTGTTAGTCGCCG
>JARYGO010000029.1:0-15413 GCA_033795485.1 Sphingobium sp.
ATTTCGCTTCCCGCTCGTCAGCCGCGGCGAACAACGGTAGCGGTGCCTCGCCGAGACCCTTTACCTTCCATAATCCCTGGCGCCGGTCATGCGCGATGCAGTGGAACGCGTCGGCCTCTGCGAGCCGTTCGATCGCGGCGCGGGGCACACCGGCCCGGCGCCACACCTCCTCGACGCTCTCGAATGGCGCCGGCCCGCGCGCGCCGACAATCGCCGCGCCATGGACATTGGCGAGCCCGCGCACCTGCCGGAACCCGAGCCGCACCGCCCTGTAGCCGCCGCTGCCGTGCTCGAGCGTGCAGTCCCAATGACTAGCGTTGATGGACACCGGCCGGACCTCGACACCATGCTTACGCGCGTCGGCGACGATCTGCGCGGGCGCATAGAACCCCATCGGCTGAGCGTTGAGCAGCGCCGCGCAAAAGACGTCCGGATGATGGTGCTTCATCCAGCAGCTCGCATAGACGATCTTGGCGAACGAGGCGGCGTGGCTTTCGGGGAAACCGTAGCTGCCGAACCCCTCGATCTGCTTGAATGTCCGCTCGGCGAAGTCCCTGGGATAGCCGCGCTCGACCATTCCGCCGACCAGCTTGTCATAGAAGTGGCTGACGCCACCGGTCAGCTTGAAGGTCGCCATCGCACGGCGTAGTTGATCGGCTTCGGCCGGGGTAAAGCCCGCTCCTACGATGGCGACCTTCATCGCCTGCTCCTGAAACAACGGCACGCCCAGGGTTTTCTCGAGCACGGCGCGCAGCTCGGGCTTCGGATATTCAGGCTTTTCCTTGCCCTCGCGGCGGCGAAGATAGGGATGGACCATGTCGCCCTGGATCGGGCCGGGCCGGACGATGGCGACCTCGATCACGAGATCGTAAAACTCCTTAGGCTTGATCCGCGGCAGCATCGACATTTGCGCACGGCTCTCGATCTGGAAGACGCCGAGCGTGTCCGCCTTCTGAATCATCGCATAGACGTCTGGGTCATCGTCCTGCAGGTCGGCCATACCGATCTCGATGCCCTTGCAGTCCCGCAGCAGATTGAAGGCGCGATTCATGCAGCCCAGCATGCCGAGACCCAGCACGTCGACTTTCATGAATTTCAGCTCGTCGATGTCGTCCTTGTCCCATTCGATGATCTGCCGGTCCTCCATCCGGGCCGGTTCAATCGGCACGAGATCGTCCAGCCGGTCCTGCGTGAGCACGAAGCCGCCGGGATGCTGCGACAGGTGCCGCGGCGTACCGATGAGCTGGCGGGCGAGGAGCAGGGTGAGCTTCAGCCGATGGTCCTCGGCGTTGAGGTTGAGGCTGGCGATCTGCTCATCGGTGATGCCGTCGACCGACCAGCCCCAGACGAGGCCGGTCAGCATCTTGGTAAGATCGCGAGGGAGCCCCAGTGCCTTGCCGACTTCTGCCACGGCGCCGCGCGTTCGAAAGCGGGTCACGACGGCCGTCAACGCCGAGCGGTCGCGGCCGTACGTCTCATAGATCCATTGGATGATCTCTTCGCGGCGCTCGTGCTCGAAATCGACGTCTATATCGGGTGGCTCCTTGCGCTCGCCCGACACGAAGCGCTCGAACAGCAGCTCATGCTTGATCGGATCGATCGACGTGATGCCGAGGAGGTAGCAGACACAGCTATTGGCGGCCGACCCGCGGCCCTGGCACAGAATGCCGCGGCGGCGGCTTTCCGCAACGATCGAGTTGACGGTCAAGAAATAGGGCGCGTAACCGAGCTGATCGATCAATCGCAGCTCATGGGTAATCTGATCGCGATAACGCTGCGGCACGCCCTCGGGAAATGCGCGGGCGGCCGCCTCCTCGGTCAGTAAGGTCAGCGCCTGCTGAGCGCTACGGCCGGCCATGGCTTGCTCATAAGGATATTGATACTGGATTTCGCCGAGGTCGAATGTGCATTGCGCGGCGATGTCGGCGCTTGCCCGAATAGCATCGGGAAATGCTGCGAACCGCCGTTCCATTTCCTGGGGCGACTTTAGGTCACGATCCATGAACCGCTCGCGGCGGAAGCCAAGCGCGTCGATCGTGGTCTTCTCGCGGATCGCGGTCATCACGTCCTGCAGCGGCCGCGCCGCCGGCGTGTGGTACAGCACGTCGCCGGTCGCGACGCTGCGCGTGCCGGTGCGCCGGGCCAGCTCATCCAGTTCAAACAGGCGCTGGGCATCATCGGGGCGGCGACGCAGTGACAGGGCTAGATAGCCACGCGGCCCGAACGTCTCGTGCAGCTCGGCGAGTTGCCCGGCGGTGGTGTCGTCGGGCACGTCCGGCACAAGGACCGCGATCAGTCCCTCGGCATGCGCGACGACATCGCTCCAGTCGAGAATGCAGCAGCCCTTCCCGCCGCGCGCCTTGCCGACCGAAAGCAGCCGCGTGAGCCGCGGCCACGCCGCCCGATCTGTCGGATAGACCAGCAACGCGCGGCCATCGGTCAGATCGAGCCGCGCTCCGGCAATCATCCGGACGCCGGTCGCTTTCTGGCCGCGCCAGCCGCGCACGACGCCGGGCACGCCGCCCCAATCGGTAAGGCCCAGCGCCTTATAACCTAGCAGCGCGGCGGCCGAGAACAGCTCCTCCGGCGACGACGCGCCGCGCAGGAACGAGAAATGGCTCGTGACCTGAAGTTCGACGTAGGTCGTCATCAGCCGAACAGCCCGTGCATGTACCAGCTCAGATCGCCGGTGCTGCCTTCGACGCCATCCCCGCGACGGAACAACCAGAAGCGTTCGCCGCCCTCAACCTCGACCCGGAAATAGTCGCGGACCGCCCACATCTCGCGCTCGGTTCGCCACCATTCGCCGTGGATGCGCTCGGGGCCATCGCCGGCGACCACGCGATAGGGCTGGCCGCGCCAGACGAACCGGCGCGGCGGATGATCAGGGAGCAGCGCCACGACGCTGGACAGCAGCTCAGGGCGGCGCAGCAGTCGCGCCGGCCGCTTCCACTTTGGCCAGCCCGCCGGGCACGCCAGCGCGGCGGCGCGCAGCGTGGCGCGCTCGGGTACGTCGCTTTCCTGCGCCCCGATGCGGAACAGCGCTCCATCACCAGCGCGGCCGGCGAGCTGGTCGACCAGCGGCGCCAGATCGGGAACCCGGGGCTCGGCAAGACCAGCGCCGAGCGACACGGGCATCAAATCCTCGACCCGCGGTGCCGAGAGCGACATCGCCTCGATACCGAGATCGGGTTCGATCCGCTCGACCCGCAGGGCGAGCATCCGCTTGAGATGCTTGGCCTCCCGCGTCGCCTTGGCGGCGCCGAGCCCGATCCGCTGTTCGACTCCATCGACGCGAACGCAGGTGAGGACCGCAGCCCTCAGACCGAGCCCCCGCGCCTGCAGCACGCAGACCAGCTCGTCGACGAGGTCACCGATGACCTGCGTGAGCGCTTCGGCCGTGCCGATCGGTTCGAGCAAGCGGCGCTCGACGCGCGGCTCCTCAAACGGCATCACCGGCACGATCGGCTCGGCCACCAGCCCGCGCGCTTGGTCGAGTCGGGTGACGGTCTTCATGCCCAGCCGCCGGGCGAGTGGTCCGCGCGCGATCGGATAGAGATCGGCCACCCGCTCCAGCCCGAAGCGTGCCGCAGAAGCCAGGGCGTCGGGCTCAAGCCGCAGCGCCGCCAGCGGCAGGTCGGCAATCGCCTGGGTCTCGGTGCCGGGCGGGAGGATGGTGACGCGTTCGCCGCCGTAGCGTGCGAGCGCATGCGCCGCGCCGGGCGAGCCGGCGATGGCGATGGTCGCTGTAAATCCGAGTCGGTGCAGGAAGCGGAGCAGCCGTCGGCAGAAGCGCTGCTCGCCACCAAACAGGTGGGTCGTGCCCGTGAGGTCGAGCCACAGGCCATCGGCTCCGGCGACACTGGCGGTCGGTGTCCAATGCCCCACCGCATGCAGCGCGAGGCGGTCGAGCACGCCGCGATCGTTCTCGGGCTCAGCGTCGCGCACATCGAGCTCGGTGACGAGCGCGCGGGCGTGCGCGGCTGCCATGCCGGGGCGTAAGCCGAGGTCCAGCGCTTGCGGACAGGCGGCGGTGACGACATCGCGCTGGCCGACGGGTTCAACCAGGATGATCGGCCGCGCCCATGTCCCGATGAGGGCGGTAGCGGCGGGCGCACAGCCGCGCGCCCCTTCGTCGGGCGGCATTGCCTTGAACGGATTGTCGGCGGCCTCGCTGCGTCGGCCCATCTCGCGCATGGTCGGCCGCTGATGCGCCGGAAGTTCACCGATCTCGCCCTGGCTAGGCTCGTCAGGCAGCGCGCCAATGCGCGGCCAGGTCGCGCCGCCGTGACCGGCGAGCGCCCATCGCGCACCCGGCCGCCAGCCGCCGCCACGCGGCACCGAGCAGGCGCCCGGATCGTCCTCGACCGGCGCACGAAGAACGGGCTGTGATGGGGCCGGCAGCGCCTCAGGCGGCTTGGCTGGCCGCTCCAGCCGCCGCACTCGCTCTATGGGCAGTTGCGGCAGGTAGAGCGAGGCGACCCTGATCATCACATGCGTCGAGTTCGAGGGAAAAAGGATTGCCGTTCCGCTGGCGGACCAGCTCGACGAACCAGCGGGCGCGGCCGACACCGGGATAGGGCAGCCGCGCCGACGACGCGCAGCCGATCCGCCAGCGCGTCATCGCCGACGAGGGCTGATCGAGCGGGCATCGGTCGCGAGCGCGGTGTCGGCGGTGGAGCAGCATCGGCGTCTTGCCGTCCGATGCCGCAAGCTGGAGGCGGCGTGTCGCGGTCTGATCCGCCGCCGTCACTTCGGCGATCACGCAGGCGACCGAGCCATCGCGCAGAGCGTCCTCTGCCATCGCCAGCACCTCGGCGTCCTTGCGGCCTTGGGCATAGAGGATGCGATCGGGGCCGAGCCCGACCTGTTCGAGGCCGGGCGCGTACAAGTCGAATTTCGAGAGCGCCCATAGCACGGTGAAGCCGGGTTGCGATGCGAAGCGGGCGGCGATGCCCGCTGCGAACAGCGTCGCGGCAGCGTCGTCACTCAGCGACGGCCGCGCCGGCGCGATCTCGTGGAGGCCTGCACCGTCGAGGCCGTGATCGGCTAATCGGTCGTCGAGCGCCGCCAGCCCGAACGCCAGCGCGGGCCCGTGCCGGCTCTGGGCGTGCGCAAGCTGTGCGCGAAGCGCAGCGATTTGATCGGCGCGCGGCCGATCGAGAGGTGGCGGTTGGGCAAACATCGGGCAAGCTAACGACTCATTTGTTCGCCCTATGTTCCCCCTCTATCCGATCTTCGTCAAGCAGAGTCAGTCGCCGCCAAGCAGCCGTAGCGTCATCTCGTCACGCTTGCCGCCGAACCAGCGGTCGAGTGCCGCCGCCAGCAATGCCGCCGGCCGGGCTGCCTCGAACAAGGTCAGCGACGAGCGCAGCTTCATCGCGTCGACTTCGCCGAACACCGCGACGGGGTCGCTGGTCGGCAAATCCTGTAGCGCGGCCACGCACTCGAGATAGCGCGCTCCGAGCACCGGATGATCGAGATATGCCGCCGCTTCATCGGCCGAGCGGATGCCGAAATGCTTTGCTGTTGAGCTTCGACCGAGGTCGGCGAGCTGCGGGAAAATGTACCAGATCCAATGCGAACGCTTGGCGCCGCGACGGATCTCGGCAAGCGCGCCGGCATAGGCCAGTGTCTGTGCTTCGACGAAACGGTCGAGGGAGGTCGCGTCGGGCATCGTCAGAGCAGTGCCGGCTCGCTGGGCGGGAATACGCGCGTGACCGTCAGGGTGCCTTTCGGGAGCGCGGTCAGCACATCCGATGCCGGCACCGACGGGTCCAACCAATCCGCCCACCGATCGCGCTTCAACGGGATGATCTGGCGATGGTGATACGGTCTCACGTCCTCGCCCGGCTCCATCGTCAGCATGGTGAAGGCTTCGCCGGCCTGGGGATGCGAGCGCCAGATGCCGGCTATGCAGAACCAGTCATGGTCGTTCATCGTGAACAGCCACTTCGTTTTCCGCTTCTGGCCCGGCTGGGGATCGGTGAATTCGTAGAAGCCATCGGCCAATATGAGGCAGCGACCGCTGGTGAACTCGCGGCCCTCCGAGCGGAAATTATAGACCGGCCTGCCGCCTTGGCCTGGCCAGCTCCACTTGCGGTTGACCAGCTCGCCAGCGCCGCGCTCGCCTTCAACGCTGCGCACGATCGGCGCGGTATCGCTGATCTTGATATCCTCGCGTGCCGGCACGTTCGGCGTGCCTTCGGGCATTTTGATCTTGATCTTCAGATCGTCGAAATCCTCGGCGATCGAGGCGATATCCACCTCCAGGCGATAATCGTTGCACACCGTTCGTCAGCCTTCCTTGCGACGCTTTATCGTTCCCATTATGTTCTTCGGCATGGAACCGCCAACACCTTTCGATTCGGACGCGCCGCTGGGCGCTCGCCGCGCCATCATCCGGCGAAATCCGGACGATGCCAGCGAAATCGAGATGGTCGAGGCGACCTGGGGATCAAACCCGCGGTTCAGCGACGGCGACAGCTACCGCTTCGTGCGGGCGGAAGGGCGGACGTTCCCGGCCCATCGCTGTCTGATCCCGGCAAGCGAGTTCCATATGACCGTCGGACGGAAGCGCTATCGCGTCATGCTCGACGGCGGCAACCACTTCTATCTCGCCGCGGTCTGGGAGCCGCCGATGGGCGATTGGCCGCTCTGCTATCGTGTCGTGACCGTCGCCGCGAACCCTGAGGTAGCGCGCTACCAGGAACGGCACGGCGCGATCATCCATCGCCGCCAGGTGATGCAGTGGCTCAACCATGTCGTGCCGGAGATCGATCTGCTTGAGACGCCCGCGGCGCGGACGTTCCTCATCGAAGAGATCGGAGCGGGACCGGTCCAGGAGATGCTGGCGCTGTAAGCGTGGTTGGTCGGCTGCGCGCGGCTCGCATCCCGAGGCATCGATTCAGCGTCTAATGCAGCGGCGTTACAAGCGCCTGCGCCGAGAGGATCGCAGCCGTGTCTTTCCCCTGCCCTCGCCTCTTGATCTGGTTCAAATCGCGTCCAAATCTCGGCGATATGCTGAGCCTGAAGCTAGCCGCGACGAAGCGAAAGGAGGTAGTCATGTCGCAGCCTGTTTCCCGGTACCTTCATCCGTTCGAGGTTGCCGGGCACCCGACGCTCGAACCGGAGGTGAAGCGCGCCATCCTCGCGTCCTGGGCATCCGATCGCGTCGCGGTCGAGGGCGAGCCGGCGCTCCGGCGGCCGCCAGGCGCCCGGCAGCCCGTGTCCGTCGACGAGATAATGGCGGCCCTACGATCGTTGGACGGCGAGGATGCGAGGCCGACCTTGCAGTGAAGCGCGGTCCGCTTAGGCGCTGGCGCGAGCGGGGCGGACGGGTCGTACGCGTCCTGCTGCCCTTCGAAGATATCATGGATGTCGCGCTCGCGCTGCTCGCGCTCACGCCGGATGAGCTTGCCGCGCTGGGCTGGAGCTTCGCCGCCCGCAAGCGTCTGCTCGAGCACTTTCTCGCAGCCGGCAAAGAGGCGGATGCGATCGATCCGTCGGCGCTGGACCGGACGATCCTGACGGTGCACCTGCCCGCGCGCGATCTGCAGCGGGTGCAGGATTTCGTGCGCCGTGAGCTCCCGAAGATGGCGAGCCGGGCCGCAGTGATCGATCGACTTGAAGCGGCGCTCTATGCCGCCATCTCCAAGGATCGCTGAACCGCGCCGGCGCGGCGGGTCACCTTCCCTTCCCCTCGGCGGCAAGCAAAGGCGGCGGGTCGCCGATCTTGACCCGGGTCTTCAACGTTCCATCGGGGCGTCGATGCAGGTCGATCCCTCCGAAATGCCGCCGCGTGAATGTCATGAGCTTCACGACGCTTTCGTAAGTCGTCGATGGTCCGAAGAACTTCACGGGTCCATGCCATTTGTCGCCCTCGATGACCCGCATCCGATAGGTGCCCGGCGGAACCGGGACTGTGACGTCATCGTCGCCATGAACATAGACGGAGATGACGTGGCTGTCGGATCCAGGATCGAACAGTTGGACGACGGCATTGGCCGATGCGGTCACCACCCGCATGCGCGATGTGGCATCGTGCGGGTCTATGGCCGCGTTCACCGTGACGCTTCCCGAGGATGGAAAAGGCAGGGCTGTCTCCCGGTCGGGGAGCCAGCCGCTTCGCTTCGCTTCCCGATACATCGGGTAAAGGACCGAGACGGCCGACAGCAGAAGGATCCACTTCTGCATGGGGTGCGGAACGAACCGCACCGTCCGGCCCTTCTGATAGTCGAACCCCCGGTTCTTCGCATCGAACCAGAGCCCGCCGTTCGCGCCCCTCGCCTTGGCGTCGATCCACGAGGCGCTCCCTAGGGGTACGGCCTGTTCCTTGCGAGCACTTTCCGCTCGAGCCTCGCGCGCGGCTTTGCCGAAGCCCCAAAAGCGCCTCCCCGGCGCAAGGCCTTGGCGCTGCCGATAGCGTTCCTTCATGTAGTCACGATCATCGATGCCCATGACGTAGGTCTCCCCCCTTCACCGGCGCGGCCCAGGTGGCGGATCGCGCCGGCATGATTTCATCAGCTCCAGCCGTCGCGGCGGCCCTCGCCGCTGTCCTTGAGCCCGCGCCGGTCGAGGCTCGAGCGCCGGATCTCCAGTTCGACACCGTCCCGGGTGTCGCGCGTCCGGATGTCCCGCGGATCGACATCGTTGCGCTTGGCAAAATCCTCGGCGGCCTTGGCGCTGCCGAACTTGCCCACCTCGTCAAAATCCCATCCACTCATCGTCGTCTCCATCATCAAGCTCCGGCGTCCGGCCGGCCGGTCTTCACAGGTCGAGCCCTAGGCTCCGTTCCGGCAGCGGCGGCAGAGCGTCGCCACGGTCCGGCTTGAGGTCGGGCGGTGACTTGGAAGCGCCGGCAGCGGCGGCGGCGCCTTGCGTGTGGGCCGGGGACGGCAGCTCACCCGGCAACGGCGGCAGGTCCGCCAGGTCGACCGGGCCGACATGGAGCTTCTCGCGGGGTCCGCTGCTCTTGCCGCGTGTGCGTTCGTGATCGACGTCGAGGCGACCGACGGTTTCGAGTGCCGACGTCTTGTTGCCCGGATTGTTGTCGAGCTGGCGCTCCAGCTTCTCCTTGTCGTCGACCACCATCGTGAGCTCATCGCGCACGCGCGTGACCCCGACGTTGAACAGGCGCTGGTTTGAGAGATTGCGCTCCTGGCTCGACATGACGGTGATCGCCCTGTCGGTCGTGATGCCCTGCGCCATGTGCATGTTGAGCGAGTAGGCAAGGTCGAGCCGCGACAGCATCGGGTCGCCGAGATCGAGCGTGAGCCGCTCCTTGCCGGCGGTCTCGACGGTCACGCCGCCGGCCTCGACCGCGAGCACCCGCGCCAGCGCCGAGTTGTGGAGCCCGCGTTCCTTGTCGTTGGCGGTCCAGCGGATGCGGTCGCCCTCACGCAGGTGGAGATCCTTTTTCTCGCTGAGCTGCAGTCGGTCGCGCTTTTCGGTCGGCGACAGCTTCTGCGGATCAAAGCGTATGGACCGGTTGCCGAGCTTCAGGTCGACCTTGCCGTTCGGGTGGATCTTGGCGACGTCATAGCGGCCAGCGGCCAGGCCGACGTCCTGGCCGCCGCCGCGGCCGACCTCGAGCGTCTGCCCGGCCTGATAGGTGGCCGCATAGCGTAGCTCCTCGCGCGTGGTGTTGACGCGCTCGTACACCGTGAGATGGATGCCCTCCCCTCGCACGCTGCCTTCGGTGGCGAGGCCGTCCTGGATCCGCTGGTTGATGACCGCTCGCGCCGCGCGCCCCGACGCGAACACGGCCGTCGCCTCGCGATCGGCGGCGGAAAGGCCGAGCCACATCTCGGCCGCATGGAGCGCCGGACTCTGATGCTCGACGACGCTTTCGCCCAGCACCTTCATCGCTTTGGACGCTTCGCCGAGGTTGGCGAGCGCCGCGACGGTGCGGAGCTGATCCGTGCGCTGCCGGATATTCTCGTCCATTCGCGCCATCGTGCCTCCACCCGCCTGGATGAGCGCGAACGACTTGCCGGCGTCGATTGAAGAGAGCTGCTGGCGGTCGCCCACGAGGACGAGCTTGTCGACGCCGAGCGCGGCGGCGATCTGATGGAGCTTGAGCATGTCGTCGGACGAGACCATCGAGGTCTCGTCGACGATGAGCATCGAGCCGGCGAGCGCGGCGCGGGCTTCGTCGTATGCGGGGCCCCCGGCCTGAACGTGGCGCTCGTTGGCGAGGATGAACGAGGCGATCGTCTGGGATCTGATCCCTGCCCCTTCCGCGAGATCGGCGACCATCTTGTTCTGGAAGGCCAAGCCCATGACGGCGCAGCCCTCGGCTTCCGCGACACGCGCAACCGCCTGCAGCATGGTCGACTTGCCGGCGCCGGCGATGCCCTGGATCGCGACGGTCCTGTCCTCAGAGGAAAGGATCAGCGCGGCCGCGCCGAGCTGGCCAGCGTTGAGCTCCCTGTCTGCGACCGCCTGGAGCCGCCCTGGAGCGTCCTGCGCGGCGAGGATGGGCGAGGCGAGCCCCCTGCCCTCCTCGACTGCCCCGAGGATCCGTTCCTCGGTCAGAAGGGCTTCCCGGGTCGTGACCATCCGCGGGTGCGTGTCGCCGATCCGCGCCTCGCCCGCGATGAGCTGGCCACGCCCGACAAGCTGCTCGATCCGCCGCTCGACATGGTCGACCGTCACTCCCTTCAGCCCGAGGTCGAGCGCGGTCTTGCCAAGCTGGTGGACGCTGAAGGCGGCTTCGCGTTCGGACAGCATCCGGACGGCGGAGGCGACCGCCAGTTGCGCGCGTGCTTCGGCCGGCGAGGTGGTCACTCGCGCAAGGCCGCGATCGACGAGAGGATCGTGCGCGCGCAGGGCCGACCCGAGCTTGTCCCATGCCGTCGACACCGCTTCCGATACGGCGCGGTAGCCGCGTTCGAGCGCGCTGCCGGGATCGCGTTGCGCCGCCCGGGCGAGGGCTGCGTCGAGGAGCGACTTGCCGTCGAAACCGAGCGCTGCCGCCTTGTCGATCCATGCCTGCCGCAGCGCCTCGCGATCCTCGAGGTTGAGCTTGGGATCGCGCGTGTTGGTGGTGACGCCGTCCCGCCCCTTGGCCGATACAATGCCGAGCTCGGCCGCCTTTTCGAGTATCGCCTCGCGGCGCTGGCTGAACGCGTCGAGCACCGGCTTGGGCACGCCGGCGATCTCGAACGTGCCGTGCTTGCCCTTGAGCTCCACCTGGTAGCCGAGCTTCTCGAGCTCCTCGCGCAGGAAGGCATGGTAGATCGAGCCGATCACGGAGTTGTTAGACCAGATCTTGTCTGCGTGGAGCGCCTGCCACTTGCCGTCGGGCATTTTGGTCAGGTTGGCGATGACGGCGTGGACATGGGCCTGCGGGTCGAGGGCGCGGCTCGTGTCATGCTGGAAGAGCGCGTAGACGAGGTTCCCGCTCCGCATCGGAACCTTGCGGCCTTCGATGTCCTTGCGCCCCTCGGCGAGGTTGCTCTCGACCCAGGCCATTGCGCGGATCACGGCTTTCATGTTGGCGCCGTCGGGACCGAGGATGCGCTTGTCACCGGCTACATAGGCGAGCACCGAAACGGATTTCGGGGCCGAAAAGGTGAGATCGACTCCGGCCCGCCGGTTCTCGACCTGGGCGACGGCCTCGCCGCCCGGCAAGATGCCGTTGAGAACGCCCTCGAATGCCTCCTTCGACACCTCGCCCGAAAGGCCGAGCGCGGCGGAACCTTCCCCGCCCCAGGCGCTGATCTCCGACGAGCCTTCGACCGTGTAATAGTCGTCCTTCGCGAAGTAGCCGGCAGCGCCGGACGCGGAACGGACCGATGCGACCGAGAGCATGGGTCAGATCCCCATGTCTGCGCCGTCATGATCGCGGCTCGCGGAGAAGTCCTGCCGCAATTCGGCGAGCGTCTGATCCTCGGGCGTGGGCGCCGTTCGGGCCGCGCGACTCTCGCGGCGATCGTCACGGCCTTCCGTTGGCGCCTGCGCCTGATCGGGCGCATTGCGGACCGCCGGCGCCCGATCGGCGGCGTGCGCGCGCGGAGCTTGCTCCTCGCCGCGATCCTCGGTCCGCTCGGCTGGCGGGCGGCTCACTTGGTTGTGCTCTTCCGTTGCCTCCGCGGAAAGGATCCGCGCGGCCATTTCCTTGGCGATGTTGACCGGCTCGACGGCCTCTTCCACGACCTGGCCGGCGCCATCCCGCCCGCCCGCGTCGCCCTCCCCGCCATCGTCGAACACCTCCTCTCCGCGCCTTGACCGGACCGGCTGAAGGTCGGGTCGCGGCAGGAAGCCCTCGGCGACCTGCGGATAGTCCTTCCAGAGGAGTTGGATGCGCGCGGCGGGGAAGCCGTCGGGGAACTTCACGAAGCCGTGCATCGACGGCAGGTTCGTGATGTCGTCCGCGATCACGAGCGGCTCGACCTGTTTCCTGGGGGTCAGTGTCGAGGCGTCGCGGGTGTTGTTGTAGCCATAGCTATAGGCTTCATCCATCTGCCGCACTTCGCGATTGCCGATGTAGCGCGCGCACTGCTCGGCGGTGTCGAGATCGGCCGTCGCAAGGATCAGCTTGGAACGCGCAAGCGAGGCGAGGTTGCGGGCGCCTTGCTCGCCATAAACCTCGATCAGTTTCTCGAAGCTGTGGATGCCGAGGATCATGGCGCCGCCGAACGCGCGCGCGGTCTGGAGGCCGTTCTCGATTGCCGGCAGCTTGTGCAGCGCGCCGAGCTCGTCGAACATGAACCAGGTCCGCAACTCGCGCGTGCGCGGCATTGTCATGAGGCGGTTGATCGCGAGGTCCATCCAAAGCGTCAGCAGCGCCCGGTTCATCGGCAGATCGACGTAGTTGGAGGTGATGAAGAGGATCGACCCGGGCTGCTTCTCGCCGGTGATCCAGTCCCGGATCGAGAACGGCTCGCCCGTGTCGGGAAGGAAACGCAGGACCTGCGCATTGGTGTTGAAGACGGCGCGGATCGACTCCGCCATGCGCGCCGCTTCGGGCGCGGTCAGCGGGTCGGCGATCGTGTTCTGGAGGAAGCGATGGACCCGCTTCAGATCGGCGGTCATCAGGTTCTCGGAGAGCGCCAGGTTGGTCGTCTGGCCCCGCTCGACCAGGCGGATGCACATCTCGATGAACAGGGTCCGCGCTGCGAGCGCCCAGAACGGCTCGGACGAGCCGCCATCGGCAGGGATGAGAGCGGCGGCGGCGGCGGTGAACTCGCTGTGCGTGCGGCAGTCCGAGAAGATGGACCATGCAGGGCAGCGGCGGTCCATCGGATTGAGGATCGTGTCACGCGCCGGGTCGTAGAAGGCCTCCACATAGGCACCGGTCAGGTCGAAGATCACGGCGCTGTCCTGACGCTCGCGCATCTGCCGGACGAGGCTCCGGAGCTCGGTGGTCTTGCCCGAGCCGGTCGTACCGATCAGCATGGTGTGCGACTGCTCCATCCGGTGCGGAAAGGGGATGCCGGCGAGCGTGTAGGGATGGTGGATTCCGGCACGCTTGCGCGCCGTGAAGGGAAGCGCGAGCACCTGCTTGGGCGACTGGCCCGGGAAGCATTTGCGCACGTCCGTCGCGAAGGCGGCCGCGTTATGCTGCGAGACCTCGGCAACGAGGACCTCGCGATCGACCAGCATAGCGCCGCGCTCGTGCCGCTCCTGCAGGATCGTCTTGCCACGGCGACGCGAGAGATCGACGAACCAGATCGACAGGGGAATGGTGAGGAACACCGAGAAAAGCAGTGCGCCGAGAAGGCCGCGCATGGCGATGCTCCAGGCCCGCTGGACCTCGGGCATCAACGGGACCACGGCCATGATCGTGCGGTGGAGTTCGCCGCTCGGAAGCCTGACGTTGACGCGCTTCGTCGGGTCGAAGCCGACCCAGTCCCAGAGCATGGCGTAGAGCTTCATGCAGACGAGTTGGAAGCCGTGCTCGTCCAGTTTGAGCGACATGATCACGAACCAGGCCGCGAGGAACACGAAGAACCAGACGACGAAGGGAAGTTTTGCGCCGGCGAACCACATCAGCAGCTCGTGGGTCAGGAGCTGGCTGCCGCGGGTGAAATTGCCCGAGTTGCGTTGGACTTTTCCGCGTGCGGAATGGTGGGTGAGCGGGATCGGCCGGCCGTCGGTGCGGATGTCGTTACGCGCCATGGTATTGCTCCAGGCGCTTGTCGGCGTTGGCGATGATCCGGTCTCGGAACTCGGGATATTGCTCGCTGATGATGACGTCGAGCGCGAGCTGCATGAACTCGCTGATGCGCGCGAGCCGGCGATGGCTTGACGTGAGGAGCGTGGCGGTGCCGAGATAGGCATCGACGGCCGCCCGGATCACCTCCGACGGATTGCAATTCTGCTCGGTAGCGAGCGCGAGGATGCGATCGTGCTGCTGGCGGTTCAGCCGAACCGTGCAGTGCCTGGTAGTGGACAAACCAGCCTCCAAGCAGAGAGGCTGGTGGGGATCGAAAGAGGCGACGGGCCTTATAGTCGATCGCCGCACTCGGCGCAAAGGGTATTGCCGTCGCACGGACCGCGTGTGACCGCGTGGGACGGCTAAGCCATTGGAATAGCTGGGATCGGACGTAAGCGCCGAACTGTCCCACGGCGTGGCACTCACCAGATTGCCCGTAAGTCACTGACATTCCCCGGAAAACCTGCACCGCCAGGTGCGTAGGGTGTGCTAGAATCTATCAGGATTGCTCCAGGTCCCGGGCGGTCCTGGCGATCGTCGTTCAGGGGTGGGTCCCGGCTCCGGCCGGGAATGGAGCCGCGCGTCGCGCGGAACCGGCGCCGCCGGGAACGGCTGGCGCGAAAAGGGGGAACCTGCGGCCTGCGTCGCCAGCCGTCCGGATCGTCCGCGGCTCGGATGCGAAGGCCGAACCCGATCGGCAGGGATCGTCACCCGAAAGGGCGAAGACGGCGCGTGCCGGCTTCGTGAGCGTGTCTTCGACAGGCGAGTAGAGCCCGTGCGGCGGCGCCGGAAGGTGCCGCCGAGCCGCCCGAAACATGCCAAGCCCCTTGAATGCGCGATCAAGGCGCTTCAACAATAGGCCGCGTTCACGGCCCGATCAGCTTTGAACAGCGAGGCCCTTATGGCACGGACTTTGGAACAGGAACGACAGGCGCTCGAGGAAGAGGAGCGCAGGTTGGCGGAGCGGCGCGAGCAGCTCGCGAAACGCGAGCGCGATGAGGCGATCAGGACGATCGAGAAGGCGGGGTTGCTCAGGCTCCCCGCTCCTCGCCTGGAGGCGCTGACCAAACGCATCAAGGCGCTCGGAATCGAGGAAGTGGAGCGGCGGCTCGCGGCCTGAGCCGGACCCGCCGCGACGCAGTCGCGGCACGGGCATGGGGGGCTCGATGCCCCTCATGCCCGTATGCCCAGGCAGCAAAAAACGTATGGCCCACCCCGTCTGCAAGGGTGATTTCGGGACGGCATGCTG